>JAITLL010000014.1 GCA_031277915.1 Acinetobacter sp.
ATAGGAAAAATTAGAGTCTTCACCGAAAATTCGGTAAGATATTGCGATGAAATTGTAGACAAAAGAGAAATTGATTATGACGGATGCAACTGCTGGCAAGATCCCTCACGTTCTGGTCATTATGGATGGTGTTGGACACCGTGAAGCAATTGAAGATAATGCTTTTCTTGCAGCAAAAACCCCGAATTTAACTGCAATGAAAGCAAAGCATCCAAATAGTCTTATTTCTGGTTCTGGTGAAGATGTAGGATTACCTGATGGGCAAATGGGTAACTCTGAAGTTGGTCATATGAACCTTGGCGCTGGCCGTGTGTTATATCAAGATTTTACCCGTATTACTAAAGACATTCGCACTGGGGCTTTTTTCGAGCATGAAGTATTAATTGATGCAGTAGAAAAAGCAAAAGCGGCAGGCGGTGCAGTGCATATTATGGGCCTACTCTCTGACGGGGGTGTCCATTCACATGAAGACCATATTGTGGCGATGTGTGAGCTGGCATTAAAGCGTGGTGCAACAGTATATCTTCATGCATTCCTTGATGGCCGTGATACTCCTCCGCGGAGTGCTCAACGTTCATTAGAAAAATTAGATACTTTATTTGCCAAATACGAAGGCAAGGGCCGTATCGCCACGATGATCGGTCGCTATTTTGCAATGGACCGTGACAATCGTTGGGATCGTGTTGAGCAGGCCTATCGTTTATTAACGGAAGGTGAGGCAGCTCGTACAGCAAATACTGCGGTTGAAGGTTTAGAACTTGCTTATGCAGCCAATGAAAATGATGAGTTCGTAAAAGCAACTCGTATTGGTGAGCTAGCCAAAGTTCAAGACGGTGATAGTGTTGTTTTCATGAACTTCCGTGCTGACCGTGCTCGTGAAATTACACGTGCATTTGTTGAAAAAGAATTTGCTGGTTTTGAGCGTAAAGTTGTACCTAACCTGTCTAAATTTGTTATGTTGACGCGTTATCAGGCAAGTATTGATGCACCTGTGGCATATATGCCTGAAGAATTGAAAAATTCGCTTGGTGAATATTTATCTTCCCTTGGTAAAACGCAATTACGTATTGCTGAAACAGAAAAATATGCCCATGTGACTTTCTTCTTTAGTGGTGGACGTGAAGACGAATATCCGGGTGAGAAGCGTATTTTAATTCCATCTCCAAACGTTGCGACATATGACTTAAAGCCTGAAATGAGTGCTTATGAAGTAACTGATGAGTTGGTCAATGCAATTAACTCAGGCGAGTACGATTTACTTGTTGTGAACTATGCGAATGGTGATATGGTAGGCCATACAGGCGTGTTTGATGCTGCGGTTAAAGCAGTTGAAGCGGTAGATACATGTTTAGGCCGTGTATATGAAGCAGTGATGGCGAAAAAAGGTCATATGCTTATTACTGCCGACCATGGTAACGTTGAACAAATGCAGGACTACGAAAGTGGTCAAGTACATACTCAGCATACAACAGAGCTTGTGCCATTTATTTATGTTGGCCCAACACAAGCGACAATTGCAGAAGGTGGTGTACTTGCAGATGTTGCACCGACTATCCTTAATCTAATGCAGATTCCTGTACCTGCTGAAATGCAAGGCCGTAATCTGATTACATTATCTGCATAAGCGATAGGTGATTAAATGCTGCAACACAATATATATAAGGCTTTTTTTGTTAGCATATTGATGTGTTGCAGCCAGTTTGCTCTTGCTGCTCCTGTTGTAAAAGATAAGTTATCGTCTCTGCATCCTGATTCGCCAGAATCCGAAGAAAGTTATGCGGAAGTCCCGATTGAGTCTATTCAACAGTTTGTACAAATATATGGAATCGTGCGCGATAACTATGTCGATGAAAAGCCGGACGATGCTTTGTTTTTACAAGCTATTAAAGGCTTAGTGAGTGGACTTGATCGTTACTCACGCTATTTGTCTGCTGAAGAATACCGTCAACTCATTCAATATACAGAAGGTGACCTTGCTTCGGTTGATTTTGCATTAAGCCCTGAATCACATGTTCATAAATGGATAATTCGTGATCTTAAGGCGGGTTCAGACTCATATAAGTTAGGCTTAAGAAATGGGCAAACCATTTTAAAGATTGATAATCAGGAACTTAAAAACCTAACGCAAGATCAGGTGTTTGGTTTACTTTATGGATCGATAGGATCAACGCTTCAAGTACAGACAGAAGAGTCAAATAGTCCAATTAGTTTAGTCCGTAATAAAAAAATTGAAACCGATATCGAGCCTGTGATGTTACATAATCAGGTGTTGGTATTAAAAATTCGAGTATTTCAGCAAGATACTGCCAATGAGATTAAACGTTTAATTGAAGAAAATAGTTCTTCACGTTTAAAAGCGGTATTAATTGATTTGCGAAATAATCCTGGTGGGTTGCTATCTGCTGCTGTTGAGTCAGCCGATTTATTTTTAAATCATGGCATTATTGTTTCTACAAAAAGTCGTTCAGAAGGCAACCAGCAATTTCAGGCTTTACCTGGCAACGATTTTCAAAATATAAAAGTTGGTATTTTAATTAATCACCGATCTGCATCGGCAGCAGAAGTTTTTACTGCAGCAATGAAAGAGCATCAACGTGCTTGGGTCATTGGTGAAAAAAGCTATGGGAAAGGTGT
This sequence comes from Acinetobacter sp., assembly GCA_031277915.1. Classification (GTDB taxonomy): domain Bacteria; phylum Pseudomonadota; class Gammaproteobacteria; order Pseudomonadales; family Moraxellaceae; genus Acinetobacter. Next base: position 2,635 of record JAITLL010000014.1, read on the forward strand.
TGTACAAAAGCTTTTCCCTTTACCAAGTGGCGCGGCTCTACAAATGACGGTTTCACATTACTACACGCCAAACGGTAATATGATTGAAGGGCAGGGTATTCAGCCTAACCAGACCTATCCCTTACCCCCAGAAATGAAAGAAGAAGTTTATTTAGATCGTGTTGCCGATCTACTTCTAAAAAAGAAATAAATTTTATACTTCTTCTCCCAATTCTGTATCTAAGCCAAACTTTTTCAAGCGATAGCGTAAAGAGCGGAATGTCATTCCTAGTTTTTTTGCTGCTAAGGTTCTATTCCAATGGGTCATGTTGAGTGCATTGAGCAAAATATCTTTTTCAATACTCTCTAAGTAACGCTCTAGTCCCTCAGTTGGTAATTTTTTTACAGCCTGAGGTGCAGTTAGAGCGCTCGGTATTGTTTGAGATACCGATGGTATTGAGTTAGAGATATGGGCTCTTAGAGGAGCTGGATGTAAATGTGATATATCAATCTTGGCATCGTCACTCAAGGTAATCGCTCGCTCAATCATATTTCTTAATTCGCGAACATTGCCTGGGAAGTGTTGCTGTAGCAGGTAAGTTGCAGCTGCATCAGTGAATTGTTTAGCTGGAGTTTCCCATTCCATACAAATTTTTTGGATGAAGTGGTTCGCAAGTAAAAGGACATCTTCGCCACGTTCACGTAAAGGTGGCAATATCAGGTCCATTACGTGAATACGAAAGAATAAATCCTGACGGAATTTACCTTGCTGAACTAGTAAATCCAAATCTTGATGACTGGCGCTGATCACACGAAAATCAACATCTATTTCTTGGTCGGAACCGACAGGGCGAATCTTTTTTTCCTGTACTGCTCGGAGCAGTTTGACTTGCATGCTTAAAGGTAATTCAGCAATTTCATCTAAAAATAAGCTACCGCCGTGTGCGGATAAAATCAGGCCTTGTTTATCTTGAGTCGCACCAGTAAAGCTCCCTTTTTTATGCCCAAACAACTCACTTTCCATCAGTTCAGTTGGAATAGCACCGCAGTTAATCGCGATAAAAGGCCCTTCACTACGATTACTCAGCCGATGAACCAGATTAGCAACGACTTCTTTACCAGTTCCAGATTCACCAGTAACAAATACCGGTGCTTGAGAACGAGCAATTTTTTTAATTGCGATACGTAACTGTTGGATAGGTAGTGAACGACCAATTAATAATTTATTTTCTAATGTGGTTTCTACAAAATCATGGTCGGTTTTGTGTCGATTGAGTGCTTTTTGCAGTAATTGATCTAAATGAACTTGGTTAACGGGTTTATTTACAAAATCAAAAGCACCTGCTTTTAGTGCTGCAATTGCAATATCCATATTGCCGTATGCAGTTAAAACTGCAATGGGGGTGTTGGTGTAATTTTTAGAGACATGTTTGACTAATTCTAACCCACTCCCATCGGGAAGGTTTAAATCGGTTAAGCATGCATCGTAATGAAACTGAGTAAAGAGTCGTTTGGCCTGTTCAACCCGATAAGCAAGATGTGTTTTAATCCCCATTCGTGCAAGTGTCATTTGCATTAAAAGGCACAAATCCTCTTCATCGTCTACAAGCAAAACCAGTGGTTGCTGTTCTGCCATTTCCCCAAAAACCTAATAAAAAATCAATATATTATTGGGCATTCTATTCTGAAGCATGCCCCTTGTTTTTGCTCTACATAAGTGAGCTTTGCATGGTTTGCCTCACAGAAGCTATGAGACAAATATAATCCTAAACCAGTTCCATTAATTTCGGTACTAAAAAATGGTTTAAATAGTTGAGATATATCACGTTTTGAAACACCTTCACCGTAATCGATCACATCAATATAAATTTTATTTATTTGTGAATGAATATTGATCATGACATTGGGTGAATCAGGTGCATTATGTCTTAAAGCATTTCGTACAAGATTGATCATGACTTGTCGTAATTGTTTTTCGTCAAATAAAAGTTTTAAAGAGTCATTAGAAATTTTGAGTTCGATACAATGCTTAACATCAGATAAATCTTCTTCGAATAAGCTATTTATGAAGTCACTTAATTCAATTTGGATGGGATGAGTTCTTTCGCTGCGAGCAAGCCCTAAAGTATCTTGAACAATACTATCAATGCGTTTGGACTGTTTGCCAATCATATGGCGTAAAATATTTTGTTGCTCTTGATCGCTATCTCTAAGTAACTCATTTGCTTGTACAATTGCAGCAAGAGGATTACGAATCTCATGAGCAATGCTTGCTGAGAGTTGTCCTAAGGCTGCAAGCTTGAGCTGCTGTGCTTGCTGATTAATTTGCTGAGCATCTTGTAAAATGAGCAGAGTTAATGCGTGCTGGGGCACCAATAGGTGCTGCACTTTAATATTGATGGAGTAGGCTGAAAGCTGAGATTCAAAAATAAATCGGTCACCCTCTTGTAAGTCACCTAACTTAAGAATTTCAAATAAATCTGCATGCCATTTAGCCAAAGGATATTTTTCATTGGCAAATTGTGGAGGAATACCAAGCAGTGAACAGGCAGCTGGATTACTTACAACAATGTCATAATTTTCATCTAAAACTAAATAGCCTTCTTCGATTTGTTCCAAAATATAACGATTAATATTTTGAAGTTGATAAAGTTCGACCGATTGATGGAAGGTAAGTGTTTCAAGTAATTTAAAGCGCTGAACTGCAATCTGGCCAATCCCATGCACTACAAAAAATAAGAAGGCCAATAAAGCACTATTACCAATCGTATTTAGATTATTGTAGTCAAAAAAACTACCGACAAATCGTTGGTAAATCACAGCAATTACAGCAAGTAATGTAATCAGCAAGGACATTCTTGCACTGAGCAAAATTGCCGAGGTAAAGATAGCAATTACATATAGTAAGCTAATTTGTAAATTAGGTTCGCCAACAGAAAAAGAGAGCAGACTTAGACAAATAATATCGACAACAAAAAATAAGATAAGCTGACGTGTTGCCTGAGCTGCGATGAATTTAAAGCCTAACAATTGAACAAGACTGACAATTGAGTAGCCTAGTAGCGTATAAAAATATAAAGATGGTTGCTGCAAACTATTGTCAGCTTGAGCATTGGTTAAAACCAAAATGACATTCAAACTCACCGCAATAATAAGACGGTATAAACCATACCAAATGCCCAAACGAAAAATCGTATTGGACAAGGATGAGCTTAAAGGGTATTGCATATAAGTCTGATTATGGTTTGATCAGACCGTAGCGAATCGCAAGATGTGTAAGTTTTACATCGCTATCAATTGCTAACTTTTCAAAAATACGATAACGGTAAGTATTTACAGTTTTCACACTCACAAAAAGTTTATCGGCAATTTCTTGTGCGCTAATACAGTTGACAACCATCATGGCAACTTGCATTTCTCGCTCCGATAACGAATCAAAAGGGGATTGTTGAGTGTCGGATAAATAAGAGCTAGCCAGTTGCTCGGCAATATCAGCACTAAAATATTTACCACCTTGCATCACTTTATTAATTGCACGAACCATCTCGGCAATAGGTGCACCCTTGGTGATATAACCTTTTGCACCGGCTTTTAGCAATAAAGACGGGTAGGGTTCTTCGGCAAGGCCGCTCACAGCAATGACTTTCGTCTCTGGAGCTGTTTGTAATAAACGACGAGTTGTTTCTACGCCACCGATGCCCGGCATGTTGACATCAAGTAGTACGACTTGCGGATGTTGTTGGCGAACGATAGCAATTGCTTCTTCCCCAGATTCGGCTTGTCCAATTACCTCAACATCTGCATGATCTTCTAACATACGGCAAATACCCGTACGTACCAGTTCATGGTCATCGACAACTAAAACTGTAATCAAGAAGACCTCCTTTCTTTCAAAAAACAAGTTTTTTGTTACATAAAGCAAAATAAGCTTGCAATGGAATGACAAAATTAGCAATCCTATTCTTCTATAGTGAGCGAATAGTTGTGCACAATTGTG
>JAITLL010000049.1 GCA_031277915.1 Acinetobacter sp.
ACCTCCTTTCTTTCAAAAAACAAGTTTTTTGTTACATAAAGCAAAATAAGCTTGCAATGGAATGACAAAATTAGCAATCCTATTCTTCTATAGTGAGCGAATAGTTGTGCACAATTGTGCCGGTAAAAGCTTTATACCTTATATCCCAAATGTAAGGCATAATGATAGTAAGCGCAAATGTGTGTCACCCTGAGTCGAGTATTGTGCCGTGAAAAATTCTAAAAAGTCTTTAATACATGTGCTAAGCATGTCTATATTGCTTAGTTTGAGTTCAACAAGCTTTGCAGAACTCGTCAATAACCCGTCCTCAGGGAGTACTGGTACTGCAAGTTTAAATTGGTCCGCAGCGGATGCTAGTCAGCTTTTAAATGATGAAGATGACGAGCCAACGCCGCAAGGTTCAACATCTGTAACCACGACCTTGCGTGGCGGTAATGCACCGAAAGTTATAACCTCTGCACCTAGAGTTGCTCCAATCCGTGATACGGGGAGTTACAATGCTCAGCCAAACGTTAGTGCACGTGCTGCACTTGTGATGGATGCGCAAACAGGTGAGGTACTTTATAGTAAAAATACCAATGCATCGGTACCGATTGCGTCTATTACCAAATTGATGACAGCAGTTGTAACGGCAGATGCACGTTTAAACATGTCAGAAGAAATTACACTTGAGCAAATTGATTTTGCTGGAGCAAATGGTAAAAACTCGCATTCAACACTCCGTGTTGGCGACAAGATGAACCGTGCTGAGGTTCTTCTGTTTGCTCTCATGAAGTCAGAAAACCCAGCAGCAGCAGCTTTAGCGCGTACCTATCCGGGTGGTCGTCCTGCATTCGTAGCAGCGATGAACTCTAAAGCGCGTTCTTTGGGTATGAGTGCAACCCATTATTACGAATCAACTGGTTTAGACCCGCGTAATGTCTCTTCTGCACGTGATTTAGGGATTCTGGCGAGCACAGCATCTCAATATGGTTTGATCCGTCAATTCTCAACTACACCGACTTATGACTTTAATTTAGGTTACCGTGTACTCAAGTCAAACAATACGAATGCTTTAGTGCGTAATGGTGGTTGGAATATCAACTTGTCTAAGACTGGCTATATCAATGAAGCGGGTCGCTGTGTTGTGATGCATACGACTGTAAACTCACGTCCAGCAGTGATTGTATTACTTGGAGAGCCAAGTACTCAGGCACGTAATAATGATGCGACTAACCTATTGGGTTGGTTAAGTAATTTACCAAAACGCATTTAATTTAAATATTTTAAAAACGCTTCTATCAAGAAGCGTTTTTTTATGGCTATAAAAAAGACATAAAAAAACGGCTGTGTTGAACAGCCGTTTTTTTGAAAACTCAGATTTTACATATTAGATAAAATTGAATCTTTTACTTGGCTCATTGTTGCGTCAATTGACAACATCACTGCGTCAGCACATTGTTTGATTGCAGTATCTGGGTCTTTCAAGCCATTACCAGTTACTGTACATACGATGATAGAACCTTCAGCAATTTTACCTGCTTTAATGTCACGGATTGCACCACCGATAGAAGCAGCAGATGCTGGCTCTACAAATACACCTTCATACATAGAAAGTAAGCGTTGAGCTTCTAAAATTTCGTTGTCTTGAAGTTCATCGAACCAACCTTTAGAGTCACGTACTACAGCTTTTGCATGGTTCCAGCTTTGTGGATTACCAATACGGATTGCAGTTGCAACTGTTTCTGGGTTTTCAACTGGAGCACCACGTAAGAACGGAGCTGCACCAGATGCTTGGTAACCTACCATTGTTGGTAAGCCTTCTGGTTTAGGGCCAGTAAATTGATCAGTAGCTGCGTCATAAACAACTTGTTCAAACTGGTCAGCAGGTTGGTTTGCTACAGCTTCTGTATAACCCATCCAGTGAGCTGTGATGTTACCTGCGTTACCTACAGGTAAGCAGTGATAATCAGGTGCGCGGCCTAAAGCTTCAACGATTTCATAAGCAATAGTTTTTTGACCTTGCAAACGATAAGGGTTGATTGAGTTTACAATCGTTACAGGTGCTTGATCAGCTACTTCTTTTACAAGACGCATACCATCATCGAAGTTACCACGGATTTGCATAGTGATTGCACCATACATCATCGCTTGCGCCATTTTACCCATTGCAATTTTGCCTTCTGGAATCAAAACAAATGCTTTGATACCTGCGCGTGCAGCATAAGCAGCAGCGGCAGCAGAAGTGTTACCCGTAGATGCACAGATAATCGCTTTAGAGCCTTCTTCAACCGCTTTGGTTACAGCCATGGTCATACCACGGTCTTTAAATGAACCAGTCGGGTTTAAGCCCTCATATTTCACATAAATTTCTACATCTTTGCCAATAATACGTGGAATATTCTCAAGTTTAATGAGAGGGGTGTTGCCTTCACCCAAAGAGATAGCACGAGTAGTTGCCGAAACTGGCAAACGGTCACGATAACGATCTACAAGACCAGTATAACGATTGGCATTAGACATGATGGTGTTCCAATTATGAGGTGAAGCGGGAGAGGGAATCTTTCCCTCAACCTGATTAACTATCGAGCGATTCTAAACGAATTCTTACGATTTCGCCATGAATTGCAGGTAATGCTTGAATTTGTGCAAGAGCCTCATCCATTTTTGATTCAACGATTGGATCGGTTAGAATCACGATTGGAATAAGGTCTTTTAAGCGAGATTGTTGCATGATGGCATCAATACTGATTCCAGCACGGCTTAAGATGGTCGTTACATCTGCAAGTACACCAGTTTGATCTTCGGCATTTAAGCGGATGTAATAACCTGTGGTCATTTCTTCACGGCTTAAAATTGGTACATGAGTTAATGCTTCAAAAGCCAATTGAGGAATTGTTCCAGCGCCATCTTCGGTATAAGAGATGTCACGAACAATATCAATCACATCGGCAACAACCGCAGAAGCTGTTGGACCAGCACCAGCACCAGCGCCGTAATAAAGCGTTGGACCTACAGCATTTGCTTGAACTAATACAGCATTTTTAACGCCGTTCACGTTGGCAATAAGCTGCTCATCTGGAATAAGTGTTGGGTGAACACGTAACTCAATACCTTTTTCAGCACGACGTGCAATACCAAGGTGTTTAATGCGGAAACCAAGTTCTTCGGCATATTTCACATCTTGCGCAGTGATTTTGCTGATACCTTCGGTATAGACTTTATCGAACTGAAGAGGAATACCAAAAGCACAAGACGCTAAAATTGTAAGTTTATGCGCAGCATCGATACCTTCAACGTCAAACGTTGGGTCTGCTTCTGCATAACCGAGTTCTTGCGCTTCCTTTAATACATCATCAAATGCACGACCTTTCTCACGCATTTCAGTCAGAATAAAGTTGCCTGTACCATTGATGATACCTGCTAACCATTCAATATGGTTTGCAGCAAGGCCTTCACGAATCACTTTAATAATTGGAATACCGCCAGCAACCGCTGCTTCATAAGCAATTTGCACAGCATTGTCTTCAGCTGCTTTAAATAATTCATTGCCATGTTCAGCAAGTAAAGCTTTGTTTGCAGTCACAACTTGTTTGCCGTGTTTGATTGCTTCCATAATGACTTCGTAAGCAGGGTGAATACCACCCATCACTTCTACAACTACATCAACATCTGGTTGACGAACGATATCAAGTAAATCTGCGCTTTGTTTAATCCCTTCTAATTCGAGATCTGGACGAGGGCGACGTGTTCCAACGTGGGTAATTTGAATTTCTCGACCGGTGCGACGTTTAATTTCAGCGGCATTTTCTTGTAGTAGTTTAAGGGCTCCTCCACCTACGGTTCCTAGACCGAGTATTGCCAGGCGAACTGGTTTCACGTCACACTCCATATCATCATTGAATCATTTAGTTGAAGCTAGATCATAGCTAAAAAAAACGCCAGACTCTAGCGCTTTTCATGCTTGTTCAATCAATTAGAGTGCGATCTTCGGAAAAGCAAAGTAGATCAGTCTTTAAACACTGATAGAAAAAGTATTAACTATTGAAAAAACAAAGCACTGCAATAAGAGCAGCGCTTTGTTTACCAGACAACTGGTGGACTATTAATCAAATTTGAGAATGTTATTTATCCAGACGTTTAACCAATTCATCCGGTGTTAAGTAGCCACCCAAGTACTCGCCATCTACATTATAAATGGCAGGTGTACCATTCACCCCCATATTTAAACCAAGTTGATATTGTTCACGAACAGGGTTTTTACATTGAGCAGGTGGAATACTAACGCCCTGTACAGCTTGGTTAAATGCAGCTTTACGGTCTGCGCTACACCAAACAGCTTCCATCGTTGGCATAAATTGTTCACCACGTGGCCAAGCAATGTAACGAACCTCAATACCTTTCTCATTAATCTCGGCTAAATGCTCATGTAATTTATGGCAATAAGGACAGCTTGCATCGGTAAATACATAAATCACATGTTTAGCTTTCCCACCCTTAGCAGGGTAAACAATCAGATCTTCATTTTTTAAAGCAGCAAGGTGCTTTTTATTTTCTGAAGCCTGAAGGTTATCCCCAATATTATGCAGTTCTTTGCCGCCTAAACGGATGACATCACCTTGAATAAGGTATTTACCGTCACTGGTTGTATAGATTGATGTCATTCCTTCGAGATTTACCCAATATAAATTAGGAACTTCTGTCGGCTTGATATCTAAAATTTTGGCGTTGATATTTGCATTCTTAAATTGTTTTTGCAAAGTTTCAATTAAACGCTGTTTAGCATTGCGTTCGATAATGGTTGAAGCTTCCCCTGTAGCAGGTGCGGTCGCTGTGAGCGCATCTTCTTTTTGTGGTTTGTTTTCTTTAGAACAAGCACTGAACAACAAGCTAGAAGCCAAAGCACAGGCAAGAAAAAGTTGAGATCGGGTAAAAGACATAGATAACCCTTATTTCATCAGTATTTATAGTCAGAAGCTGCTAAGCATACCAAAAAATCTAGTGTTTATTGTTAAAACTTTCTTGACCTTTGTGAACGAAATCAAGTGATTGTTTGATGTGTTTTAAATCATTTGGTTGAAAATTTTTAACCCCTAGGGTGATGTTTTTCATGTAATTGTTGCATTCTGACTTGTGCCACATGGGTATAGATTTGGGTGGTCGATAAATCGCTATGTCCCAGTAACATTTGTACTACGCGTAAGTCTGCACCGTGATTGAGCAAGTGTGTTGCAAAGGCATGACGTAAGGTATGAGGTGAAAGTTCAGCTTGAATATTGGCTTGTAGAGCGTAACGCTTAATGGCATACCAAAAGTTCTGACGGCTCATGATTCCGCCATGCTGAGTTAAAAATAAATAGTCAGTCGAGCTTTTATAAAGTTGAGGGCGTGCATTGCTTAAGTAGCGCTCTACCCAATCACAGGCGAATTGTCCTAACGGAACCAAACGTTCTTTATTGCCTTTACCTGTAACACGTAAATAGCCTTGTTTTAAATTAATGAGCTCTAACCGTAAGTTAAGTAGTTCTGAAACACGTAAGCCACATGCATAAAGCACTTCGAACATTGCTCGGTCCCGTAAGCCAAGTGCTGTTGTAATGTCAGGCGCTTGAATAAGTGCTTCTACATCTTCTTCTGATAGATCTTTGGGTAAGGCTCGACCAATTTTGGGTGAATGATGTGTTGCTACAGGATTATCACTTCGTAATTTTTGTTCACGTAAAAATTTGTAAAACTGACGTAGGGCAGATAAGCAGCGTGCGATTGAGCGAGGACTTTTTCCTATTTTGGTAAGTTCAATCAAAACATCAGAAATGTCATCACTCGACCATTTTGGCAAGCTATTTTTTTTATGAAGTTCAGCACATTGAATCAGGTCAGATAAATAAGCATTACGAGTATGTGGACTCACTGTTTGTGCTACCAGATAGTCACGAAAACCTTGTAAAAAGCTCAAATGTTCAGGAATTTGAACAGGGCTTGGAATACGCGGTTTTTTATTTATCATAAACAATGTCCTCTAAACCACTGTACTTTAAAAGAAACTTTAAGATTTGTCGATTAAAGTAGCGAAGAATTGAAATTTAACCTTATTTGGTAATTATTCTCATTTATATGTATACTAGAAAAAAGGGTTTTAGGATCGGATGCGGTGCGTTTATCAGCGTTGAAAGTGAAGCAAGCGGCTACCATCACCAAAGTAGATCGGATGACACAAACGTCCGAGCAGCAAGATTTGGTCGCCATTCGTTTGGAAAGTCTAGGTTTTGTACCGGGTACTCGAGTAGAAGTGATTACCAAAGGTATTTTTGGTGGCGATCCGATCTTAATCCAAATTGGCTTTACCCGTTTCGCTTTACGTAAAGAAGAAGCGGAAAAAATCGAGATTCAGTTAGAAGGAGTACCCGCATGAGTGATGCGCTACGTATTGCCCTTGTGGGAAACCCGAACTGCGGTAAAACTTCATTGTTTAACCATTTAACCGGAACAAGACAAAAAGTTGCTAACTATGCGGGTGTAACGGTAGAACGTAAAGTCGGGCATTTTCAGTTGCCTTCTGGACGTGCAGTTCGTGTGCTGGATTTGCCAGGGACCTATAGTTTGCAGGCAACCAGCCCGGATGAAGAAATTACTCGTGATGTCTGCCAAGGCAAAATTGCCGAAGAAGGGCAGCAAGATGCATTTTTATGTATTGTCGATGCGACGAACTTAAAACTGCACTTAGGTTTAGTGCTTGAAATTATTGAGCTAGGGCGTCCAATTCTGGTTGTGTTGAACATGATGGATGAAGCGCGTCGTCGCGGTATTCAGATCAATACACAGAAACTATCTGAGCGTTTAGGCGTTCCTGTTGTTGAAACAGTTGCCGTACGTAACTCAGGCATTGAAAACTTATTGCATGCGCTTGACCAAGAAAAATATACCGTACCACATACTGAACTAAGTGGTTTAAGTGGTGGGCATCATCAGAAAATCGAAATGATTTTTAAAGATGTGGTTAATTTTGTCGATCATGATGATAAACGTACTGATTTTCTAGATCGAATTTTTTTACATCCTGTGTTGGGCTTACTTAGTCTAGCTGTCTTGATGTTTATTGTCTTTCAGGCGGTTTTTGCTTGGGCAGAACCTTTTAAAGCTGCAATTGAAGATGGTGTAATTCCGTGGTTAGGTGAATGGCTAAATGGAGCCATTCATCAACCTGTACTACGAAGTTTAGTTGTCGATGGTGTTCTAGCAGGTGCAGGTACAGTATTGGCATTCTTGCCACAAATTTTGATTCTCTTCTTCTTTATTTTAGTCTTGGAAGAGTCAGGTTATTTACCGCGTGCAGCATTCTTGCTTGATAAATTAATGTTTAAAGCAGGCTTAAGTGGTCGTTCTTTTATTCCATTATTGTCGAGTTTTGCTTGTGCGATTCCTGGCATTATGGCAACCCGAAGTATTAGTGACCCACGTGACCGTTTTACTACGATCATGGTTGCACCGCTAATGACATGTTCGGCTCGTTTGCCAGTCTATGCTTTATTAATTGGTGCATTTATTCCAAGTCAAAGTATTTTTGGAATATTTAACTTACAGGGTTTAGTGTTATTTGGCCTTTATATGGCAGGCATCTTAAGTGCCCTTTGTGTCGCTTTTGTGATGAAGTTTTTACGTAAAGACAAGTCACAGCATGCCTTGTTAATGGAGTTACCAAGTTATCGTTTGCCGGACCCAAAAAGTATTGCTATTGGCTTAATGGAGCGTGCAAAGATTTTCTTACGCCGTGTCGGTGGGATTATTGTTGCATTGACCATTATTCTTTGGTTCTTGTGTACATTCCCTCAAGCACCTGATGGTGCAACGCAACCGGCTATTGATTATAGCTTTGCGGGTATGGCAGGGCACTTTATTCAGCCTTTGTTTGCGCCGCTTGGCTTTAACTGGCAAATCGTGGTGGCATTGATTCCTGCGATGGCTGCTCGTGAAGTTGTGGTAGCGGCATTAGGTACCGTATATGCGTTATCTGGTGCAGATGATCATGCGGTTGCACAAGGTCTTGCTCATTTGATTAGTGCAAATGGCACAGGCTGGTCATTTGCTACTGGTCTGTCTTTATTGGTCTGGTTTATTTATGCACCACATTGTTTGGCAACCTTGGCAACGGTACGCCGTGAAACAGGTTCATGGAAACATGTGGCAGTCATGACGGCTTATTTATTTGGTTTGGCTTATCTCATGTCATTTTTAACCTACCAGATTGCATCACGCATTTGGGGTTAATTGGAGGTGTTTATGTTTGATTACCTTATTGTTGCTGTATTGGTGTTGTGGAGTGCCATTGTTGTCTTTAAAAAGGTATTTCCTCAAACATCGACGTCAGTATTTCTTGCCTTATCAACTCAATGCCAACGGTTGGGCTGGCAGCGTTTGGCGACATGGCTGAAGCCTAAACAAGTTGCCGGTTGTGGCGGCAATTGTGGCTGTTCTACGGATGATGCCCCTGCACAAAAGTCCGCTCCGGTACAAACGGTGAAGTGGCGTTAATTTTTCTGTATAAAAAGCCATCGAATGATGGCTTTTTTACGCACTGACACAAAAAAAGTAGAATAAAAGTCAAACTGAAAAAGTATTCAAAACAGCAAAGTGCTAACATTTTTGCCATTCTGTCGATTGATAAATTGTGGGGCAAAAATGTTAATACAACGTGGTGGGTTAAAAGTTGTAGCAGGCTTGGGTATATCAGGTGTCTCTGCTGTAAATTTCCTGCATGAACAAGGCTACCAAGTTGCAGTAACAGATTCCCGCCCCACACCTCCCGGACATGATCAAATTCCTGCAGAAGTGAAGACGAGTTTTGGTCAGCTTGATCAAGAATTACTATTACAAGCAGAAGAAATTATTTTAAGCCCAGGCCTTGCACCACAATTGCCAGAGATTCAGGCTGCCATTGCTCAAGGTATTTCTGTAGTAGGTGATATTCAGCTACTACGTCGTGCAACTGATGTACCGATTGTTGCGATTACAGGCTCTAATGCGAAAAGTACTGTTACTACTTTAATTGGCTTGATGGCTAAAGACGCAGGGGAGAAAGTTGCCGTTGGTGGTAACCTTGGACGACCGGCTCTAGATTTATTAAAAGATCAACCAGAGTTATTGGTACTTGAATTATCAAGCTTTCAGTTAGAAACCACATCTCACTTAAATGCAGAGGTGGCTGTGGTACTTAACATGAGTGAAGATCACTTGGATCGTCATGGAAACATGTTGGGTTATCACAAAGCAAAACACCGTATTTTCCAAGGTACCAAGAAAGTTGTATTTAACCGTGATGATGCTTTGAGCCGTCCTCTTGTACCTGATACAACCCCTATGCAAAGCTTTGGACTAAATGCACCTGACTTAAACCAGTACGGTGTTTTAAGAGAAGCTGACGGTACGCTTTGGCTTGCTCGTGGTTTGCAGCGGTTAATTAAAAGCTCAGACTTATATATTCAAGGTATGCACAATGTAGCCAATGCTTTAGCGTGTTTAGCATTAGGTGAAGCAATTGGTTTACCTATGGAGTCTATGCTTGAAACTTTAAAGCATTTTAAGGGTTTAGAGCACCGCTGTGAGTATGTAAAAACCGTGCATGATGTACGTTATTACAATGACTCTAAAGGAACTAATGTCGGTGCGACACTTGCAGCAATTGATGGTTTAGGTGCTGCGATTGAAGTGAAGAAAGGCAAGGTTGCCCTAATTTTAGGTGGACAGGGTAAAGGTCAAGACTTTGCTCCTTTACGTTCTTCTATCGAAAAGTATGCCAAAGTTGTGGTATTGATTGGTGAAGATGCGTCTGTCATCGAACAAGCCATTCAAGGTGCAACTAAAATTTTACATGCAGCAACGCTTAAAGAAGCTGTAGAGCTGTGTCAGTGTGAAACACAAGCTGAAGATGTGGTATTGCTATCACCAGCTTGTGCAAGTTTTGATATGTTTAAAAGTTATAATGACCGTGGTCAGCAGTTTGTTGCCTGCGTCAATTCGTTGGTTTAAAGAAAATATGATTAGGAATGTAGTATGGCAGGCTTAGCTCAGACCACAATCCAGAAAATCAATCAGTGGTATGAACGGATATTGCCTAAATGGCCAGCGGAAGTGACGCCACGTAATGTTCTGATTTTCTGTGTCGTTGCGTTGTTATGTATCGGTTCGGTGATGGTAGCATCTGCTTCGATGCCTTATGCAGAATATATGCATGAGAACCCGTTTCACTATGTCATCCGCCATGCGATTTCTATTGCAGTTGCAGCGGTAGTGGCGTATTTAACCTATCGGATATCGCTCAATACATGGTTTAAGAATACTTTTCCTCTGTGGTTATTAACCATGGTGCTGTTACTTGCTGCTTTGGCAGTAGGTTCGGAAGTTAATGGTTCTACACGTTGGATTAAAATCGGTGGCTTTACCTTGCAGCCAACAGAGGTTGCTAAGGTCATGATGGCAATCTTTACGGCAGACTATGTGGTACGCCGTGCTAAAGAAGTCCGTACTCACTGGAAAGGTTTGCTGCGTTTAAGTGGTGTGATGGCAATCACAGTCGGTCTAATTATTGCTGAGCCGGACTTAGGTGCTACCATCGTTATTGTCATGATGATGGTTGGGGTATTCTTTTTAGCCGGTGCACCGCCAACACAGTTCTTAATCATGCTTGGTGCGATTGTCACTGGTATTGTGTTTTTGGTTCTATTTGAGCCTTATCGTTTCCAACGTTTGATTTCATTTACTGACCCATGGGCAGATCCATTGGGTGTGGGCTATCAGTTATCAAATGCACTCATGGCATTTGGTCGTGGCGAATGGTTTGGAACAGGCTTAGGACATAGTGTTCAAAAGCTATCTTATTTGCCAGAAGCACATACTGACTTTATGTTGGCTGTGTTAGGTGAAGAGTTTGGTTTCTTTGGTATTTCGATTGTGATTGGCCTGTCTTTCTTGATGTTGGCTTGTTGTATCAAGATTGGTCACCGTGCATTGAAACATCACTATCTTCGCGCAGGTTATTTGGCCTACGGCATTAGTATTATTTTCTTACTCCAGATTTTGGTAAATGCGGGTATGAACATGGGCTTAATGCCAACTAAAGGTTTAACTCTGCCATTTATTAGTTATGGTGGTACATCTTTAATGATGTGTGCAGCCATGATTAGCTTGATCTTAAAGATTGATGCTTCAACTCAAGAAGTGAATCCTGAAAGAGAAGAATCAAACTTCTAAACCATTTCAATTGTTATAAAAAAGCCCGATATCAAATCGGGCTTTTTTATTTATAAATATGTTCCGCTGAGCTCTTGTTTATGAGGAATTAAATCTACATTCCACTGCACTACAGCTTGCTTGAGCATGACTTCGGGGCGGTCTAAATCGACGTTTGGTTGGCCCAAGGCTTGTATAGCTTGTTGTAGTAATTGAGGTGCCTTGGTTAAATCAAGCGCATGAGCAAGGTTTTGTTTAGAAAGCTTTTGTCCTTGATCATTCATCGCTAGAGGAAGATGCATATAGCTTAGTTTAGGATAACCGAGCAGTTGACCTAGCCAGATTTGACGTTCGGTATTATCTAAGAGGTCTGCACCGCGAACAACGTGAGTAATGCCTTGTAGGTAGTCATCTATGACGACAGCAAGTTGGTAATTAATAATGCCATCACGGCGTTTAAGAACAAAATCGCCAAGGTCTTGTTGTAGATTGGAACAATGGCGTCCTTGCAAGCGGTCATTGAAACAAACTTGCTGATCTTGAACTTTTACCCGAATCGCTTGACCGTGAAAATCAAGATTTAGATCACGGCAAGTGCCTGCATAGATTGCATTTGAACCTAGCATTTTACGGGTACACTGACATGCGTAAACCAAATCTTCTTTTTTAAGTTGGTCTAATACGCTTTCATAAATGTCTAGGCGGTCTTTTTGAAAGATGATCTCGGCATCGGGATCGAACTGAAAAGCTTCAATTGATGCGAGTATATGGTCTTCACTGCCGGGGTAAATGCGGGGAATATCGGTGTCTTCAATACGAACCAACCACCGCCCTTGATGGGCTTTGGCATCGCAATAACTGGCAACAGCAGTAATCAGTGACCCGAAATGTAAAGGGCCGGTTGGCGAGGGCGCAAACCGACCTGAGTATGAGCAGCGATTAAGCGGAACATTGTTCCGCCGCTGCGCAAGAGAAAAGCTATGCTTTTCTGGCAGGCGATGTAACTGCTGCGCAAGAGTCGAGCTGTGCTCGGCTGGAGAATTATCAACAGTCACAATTAACCGTTATTTTGCTTCTCTTTAATTTCTGCCAAAGTTTTGCAGTCAATACATAACGTTGCAGTTGGACGTGCTTCTAAACGACGTAAGCCGATTTCGATACCACATGTTTCACAGAAACCGTAGTCTTCGTTTTTAATCGCTTCCATAGATTGTTCGATTTTACGAATTAACTTACGTTCACGGTCACGTGTACGTAATTCAATTGCAAATTCTTCTTCTTGGGTAGCACGGTCATTTACATCTGGCAATGCAGTTGATTCGTCTTGCATCGTATTTAAAGTACGATCAACTTCAGACATTAATTCAGCTTTCCATGCTTGCAGAATTTGTCGGAAATGCTCGAGCTGTCCTTCAGACATGTACTCTTCATTTTTCTTAGGTTGATAAGGTGCAATACCAAATAAACTTGCAGTTGTGCCTATGTCAGAAGTTTTAGGTTTCACTTTACGTGCACGTTTTGCAGAAGCTTTGTCACCTTCCACTACAACTTCTGTATGTTCATCCAAAACTTGGTTGTGGTTGTCATTCGCCATAATAGGGCATTCCTCATCATACACGTATTATCTATACGCAAAAAATATGGTGATATGCAAGTGTTTTTATAGAAAACCATCGATGGGATTTTCCCATCGGGTCGTCATCATATAGATTTTTCCTGCAAGATGATAGTCATTCTGTCCCGTAAATATTTTCAAAACGTGTTTAGCCTAGTCATAATTATATATAAGTATATAAAAAACAGGGCTAATAGCCTGAAATATCAGTATTTATACGGTTTCTAAAATTTTCAAGTCGAAACACTTTTGTTTCAAAACTACCATCGTTATTCAGACGAATATAGCGATAACCCGGTGCATTTTGATCGAGCGCAAAATCATTACTAAACGGCTTAAATTGCACGCTTGTCGAGGGTGTCGAGAAAAACTCGATACCTTGCCAAATATTAAGCGAGTCTTGATGGACGTGCCCGCAGACTAAAGCCTTGACATTCTTAAATGGGCTTAACGTATCAAGAAGAGCATTCGAGTTTTGAAGTTTATGGTGATCAATCCATTTTGATTTCATGGCAAAAGGATGATGATGGCAAGCCAGCAAAACCGGATGATCTGCAAACTGCTCAAGTAAATTCGCCAAATTTTCTAATTGTTCAGAAGAGAGATGGCCATCTATTTTTCCCTTTACAGCGCTATTGAGCATAATGATGCGCCAGTTGCCTAAACCTACAACTACAGGTTCCTGATGATTTTCGTTATGCAAAGGAAAGTGATCCACATTGTCATGGTTACCTAGCGTATGGAAAAAAGGTAAACCCAAGGTTTGCATAAAGTTTATATAACGCTTGTAGGTAAGTGGCGTCGGTGCTTGTGCGAGGTCTCCAGTATGAATAATCGCGTCTGCTTCTGGATGTTGTTTCAATATCTGTTTGATAATGGCATGGAAACTTTCTTCAGGATTCATCCCGACAAATTCTAGCTGTGGATACTCCAATAAATGTGTATCGGTAATTTGTATGATGACATGATTTTTTTGTGAAAGTGTTGAGACTTGAAAAGTCACCGTCCTACCTCTTCGGATTTATTATCGTTTTGCTGTGTTGAGATAGCCATTGTAACGCCATAATGACAGGAGCATTTCTCAAACGTCCTTGACGCAATAATGTTGATATTTCGCTGTAATCAAACAAGTGTAAAAGAATATTTTCACCTTCATCAGGCATGCCGAAAACTCCACCTTTTGTTGGTAAATCTGTTTCAGCAGCATATAAGTGAAATAGTTCTGAACATGCGCCTGCTGATGGGTAAAAACTAAATAGATGTTGTAAGTCCTGAACTTCACAACCTGATTCTTCAAGGCTTTCACGTCGAATACAGTTTTCTGGCGTTTCATTGCCATCTAGCACACCAGCAATAATTTCGAGCTGCCATGGCGAGTCAGAATCATCTAATGCACCCACACGAAACTGTTCAATCAGTGCGAACTGTTGTTTTTGATCGTTGTAGAGTAGAACGCCAGCCGCTTCAGGCCGATGAACAAGTTCACGCTGCAATACAGGGGTATAGGCAGATTGATTAAATAGACGATGTCGAAGGCTGACTTTTTCAACTTGAATAAAACCACGGAATAGAGATTCACGTGATGTTACTTCGACATCTTTAGATGTATAACTTGGACGTTTAACAATACTCATGATTCGATCAGGACGAAATCTATTTATTTCATCCTAACCGAGAATCATGGCTAGGCAAGTGTTTTTTTTGAATATTTACACTTTATGATACAGTTTTTGACCTTGCTCTTGATAAACCTCTTTCATGGCTTTGAGGCCTTCTTCAACCTCTGAATCGCTATTGGTGAGATTGTTGGCATAGTCACGGACATTCTGGGTGATTTTCATTGAACAGAATTTTGGACCACACATTGAGCAGAAGTGTGCAGATTTATGCGCCTCTTTTGGTAAGGTTTCATCATGCATGCTACGTGCTGTGTCAGGGTCTAGACTTAAATTGAACTGATCATCCCAACGGAATTCAAAACGAGCTTTTGACAAGGCATTATCACGGACCTGTGCGCCTGGATGTCCTTTGGCAAGGTCAGCAGCATGTGCAGCAAGCTTGTAAGTAATAATTCCGTCTTTAACATCTTTTTTGTTTGGTAAACCCAAATGTTCTTTTGGTGTCACATAACAAAGCATCGCTGTGCCATACCAACCAATCATAGCTGCACCAATTGCAGATGTAATGTGGTCATAACCTGGAGCGATATCAGTCGTTAATGGCCCAAGTGTATAGAATGGTGCTTCTTTACACACTTCTAGTTGAAGGTCCATGTTTTCTTTAATCATGTGCATTGGTACGTGACCAGGGCCTTCAATCATGACTTGAACATCATGTTCCCATGCACGGTGTGTAAGTTCACCTAGAGTTTTTAGCTCGCTGAATTGTGCTTCGTCATTTGCATCTTGAATACAGCCCGGGCGTAAGCCATCACCTAAGCTAAACGAAACGTCATAGGCTTTCATGATTTCACAGATTTCATCGAAATGAGTGTATAAGAAGTTTTCTTCATGATGTGCAAGACACCACTGCGCCATGATTGAACCACCACGAGAGACAATACCCGTTAAACGGTTTGCTGTAAGCGGCACATAGCGAAGTAATACACCTGCATGAATTGTGAAGTAGTCAACGCCTTGTTCAGCTTGTTCAATCAATGTGTCTTTGAAGATTTCCCAAGTTAGGTCTTCTGCAACACCATCAACTTTTTCAAGTGCTTGATAAATTGGTACTGTGCCAATTGGAACAGGTGAGTTACGAATAATCCATTCACGTGTTTCATGGATATTTTTACCTGTCGACAAATCCATAATGGTGTCGGCACCCCAACGGGTTGCCCACGTCATTTTTGCAACTTCTTCATCAATTGAAGAGCCAAGCGCTGAGTTACCAATGTTGGCATTAATTTTAACCAAGAAGTTACGACCAATAATCATTGGTTCAAGTTCTGGATGGTTAATGTTTGCAGGAATGATTGCGCGACCTTCAGCAACTTCTTGACGAACAAATTCAGGTGTAATTTCTTTTAAGTTTTTTGCACCAAAATTCTGTCCAGCATGCTGGCGCATATCAACGCCTTCACGCTGGCGTTGATTTTCACGAATTGCAATATATTCCATTTCAGGTGTGATAATACCTTGTTTGGCATAATGCATTTGAGTGACGTTTTTACCTGCTTTAGCGCGGCGTGGGTTTTGAATGTGAGCAAAACGAATGTCAGCGGTACGAATGTCTTTTAAACGTTCCTGACCAAACTTTGAAGTTAAGCCATCAAGCACATCGGTATCATTACGTTCTTCAATCCAGTTTTGGCGAACTGAAGGTAACCCTTTGTCTAAATCAATTTGAACATTTGGATCTGTATAAACACCTGACGTGTCATACACCATAACAGGGGGATTATGTTCACCACCAAGACCAGTTGGAGTATCTGTTAAAGAAATTTCTCGCATTGGAACCTGAATGTCAGGGCGAGAGCCTTCAAGATAAACTTTTTTAGAAGCGGGTAAGATACGGGTTAAATCTTTTGCATCTTGTTCATGTTGTGCTGAAATTTCAGCAGAAGAAAGATTCGTTAACTGGTTCATCACATGATCCTTATGAATAGCATCAACGAATCAAGCACGACCAAAAACGATGGCGGATTTATCTTTACGAGATAAATTTAAGGCTTTAAGTTTTTAGATGGCTTGATTCCTACGCAGGTCTTAACCTGATCAGGTTCAACGGTACTTGTGATCAAATTTGTGTTGCGATAACACGGAATTTACACAATCTCAGCGAGCTATTACTCGCGCTCCGTCAAGCGATTTAAAGACTAACATGTTTTAGGTTGGCTGGCATTGTCAATTTGTATCTATACAAACCGCATCTATATGGCAGTCACGATAGATTTCAGTGTTCCATGGGGAGTCTAATTTTAATAGCTGCTCAAGTTGTTCATGAGTCATCTGATAGTTTGATTTTTCCTGTCCATTTTCATCGATTAAATCTAGGTTAAACTGCTTATTGTGCTCTTCTACAGACGTAGCAATAAACTTAAGAAATTGCTCGGCAGGTTTCGCTAAACTCGACTGTTTTTGTGTTGATAAAAATTGAATTTGTTGTAAAGCATCTTTATCAATCCATGTGTTTGGAGCAAATTCATCAGACACAGGTGTATTATCTAAGCCAAAGAAAATAAAGTACCGGTACTCATTAAATAATAATTTTGCATCGCCAATAAAATAACTCTTTGGATATTTTTGAATAAATTTCTCCCAAAATAATGCACGTTCAGTGAGCTCTTTCCAAGAAATAGCCAACGCACCATCGTTATAGAAAATATTTTGATTATCTTTTGCCATATGAGCTAAAAACTCTTTTTGGTCAGCAGGTAAGGCTTTAGAAAAAATATCCACCAGATAGTTAGGCTGACGTCGATAGGTAAACATGCCTTCGCCTTGATAAAGGAGTTCAATATAGGCTTGGCCTTCATGTTGAAGTAAGTTTTGATCACGTGGACTCAGTTGGTCGAATAGTCTTTTCTGACTTTGAATAACCTTTTTAAGGTCTTGTTGTTTATGTTCTAAAACAGCATAGCCAAAAGCTTCAAATGCTCTGCCTGTTTTTTCAGTGTAGTCCTGCTTTAGAAAACGTTGATACATGGCTGTTGATGCATCAATAAGCTTAAGTTGTTCATCATTTTTTAAAGAGGGAACACACCTTTTAAGCTTTTCATTAATTTGATTTAAGTCTTCTATTTTACTGTTCTGATTAATTTTCTGCATTGCAGCCATGATTTGTGTGCAGGTACTTTCTTGTTTTTG
Organism: Acinetobacter sp.; assembly: GCA_031277915.1. Taxonomy (GTDB): domain Bacteria; phylum Pseudomonadota; class Gammaproteobacteria; order Pseudomonadales; family Moraxellaceae; genus Acinetobacter. The sequence goes on from JAITLL010000049.1 coordinate 17,626, forward strand.
GGTAGCTTCTTGTTCACTAGGTTTTTGTTCTTTAGATACAACTTGATTTTGCTGTGAGGTTTTATTGCAACCAGCTAAAAGTAGTGCGCTGCACATACTCATCATTAAAACTTTTTTCATGATTGTATTTTTATCAAAGTGAATATTGTTCAAATTATAACTCGTAAAAAGATTGCATCATTGTTAGAAATCCTTATGATTAGGTAGATCGGTCTACTTAATAGTGAAACTATGAATGATAAATCTGCAAGACAGAAAATTCTCGATGCCGCTTCAACTTTGTTTTATAACGATGGCATTACTGCAACTGGAATTAACTCGGTTACGGCTAAAGCAGATGTTGCTAAGATGTCGCTCTATAATAATTTTTCTTCAAAAGGCGAGCTTGTCGATGCCTACATTGCTGCGCGTCATCAAGAATGGCTTGATCTCTACCAAAAGCGTTTAGAAAAAATAAAAACAGCGAAAGAAGCCATTTTAGCTGTGTTTGATGCCTATCAAGACCATGCGGAATTTGCCTATGAAAAAGGCTTTCGAGGATGTGGGCTTTTAAATGCTGCCGCAGAGTTTCCCGCAAATAGTGCAGGGCGAAGTTCGGTAAGACAGCATAAAGAAGAAGTAGAGACTATTGTTGCTGAGCATTTAAAAAAATTAATACCACAATCACAGCGTGTTAACTATGTGGCTACACAGCTTTCTTTTCTTTTAGAAGGTTCGATGGCAAGAGCAGGCTTAGAAGGCAACAGTCGTCAACTTCTATTAGCAAAGCAAATGGCAGAAGATATTTTAAGTAGAGAATGCCCACATGATTAGCCTCATTAAAAATAGTAGTTATGGAGGCACAATTGCGATTTTAGTTGCCTCTGTTTTGTGGGGAACAACAGGTACTGCGGCCACATTTGCTCCAACGCTTGGCCCACTTGCTATTGGCGCCGCAGCGATGGGCGGTGGAGGTCTTTTACAAGCTCTAGTTGCATCACGAGCGATACGTGAAAACCGACAATTTATAAAGGAAAATCTTTTAATACTGCTTTTGGGTGTGGCGGCTGTTGGTATTTATCCTTTGGCTTTTTATTCCTCAATGCATTATGCCGGCATTACGATTGGTACTGTGGTTTCAATTGGTTCTGCTCCACTGATTGCAGCAGTTTTAGAGCGATTCTTTGATCGTAAAGCTTTATCGGGTATCTGGTTTATAAGTTTTATTTGTGGTGTGCTTGGCGTAACGATGTTGTCGATGGGTGAAAGCCATGCAGTTCTAAATAGTACAAATCAATGGAATAAAATTTTTGGTATTTTTCTTGGGCTTGTCGCGGCTACAACGTATTCAATTTATTCATGGGTTGCTAAAAGACTAATAGATCGAGGTGTTGCCTCTAAAGCTGCAATGGGCATGATTATGGGGGGTGGGGCAGTTATTTTGCTTCCTACTTTGTTGGTTACAGGTGGAGGGTTGTTGCAAAGCTCAACCAATTTACTTGTGGCTGGTTATATGATGCTGATTCCTATGTTTTTAGGTTATTTACTTTTCGGTTTCGGTCTAAAAACAATAAATGCCAGTAAAGCAACGACCTTAACTTTATTTGAACCTTTAGTTGCTGCAATTTTTGCCATTTTGTTAGTCGGTGAGCATGTATCATGGTTGGGATGGATAGGCATGTTTTTGATTTTCATTTGCATTTTGATGTTGTCAAAACCTGAAAATATTTAAAGAACTAAAACTTTTACGAGCTTGAGTTTAAATTGAATTTTTCTTAGTCTTAAAGCCAAGTTTTATCGTTGATTTAAACAATGAAAATAAAATTAATGCTTGTTGCGGGTTTATGGAGTTTTACATCATCGAGTTTTGCTCTAGATTTAGTTGAAACATATGAACGCGCAAAACAAAATGATCCGACTTGGCAAGCGAATCAACAACAATTTGAAGCAGATCAGCTCAATTTAGGCTTAGCTACGGGTGCTTTATTACCTACAGTCACCTTGTCTGGAAAAATTAATCGTAATAGCCAAACAGTAAAACGTTCAAATTTTCCGGGTGTTGATCAAGAGGGACTTTCAGATGCTTTGGTGAGTAGTACATCGACCACCAAACAAGCAACTTTATCTGCTCGGCAGCCGCTTTTTCGTATGGATGCATGGGAAGGTTATAAACAAGTTAAAACCTCCGTTGCCTTAAGTGAAATTACCTTAAGACTGCAAAAACAAGATCATGTTTTAAATGTCGCAGAGGCTTATTTTAATGTACTGCGTCAGCAGGCACTGACCGCTGCATATTTACAAGAAGAAAAGGCTTTGCTCGAACAGCTTAATATGATGAACGCTAAGCTTAAAGAAGGTTTGGTGGCACGTAGTGATGTCAGTGAGGCAAATGCTCAATATCAAAATGCCAGAGCCAATCGCATTGCGACCAATGTGCAGATTCTATTAGCTCAAGAGCAACTATCTGAATATATTGGCCCTTATCAAGATAAGCTTGCAGTATTGCGAAGTGATTTTATTTTTCAAAAACCTTATCCAGCCCAGCTTGATGATTGGTTAAGTTTAGCTCAACAACAAAATTTAAAAATTCAACAAGCGCGTTTACAACGACAATATGCCGAGGATCAACGCCGTGTGGAAAAAGCTGCACTTTATCCACAGATAGATGCAGTTGCCAGCTATGGCTATACCAAACAAACACCAGAAACACTTATTTCAACTGATGGAAAGTTTGACCAAGTTGGCGTAGAGATGAACTGGAATTTATTTAATGGAGGACAGACCCGAACTTCTATTAAAAAAGCCACTGTAGAGTTAAATAAAGCGCAATCCCAACTCGATGCGGCCATTCGCCGTGCCAATGTTGATGTGAAAAGTGCTTTTATGCAGGTAGATACCGACCGTGCAAAGCTTGAAGCAAGAAAAGCAGCAATGGACTCTTCAGCACTGGTCTCTCAAGCTTCAAAAGCAAGTTATAACGAAGGCTTAAAAAGTATGGTCGATGTTTTATTGGCGCAGCGTAATGCTTTTTCGGCAAAACAGGATTATCTTAATGCTCAATATGACTACTTATTAAATGTATTGCGTTTAAAAGCTGCTATAGGCCAATTAGGTGAAAAAGATCTGGTCGAATTAAACAGTTGGTTAACCTATCAGTAATAAAAACATGCTTTTATCTGAATTTTAATTTTGTCATAAAAATTTAATGATTGATGTGTTTTAATGCTCAATCATTTTATTCCTGCGCCATCATGTTGGAGGCTTCCCTTGAGTCCGAGTAATCCGGTGTTAAGCCATCATATTTCTTCTCAATTTAATGAAGATTTGCAAGATGTAAACACAAAGTTTATGACCATGGGTGGCTTGGTCGAACAGCAGGTTGCCAATGCAATTCATTCTTTACTTGATACAGATGCAAATTTAGCAATTGATGTTCAATTTAAAGATAATGCGGTTAATCAATTTGAGCGCGATATTGATGAAGGGCTAACGCTAATTTTGGCGCGTCGTCATCCAGCAGCGATCGATTTACGTATGGTGATTGCGATGAGCAAAGCCAATACTGACCTTGAGCGTATTGGTGATGAAGCCGCAAAAATTGCCCGTATTGCACAAAACCTGTGTGAAGAAGGTGGCTCACCTCGTGGTTATATGGAAACTCGCCATATTGGTAACCAAGTTCGTGTCATGATTCATGATGCACTTGATGCTTTTGCACGCTTAGATGCTGATCAGGCATTACGTGTACTTTTAGCAGATGCTGACATTGACCGTGAATATCAATCTGCAACGCGTACATTAATGACTTATATGATTGAAGATCCTCGTCATATTGCTCGTGTGATTAACGTGATGTGGGTTTTACGTTCTTTAGAGCGTATTGGTGACCATGCGCGTAACATTGCTGAACAAGTGATTTATATGGCAAAAGGCTTTGATGCTCGCCATACCAAAATTGAAGAAATTGAAGCTAAAGTTCACGAAAAGTAATACTTGAACTGAAATATCTAAAGGCCTATGAAACAAGGCCTTTTTATTTTTAAAATAATAGATAAAAAAATGTCCCGAACTTTGGGGGAAGTTCAGGACAGAAAATCAAGTGCACTAAGAGAAAACACGACAAGGATCGTGTCTCACTTGCTATGAATTGATAATAAGGTTTCATTGAATTCATGTCATGTAGAGTCCTGTGCGCTCTATGTAAGGCTTTATATGTTTGTGTAAGTTTCACGTAAAAAAAGGCAGGTCTATGTATATAGACCTGCCTTTTTAATGATGATGAGCTTAGAACAAGCTAATTATTCCGGCTTCCAACCTTCTGCTTTTTCAACGCTTTCATCATTGTTAAAGAACTTTTCACGTTGCTCTTCAAGAAACTTTTTCGCTTCTGGTTCAAACACGTTTAAACGCTTTTCATTAATCAGCGTAGTTTGGTGTTGCAACCATTCTTGCCATGCTTGTTTAGAAACATTTTCAAAAAAATCTTGGCCTTTAGCACCAGGAAAAGGAGCGAAGTCTAAACCTTCCATTTCCTTTTGATATTTACGACAAAATACTTGGCGACTCATGGTTTATCCTTAAGCGTATAACTGTTCTAAACGTGTATGGGCACGCGCAATTGCAGCTTCAACCTGTTTTGGTGAAGTTCCACCAATATGATCACGTGCATTTACCGAAGCTTCTAGTGTTAAGGCTTTATCAAATACGTCTGCTGTGATTAAGTCAGAGAATTGTTGTAATTGCTCAAGTGTTAACTCAGATAAGTCTTTTTCTTCAGCTACACCTAATGCAACAGCTTTACCTACAATTTCATGCGCATCACGGAACGCAACGCCTTTTTTCACTAAGTAGTCAGCAAGGTCAGTTGCAGTCGAGAATCCGCGAAGGGCAGCCTCACGCATGATTTCAATATTTGGAACCAATGCAGGAATCATGTCTGCAAATGCCATGAGTGAGCCACGAACCGTATCGATGGCATCAAATAACGGCTCTTTATCTTCTTGGTTATCTTTGTTGTACGCCAATGGCTGACCCTTCATAAGCGTAAGTAAGCTAATCAAGTCACCAAATACACGGCCAGATTTACCACGAATCAGTTCAGGAACATCTGGATTTTTCTTCTGTGGCATGATTGAAGAGCCAGTACAGAAACGATCAGGAATATTCACAAATTTGAACTGTGCAGATGTCCAAAGAATAAGTTCTTCTGACATACGTGATAAGTGCATCATGATCAGTGCTGCAGCAGAATTGAATTCAATAGCAAAGTCGCGGTCAGATACAGCATCAAGAGAGTTTTCAGATACAGCATCAAAACCGAGTAATTCGGCTGTGTAAGCACGGTCAATCGGGTAAGTTGTACCAGCAAGAGCAGCTGAACCAAGTGGCATACGATTTACACGCTTACGGCAGTCTTGGAGACGCTCAGTGTCGCGAACCAACATTTCAAACCATGCCAATAAATGATGGCCGAAAGTTACTGGTTGAGCTGTTTGTAAGTGAGTGAAGCCAGGCATAATGGTATTTACATTTTTAGCAGCCAAACCTAACAAGCCGTTTTGTAAACGTTTTAATAAACCTAAAATGTCATCAATTTCGTCACGTAGGTATAGACGAATATCGGTTGCAACCTGATCATTACGGCTACGGCCAGTGTGAAGTTTTTTACCAGTAATACCGATACGTTGAGTCAAACGTGATTCAATGTTCATGTGAACATCTTCAAGATCGATACGCCATTCAAAGTTTCCAGCTTCAATTTCTGCACGAATGGTGCTTAAACCTTCAATAATGTCGTCTCGTTCTGCTTCTGTCAGTACGCCAACTTTCGCAAGCATGGTAGCATGCGCAATAGAACCAGCGATGTCTTGCTTATAAAAACGTTGGTCAAACTGAACAGAGGCGGTAAATTCGGCTACGAAAGCATCCGTCGCTTCAGAAAAACGACCACCCCACATACCTGAGGTTTGGTCTGGGGCTGCTGAATTAGGGGGATTTGAAGATGTGGTCATGGTGGCTCAGTAAAATAAAAAAGAGTATATCACTTGCCGAAGCTCAACAAACAAAGTTGTTTTCTACAGCATATCGAAATCAAAATTCCTCCTATTTTTTTACGAAAATTGATCGTTGGCAACATTTATTAGAATTAATTATTGCAAGTAATGTTTTGGCGCTGGTTTTGGCATTGGCTGAAGCACAGTCTTGGCATGTATTAAGTGGAGCACGTCTTTTACAATATATCGTTTTTATTAACTGGGTGATCTTGTCTTTTTTTGCCTTAGTTGAATATTTTCAGAATTTTTTTAGCCGCCTTCAGCAAAAATATGCGTTGGCAATTGGTTTTATCATGCTACAAGCGATTGTTGTGGTGACCACCATCATAAGTAATTTTTTTCAATTTGGAGTTTTGAAAAGAACGACTGTTATAACGCAGGACTGGAGCATTTATTTTACCAATGTACCTTTATATTTAAGTTATGGAATATTGCTCGGGGCATTCTGTCTACGTTATTTATATGTCCGTGAACAATGGCTACATCAACAATATGCTGAGTTAAATGCACGTATTCAGGCCATGCAGGCACGCATTCATCCTCATTTCTTATTTAATAGCTTAAATAATGTCGTGAGTTTAATTACTATCGATCCAGATAAAGCGGAAAGTATGCTCATTAGTTTGTCACGACTATTTAGGGCGAGTTTTCAAGAATTAAAATTGGTGAGCTTGTATGAAGAAATTGAGCTTAGTAAACAATATTTAATGATTGAACAGATACGTTTGGGCGAGCGTTTACAAGTTGACTGGAAAGTGGAACTCGAACCTTTGCAATTAAAGCAGGTCACTATTCCTTTATTAACATTACAACCTTTGTTAGAAAATAGTATTTTTCATGGGGTAGAACCAATGATGGGTAAAGCAACCATTGGGGTATTGGTTGAAATATTGCACAATCAGGTCAGTATAGTCATTACCAACCCGTATACAGACGATACAATAAAATCACGGAAAGGGCATGGAATCGCTCTTGAAAATGTTAAACAGCGCTTGAAGGCGTATTATGGGAATTCAGTTAGATTCCAGGTGTATAAGGGTGAAGCTCTATATACCACTATTATGGGCTATCAATACCAATCAAAATAATAAGTCAGTCAGAGTTAACCATAAAAAAATGGACCAAGTTAACAGTGACAAGGAGGATGAATGAAGGTGCTAATTTGTGATGACGAGCCACTTGCAGTGGAGCGATTGTCACGTTTAGTTTCAAAGATGGGACATGAAGTTGTAGCAATAGCTCATCATGGCCAAGATGCCTTGGAACAGGCACGGCTTCATCAACCGGATGTAATTTTACTTGATATCCAAATGCCGGGTATGAATGGCCTCGTCTGTGCGGAACAACTAAGTCAGCTTAACCCTCGACCTGCTATTGTGTTTTGTACAGCTTATGATCAGCATGCTTTGGAAGCATTTAAGTCACAAGCACAAGCCTATCTTCTTAAGCCAATTGATCCTAAAGAACTTGAACAGGCCTTGAATCAATTGACACAGCTTACACAAGCACAGCTGAATGCCTTGTCAAACCATGAGTTTTTACAGGACTTAAAAACCCAAAGACATCAAATTGCTGCTAAAACCTATCGCGGAGTTGAGCTGATCCCTGTTGAAAATATCTATTATTTTTTGGCAGATCAGAAATATGTGACGGTACGTCATAAAAATGGCACTGTATTAATTGATGAAACACTTAAAGAACTTGAAACTGAGTTTCTAGATCAATTTATTCGTATACATCGAAATGCATTGGTCTCAATTGCATATTTAGATGGTTTGGAACTCGTCAGTTCAGGTCAATATCAGGTTCGATTACGTGGTTTAGATGAAAGACTTTCTGTTAGTCGTCGTCATTTATCAAGTCTTAGAGAACGGATACATCAGCTTTAACCTGTACCTGTCTTATTTTTGCTTGTGAGATTTTACTTGCAATTTTAAGGGATCAAGTTAAGTTTAGGGTGTATTGTTTGACCAGCCCATACTTGAATTTATGAAAACCTTGAAAATTGCTACACGACAAAGCCCACTTGCTCTTTGGCAGGCAGAACACATTCGTGCCCGTTTACAGGAGCTTCACCCAGATTTAACAGTAGAGTTGGTCAAATTTGTCACGCAGGGCGATAAAATTTTAGATACGCCTTTAGCAAAAATTGGTGGTAAAGGTTTATTTGTTAAAGAATTGGAAGCTGCTCTTTTAGATGGTCGCGCGGACCTTGCCGTACATTCAATGAAAGATGTACCAATGGCACTACCAGAAGGTTTAACCTTGGCAGTCATTTGCGAGCGCGAAGACCCATTAGATGCTTTCGTTTCAAATCATTTTGAAAAATTTGCCGATTTGCCGCAAGGTGCTAAAGTTGGTACGTCAAGTTTACGTCGTAAATCCCAAATTTTAAAACAACGTCCAGATCTACAAATTATTGATTTACGCGGTAACGTTGGGACACGCTTATCTAAGCTAGATGATGGTCAATACGACGCGATTATTTTGGCAAGCGCGGGTTTAAAGCGCTTAGGGTTAGCTGAGCGTATTCGTCATTGTATTGAGCCAAGTGTAAGTTTACCTGCCGTTGGACAGGGGGCTCTTGGTTTGGAATGCCGTGCAGATGACCAAGAAGTATTAGCTTTAATTCAACCTCTTTTACACATAGAGACTGATGTTTGTGTACGTGCTGAGCGAGCTTTTAATGCCTATCTTGAAGGGGGCTGTCAAGTCCCGATTGCGGGTTATGCAACATTACAAGGTGGCAAAATTCATATTGAAGGCCGTGTAGGTAGTGTTGATGGTCAAACTTTATTGCGTGCTGAGCTGAGCGATGAAACTCACAATGCCCAGCAGTTAGGTGAAAACCTTGCCCGAAACTTACTTGATCAAGGCGCTGGCGATTTATTAAAGGCTCTTTACTAAAGCCATGTTGTTTATCAATACCCGACCTGACTCACGTGCAGCTGAATTAACTCAAGCTTTGCAAAAAAAGGGATATCAGGTCGAGTCTTTACCGCTTTTAGAACTGGTTGCTCAGCCTTTTTCAGATTCACTTTTTCAGCTCTACCAGCAGTTAAGAGGGGCACAAGCGATAGTCGTTGTGAGTCCCACTGCTGTTGATGTGGGTATGCACTACTTAGCACAAAGTGGTTTAAAGCTAGATGGCTTAAAACATATTCAGTGGATTGCGGTTGGGCAAGCTACAGCTAATCGTCTTCATGAGTATGGAGTTGACGCGCATGTTCCAGAAGTAGAAACTTCTGAGGGTATGCTCAGTCTACCTATTCTTTATAATATGCAGCAGACGGGTAGCGTGGCTTTTTGGAGAGGAAAAGGCGGCCGTCAATTTATGATGGATACTTTGCAGCAGCAAGGGATTCAGATTTTGAATTTTGTCTTATATCATCGGCAGTGCCCAGAAGTTTCATATTTGACATTCAAACATCTGACACAAAATTCAATTTATAATTTAGAAAAATGGCTGGTCTTAATTACCAGTGAGGCAAGCTGGAAATATTGGTTAGAGCTTTGTTTAAAAAATAATGTACAACCTGATTGTGTATATCTGGTTTTAGGACCACGTCTTTTTCAACTTGTTAAAAAATATCACGATCAGCAACAGGCTCATTTTCACATTATTCAACTTGAAAATTTATCGCCTTCGGGGATGATTCATCACATTCAGGCATTATAAGGATTCGTATGAGAAAACTTGTTTCTATCATCATTTTGCTGAGCATGGCTTGGTTGGCTAAGCTCAGCTACGATATGTGGCAAATTTCTCGTACTGTTCCAGAACTTCAACAAAGTTTACTGCAATCGGAACAACAATATGCCAATTTGAATGATCAATTGGTTGCTTTACAAAGACAAATACAGAATCAGCCAAATAATAATGCCACAACAGCTCATGTAATGAGTACTGATACCATTCATACAGGCATAACACCAACGGTCTTAATTAAACAAAAACTGGATTTAATTCAGTTTGCAATTGATCAACAACAGTTTATTTATGCTGTAGATCATTTAACTCAGTTACAACAATCCTTACCACAATATGAAATTGCTCCAGCATTGCAACACAGCTTAAATCAGGCACTTGAACAAGATAAACAGGCAGTTCAACAATTCACCTTGGCTCAAAATCAGCGCCATCAACTGATTGATGAGTTACTACAAAATATTGATAAAAATATTCAGCAAGAATTAACTCGACCTAAACTTGAAATGAATCAATCTGAGGCCGTGTCATGGTGGAAAAAATGGTTCCGTATTGAAAAAGTGGAAACACCATCTATTAATCTAATGAATCGAAGTGTGGTACTTAAAGAGGTGCAATTAAGACTGTTAGTTGCTGAACAGGCACTCAATCAGGGCAACATGTCTGAATATCAAAACGAATTGCAGTCTGTAATACAGAAGTTAAATGAAATGCCAGATGCGAACAGCCAACAACTGAAAAATCGTATTGCTAAAGTAGCTCACTTATCAATAGTACCTGTTCCTAAATTATCGACACTTGGGCTAATCGGCTCATAAGGAGGACATATGAAACATCTCCTATGGGTTTATCTGTTAATTAGCCTAATACTTTTTGCAGCCCTAGCTTTATTTAGTTATGGCTATGGAATGGGTTATGTTTATATCTACTGGCGACAATTGCAATTGCAAACAAATGTATGGGGATTAGTTCTTGCATTTGTTGTGATGAGTTTTATTGCTCAAGTGATATGGGTTTGGATTAAGCGCTATTCTTCACGTGAGCAAAGAAAAAGAGAAAACATCTTTGAGTTTAAAAATCTTCATCCCTATGAACAGTTGGGTATTGTTTGGCTGTTAGAGGCTGCCGAAGATCAACGGGTATTTATCGAACGTGTTTTTACACAGTCGGGTCTCTTAAAAAATATTATTGACGCCAAATTTCTAGTTTTAAACGAGGATTATCCCAAAGCATTAGAGGCTTTAGATCATTCACCTCCAATGGCTTTTGAATTAGCAGAATTACAGCGTATTGAAATATTTTTAGCTCAAAATGAAGCTGAGCATGCATTAACCCATCTTGAGTTTTTATATCAGCATCAATTATCGCCGTGGCTTGAAGAGATCGAGACAGCATATCAACAACGATTAACCTCGCTATGGGGGCAGCTTGCTTTACAGCAACCCTGGGTGTACTTACGTTCAATGAAATATGGGTTACTAGATGCAGAGCATCGTGACTTATGGTTACAGCAGCTACTGCAACAGTTTGATCAAGCCTCAGTTGACGATTTACACGCATTACAGCAGCGTTATCTGGATTTAGAGTCTGAAATTCAAACTAGGCCCTATAGTAGTAAATTACTATGGTTAAAACTTTTGGCTCGTATGCCGGAAATGAGCATTCAGCATGAAACATTAAGCTTGCATTTACTTAAAGAACAGTTTGATCCAGAAGTGTTTTACTTATGGTTCCAGCAACAATTGCTTAAACAAGTACCTGACTATGCTGACGTTGAGGACAAGATTAATCAACTTGAAACTCAATATATGAATTTGCCAGTTTTAACATTTGCAAAATGGCATGTTTACATGGCAACAGAGCGTCAAGCTGAAGCAGAAATATTATTAAATTTATACCCTGATAATATTTTAATGAGTTATTTGCGTATTAAGTCAACCTTAAAAGAAGATGATGAGTTAATCAAACAGTTAAATCTAATCTTTGAAAATGATGCGAATTTTTTAAAATTTAAATTCTGAGGTAAAAATGAAAGAACTGTCTGTCTACCCTGTAATATACGAACAGAAAGTAGCATGGGGAGATATGGATGCTTTTGGCCATGTCAATAATGTACAGTATTATAGATATATTGAAAGCTCACGTATTTTATATATGGAAAATGTAAATATATTAACACCAAATATATATACTGTTGTTGCTTCAAGTCAGTGCAAATATTTAAAACCCGTGTTTTATCCAGATGTACTAAAAGTAGGGGTTCGTGTGGATGAGATACGCAATAGCGCATTCCGTATGGCTTATATATTGTGGAGTGAAACCCAACAGCAAGTCGTTGCTACAGGTGAAGCTGTAATGGTCTGTTTAGATAAAACGACAGGATTAAAATGTGAAATACCAAGTGAAGTAAAAAGTAAAATTATTGAATTAGAAAAATCAATTGGGCATGACTTAATACATTTAGCTTAAATAAATATTAAGAAAATATATTGCAATTATAATTATTAATGTAATTAAAAAGTAAATTTATAGGTTTATTCTAGTGAACTTGGCTTTCAAACTATTGCTTATTGAATAGATTATAAATACTATTGGTTATGATTTAATGTTTTTAAATTTTGTCTGTATTATTTGAATTGTCAGTAAGACTGGAGTATTTATTAATGAAACCAGATATTAGTGAATTATCTGTTGAAGAGTTAAAACGCTTACAAGAAGAAGCAGAAGCTTTAATTGCAAGCAAAAAAGATCAAGCAATCGAAGATGCTTATAATCAAATTATCGAGATTGCTGAAAATGTAGGTTTTAGCGTTGAACAACTTCTTGAGTTTGGTGCGCAAAAACGCAAGAAAACTACACGTAAATCTGTGGAGCCACGCTACCGTAACAAGAGCAATTCTGAAGAGACTTGGACTGGTCGCGGTAAACAACCACGTTGGTTAGTTGCTGAAATTGAAAAAGGTGCAAAACTTGAAGATTTCTTAATCTAATTGTATTGCTTCTTAAAAAGCCAAGCGATTTTGCTTGGCTTTTTTATTTTTTAAATAATTAAAATTCTTATTTTAAAAATCAAGTCATCAATAAAGTGTTTAAATTCCTGAATAAATACATTGTTGAGACGAAATTTACATTTAGTAAGGTTGATCTCCAATTTTCATGATTTTGTCATACGTACAACTTATAGTCTTTAAGAAGACGCCAAGCTTGATTGCTTGGTTTTTTTATATGAAGTCAATTGGCGATGTTGAAAAAGTATGCATAATGTCAGACTAGAGAGGAACTCTCATATAAGGACGATAATTTGCATGTTGGTAAGGCTGAATGAAGAAAAAGTCTAAGCAATGGAAGTGGTGGTTTTTTGCCCTCATTGCATTTTTAATTTTTATTATTTTACAGATTCCGGCGACTTGGCTTATCTCTAAATTTTCAAAGAATAATCAAACTGTCCATAATGTAAGTGGCAATATCTGGCAGGGGCAAGCAGATTGGCATCGTGGTGCTTTGCGAGGAACCATTCACTGGAAAACGAGACCTCTAGATTTACTTTTATTACGCTTTGCCGCAGATGTTGATATTCATAGTGGTAATACGCAACTAGCGGGAATCATGGCATATGGTTTTGGTAAAAAAGTAATTGTACGAAATATGAATGGTCAGGTTGCTCCAGAAACATTGAAGCAGATTGTGAATTGGCAATGGCCTGTAAACAGCATTCAACTTAAAGACATTCAATTTAATTATAAAATAGAGCAAGGTTTTTCAGCGGTTGATGGACAGTTACATTGGGGCGGTGGAGCATTAATTTATACCATTGCTGATCGTCAAGATCGTATGAATATGCCTTCCTTAAGTGGGCAGTTAGCTGACCAGAATGGACAATTACAAGTTGATATACGAGATCAGCGTAATCAGAAAATGGCTAATCTTTTACTTGATGCCAATATGATGCTCGATGTTCAACTTACGCAGCGCTTATTACTGAACGTTCCATCTTATGATGGAAAAGCTGGTTTAGACACTTTTGTCATTAGTTCTCGCCAACCTTTATTACAAGGTGGGCACTAATGAAAACGTGGATTGATAAATTACAGCAACTCCAATGGCAAAAATTAGATCGACTCAGTGTAGTTGTACTCGCCATTTTAATTTTATGGTTGTGCTGGAAATTAGCTTCACTATTTTGGTGGATTGTTGCACCTCCACAAATGATGCAATTTGAGCGGGTAGAACTCGGCTCTCAGCAACCACAAATACCAAATATTAGTACTTTTTCACTTTTTAATGAACCTTCTGCCAATGCAGCTCAACAAACAGTGAATTTAGAATTGCAGGGTGTGATGGTGGGTTATCCAAACCGCTTTTCTTCTGCCGTTATTAAACTTGATAATACTGCTGAGCGTTATCGAGTGGGTGAAACCATTGGTTCTACTTCTTACCAATTGGCAGAGGTTTATTGGGATCATGTGGTGTTGCGTCAAGGAAATGGTAGTACCCGTGAACTTCAGTTTAAAGGTTTGCCAAATGGTTTGTATCAGCCTATGACACCTACAACGTCACCGCAAGCTGCTGCTCCATCTCAACCTTCGGCTCCTGTAAATACGACCCAAGAGGCGTTAGGACAGGCAATCCAGCAGATGCAAGGTAACCGAGAGCAGTACCTCAAAGATATGGGGGTAAGTGGGAGTTCGAGTGAAGGTTATGAAGTTACAGAACGTACACCAACCGCGCTTAGAAATAAGCTAGGTTTAAGGCCTGGCGATCGAATTGTCTCTTTAAATGGTCAAACGGTTGGGCAAGGACAAACGGATGTGCAATTACTTGAACAAGCTCGCCGAGCAGGACAAGTAAAAATAGAAATAAAACGTGGTGATCAAGTGATGACCATACAACAAAATTTTTAGTGATAACACGTCACCATAAGAGTTAGGAAATATCGCGAGTTATGGCTTTATTGAATCATCAACGTCCACTTTGGGCATTACTTGCAGCAGCCCCATTGATTGCGACTGTGAGTAGCAGTGTCTATGCCCAAACATGGAAGATCAATTTACGTGATGCTGACTTAACTGCCTTTATTAATGAAGTTGCAGACATTACAGGTAAAAACTTCGCCGTAGATCCAAGAGTACGTGGTAATGTCACGGTCATTTCAAATAAACCATTAAATAAAGATGAAGTTTATGACCTGTTTCTTGGGGTCTTGAATGTAAATGGGGTTGTTGCGATTCCTTCTGGCAATACCATTAAGCTTGTACCGGATAGCAATGTTAAAAATTCGGGAATTCCTTATGACTCTCGAAATAAAGTACGCGGTGATCAAATCGTTACTCGAGTTATTTGGCTTGAAAATACCAATCCAAATGACTTAATTCCGGCACTTCGCCCTTTAATGCCGCAATTTGCGCATATGGCTGCGATCGCTGGAACCAATGCGCTTATTGTTTCTGATCGAGCTACGAATATTTATCAACTTGAAAATATTATTCGTAACTTAGATGGAACTGGGCAGAACGATATTGAAGCCATTAACTTACAATCGAGTCAGGCGGAAGAAATCATTACTCAGCTTGAGGCAATGAGTGCAACAGGGGCATCGAAAGATTTTAATGGTGCCCGTATTCGTATTATTGCCGATAATCGAACCAACCGTATTTTAATAAAAGGCGATCCAGGTACACGTAAGCGCATTCGCCACATGATTGAAATGCTGGATGTGCCTTCTGCTGACCGTTTAGGTGGCTTAAAAGTTTTCCGTTTGAAATACGCAAGTGCTAAAAACTTGTCAGAAATTTTACAAGGTTTGGTGACTGGTCAGGCAGTATCTTCATCAAGTAACAATAAGAACTCATCTAATTCATCAAACTCGATGAATAATTTGGTTGGTAATAATCAAAATTCTAGTTCAAATACATCAGGTTCAAATGGAAGTTCGATTTCTACTCCATCTATTAACTTAAATGGTAATTCAAACAATAATAACCAGAACAATATCAGCAGCTTTAGCCAAAATGGTGTAAGCATTATTGCAGATAGTGCCCAAAACTCATTGGTCGTTAAAGCTGATCCGCAGTTAATGCGTGAAATTGAATCTGCAATTCAACAGCTTGATGTTCGCCGTCAACAAGTGCTTATTGAGGCTGCAATTATTGAAGTTTCAGGAGATGATGCAGATCAACTTGGAATTCAATGGGCACTAGGTGATTTATCTAGTGGGATTGGCTTACTTAGCTTTAGTAATGTAGGTGCTAGTTTGTCTTCTATTGCTGCTGGTTATTTATCAAGTGGCGCTGCAGGAGCTGCTTCCGCTATTGCTGGTGGTGCTAATAAAGGTAATGGGGCAACTGTGGCTCTGGGTAATTTTGAGAATTCCCGTAAAGCTTATGGCGCATTAATTCAAGCGCTAAAAGCGAATACCAAATCAAATTTACTTTCTACACCATCCATTGTAACGATGGACAATGAAGAAGCTTATATTGTTGTAGGTCAGAACGTTCCTTTTGTAACAGGATCGGTTACTACCAATAGTACAGGTATTAACCCCTATACAACTGTTGAACGAAAAGATGTTGGTGTGACATTAAAAGTTATTCCACATATCGGTGAAGGTGGTACTGTTCGTTTGGAAGTGGAGCAAGAAGTATCTGCTGTTCAAGAAAGTCGTGGGCAAGCAGCCGACTTGGTGACAAGTAAGCGTGCCATTAAAACAGCAGTTTTGGCCGAACATGGGCAGACTGTAGTGCTTGGTGGTTTGGTGTCGGATGACACGTCGCTTTCAAGACAAGGTATACCTGGATTAAGCAGTATTCCGTATGTAGGTAGATTATTTCGATCAGATAGCAGAAGTAATGTAAAACGTAACCTTCTTGTCTTTATTCACCCCACGATTGTTGGCGATGCAAATGATGTGCGTCGTTTGACTCAGCAGCGCTATAACCAACTTTATAGTTTGCAGTTAGCAATGGATAAGAACGGTAATTTTGCAAAACTACCTGAGCAGGTTGATGATATTTACAATCAAAAAATGACACCTCCGGGTATTACTTCCCAGCCAAAAAATTATCAACAGGTTCCTTCAGGTGGAAAAACGACGACAGTAATAACACCCGTAGCAGTAGAGCCAGCAGTTCAAAAGCAGACCTTGCAATTGCCTGAACCTGAAATTAATCGTACTAAAAATACAGTAACAACAACGACACTGCGTTCAAGCACAGCGCAGTAGTAGCGTGTTATGATTGATGAAAAATGAATAGGACATACGCATGACTTGGAAACTACAAGCAATTACTGGTGAAATTACTGGACAAGAAATTACAGTTGATCGTGATATGTTGGTAGGGCGTCATCAGGACGCTGATTTGTTGTTACAAGCTGCTGAAATTTCACGTCGCCATGCTGCATTGCTTTTAAAAGATCAAGTGCTATGGGTGCAAGACCTTAACTCATCAAATGGTACGTTTGTAAACGATATCCGTATTGAGCAAGAAAAGCAGCTACATGATGGTGATATTGTTCAATTTGCGAGTTTCAAGTTCTCAGTTTTAGCGTCTGCTCAAAAAAGTATTGATTTACCTGAAATTGAGGCAGAACCAGTGCAAACTGTACCAACACAGGATTTAAGCGATCAAGGTATGCCAAGCCTTGCAGAGCGTGCTGCAGAAGTGGAAGTTCGCCACGATGGTATGCCGCAGAATATTTCTATTCCAAAACCTGCACCTATTCCAGAGGGTGTAGATCTTAATGCACAACCACAAGCACCTATTGCCTTTGATGAGCCTGTTTCTCGTGTTGCCGAAGAAAAGGAGCAACAGAAGAATGCTTCAGTTGGTTTAATCACTATTATTATTTTAGTAATTTTGGCTGTATTAGCATGGTTATTCTTTAAATAATCTGTTGCTGCTTTTACAATCAAGGCATGCTAAACGCATGCCTTTTTAATTTTGAGTAGAAGAAAATGTCTGTTGCACAACTAAGTAAGCGCGATTTAATTTTATTTGATCTGGATGGAACACTCGTTGACTCCGCTGCCGATTTATATCGGTCTATGAATTTAAGTCTGCAATCACTCGGTTGGCCATTGGTGACAGAGGTACAAATACGAGAATGGGTAGGTAAGGGCGCCTCAAAACTCTGTGAAAGTGTTTTACTTCATCTGTTTGGTAAATTAGATGCTGAACAACAGAAGCTTTTATTACATACATTTGTAGAGACATATGGTGCAGAACTTTGCGTAAATACTCAAATTTACTCAGGGGTACCTGAGTTTTTAAAACATTGCCAAACTCTAAATATAAAAATGGCATGTGTTACTAATAAGCCTGTCAAACTTGCTCAAGGACTATTAGATGCATTAGAGCTTTCCCCCTATTTCCAGGTTGTACTTGGGGGAGATAGCTTACCTGAAAGAAAACCACATCCATTACCATTGCTGCATTGCATGCAAAGTCTAAATACATCTGCTTCACAATCGTTAATGATTGGTGATTCAAGCAATGATGTAGAAGCCGCGCGCCGTGCTGGAATTGATTGTATTGTGGTTAGCTATGGCTATAATCATGGAGAGAGCATCTATGATTGCCAACCTCAGCAAGTTGTTGATAGTCTTGCTGAGTTAATTGTCTAATGAAGAAAATGGAGATAAGAATGAATAAGCGTATGGTTTTTCGATGGCGTGTCTAAACCGAATCTAGAAAAACACACTTTTAAATCGAAACCATATTAGAGAAGATTCATGACAACATTAGCGCAATTCGAGCAACTTAAGGCTTCTGGTTACAACACTATTCCTGTTTATCGTCAACGCTTGGCTGATACGGAAACACCTTTATCAGTTTTTGCTCGTTTTAAAGACCAAACACAAGCTTATTTATTTGAGTCAGTTGAGGGAGGGGAAAACTGGGCGCGCTACTCTATGATCGGATTAGGTGAATCTACCGTATTTTCCTGCAATGCGGGTGTTTTATCTGTACAGCATGCTGATGGTTCGATTACACAACAAGATTGCCAAGATCCCTTTGAATATATTCGTAACTTCCAAAAACAATTTAAAGTACCTCCAATTGAACTTTTGCCAAACTTGCCAAGCTTTACAGGTGGATTGGTAGGTTATTTAGGCTATGATGCGGTCCGTTATATTGAGCCTCGATTAAAGAACGTACCAGTGGCAGATCCAATTGGGTTACCCGATCTATGGTTAATGCTCTCTAAGACAGTTATTGTCTTTGACAATCTTAAAGATACTTTATTTTTAATTGTTCATGCAGATACAGAGCAGGTTAATGCATACGAAGATGCACAGCAAAAGTTAGATCAATTAGAGCAATTGTTGGCTACACCAGTTAGCTTACAAGCGAAACCACATACACCACCACATTTTGAGTCAATCACAGGTAAAGCGAAATTCCTTGAGACCATAGAAAAGGTTAAAGAATACATTCGTGCAGGTGATGTGATGCAGGTTGTTCCCGGGCAGCGCATGGTTTCTGATTTTGATGGAGAGGCTTTACAGGTTTATCGTGCATTACGTCATTTAAATCCTTCACCTTATCTATTCTTGGTCCAAGGACAGACAATTACGGATCAAAAACCATTTCATATTGTCGGTTCTTCACCGGAAATCTTATCTCGTTTAGAAAATGGTATTGCTACGGTACGACCTTTAGCTGGAACTAGGCCGCGCGGTAAAACTAAAGAAGAAGATATTGCATTAGAAAAAGATCTGCTTTCTGATGAAAAAGAAATTGCTGAACATTTAATGTTGATTGATCTTGGGCGTAATGATGTAGGTCGTGTTTCTAAAATAGGCAAGGTTCAAGTAACTGATCAAATGGTGATTGAGCGCTACTCACATGTCATGCATATCGTTTCAAATGTACAAGGTGAAGTACGTGATGATATTGATGCACTTGATGTATTTAAAGCAACTTTTCCGGCAGGAACATTATCTGGTGCACCAAAAATTCGTGCAATGGAAATTATTGATGAAGTCGAGCCTGTGAAAAGAGGCATCTTCGGTGGAGCTGTGGGGTATTTGGGGTGGCATGGTGAAATGGATATGTCGATTGCAATCCGTACTTGCGTTATCCGTGATAAAAAAGTGTATGTACAGGCTGGAGCAGGGTTGGTTGCTGACTCAAATCCAGAATCTGAATGGAATGAAACGCAAATAAAAGCTCGCGCAGTGATCAAAGCGGTTGAATTATCATCAAACGGGTTGATTTTATGAGTTTTTAGCGATTTTTTTTAAAAAATCACTTGCATCGTTTGGAAGTTTTGCTAAACTGCACACCGTTCCGATACGAAACGTACGAAACACTAAGAAGCGCCGGCATAGCTCAGTTGGTAGAGCAACTGACTTGTAATCAGTAGGTCCACAGTTCGAATCCGTGTGCCGGCACCATTTTAAAGTGTTGAGTTGAATGAGTAAAGAACAGCACTGTAGATAAGTGCGATATTGGTGAGATTCCCGAGCGGCCAAAGGGGGCAGACTGTAACTCTGCTACGAAAGTTTCGAAGGTTCGAATCCTTCTCTCACCACCATCCTAAACTTCGAATGAAGTGGTTATTACCAACGTTGCGGGAGTAGCTCAGTTGGTAGAGCGGCAGCCTTCCAAGCTGCATGTCGCGAGTTCGATCCTCGTCTCCCGCTCCATCGAAGGATAGTCGCTCTTATAGCTCAGTGGTAGAGCACTCCCTTGGTAAGGGAGAGGTCTCGAGTTCAAATCTCGATAAGAGCTCCAGATATTAAAGTTTGATGTGGATTACCACAAATTTTTCAAAAAGCAGGCTATATAGTCTGCTTTTCAAGTATTGGGTGTCTAGTTTTTTTTAGGTGATATGTCGATAAACTGAGTTAGCTCAGTGCCATTTATCGGTGGTTCGACGTAAACGAGGAAGATCATCATGGCTAAAGCCAAGTTTGAACGTAATAAACCACACGTAAACGTGGGTACAATCGGTCACGTTGACCATGGTAAAACAACTTTAACTGCTGCGATTGCAACTATTTG
>JAITLL010000017.1 GCA_031277915.1 Acinetobacter sp.
TCGCTTGCCTGAGCTGAGGAAATTATTGCCGCAGAAATGAGAACTGCTAATGTAAGTTTTTGTGCATTTAGCATATTTAAAGAACCTCATAAAAACGATAAATCCTGTGCCTTGTTATAGTTCAGGGCCTAGAATTTCCATCAATTGTATAAGTAATCTATAAAAAAGATATATTTTTGTTCATTTTATTTTATATATGCTATGCATAATTTGATTAATGTGCTAGGGGTGTTTAGCCAAATTTATTTATAATAATTTATAGTTAATTTATTGTTTAAAATAAAAAAAGTAATTTATTTTTTAGTTGAATTTTCTCATTTTTTTTAGCGTTAGAATCAAAAAATTAGTTGATTTTTGTGTTCATTTTTCACTCTTTTTTGTTTGATATGTTTACTTTTTAATCTTACATTAAGCTGTTTTATTGAACGGTTTTGAATAAATTCATTATGTATTGTTATCTTATAACATTTTTGCAACAAATGAATGTTCAAAGAAAACCACCACGGTTTTATAAAAAGCACTAAATCTTACCGAACAATCTTTGTGCGAAAAACTGCATGGATTCTGTGCAAGTTTTTTTAATTTTTATACGAATCTAAGAAAAGACCCAAAATAGTTCATCGATTTTAACTCAGAAATAAATAAAGCCAGTAAAAATGTGCAATCACAGATCATGACAGGTACTGCCTTCAATAATTTACATACTTTTTATATCTAGGCTCTAGATCTGAATAGAAAATTTATGTGCATCAAATGAATACTTCCAACCTCAGTCATTAATTTCCGACAAGGGGTTTCTCTATGTTTAGCATTTTTAGTTTTGTAAAAATTTTATTTTATTACTTTGTTTTTTATGAATATATTTTTATAGGTGTTCGACGAGTTTTTCATTTTAAAAATAGATTGATTTTAAAGCTAATGCAGCGCAGCGATACGAAATATGGACTTGGCACAGCAATTGCTAAAGCTTAAGTAACAAAAATTGTCTAGTTCAATTAAATCGTGCGTTCATTGTGGGGGAGATTAAAATGATGAAATTTGCACTTAAAGCAGCAACATTCGGTGTACTCGCGGCAGGTTCGACCATGGTTATGGCTGAAAATGTACCATCTTTTTACGGAATCACGACAACGGGTAGTGTCGCCGCAACCACAGACTATCGCTTCCGTGGGGTTACACAATCCTCAAATAACCCAGCTATTCAAGGAGGTTTTACTTTTTCTCATAAGTCAGGTGCTTATTTATCACTCTGGGGTTCAAGTGTTGATTTTGGGGTAACAGGTAATTCAACAGAAACTGATGTCGCTTTGGGTTATACCAATACTTTAAAGTTATCCGATAAACTTGCACCGACTTATGATGTAGGTGTAATTCATTATGGTTACATTGGTTCAGGCCATAGTTTTGACCGTAATGGTATCGGTTATGATGGCAAAAACGGATTAGATTTTAATGAGGTTTACGGTAAATTAACGTTTGCTGATTCTTTATTTAAAGGTGATGCACTCAGTGTAGGCGTCAACTATTCAAATGACTACTGGGCTCACTCTAAACAGTTTTGGTATTTTAACGTTGGTTATTCAGCACCAATTGCAAATACCGGATTTACTGGGCTTGCATCAGTTGGCTATAACAAATTTAAAAATAAAGAAGCTTTAGCCGTAGTTGCCGGTGGCCCAGGTACAGACGATAGTTATATCGATTATAAAGTTGGTGTAAACCGTAGCATTTTGGGTGTTTTGGCTGAGTTGGATGTGGTCGGTACGGATGTGAGTACTTCTGGTATGACTGATGCTCAGAAAAAACCTTATGATGCTGGCTTAGTGTTTAGTCTCACTAAAACATTCTAAGTTTATGCTGTAAAAAAGCGGGTTATTTACCCGCTTTTTTAATTAGTTTTCTATTTCACAAAGTAGCTGTTTTAACTGATTAACCTCAACATCTGTGGCTTTGAACAATGGCTTACGTGGTGAACCAGCAGCAACACCTTTTAGCTGCAAACCTGCTTTAATCGTTTTAGGTAAACCACCAGTTACGATAAAACGGAGTAAAGGAAGTTGTTTGTAAAATGACTTCTGGGCTTGTTCTAATTCACCATTTTTCATATGTTGAAATAGTTGTTGAGGTTGCTGGCCTAACACGTTCGGTGCTGCTGTACACCAACCGCTTGCTCCTGCACATAAAGCTTCTAAAGCGAGTGGATTACAGCCGTTATAAAACGGAAGTTCACCTTTTGAGAGTTCCTGAATTTTATGCATGCGTTGAATATCACCGCTACTTTCTTTCACCATCGTGATATTTGCAATGTTGTTAAACATACGCACAATTAACTCTGGAGACATATCAACGCCACTGGTTGCTGGGTTGTTATAAATCATCATTGGTAGTGTGGCCGCTTGAGCAATCGCTTGATAATATTCAAAAATCTCTTGGTCTGTAAGCTTCCAGTAAGATACAGGAATGACCATAAGTGCATCTGCACCATAACTTTGCGCGATTTGCGCCTTTTTAATGGCTTGATCAGTGGTGAGTTCTGAAATTCCAATAATGACGGGCACGCGTTTATTAATGCTGTCAATTGATGTTTTAGCGACTAAACACCACTCATCCCATTCAAGATAAGCGCTTTCGCCAGTACTGCCTAAAGGTGCAATCGCATCACAGCCATTTTCAATAAGCAAGTCGAGCATCTGTTTTAAAACAGGAAGGTTAATGGTGTTGTTATCAAAAAATGGAGTAACAGGGTAGCCAATAATGCCGTTTAGTTTCATGGTTGAAGTCTCTTTTTAAATACAGTCAGAATGTTTTTTCAAAGCTTTACGTGCGTAATAAGCAAAGTTCACTTTGTTGCGTTTATCTGTAGATACCCAGTCATGTGCTTCTGTGGCTAAATCGTGAGGAATAGGTTGGATTTGTCCCGCAGACATCGCCAGTAGTTGCAGTTGGGCTGCACGTTCAATTAAAAGAGCCAAGTTGCATGCTTCTTCAATCGTTTTTCCTGTAACGAGTTGACCGTGGTGAGACAACAAAACAGCGCGGTTTTTACCCAGAGCAGAAGAAATCAAAATACCTTCTTCATTGCCCACAGGAACACCTGGCCAATGGCCTACAAATGAGCAATCTTCGTAAAGTGCGCAAACATCCATTTGAGAAATCATGAGCGGAACTTGTAGCATTGATAGTGCAGCTACATGAGTCGGATGTGTGTGAATAATGCAGTTCACCTCTGGGTGTTCTTTATAAATCCATGTGTGAAAACGGTTGGCTGGGTTTGCCATTCCTTCTTGATGGATGGGTTCCAAATCTTGGTTCACTTCAAGTAAGTTTGAAGCCGTAATTTCATCAAAACCTAA
The DNA here is from genome assembly GCA_031277915.1 of Acinetobacter sp. Lineage (GTDB taxonomy): Bacteria > Pseudomonadota > Gammaproteobacteria > Pseudomonadales > Moraxellaceae > Acinetobacter. The sequence continues at coordinate 3,354 of JAITLL010000017.1, forward strand.
TCCGAAACGTTGGGTAAGGAATGAATCTTGATTTGGGCTGCGGCAAGTAATTTGGCCTGCCAAACCAGCATCATGTCCATGATCAAATAAGATACGACAAGTGAGTGCAAGTTTTTGGCGGTCAGTTAAATCTGAGTCGCTAATCCACTTTTGCATGTCTTGCTGTGCGTGTTGCATCAGGTCTTGTTTGTTTACAGAAGCAGTCTTCATCTCTTCTCCAGTCCAGTTGACCAAATTAAGTAGGTGAAGGCAGAATAGAAAATAACTGGATGAATAAATACATCCAGTTTTTACAAGTTATATGGTCCAGATGGGGCGAATATGCTAAGACCTTGGCAAGTACATTTTCGTATCGATGAAAGAGAAGAAAAAACGGTTTTTTTAAAACTGACCAACTTGATTAGTCAGGAAATTTTAAGTAGGCGTTTGGTACAAGGGACCATGTTGCCGGGGTCTCGTAGCCTGTCAAAAGAACTAGGAATGAATAGAAAAACAGTACAAGCTGTCTATGAAGAATTAGAAGCACAAGGATGGCTAGTAACTCACCCTAGAAAAGGCACATTTGTCGCTGATATTTTGCCAGACAAACAACTCCAAATAGAGTCAGTATCTGAGCTAAAAGTTAATGAGAAGCCAACTATTCAAGAAGTTGCTTTATATCCACATAACGATGGTGTACCAGATCCAAGACTTATTCCATACGAATTATTTTCACGGGCCTATCGGCATGCACTGATTAAAATTACTCAAAACCAGTATATGGGTTATGGTGATCCACGAGGTATGGTTGAGCTAAGACAGGCTTTACAACAAATGCTGTCGATGGAAAGGTTTATGAACGTTGCCGAAGACGAGATTTGTATTGTCCGCGGGAGCCAGATGGGAATTTTTCTTGCATCCCGTGCATTACCCAATCGGCAGGGAATTATTGTTGTTGAAGAGCTGTATTATCCATCTGCTTTTAAAGCATTTCAGTCAAATGGCTTTCAGGTGGTTTCTGTCAAATTAGATAAACAAGGTATTGTTATTGAAGATCTGGAACGGATTTTAAAAGAACACTCGGTTGCTGCAATTTATACAACGCCACATCATCAATATCCTACAACTGTCACCATGATAATGAATCGTCGTCTTCAACTCTTAGAGCTTTCAAAAAAGTGGGGCTTTTATATTATTGAAGATGACTATGATCATGAATTTCACTATGACAGCCGGCCTATGCCACCCTTAGCAAGTTTGCCTCATTCTGAGTTGGTTATTCATGTTGGCTCATTGTCAAAGGTCTTTGCACCTGGTATTCGCTTGGGTTACATCGTGGCATCTTCACCCATCATTCAGTCTATTACTGACGATATTTTATTGATTGATCGGCAAGGCAATAACATTACTGAACTTGCTTTAGCAGATTTAATGCAGCGTGGCGAAATTAAACGGCATATCCGTAAAATGAAAAAAATATATCAGCTACGCCGTGACCATGCTTTAGCTGAGTTTTATCGGGTTTTTGCAGAGAGTGTCCAGATAAAACCACCTGCGGGTGGAATGGCTTTGTGGGTGAAATTTCAGAAATCATTTACTCAAGATCAGCTTATAAAATTAAAAGAACTCAACATTGATACAGAACATGAGTTTAAACAAGACAAATCTTCTAGTCATTGTATTCGCTTCGGTTTTGCAGCTTTATCAGAGAAAGAAATCACTGCTTTAATCGAGACGCTAAATGAGATTCTTAATAAAAAACAGTGAACGCATAATCCACTGTTTTATTTTAAGAAAGTTCACTCTGATTGATCGTGATACTTTTGAATTTCTGAGACAAAGCTAAGCAGAAAAGGTGTAACTTGTGACTTATATTGTTCAGTGTGTAGCATTTCAAAAATTTGTTCAGGTGATTTGCTAAGAAGAGAGAAGCGTAAAAATAAATCTTCAAAAAAATTGCTGCTCACTGTCGATAGTACTCGTCTTAAAGAAATCAGCATATCATCACCACGACTAGATGCATGAACTAGAACAATAGGTTTGTCTATGATTTCGGTGCGAGAAACCATCCAGTCAACTGCATTTTTAAGGCCACCTGGAATACAACGGATATATTCAGGACTTGAGATGATAATGCCATCTGAGGCAGAAACAGATTTGATGAATGCTTCTACTACAAGAGGTGTTTTTTCTCCTTCATTATCTGGAGAAAAGATAGGTAGACTATTAACTTGATCAAAAACTGAAAATTCAATGCTGGAAGGTGCTATATCTTTCATCGCGTGTAATAGCGCTGTATTTGTAGATGCTTTTCTTGTACTACCTGAGATAGCCAAAATTTTCATAGCGTCCTCTTTGCCTTTTTATATAGGCAGTAATCAATTTTTTAATTAACAACTTACATCAATATTAAAAAACAGCGGACTCACGATCCGCTGTTTTACCTTAAGAATGATTGCCTCGATAGGAGAGTGCTTCTGTAAGGTGAGGACTTTGAATGACCTCACTTTGAGCTAAATCGGCAATAGTCCGTGCTACTCGTAAAACACGATGATAAGCACGAGCAGATAGATTTAAACGTTGCTGAGCCATTTCGATCATTCGCTGTGACGTCTCATCTAGAACCGCGAATTGTTCTAATTGTTTCGGTGAAAGCGCTTGATTTAAACAATCTTGTCTTTGCATTTGCTGTTCATAAGCAGAAATTACGCGCTTTCGTACAGCCGTGGAATCTTCTGTTGGGGTTGGGTCTTGTAGTTCCTGGGCTTTTAAAGGTGGTACATCAATATGTAAATCGATACGGTCAAGTAATGGCCCCGATATACGGTTTTGATAGCGCTTAATACTCTCTGGTGAACACTGACAACGACTGTCTTGATTAAACGCATAACCACATGGACAAGGGTTCATTGCAGCAATCAGTTGAAAGTTAGCTGGATAGGTAATTTGCCGTGCTGCACGAGAAATAATGATTTCTTTTGATTCAAGTGGCTGGCGTAAGACTTCTAATACTTTGCGATCAAACTCTGGCAGTTCATCTAAAAACAGTACACCTAAGTGGGATAAGGTAATTTCACCCGGTTTAGGATGAGAACCGCCCCCAACGAGTGCAATTGCTGATGCTGTATGATGAGGCGCACGAAATGGACGCTGTCCGAAAGTATGTGGCGTATTTGAAATAGAATAAATACTAGCAACTTCAAGTGTTTCTTGATTAGAAAGGGGTGGCAAAATTGAAGGAAGACGTGAAGCGAGTAAAGTCTTACCTGTACCCGGTGGTCCTTTAAAGAGCAGCGAATGCCCTCCAGCGGCAGCAATTTCTAGTGCGCGACGTGGGCGTAGCTGACCTTTTACATCTGCCAGATCAAATTTATAAGGCATATCATTTGAACGGGATGATGATTGCACCGGAGATAGCTTGGTATTTCCTAAAAAGTGCTCACATACTTCTTTTAAATGACTCACCGGATAACACTCAAGATACGGCAAATTGTTGATATCCTGACTATTATTACGTGGTAAAACGATTTTATGCTGCGCTTGTTGACAAGCCATTGCCAAAGTTAATGCACCTGAAATAGGCCTTACGTGCCCATCAAGTGCTAACTCCCCAATAAATTCAAAACCTTCTGTACAGTTCTCTGGAAGTTGACCTGAGGCAATTAATATTCCTAGAGCAATGGGTAAATCAAGACGTGAACCATCTTTGGGCAAATCGGCGGGTGCAAGATTAATGGTAAGCCGCTTCGTCGGAAACTGAAATCCACTGTTAATAATGGCAGAGCGAACCCTGTCTTTACTTTCTCTGACTGCTGCTTCAGCTAGGCCTACAATCGTTAGAGAGGGTAAACCTTGACTCACATGCACCTCTACTTCTATGAGAGGCGCATGTAAACCTAACAGTCCCCGAGTATAAATTTTAGAAAAAGACATCTTATTGTTCCATTATGGTGCTTCATTTTTAATCGTTGTAAAGTATAAGTGCGCTACGTTGGTGCTTATTTTTTATTCTTTAAAGTTTCTTCTAATAGACTTACTTGTTTTTGTAGCTCTTCTAAACGTTGATTGGCTGACTGAAGTGCAGTTTTTTGACGATCAATCTCTTGTTTAGAAACAAGGTCTAACTTTTCGACTGCTTCATTTAATAATGCACGTAAATTTTTTTCTAAATCTTTTTTAGGCTCATCAATTTGTTCCAAAATTGCCTGTAACAGAGTTTCTAGCATGAGATATCCAAAGTGTTGTATTCGCTTTACTTGTCAGTTTAACACTGCTTGAACTTAGGATATAGACTTGTTGGCTTTTACATATTACATAACGATAAATTGAAATAAAAACAGGACTGCAAATTCATTTTATTTTTAGTAGCTCATCTACATCTTGATAACTAAATAGGTTATAAAGAAAGCTCATGCAAAAGATTCATCTCCTCCAACCTTTGAAATATTGGCATGAAAATTGAACATAAAACCTTACTGGTGAAAAGAAGCCGAAGGAAACAAACATGAAGCTTGTAACTGCAATTGTAAAACCGTTTAAATTGGATGATGTGCGTGAAGCACTCTCTGACATTGGTGTACAAGGGATTACCGTAACTGAAGTTAAAGGTTTTGGTCGTCAAAAAGGACACACAGAACTTTACCGCGGCGCGGAGTATGTAGTTGATTTTTTACCTAAAGTAAAAATCGAAATTGCGATTAGCGACGAAATGGTTGACGCAGTAATTGAGTCAATTACACGTGTGGCAAGCACAGGAAAAATCGGCGACGGTAAGATTTTTGTGACTAATCTGGAACAAGTCATCCGTATCCGTACGGGTGAAACAGGACCAGATGCTGTCTAAATTGGCACAAAGCTTGCTGAGCAATAAATAGCTCGCAAATGAGGTTGGGGGACACGAATGAAAAAAATGCTTATGGCGCTGAGTCTAACAGGCGCACTTTTGGGTGGTACTGCCGCTTGGGCAGAAGAGATTGTAACAACACCGACATCTGCGGTTACAGCAACATCAACGACTGCAACTACAGCAGCACCAGCCGCCGCAGTAACTCCGGCAGCTCCGACACCAACACCAAAACTCGATACTGGCGATACATCTTGGATTTTAGTTTCAACAGCTTTAGTACTGTTGATGACGATTCCTGGTTTGGCATTATTCTATGGTGGTATGGTCCGTAAAAAAAATGTCTTAAGTACCATGATGTTCAGCCTTTCTGCTGCAATTTTGGTAAGTTTGCTCTGGGTAATTGCAGGTTATTCACTCGCGTTCTCTGGCACAGGTGCATACTTTGGTGACTTATCTAAAGCAATGCTCAATGGCGTAGGCTTTAATGCACTAAGTGGAACAATCCCTGAAAGCTTATTTGTTATTTTCCAAATGACTTTTGCCATCATTACTGTCGCAATTTTGAGTGGTTCGATTGCTGACCGTATGAAATATTCGGCTTTTATGGCATTTATCACGATTTGGGTACTTGTCGTTTACGCACCAATTACTCACTGGGTGTGGGCAACAGATGGCTGGTTATTCAAAGCAGGTGCATTAGATTTCGCTGGTGGTACGGTTGTACATATCAACTCTGGTGTTGCAGGTTTAGTCGCAGCTTACATGCTTGGTAAACGTATTGGCCTTGGCCGTGAATCTATGGCACCGCATAACCTAACTTTAACTGTAATCGGTGCAAGCTTACTTTGGGTGGGTTGGTTCGGTTTCAACGGTGGTAGTGCTTTAGGCGCTGGTGCTCGTGCAAGTATGGCAATTTTAGTGACTCAAGTTGCTGCCGCTGCTGCTGCGTTCTCTTGGTTAGTGGTAGAACGTATGATTCGTGGTAAAGCCTCTGTATTAGGTGGTGCTTCTGGTGCTGTCGCTGGTTTGGTTGTGATTACACCAGCAGCAGGTTTTGTCGGTGTAGGTGGTGCTTTAGTCATGGGCCTTATCGGTGGTGTAGTGTGCTTCTGGGGTATTACAGCACTTAAACGCTTACTCAAAGCCGATGATGCATTGGATGCGTTTGGTTTACATGCGGTAGGTGGTATTGTCGGTGCAATTTTAACTGGCGTGTTTTATAGCGATGAAATCATTAAGGCAGCCAGTGTGACTTTAGCTCCAACATTTGCTGGTCAATTGTGGGTACAAGTTGAAGGTGTACTTGCAACTATGGTTTATAGCGGTATTGCAACCTTCATTATTCTTAAAGTGATTGATGTGGTGATTGGTATCCGTGTGAACGCTGATGATGAACGTATGGGTCTGGATTTAAGCCAACATGGCGAACGTATTGAATAATTCATAATACATCTGCTGTCTTAAAAGAACAGTCTTACGCTGTGATCAAAGCGATGCTTTGATCTTGCTCAGGACTGTTTTTTTGTCTCCTAGAATGCTGGTTCAGTAAGTGTAGAAATTTTGCTACACTAGGTCAAAGTAATTGATCCTATTAAGTCCGCTATGCATTGTCCATTTTGCAACGCCGCAGATAGTAAAGTCATCGATTCACGCCTAGCTGCAGAAGGTTGTCAGATTCGTCGACGTCGTGAGTGTGTAAGTTGCGGTGAACGTTTTACCACTTTTGAAAGCTATGAAGTGGTGATGCCCCGTGTGATCAAATCGAATGGAAAGAATGAACCATTTGATGAGGCAAAACTGCGTCGTTCGCTCATGCATGCCTTACAAAAGCGTCCGGTCACCCAAGAGCAGATCGAGACGGTACTAAGTGATATCCAATTACAGATTCGCCGTTTAGGTGAGCGTGATGTCAAATCTAGAACAATTGGCGAAATTGTCATGCAATCTTTATTTGCACTTGACCATGTCGCTTATGTTCGTTTTGCTTCGGTTTATCAAGACTTTCAGGATGTTGAAGCATTTCGTCGTCAAATTGAGCAAATGCAACAACGTGAGCACTAAACATTTGAGATTTATATGTCTGAGTTGAAACAAGATCAGTATTGGATGCAGCAAGCCATTGAACTTGCCAAACGAGGACTCTATTCGACAAAACCAAATCCGAATGTCGGTTGTGTCATTGTCAAAGATAATCAAATTATTGGTGAAGGCTTTCACCCTAAAGCTGGCCAACCTCATGCTGAAGTTTTTGCATTACGTGAAGCTGGTGAGCAAGCACAAGGTGCAACTGCTTATGTAACGCTTGAACCATGTGCTCATTATGGACGAACCCCTCCGTGTGCTGAGGCACTCGTTAAGGCGCAGGTTAAAAAAGTGGTTGTGGCATGTCCCGATCCAAACCCGCTTGTTGCTGGTAAAGGGGTTCAGATTTTAAAAAATGCGGGTATTGAAGTAGATATTGGTATTTGTGAAGATTCAGCAGCCAAACTTAATCAAGGCTTTTTAAAGGCAATGTCTACAGGCATGCCTTATGTACGGTTAAAAGTCGCTTCAAGTCTAGATGGGCGTACCGCCATGGCATCGGGTGAGTCTAAATGGATTACAGGTGTTGCTGCCCGTCAAGATGTGCAGCATTGGCGTGCGATTTCAGGCGCTGTGATTACAGGCATTGATACTGTGATTGCGGATGATTGCCAGCTTAATGTACGTTCACTCCATAATATTATTGATATTGAGACAGTTGCGCAGCCAAAACGAGTGATTCTAGATCGGAAAGGGCGTTTATCACTTAACGCGAAAATTTTAGAGAATCCTGAAACTGTAATGGTGATGGGGCCATATCGTCAGGAACTTGCTGACTTAGGCGTGGTACAATTAGAAATTCAGCCTTTAAAAACACTATTACAGACCTTATCTAAGCAATACCAAATTTATGATGTGCTGATTGAGGCTGGTGCAACATTATCGAGTGCCTTTTTACAAGAAGGCTTGGTCGATGAAATGATCAGTTATGTCGCTCCGACATTATTGGGGCAAAGTGCAAGAGCCATGTTCAACGCAGATTTTGAATATATGGCTCAGCAACTCCGTTTTAAACTTCTTGATGTAACGCAACTTGATCAAGATATACGCTTAAGGTTAATCCCTACGCAAGAGAAAGTATGAATTCAGAGCCATCGGTTTACCACAAACGTCGTCATGCAGCCCGTACGACAGACGAATATCTTTTCCATCAGCTTGTACCGTATTTGGGTAACAAGCGCCGATTGCTCCATCTAATTTTAGAAGCCCTTGAAATTACAGGGACGCTCAATAGCAAGAAAAAGAATCCTCCAATTTTTGCCGATTTCTTTGCCGGCAGTGGCGTCGTGTCTCGTTTAGCACGTCAAAATGGTTATCGTGTCATTGCGAATGACTGGGAACCTTATAGCCATGCTTTAAATCATGCGATTTTAGCTTGTGTCGATGCGCCCGCGTTTAAAGAACTTGGTGGATATCAAAAAGCTATCGATTATTTAAACAGGTTGCCTGAGGTTAAAGGGTGGGTAACACATAACCTTTGCCCACGTAATGATGATGTCTACGACCCGTCACGTGACCGTTTGTTCTTTAAACGTCGTAATGGTATGCGTATTGATGCAATTCGTCAGCAAATTGCAACATGGCAGGCTCAAGGCGCGATTAATGATGTGGAAATGAGTGCTTTACTTGCACCATTACTCTACTCAGCAAGTTTTGTGAGTAATACCAGTGGCGTATTTAAGAGCTTCCATCAAGGGTGGGGCGGACGTACACAAACGGCATTAGAGCGTATTGAATCATTGCTTTGGTTAACACCGAGCCGTTTTTGCGAGATTGGTGATCGTAAACGTCCAGCTGCTGAAATGTGGTGTGTAGATTCACAGCATTTAGCAAATCAGATGAGTGGTTTTGAAGTAGACGTTGCTTATCTCGATCCACCTTATAACCAGCATGCTTATAGTAGTAACTATCATGTTTTAAATGCATTAACCTTATGGGATCAGGTTGATTTACCCTCACCAGATACGAAAGGTTATAAAAGCGGTATTGACCGTGCATGGCGTAAAGAACGTCCAAGTCCATATAACTCTTCTAAACATGCAAAAGATGCGTATGAAAAGTTACTTTCAACCATTAATGCACGTTATATTCTGACCAGTTATTCAACTGATGGTAACATTGAGCCAAAAGACTTACTGATGGCCAATCTGGAACGCGGTAAAGTCACTTTACTCACTCAAGATGTTCCACGTTATCGCGTAAGCAAACAACGTCAGTCAGAGCGAGCACGAGTACTTGAGTTTATTGTGATTACAGATACTCATGCCAAATCAGGGCCACCGTTACGTCAATTGTTAGGCCAGCTTTACCACTTTGCCGAGCTAGGTGGTGTAGACACTTCAGGTAATAGTACACAGCTCGCACTTTGGTAAGCGCTGCAATTTAAGCAGTGTAAAAGATTTGGAGATTGGGCCATGTTTACAGGCATTATTGAAAGTTTAGGTAAAGTAGAAAGCCTGCAAAGTGTAGGTGGCGATGTGCGTTTACGTATTCAAACCGATTTGGATATGTCAGATGTACATTTGGGTGACTCAATTGCAACTAACGGGATTTGTCTCACAGTCATTGAGTGGGGTGACAACTGGTATGCAGCTGATGTTTCTCGCGAAAGTTTAAACCGCACGACTTTGGGTAACTGGAAGGTTGGTCAACGTGTCAATGTGGAAAAGGCCATGTTGCCAACAACGCGCTTTGGTGGACACATTGTAAGTGGTCACGTTGATGGCGTCGGCGAAATTACCGTAGTGCGTGAAGATGCTCGCTCAATCTATTATGAAGTGACAGCACCTGTAGAACTTGCGAAATATTTAGCAGAAAAAGGCTCTGTGACTGTAGATGGTATTAGTTTAACGATTAACCATTTGCGCGGTAATATTTTAAGTTTAAACTTAATTCCTCATACAGCGGAACGTACCAATATTGGGACATGGCAAGTGGGCAGTAAGGTCAACCTTGAAGTTGATGTATTGGCGCGTTATATCGAACGTTTATTGCTAGGCGATAAAGCTGCTGAACAAAAAACCGAGTCAAATATCAGCATGGCTTTTTTAGCTGAAAATGGCTTTTTAAAATAGAATTTTAAAGTATCAAAATAAAAAACCGGACATATGTTCCGGTTTTTTATTTTTGAAAAATTAATGTTTGATGAGAGTAACCGAATGGGTGCCGACCCAAGCTTTATTATGTTGGGTGCGAGTAATCGTAAAGTCACCTTTTTCTGATGCTCGTGTAAGCAAGATCGACAGTGAATTAAAGTCGTTATGACTCATATAAAGTTCTTGTGCTGAAAATGTCCATTGCTCGCCTTGATTAAGCTGCTTAATTTGCGTTGAAATCTGATGCGGAATGTCCATTTTTTAACCTCATTAATTTTCATAAATAATTATGCGCTATTCTAATAATTGTTTGAACTACAAGAATATTATGCATGACCATTTTGTGACAATTAAATGTCAGTTTTATGACAGAGTGGGTTTTGAAAACTTTACTTTTCTATTTTTTCATCAGAAAACTTAGAATTCTTTAAAATGTATTCAATTTCTTCTTGAGCTGCCGCATGTAGTTTTGCTCGGAAAGCTGTTACAGACTGTCCAATTAAGCTCTCAGCTTCAAGTTCTAAACGAATGCGTAGACTTTCAAGCTCAGATAAGATTTGATCATCGGTAATACTAAGTTTTACGCCAGAAGAGTAATTGACTGCAGGCGTTTCAGGATTTTTCTGATAACGCGTAGTTTGTTCAGCGACTTCTTGTTCTAAATGACTGCGGAAAGCTTGTAGAGCTTCGGTCTGTTCACCAAACTTACGAACTTCGTCTGCTTGTAATTCAGCAGCATAGGCTGCTTCAACTGCGCGCTTATTTGCAAGAGACTTTTCTAAAGCAAGCTGACGGCGGATACGGGCTTGTTCGATTAGCTCTGCTTTTAAGTCAGCATAAGCTTGTTCAATGTTCTGTTGTGATTCTAACTGTGCTTTTTCGTCATTGAGCACCCAAAGTTGAATGGGTGTCTGAGGCTGCAATAAATCACAAATGCGTGCCAAATCCTGTTGATAGGCATGACGGACAGCTTCAGGCGCATTTAACCATCTTTTTTTAAAATCTTGCCCGACATTTAATGCCACCACAGTTCTCCTTCGCTCAACAGTGTCTACATTTTAGCGCGTTATAATTTAAAGGTTCGAGGTTCTATACCTAAACGACGATACATTTTAAATTTTTCTCGTCCAATTTGCTTGGCTGCTTCATTATTTTCAACAATTTCTATAATGTGGCTAAAATGATCGACTTGTTCAAGTGCATGATTGTTAAAATTAAATACTAACCAGCCTTGTTCAGAAGGTTGTCTAGCCGAAATACATACGGTTGCATCTGTCTGATCAATGCCATGCGTAATGAAACTGGTTGGATCAAAGCTCCACAAATTTTCATCAAGTGTTTGTTGTAGCTGCACATCTGGGCAATACCACCAGATTTGTGGATGCTTTAACAAAATTTTTCGACATAAACGGCAAGCACTATCGACTTGCCGTTCTTCGCTGGTTTCAAACAGATAAAAGCTAACTTTAGCCATTCGTATTTACACGATTTGCCAAGAATTGCATAAGTAGCGGTACTGGACGACCAGTTGCTCCTTTTGCTGCACCTGATAACCAAGCTGTGCCGGCAACATCTAAGTGAGCCCAACGATAGTCACGTGTAAAGCGTTCAAGAAAGCAGGCTGCTGTAATTGCGCCGCCGTGTGGACCACCAATGTTCGCAATATCTGCAAATGGTGAATCAAGTAATTCTTGATAGTCATCAATGACAGGCATGCGCCATACACGGTCAAATGATTGCTCGCCCGCTTGTTGAAGTTCAGTTGCCAAAGCATCGTCAGGAGAGAATAAGCCACTAAGTACTTTACCCAATGCCACTACGCAAGCACCGGTGAGCGTTGCAATATCAATAACAACAGCCGGATTGAAGCGCTTGATATACGTTAACGTATCGCAAAGAACCAAACGACCTTCGGCATCTGTATTTAAAATTTCAACAGTTTGTCCGCTCATGGTTGTAACAATATCGCCTGGACGAGTCGCTTTACCAGAAGGCATATTTTCTGCTGCTGCAATCGCACCCACTACATGGATTGGAAGTCGTGCTTCACATAGTGCGCGGATTGTTCCGAGTACAGATGCTGCACCGCACATATCGAACTTCATTTCATCCATACCAAGACCCGGTTTTAAAGAAATGCCGCCGGTATCAAACGTTACGCCTTTACCTACAAGTACAACAGGTGCCTGTTCAAGCTTTGTTTGGTACTCGAGCGTAACAATACGGCCCGGACGCTCAGAACCTTTACTTACCGCAAGGAACGCATACATGCCTAAATCAGCCATTTGCTGTTCATCTAGGACTGTGACTTTAAGTAAGTCTGGGAATTCTGCAGCTAGAGCTAAAGCCTGTTCTGCCAAATATTCAGGAAAACAGATATTACCTGGACGGTTGCCTAAGTCACGCGCAAAAGACTGACCAGATTGTACAGCATGTATTAAAGCGAGTTGATTTTCATCAAGGCTGGTTTGTGAGCTAATTAAATCAACTTGTTGTAACACAAATTCATTTTTTTTCGATTTAAACTCATCATAACCATAAGCTGCTTGAGTTAAGCTTAGTGCAAATAAATAATGGTATTCGACAGGTAATGCAGCAATATCAATTGAGATATGCTTAAATTTATTTTGTGTCGATTTGATAATGGTTTGTGCCAATTTTGCTAACTTAACTGCTTGAAGTTCAGCTGCTTTTCCTAAACCAAGTACTTGGCTATGAGGTTGGATGTTAAGCTGACCAAATAATGGCAGTGTTTCATTGAAGTTCGCTTTAAATTGAGTCGCTGTAAGAATATTTTTTAGGTTATTGATTTGATATGTATTGAGGTTGCTTTGTAGCTGTTCTGAATCAACTAAAATCCACAAAGATTCATTAGATGTTTGTTCAGGAAAAGTTGTATAAGTTTTAAATTTCATGGCTGCCGTGATTGCCTATAGAAAGTTATGATGGATTAAAACATTGAAACACTTTCAAGCATAGCGTTGCAATGTGCGGTTTTATATTTTTAACATTCGGGTAAACTAGCATTCGTCCCGATTAGCCTTTTGGAAGTATTAATTTGATTATTCGGCGTTATCTCGTCAAGCAAGTAGTCTCTACCTCATTGGTGGTCATTGCATTATTGACCTTAATCATGATGGGTGGTCGTCTGATCAAATACTTTGGTGTGGCGGCGCAGGGGCGTTTGGATGTCAGTATTTTATTTAGCATCGTTGGATACCGGTTACCTGAATTTTTAACCCTCATTTTACCACTAGGTCTTTTCATTGGTTTAATGTTGGTGTTCGGTCGTTTATATGTTGATCATGAAATGGCTGTACTCAATGGTAGTGGTGTTAGTCGTCATCAATTAGCACGCCTACTCATTCCCATGACGCTGGTTTATATGGTTTGTCAGTCTGTGCTTATGCTATGGATGACCCCCTGGGGACTTCGTGAATTTGAAAAATTAACGACGACCCAAGCAGTGCGTACAGGCTTTGACTTGGTTCGACCTCGTGAGTTTATTTCATCAGGGCCTTATACAATTTACGCAGGTTCACTTTCAGACGATCGAAAAAACCTCAAAGATATTTTCTTTTACCAGCGGTCTACTAAAGAAGGTAAGCCGGATGTGATGATTTTGGCAAAAGAAGCGACACGCGTTGAAGTTGCAAATGATACAGCCAACGTGGTTGATTTGGTTCAAGGCCGTCGTTATGAAATCTATCCGGGGCAACCTAAATATACACAAGCAGAATTTCAGTCTTACCGTTTAAGACTTGAGAATGATAAAGACGTTAAGTTTGAAAGTAGTGAGGTAGAAGCACTTCCAACTTCAAAACTATTGTCTAAAACAAATGATCCGGTCATAAGAAGTGAATTGGGTTGGCGTTTATTTGGTCCGTTTACTATTATTGTTGCTCTAATGATGTCGGTTGCATTGTCTGAGGTGAGTCCACGACAGGGTCGATATTATCGTCTTATTCCATCTATTTTTATTTTCGCGAGCCTGATTGTACTTATGATTGCGATTAAGACTCGTATTAGTAAAGGTGAACTAGATCTTTGGGCTTATCCAGTGGCTTTATTGGTTTATGCAATTGCAGCTGCCTTATTTTCACGTAAACAGAAATTAGGGCCGAAAATCAAGAAACAGATCAAGCGAGTGAAATTATAATGTTAGCACGTCGAATAGTCGCCAAATATGTGACGAAAACCACTGCGCTCGCAATGTTTGGTACCACCATTGTTTTATCTGTTTTACAAATCCTGTTTACCTATTTGGGTGAGTTAGGCCAACTGAAACCTGACTATAGTGCATGGCAAGCTTTTATCTATGTGCTATGGGGTGCCCCTCGCTATCTATATGAAATTTTACCTATCTCCGCCCTGATTGGCGCTGTGATTGGGTTAGGGGCTTTAGCCTCTAATAGCGAACTGATCGTGATGCGTTCAGTTGGCATTAGTTTATGGCGTATCGTTGGCTGGGTTATGCGTTCAGCTTTGCTACTTATTGTTTTATCTTTTGCTTTAAGTGAGTGGGTTGTTCCCTATACAAATGAGCAAGCACAAAGTATTAAAAGCCATCGTTCAGTTGCAGCCTTAGGTGAAGTTAAAGGCTATTGGTCACGAGAAGGCCAACGCTTTATCTATATAGACTATGCGAACTCGCAAGGGAATTTAAAAGATATTCAGGTGGTAGATTTTGACAAAGACTATCATTTGCAGTCTTTAATTAATGCAGAGCAAGGGAAGTTTATCCAAAATGGTCAGTGGTCTTTACAAAAAGCCAGCCAGATGGACATTCTCACAGATGGTAACTCTATACAAAACAATCATGATCAACAGTCTTTAGGATTAGCTTTACAACCTAAATATGTACATATGGTGACTTTAGACCCTGAAGACTTGTCTCCAAGTCAGCTGATTAGTTTTATGCGTTATATGGATGAATATAGCCAAGTCCCTAAAACTTACCAGTTAGCTTTCTGGCAAAAAGTTGCTTCTCCATTTTCACTGATTACGCTTGTGTTAGTGGCTTGTTCTTTTATTTTTGGTCCACTACGTCAACAGTCAATGGGTTTTAGATTGGTGATCGCTCTCTTCATTGGTTTAGGGTTTTATTACTTGCAAGACTTCTTGGGTTACGCAAGTTTAGTATATGCACCTTCACCTGCTTGGTTTGTACTTATACCTATTGTTTTAATGTTTGTTGCCGGAAGTTATTTACTTTACCGCGCCCGCTAGTTCAAAAGAATGAATGGCTTTTTCAATAATGTGTATTGGTGAAAGCCATAGGAAAAATTAGAGTCTTCACCGAAAATTCGGTAAGATATTGCGATGAAATTGTAGACAAAAGAGAAATTGATTATGACGGATGCAACTGCTGGCAAGATCCCTCACGTTCTGGTCA
>JAITLL010000020.1 GCA_031277915.1 Acinetobacter sp.
CAAAACCAACTTCTCATCAAATTCACTGCCTAAAGCAACTTACTCAATTCCAAGTAACTGTTTTTCAACAAGTTTCTATCTGCATCACCGCCGATGGATGTGCATTATAGACCATCTCACTCCAGTTGCAATACCTTTTTTAATCTTCTTGTATCAAGTGGACGTTTTTTAGACTTTTTGGTTATATTTCTATATTATTTGACCAATTTTACGTTGATAATAGCTTGTCGCTTCTGTATTAAAATATATCTCTACCCAACTGCATATTGAATAGAGCCTGGCTAGCGGTTAAGGAATTATATGAATTATTCTAATTTACTATTATCGAGCTTATTAACTGTAGGTCTTTATACCTCAGCACATGCTCAAGAAAATCTTACTGAAGAATCTACCGCTAGTTCGGAGGATATCACTTCAACAGAGGCTAAGCAGGGCCGCCCCCATTTACAAATTATTAAAGATTTGAAAGGCCTAAAAGCTAAAGATTTAAAAATTAATGCAAATGCTGCTCAACCGGACACAGTAAAAGACCCATTACAGTCATTAAACCGTCCGATTTATTCTTTTAATGACATGTTAGACCGCAATATTTTGCGTCCTGTTGCAGTTCAATATAATGAAAAAACACCAGAAGATGTGCGTGGTTCTTATCGTCAGTTCCGCAAAAATCTTGGTGAGCCTTGGAATGCTGTGAATCAGCTAATTCAAGGGCGACCTGGACGCGCGGCAAAAACACTTGGCCGATTTACTGTTAATACATTAACAACTCTAGGTTTAGCTGACCCTGCTAGTCGCTTAGGCCTTCCGCCTGAAGATGAAAGTTTTGGTGTAACTCTTGGTTATTATGGCGTTCCTTCTGGACCATTTCTAATGTTGCCTTTCTTTGGGCCGAGTACTTTGCGTGATGGGTTTGGTTTAGCTGTAGATTCTCAAGCTCGACCACAAAAGTATATTATGAATAACCAAGATGGTCTTTACTGGTCAACCAATGTCTTGCAAGCTATTGATACACGTGCTCAATATCTAGATTTGGATCAAACCATACAAGGTGATCAATATGCGATGATCCGAGATCTATATCTGCAACGTAAAGCATTCCAGATTGCTGAGAAAAAAGGTGATTCAGCAGATGTATCCTTTATTGATGATGACACATCTGAAGATGTTCCAGATAATAGTCATGATAAGACTAAAAAATAACTAAATAAGAAATCAAGGTATTGTACTCACCCTCTTCTATAGAAAGGCAATACCTTGATTTTGGTCATACATCCTCTATGATGGATAAAGTGATCTTGAAAAAGGACTACCATATCTTCTATGTATTTTATTAAACCGACACGCTCTATTCCTTTCTTAGAGCAAGCTCTGGATGCATTACCAGACTTACAAGTCATTCACATAGATGATCTCGATTTATATGACCCAACCATTATCGCAATTGCGGATGTACAGGATTTCCTGACTTATAAATGGCGCTTACCTACAATTGTAATCGCTTTTGAACATGAAGGTAGTGCTTTAGCTCAGGCATGGGAAGCAGGTGCTCTTGCTGGCTGGGTATGGAACCAATTACCCAAAGATCTAAATAAAGCATTAACAAGAATTGATGCACAATATAAACGTAATCAAGATAGCCGCGATTTACCTTCGGCAGCAGAATTACAAAAACGTTTATTACCTAATCCGATTGATTTATTAAATTATGAAGTTGAGACTTTTTTTCAGCCTTCTGCGTATCTATCAGGCGACTGGTATGATTACTGGAAGTTAAATGATAAAGAAGTTTTGTTTTATCTTGCCGATGTGTCTGGACACGGTGTAACAAGCAGTTTATTAACTTCTTGGATGGCTGCATTCCATGGCCGTTCAAAGACGCCACGACAGTTAATTAAAAAGTTAAATGGAATGTTAGTTCAAGAAAATATTGAAAAACATATCACAATTGTGGTCGGTATTTTAAATCTTGAAACTCATAACCTTCGTTGGTCTAGTGCCGGTCACTACCCTCCTCCAATTATTTTCGAACCCAATCAACCACCAAAAATTTTAACAACCAGTAGTTTCCCTTTAGGGTTAACTGACGAGTTAGAGGTTGAAGAACATGTATGTACATTAAATCGTCATTCACGTTTCATTGTTTGCTCAGATGGAGCATTAGAACCTTTTGATGGTGGCTTAAATGATCAGTTTCAACAATTGGTCCAACATTTGCAAAATCAATCATTCCAAGCACCCGATCATGTTGCTGATGATATTGCCATCTTCAGTCTTTGTCGAATGAATTAACTTAAGAATCAATTAATTACATAATATACGACTTAAGGACTCTTGAGTCTGAGATGGCACTATGTGATAATTTTTCTATCCTTCTCTGAAAATGGCATTTTTATGTCAACAGGTCATGTTGAATATGCAAGCTTAAATGGAACGCATATTTTCAAACTTATTGGTGAAGTGCGAGCCCATTCTTGTATAAGTCTAGACAAACTTTTAAATAGAATTGAACAGCAAGAAAATGTTGTTGGTGCGATCGTTGATTTAACCCAAACAACATTTATTGATAGTACTGTATTAGGCATCCTAGCCAAGCTAGGTCTAAAACTCAAACAGACTCATCATATTCAAGCTGTGATGCTATCTACCAATCCAGATATCACAACCTTAGCCAACAGCATGGGGCTAGGGCAAGTTTTTGTCATCTTGAATTATTGTGGTGATCCTAACGTTTGTACTTTGACGTTAAATGATGATCACATTACTCATAATGCGATGTTAAGAACTGTTCTGGACGCGCATAAGACTCTGATGAAACTCAATGCGAATAATCAGAATATGTTTGAGCCACTTGTTAAGCAGTTGCAGAAAGAACAAGACACGCTCGAACAAGTATCTGATAAGCAAAATGCCTAAATTTTACTGCTAATCTGGATTTGTACATGACTCTTGTTTCAGTTGTTCAAATGAATTCTCAAGATGACATTGAAAGTAACTTTCAAGTCATTGAGACATTGATTCAACAAAGCAAGGCTCAAAATGCCAGCTTGATTGTTTTTCCCGAAAACTTTGTATGTTTCGCTGCCGGTAAACAACGTGAAACAGCTGAGCAATTTGAATCGATTCAGCAAAGACTTGAGAAACTTGCGCACCAATATCAAATTTGGATAGTTGCCGGGACCTTACCTTGTCCATTTCGTCCAGATGGTTCCATCATACAAGATGGTCGAGTACGCACAGTAAGCTTATGCATTAGTCCCGAACGCACTGAAACACGTTATGACAAAATTCATTTATTTGATGTTCAAGTAGGTGATGCAGTCGGTGGATATCAGGAATCCCGTTTTTTTGAACCAGGAACAGACGTTGTAGTCACATCTACCCCTTTTGGCAATATTGGCCTAATGGTATGTTATGACTTACGTTTTCCTGAGTTAGCCTTGACCTTAAGACAGCAAGGTGCTCATCTATTGACTGCACCAGCAGCATTTACCTATACAACAGGTCAAATGCATTGGCAGCTTTTGCTGCAAGCACGTGCGATGGATAGTCAATGTTATGTTTTAGGTGCAGCGCAACAAGGATGGCATGGGGAAAAACGTCAAACTTGGGGGCATGCAGGAGCAACTGATAGTCGTGGACAAGTATTAAGTGTAGTTGAATGTGAAGGTCATGGTTTAATTACCGTACCTTTTGATTTAACGGCTCAAGAACTTGTTCGTACTTCAATGCCTTTAATGACGCACCGTAAATTAATTCACTATTAAAAGCTTAATTATTCATGTGGAAATACTTATTTAGCATTTTTTGCTTGGGGGCAAATATTCACTGTTATGCAGAGTTCGGAGCAACAAATCATTTTGTTTCCCCATCTTTACAGCTTAAGCAAAATATTCTCCCGCCTACTCCTAAAAATATTCCGCTACCCGCTTTCGGGCAACGAATTATTGGTTGGGGAACGGGCGCAGAAGGTGCGAGACAACGTTTAGAGAATATTCAACTGGCCGATATTTCTATGATTAAAAAGCAAGGAACAACCCTAGAAATGATTACGGCTTGGCAAGATTTCTATGAGCAAGAGCAGCAACGTAACGAGAACAATCCAACTGCAAAATATCGTGCTCGATTAATGAAAAAGATTGCCGATCTCTGGTAACGGTTTTATAACCAAAATATTATAAGTAATGGAGTACTGATTAGATGACTCCATTTTTTACGTTATCTCATTTTTATCAATAGCTCAGAATTATGAGCATTTAATAAATCAAACGTAAAACGATATACTAAGAAAGCACCAATTAATTTTCTTGAGGAATATATGGACCAAGACTGTCAAAACTTAAAGCTTGAGAATCAACTATGTTTCCTCATTTATTCAACAAACTTGGCACTTAATCAACTTTATCGAAAACTTTTAACTCCATTAGGTATCACTTATCCTCAATACTTGGTTATGTTAGTGCTATGGGAAAAAGATGAAGTGACTGTTTCAGAAATTGGTAGCAAACTATTTTTAGAGTCATCCACATTAACTCCAATTTTAAAAAAGTTAGAAGCAATGCAACTTGTGAATCGTAATCGTTCAAAAGAAGATGAACGTCAAGTGATTATTACACTGAGTGAAAAAGGGAAAAATTTAAAAGAACAAGCGGTAAATATTCCAGCTCATATTTTGGAAGCAAGTTCTTGTGACATGACCACCCTACTCGGCCTCAAAGATCAACTTACTCAACTTCGTACAAATATAGCTAAATAATCATCAATTTTTTACAAAATTGACTTGTTAAAATAAATAAGTCGTGTACGATATATTTGTATTCAATTTAATTTAGGAATAATAAGATGTCTTTAGAAAAAGTTGTATATCGTGCAAAAGCTAAAGCAACAGGTGGCCGTGATGGACGTGCAACTTCATCAGATGGCGTATTAGACGTACAACTTGGCGTACCTAAAGAAATGGGTGGTGCTGGTGGTGCAGTAACAAACCCAGAACAATTATTTGCAGCTGGTTATTCAGCATGCTTTTTAGGTGCTTTAAAATTTGTTGCTAACCGCGATAAATTTAATATTAGTAAAGATGCTTATGTTGAAGGCGAAATAGGTATTGGCCCAATTCCTACAGGTTTCAGCATTGAAGCAACCTTAAATGTTTACTTAATTGGTATGGACCGTGAAGAAGCTGAAAAATTAGTTGCAGCAGCTCATATTGTTTGTCCGTATTCAAATGCAACTCGCAACAATATTGATGTGAACTTTAATATTGTGACTGAATAAGTTCTATTATTAAAAATGCCCGATATAACTCGGGCATTTTTTTCATCTTATGAAATTATGCTTCACTCGCTTCATTCGTTACTCGGAGTACCTCTTCAAGTGTCGTTTTCCCTGAGAGAACTTTACGTAAGCCATCATCACGGATAGAACCCGAATACTTGCGGGCATGATTTTCCAATTCAAATTCAGCTGCATTACCATGAATAAGACGGCGCATAGGTTCATCTACAGGTACGATTTCATAAATGGCTGTACGTCCATTAAAGCCTAAATGTGAGCAATGATCACATCCTTTGGCCTCAGGTAACTGTAACAATGGTTCATTATGAATATGGTGAAAAACCTGTTTTTCAAAAGTATCTGCTTCACGCCATGTCATACAATGTGGACATAAGGTACGAACCAAACGTTGAGCAATCACTCCAATTAAAGAGCTTGATAATAAAAAGGGTTCAATCCCCATATCTTTAAGTCGAGTAACCGCGCCAATAGCAGTATTAGTATGTAGTGTCGATAAAACCAAGTGGCCGGTTAACGATGCTTGTACTGCAATTTCAGCCGTTTCCAGATCACGAATCTCACCAACCATGACCACATCTGGATCTTGACGTAACATGGCTTTTAAAGCACGAGCAAATGTCATATCTACTTTGGTATTCACTTGTGTTTGACCAATACCTTCAAGTTGATATTCAATCGGATCTTCAGCTGTCAAAATGTTACGTGTATTGTCATTTAGATCAGATAACGCTGCATATAAGGTCGTTGTTTTTCCAGAACCTGTAGGGCCTGTGACTAAAATAATGCCGTGAGGACGATGTACTAACTGAGTTAAACGTTCATAGTCATTGGCCATTAACCCCAAATGAATCATATTAAGACGACCGGCTTGCTTATCGAGTAAACGCATAACTACTCGCTCACCATGAGAAGAAGGCAAAGTTGACACACGTACATCGACTTCACGCCCAGCAAGGCGTAAAGAAATACGCCCATCTTGTGGTACACGTTTTTCAGCAATGTCGAGTTTTGCCATGACTTTAATACGTGAAACAAGTAAAGGAGCCAGTTCACGGCGCGGCTGAACAATTTCGCGCAACTGCCCATCTACGCGCAGGCGTACAGATAATTTTTTTTCAAAAGCTTCAATATGAATATCTGAGGCACCCACACGGATTGCTTCGGAAAGAAGCGCATTAATCAGACGGACAATAGGCGCATCATCTTCTTGGTCCATTAAGTCTTCTGTTTCAGGAACTTGGTCAGCAAGACTTAATAAATCAGGATGGTCTTCCAAACCTGCCGCAACTTGTTGAGACTCACCGGTATCCCCTGCATAACTGGTACTTAACAGACTATGAAACTCTTGTTCAGTGCATAACTGATAATGTGCAGGCTTCCCCAAAATTCGTCTTGCTTCCTGCAATGCAATTTTTTCTGTATTTTGACGTCTAACAATAAAAACCTGATCACCGTCATAACGAAATAAAACACCATGACGCTTGGCAAAACTATATGGAACTTGTATTTGTTTCAATATTTGCATCACAATTTATAATGATGAGTAAGATGATTTTGAGTGTACTCTAAGCAGATTACAGCGTGAAGTCTGTTTAACAACTCGGTAGAGGAAATTTACGTCTTGTTTGAAAATAATGAATATCAGCCTCGCCCCCAGAATTCTTTAAAATGGTGGGGTGAACAGCACTTTGAAATTAACCAGTCCAAAGCATGGCAATTCGGTTCAATGCTGTTTCGTTTAACACGTGGCATAAAAGAATGGCGCATCGAATATTATCGCCCAACTTTGCAAGATGACAATGAACAAAATTGGCACATGATTTCGGATGCAAACTTCGGTTTTCCACATTCTGTTCAAGTCGAACGTTACATGTTTCGAAAAACGAATCCAAAGTTTTTACTCATGCCTCGTTTGGCAGACCGATCTGTTGTGATTAAACCCGTTGATCCAATTTATATTCCAGCAGGTCAGCGTGGGACACTTTATATTAGTACACCCCTATGGATTGCTGGTTTAGTCGAAAGTCAGAATGAGCCTTTGTTTGAAATTCCAGTCATACAGCCTAAAGACACATGGTTTGGTCCAAACGCACAGCAAGGCGAAATTTGTTATGCAACCTCTGTTGATGGTCGTACAGATTTGAACCTTTTAACACCGCGAGCATTTCGTGCAGTTACACCCATTGACTTTCATAATACCAGTAATCATCAATTACGCTTTGATCGCATGAATGTACCTGTTACTGCTCTACCGCTATTTTATAGTGAAAGTACGAAACGCTTATGGACATCACAGATTAAAGTCTATTATGAAGGGTCTGACCGTCCTGCCCGCATTCGTATCGAAAACCGTACCCCCCCTCTTGCAGGTGAAGTGACTTACGTACATCCCCCACGTTCACCTGGTGGCGCTCTATTTAATATGTTTGATTCATTTTTCTAAGGGGATTCTATGGCTGATTCAAATATTCCTAGAGATATCGCGGATAGCCTCAAAAGTATATTTACCAATATTAACACCGAAAGAATTAGTGAAATTTTAGTCGGTGTTGTGCTTTGTTTTATTGGTTTTGTTCTTGCCCGTATTATTTCAAATACGTTTATTAAAACTATTGGCTCACGTTTTAATGCTCATCAACGCCTTGTATGGCGGCGCGGTATTTTTTATTTTATTTTCTTACTCTTCATTATGACGAGTTTAAAAGAAGCGGGGTTTAAACTCAGTGTATTCCTTGGCGCAGCAGGAATTTTAACCGTAGCACTTGGTTTTGCTTCTCAAACGTCTGCCAGCAACTTGATTAGTGGTCTATTTTTGATTGGGGAAGGTTCATTTGAAGTCGGTGATACGATTCAAATCACCCTCATTCGCGGAAACACCATTGAAGGTGAAGTCATTTCAATTGACCTGCTTTCTGTAAAATTACTGACACTTGACAATGTCTATATTCGTTTGCCAAACGAACAACTTATTCGTGCACCTGTACACAACTTATCTAAATATCCGATACGGCGTATTCCAATTACTTTGGCAATTAACTTTCATGAAGATATTATTAAAGTACGTGAGGTTCTTCTTAATGTCGCAGCAAATTATCCACTTGTGTTAGACGACCCAAAACCAGCAGTTACGGTTACTGCCTTCAGAGAGTCATCGATTGAGCTTTTATTTGCAATGTGGTGTCGACAAGAAAACTCTTTAAAAGTTCGCGATGAGATGCAAGAACGTATTCGTAATGGATTTTTAGACAACCAGATTGAAATTCCAGTTCCCAAAATGGGTTTGATTGATCGACCATCAACTATTTTTGGTGAAGAAGATATCGACCAATACAGCAATCAAAAAGAATTAAATCGAGAGCCTAAAGTTTAGGCTCTTGATTCTTCTGTACAGAGGATGACGGTGGTAATGGAGCAAGATAGGCAATAATCAACATTATCCCACCTGCTCCAATAAATGAAATGACTCGTGTTAATGTCGCACTTTGCGATAGATCAAGCAAAATCAACTTTAATACAACAATCCCTAAAAGTGCAGCACCTACAAACCATAATTGACGAATCATTTTTCGGCTAGAGAATGTGGTCAATACAAATGCCAAAATAACCCAGAGCAATGTCAAACTTAACTGGACTATTCCATTTGTCCAAACTGAGATACTCCATAGTGGTGTCGCCCAGTAATGGTGCAAACCTCTCACCACCACACTACTAAACACCAACAATCCAACTAAAATTGTTGTAATTTTAAAAGTCCACTCTAGTGATTTATCTTGATCAAAATTATGTTGATAAATAATAAAGAGCAGACCTGCAAATACTACAATTGAAAGGAAGTCAGTTAAATTAAATAAAGGGATAAAGTAAAAGTACTCAGCAGAATGAATATCAACACTCACCACAAGTAACCAAATTAAACTCAGACACCAAACAGAGATTTGATGTAACAATATCGTTTTATGAACTTTATATGCCCAAAGTGAATAAACCACAGGAACAAAAGCCAAAGCAACAATTGGCATTTGTGGGAAAATAGCCACACCAACTATCGCTAATGACAACCAGCTCAAACCAGCCCAGACTTTTAAGTATCCAGATTCACCCGTCTGAGGTTGAACCATAATAAATAAGGCACCAAGAATAATAGTAGCAACAAGAAAAGTAGTTTGCTGTAATGGATCTACCCATTTAAACAAAGTAAATACTTGACTTGTAAAGGCCTCCCCCAAAATTAATAACAGTAACAAGCTAATTAAAATTAACTGCAAACTTTGCCATTGCACACGAATTTTATAGTAAACAACTGCACTAAATATGGCTATTAGAACTACAGCAAACATTAAATATGGACTCAAAGCATGATGATGCCATGCCAAGATTTCCACACCAGCTACAGCACCTGCATACATCCCTAAACACAAGAAAATACCGCTAAACATGCTCGCGCTAAAATAGCGCTGCTCTTTACTGTTGTATTGCAATAAATAAAAAGCCGAAATAAATTGGGCAATTGCATAAATGCTAGTGCTTAGCGTTGGGAACTCTTCATTTGCCCAAACCTGATAAAACAGTGCAAGAGAGCTGAGTAAAACTAAAACCACACCAATATATCGGCTTAAACGGTAGCGTTCAGTTACTCCCCATACCATTAGGGCCGTACCTTGAGCAACCCAACCAATCGCAGTCCAATGCGCCCCTTTTGCGAGTGGAAAAATTAAGGCAAAAAAAGCAACGGCAAGAATGAAAAAGCTTTTTGCCAGTACTGAGAGCTGAGGATGGAATTTTTTAATCCAATACGTTAATACGGCATAGGTAACAGCCAAAACAGCAGCCCCAAGAGTTAAGGCTTGAGTAGACTCATGAACTAAATAGGCATGAAGCGTAAAACCTAAGACAGGCACACTAAAAATAAGGCCTACATCTAAGAGTGGAGGTAAGCGAATGCCTTCTTGTTTTTCATGTTCTGAAACCCGAAATATATTTTGGCTATAACGAACACTGAGCCAAATAAACAGGGCTATATGCAGCCATAGAATCCAATCTAATGTATCAAACTTTGCTGGCTCGGCATAAAATGCAATTGCACTACCGCCAATAAACATTGTGGCAAAAAAAGCAATTTGATTTAAGATTTTCCAAGGCTGAATAAAATTAACAGCAGCAACAGCTAAGTTAATTACCAAGTAGTAGCTAAATAGGAAGACTACATCTGGGCGATATTGCGGAATAACTAAAGGAGCAGCATACGCCATACCTAGTGCTAAAATTGCCAAATAAATAGCTTGTTGTTTTAAACTAAAGAATACTGTAATAGCTAATAAAATCGCAAACAGAATACTCGCTGTAGTCAAGTTGGCAATTACACCGAAATGATGTGAGAACACAAGCGTTAAGAACACAACAGCAAGTCCGACACCTTGCAATGCCACAGCAAAAAGTTGATTTTTCTTTTGCAAGCTATAACCAAATGCTGTTAATAAGCCTCCAGCAATTGCAATAAAACCCAGCTTAATACCTAAACTTAATTGCCAATGCTCACTTGCAAAGCGCAATAACAATATTACCCCAACCATCAGCACAGCGACAGCAACCCTTAAAATTGGATTGCCATGGACCATCCAGTTGACTGCTGGTTGCCACCATGCGGCCTGTATATGAGCTGTTTGTTCTTCTTGATTTAAAACTGATGTTTCGACAGGGATTAAGGTGTCCATATCACTTGAATCAACTTGCTCTGCCGCAGGAGTTATAACTTCTGTTTGTCTAGTCTCATTTACATGAACTGTTTGCTTTGCTGACTCAAGGAACAATAGACGAGTATGAAAAGCGTTAATGGTTTGGATTAAACATAACAGTAAAACCAGTAATGCCCCGCCAGCAATCCACATCCAATGATTGATATAAGCCACTAATGCAACCAAGGCAGCTGCATAAATCACTGTTCTTTGCATGTGAATAGAATAAAGCGGAGTTGTCTGGTGAGAAAACTGTTCTTCTAAATGAGTTAAACGATCATGCAAATTTGATAAAAACTGAACCAATATGACAGTGAGCGCAATAGATAAAGCAACAATGGCACTCTGAAATTTAAAACCAATTGAAATGGCTAAAAACAAAGTCAAAGCGATCAAAACGACGATCATTCCCTGTTTGTCTTTTTTATACATGGGCTTAGCAATATGACACCTTCATTACATGTCATCTTACTTCAAGCCAATACAAGCGTATATTTATACATACAAAATACTGCAAAAATCATAAACCTGCATTCATAGCCGTTTTCACGTAAAATACCCCTAGTTCAAATTAAGGAATTGTTCAATGCCACCATTTGTCTTGGTTGATGGGTCCTATTTTTTATTTCGTGCATATCATGCATTACCACCATTGACGACCTCTACAGGGTTACATACCAATGCAATACGTGGGGCAATTTCTGCCATTCAAAAATTAATGCGCCGTATGCAGCCAACACATATGGCCGTCATTTTTGATACGCCCGAGCCAACTTTCCGCCACAAGCTTTCACCTATTTATAAAGGTGACCGTCCAAGCATGCCGGAAGAGTTATCTCAACAGATTCCATATTTGCATGCATTGATTAAAGCACAAGGGATTCCTTTATATAGCCTTCCGGGTGCTGAAGCTGACGACATTATCGGCACACTGGCTAAACGTGCCGTACTCGAAGGCCATCATGTACTTATCTCAACAGGAGATAAAGACATGGCTCAGCTCGTCAATGACCATGTAAAATTAGAAGACAGCTTCAAAGATCGCGTAATGGATACCGATGGCGTATTTGAAAAGTTTGGCGTTTGGCCGAATCAGATTATCGACTATTTAACGCTCATGGGTGATGCATCCGACGGTATTATGGGTGTACCTGGCGTAGGTGCAAAAACAGCCGCTAAGTTACTGACTGAATATGGCACTTTAGACAATATCATTGCCAATGCAGATCAACTTAAAGGCAAAATTAGCCAAAATATTAAGGATAATTTAGACAATATTAAGCTTGATCATCAATTGGCAAGTATTGTTTGCGATCTTCCTTTAGAACTCGACTGGCATGAATTAAAGCTTATCGACCCAAATGTTGATGCTTTACGTAATCTATACACTGAGCTTGAGTTTAGAAACCAATTACAATCGCTTGATCATCCAAACAACCCAAATAGTTCAAGCTACAAACAGCAAGCTTCACAGACAGTGGTTCAAAATGAAGTTAAACCTGCTGAAACGATAGAAGCAGAAGATCAAGCTAGCTTAACTAGTCAAGATGACCAGCTTGGGACTGCAAATTATCATACTGTTTTAACTCAAGAAGCTTGGGATCAACTCTGGCAACGCATGCAAAATGCCGATCATTTTGCTATTGATACAGAAACTACGAGTCTAGACTACCGTATTGCAGAAATGGTCGGTTTTTCAATCGCCTTTGATGCACAAGATGCATACTATGTGCCTTTAGCACATAACTATGAAAATGCACCACAACAACTGAACCGTGAACAAATTCTAGCTCAAATGAAGCCTGTGCTAGAAAATGAGGCAGTTAAAAAAATTGGTCATCATCTTAAATATGATGCACACATTTTTGCGAACCACGGGATTGAGCTAAAAGGCTGGTATTTCGATAGCATGCTGGCATCTTATGTACTAAATGCAGCAGCGACTCGTCACGGCATGGATGATGTAGCTCGTGTCTATTTAAGCCACTTAACCACGACTTTTGAACAAATTGCTGGTAAGGGTGCTAAACAAAAGACTTTCAATCAAATTGAGATTGAAGTTGCTGCTCACTATGCGGCAGAAGATGCACATGTGACCTATCGTTTGTATGAAGTACTTTCAAACAAACTTAAGCCATTTCCTGAGCTAGAAAATATTTTATATAACATTGAAATGCCAGTTGCCCGTATTTTATCTGGTATGGAAGAAGATGGTATTCGTCTAGATCATGCATTCTTAGACAAGTTAAGTGTTGAATTTGCAAAAACCATGGAAGGGCTTGAAAATCAGGCTATGGAAATTGCAGACGAAACTTTTAATATTGCTTCACCTAAACAAGTAGGCGAAATACTATTTGATAAATTAGGAATCAAAGGTGGTAAAAAAACTGCAACTGGACAATACAGCACCAGTGAAAGTGTTTTAGAAAAAATTGAACACCCTTTAGCGGAAATTATTCTAGAACATCGTGGTTTAGCAAAACTAAAAAGTACCTATACGGACCGTCTAGTTGAACAGTCTCATAACGACACGCATCGTGTACATACGAGCTATCATCAAGCGCTCACAGCGACAGGTCGCCTATCCTCTTCTGATCCTAACTTACAAAATATTCCAATTCGTAGACAAATTGGCCGTCAAATTCGTAAAGCATTTATTGCACCGGAAGGCCGAGTTTTACTGGCAGCCGATTACTCGCAAATTGAACTACGTTTAATGGCACATTTTTCTCAAGATGATGCTTTAGTACATGCATTCCAGCATGGACAAGATGTTCACCGCCGTACTGCTGCCGAAGTATTGGGTATTGCGATTGAAGATGTAACCAATGATCAACGTCGTCAAGCGAAAGCCGTTAACTTTGGTCTACTATATGGTATGTCTGAGTTTGGTTTGATTCGTCAGTTAGGTTTCACACGTCAAGAATCGCAAAACTATATTAAGCAATATTTCCAACGCTATCCTGGCATCTATGAATATATGCAACGCACACGTCAAGTTGCATCAGAGCAAGGCTTTGTTGAAACCATTTTAGGCCGTCGTTTATATACACCAGATATTGATGCACGAAATGTGATGGTACGTAAGGCTGCTGAACGTGCTGCAATCAATGCACCTTTACAAGGTAGTGCAGCCGATATTATTAAACTTGCAATGATTGAGGTTGATAAAATATTGCCAAAAGATCAAGCCAAGTTACTTCTTCAAGTACACGATGAATTAGTATTTGAAGCTAATCAAAATATTGCTGAGGAACTTTCAAAACAAATCGCAAAAGTCATGGAATCTGTTGTAGAAATTTCCGTACCGTTAGTGGTTGAAGTTGGGCAAGGACAAAACTGGGATGACGCGCACTAAGTCATCAATAAACCAATAAAAAAGGGCTGTGAAATACAGCCCTTTTTTATCGTCCCAACTTAAAGTCCAGTTAAAAGAACTTTAGCGACTTCATTCATTAAGATCTCGGCAATATACAGTGCCAAGAATGCCAAAATTGGAGATAAATCAATCATTCCCATATTAGGCAATAAACGACGGAACGGCGCTAATAATGGTTCAGCTAAATCTTGAATCACTTCAATATAAGGTGAGCGAGATTGAGTGAACATCACCACCCAACTCAAAATGATGGTTGCAAAAATTAAATAACGGCAAAAACGAATCAAATCTTGAATCATGGTCACAAATGTCAAAATCACTAAATGAATCGGACTATTTGGCATTGAGCCAGAAAGATACATCACACCGAAAATTTTCAGTAAATATAAAATAATTAAAAGAACTAACGCAGCCAAATTAAATCGGCCTTTTGCGACCGTTGGAAAAATTCGGCCAAAAATATCAACAATTTTCGTCGCCTTTACTGTCGATAAAACCACAGGATTATAAGGACTTACTGCCGCCAATTGCATTAAAAAACGGAAAAAGACCAATAAAATCGCGACGTTAATTAAAATTCCAAAAATTAGCGCAGAATTTGCACCCATAGTTGTCTTATCCTATTAAAGCTGTTTTGTACTGTCACTCAGTTCCTGAGCCAATTCTTGGCTACGTTTCTGTGCAGCAGCTAATGCAGATTGAATATTTTGAGAGATTTGTGCACGATCAAAAACTTCAAGTGCAGCTTGTGTTGTACCATTCGGTGAAGTTACATTTTTACGTAACTCAGATGGACTATTCGAACTCGTAATTGCCATTTGAGCCGCACCTAATGCCGTTTGAAGAGTTAAAGCAGTGGCAACTTTTTCATCAAGTCCTAAATTTTTACCTGCACGAATCATACTTTCCATGAGGTAAAAGAAATAAGCCGGACCTGAGCCTGAAACTGCTGTTACCGCATCAATTTGAGCTTCGGAGTTTACCCAAATTGTTAAACCTGTTGCTGCTAAAATCTGACTCGTTAATTCACGATCAGTAGCACCAACCACATCAGACGCATAAATACCATGTGCGCCCGTTTGAACTAATGCCGGTGTATTCGGCATAACACGTACAATTCGTTCGCTATCAATAAGGTTTGATATCGTCTTAATTTCCGCACCAGCAATAATCGAAATAACCAATTTATCCGATAATAGACCTTTCAGTGGGCGTAGAACAGTTGCCAAAACTTGTGGTTTTACAGCAAGAACCACTACATCTGCATTTTTAATCGCAGCCATATTGTCTTGAGTCACATGAACTTCTTTTTCTTGTAATAATTGGCGGATTTGTTCGACAGGATCTGAAATAGTAATACGTGTTGGTGGTAATCCTCTGGAAATGAGCCCACCAATAAGTGCTTGAGCCATATTACCGCCACCAATAAAACAAATATTACAATTCACTGCTGTTGTCATAACCATATTCGCCATTTACCAGATTACAAGAATGAGAAATTAAATCTGGTTGCCACCCTCCTTGCTCACAATACGGAGACTGAGCCAACCAAAATCCTTTCGGTGTAAAAACCCCAAGCATAACATTATCTATGACTAATATTTGAATTGTATGACGAAGCCAAGGCAAAATATGTGCTTCTTGAATTGCTTTTTTTAATGGCCATTGCCCAACACGACCATATAAATGGACTTTTTCACCGCCTTGACGTCGAATTATTTTCAATTCTTTCTTTAATAAAGAATAACTCAAACCAATTTCTTTAGACAGAATATGAAAACTTCCAGAAGCACCCTGCCATTTTTCTTCTAATTTAAATGCATGCTCGAGTTCAGCTTCTACTGGATTTAATGTTTCAGCAAGAAAAGCTTGCTTACTCAATCTATAAAGGTAATTTTGATAACGGACATAGTAAAACTGATTCCAGTGCAAAGCAGCTTGTGCATCAGACTTTGAATCAATGACTTCATTCTTTAACCGCTCAACCATTTCAAATGCAGGCCGATATTGTCCATGACCTTTCATCCAAACCGAAAGTAATTGACGCTGACGTGCAGACGACAAATCTAATAATTTAGTTAAATCTAAACATTCAGCAGTACCACAATATTCTAAATCAACTTTTAAAACTTCTTCTAAAATTTCAGAAGCATCTTGCATCAGGTAACTGGTTCGGCTTAAAGCCTGCTGCATTTTCGGAAATCGGTTTTGTAAGAATGGCCAAAGTTCCTCACGTGACCATGCCCGATCATAATGAATATCATAATTTGTAGGATCATTTACATACTCAATTTCAAGTTGAGTAGCCCAAGTAGCAATTTGTTCACGAGTTAAATCTAAAAAAGGACGCCAAATTGTCATGTCTACACGATGATCAATAGACTGCATAGCAGCAAGTCCATCAACACCTGCACCTGACAATAGTCTTAATATAACTGTTTCAGCCTGATCTTGTTGATGATGTGCAAGCACCAAAGTTTCATTGGCTTGCAAATGCTGTCGATAAGCTTGATAACGTGCCTGACGTGCTTGAGCTTCCAAATTACCATCAGTAACTTGGACTTTTTGAATAATATAAGGAATATTTAAACTTATTGCTTGATTGGCAACTAATTTCGACCATTCTGCACTTTGTTCTTGCAGTTGATGATCAATATAAATTGCTCTAATCTTTTGAGGAAAAATTTGAGACATCAAATGTAGCAGCAGCATTGAATCCATGCCGCCACTACATCCTATAAGAAAAGAGTTATTCTCTGAAAACTCTTGAGCCTGCTTTAAGACGCTATGCCTAAATTTTCGCTGCCAAACTTCATTAAACGTTGATAACGTGCTTCGCATCGTTCATTTGCATCCATTGGTAGCAATTCATCCAAAGCTTGCTTCAAAACTGCTTTTAGGTTTTGCATAACACGCTCAGGGTCTAAATGAGCCCCTTCACCTTCATCTACTACATATTCAACAATACCTAAAGATTGCAGCTTATCTGCTGTCAAACCTAAAGCTTCACTCGCTTGAGCCGCTTTTTCAGCAGTTTTCCATAAAATAGATGCGCAGCCTTCTGGTGAAATCACAGAATAAATACTATGAGATAACATAATTACTCGGTCAGCAACACCAATACCTAAAGCACCACCAGAACCACCTTCACCGAGTACTGTTGCAACTACAGGAACTTTCAAACTTGAAAGTTGAGCAAGACTCGTTGCAATTGCTTCGGCTTGTCCACGCTCTTCAGCACCAACACCTGGGTAGGCACCCATAGTATCAATAAAAGTAAAAACTGGAAGATTAAAACGCTCAGCCATATCTAATAAACGCTGAGATTTACGGTAACCTTCAGGATTCGCCATACCGAAGTTATGCTTTAATTTTTCACGGGTACTACGACCACGGTGTTGTCCAATGACCATCACAGGTTGACCGTCAAAACGAGCAAGACCACCTACCATCGCACCATCGTCACCAAACAAACGATCACCATGCAAGGCATCAAACTCTGTAAAGATTTCACCGACATAATCTAGAAATTGCGGACGATCAGGATGACGTGCAATTTGAACCGTTGTCCACGCTTTGGACTGAGTAGCTTTTTTCATAGGTCGAATATTATCCCTTTAATCGATAAATTTTTCCGACTGAATATTCAATTCAATGTCCCAATGCTTAAACTGCTCTTGCTCATCATGCAAGTCGGCAACTAACAATGGCCATTGTTTGGCATCACCAGAAACACTAAGCTGCCATTGTTGATCATTTATGATGGTTAATTCAATGGCAGGAAGCATCTGATCACTGCGACTATGGTTGAGTAAAACTGCTAGGCGAAGTAATAAACTTAAGTAAAGTAATTTATGACCACCAACCTTTAAAATTTCATTTTTTATATCATTACGCAATTTACGGCGATGATGGGCAACCAAATGTGAAAGATGATTTTGATCAATTTGTGAGAAACCTGGGATGTCAGAATGCTGTAACAAATACGCACCATGACGATGATAACCACCATGACTAATTGCTAAACCAATTTCATGCAAATATGCTGAACGGCGCAGTAAGTCACTGTCTTCACTGGTTAAATTAAGTGATTTTGCAACGCCATCAAATAAGTGTTGTGCTGTATTTACAACCCGTTCTGCTTGTTTTGGATCGGCGTTATAACGGCCCATTAGGGCTTGTACACTACGGTCCCGAATATCTTCATGTTTAAAACGACCTAACAGGTCATACATGACTCCTTCACGTAATGCACCATCAGAATATGCCAAACGTTCAATTTCTAAAACCTCAAAAACTGCGTACAAAATTGCCAATCCGGCTGGCAAAACTGCTCGTCGATCTTCTCGAAGTCCTTCAAAATCAATTTCAGAAATATTTTTGAACTTAAGCAGTTTATCTTTGAGTTTATAAAGACCTTCTCGAGTGACATTTTCCTGTTCGTCACTTAGTCCCATATTGACCATAATTTGACGACAGGCTTTTATGGTTCCACTTGATCCAACAACCGTATCCCAACCTTCCATTTTGTAAGTCGTTGCAATTGCTGAAAGTTCTTTACGGGCAGCCACAACTGCTTTATCAAATGCTTTTTGTGTGATTTCACCATCAGCAAAATAAGCTTTTGTATAGGCGACACATCCCATTTGTAATGATTCGGTATAAATTGGCTCAAACTCTTCGCCAATAATAAATTCAGTAGATCCACCACCAATATCAACAACTAAACGGCGTCCGCCATTGGCCATAGTGTGAGATACACCCAGATAAATCAGACGTGCTTCTTCACGGCCTGCAATAATCTCGATAGGTTTAGGTAAAATTTCAGCGGCTTTTTGAATAAACTCATGACCATTTTTAGCCTGACGTAAAGCATTTGTTGCCACAATTCTTAAACGATTAGGTTGAACAGAGCTTAAACGCCCAACAAAACGAGCCAAACATGCTAATCCACGTTGCTGAGCTGCTTCTGTTAAGTTTTTATTTTCATCAAGACCAGCTGCAAGTTGTACTTTTTCTGACATTGAAGCCACTTTTTTAACTTCACCATGATCTACTCGTGCAATGGCAAGGTGAAAACTGTTCGACCCCATATCTATAGCAGCAAGTAATTCTTCATCAATCAGAAAATCAGACATTATTGAACTAAACCCATAACAATTCACGCCTAGAGTAATTCACAAGAATGTAATTGAAAAGCCATTTTCATCAACAATTAATAGCCATTGATATTTTTCTATTTGTTAAACGATTGTACAAGCCGATGATGGATATCGTGAGCATCCATTAGACAAAGTTAGTTAAGCCTTGAATAATAGCATCAAACCCTTACATTGAACTAAGTAGCTATGTAATACTGATAGAGGTTATTTCCTCCTATAGTGATAGCACTTTTTTTCTAAAAATTGGAGCCGTACCATGTCTGCGACTATTGTAAATACAACTGATGATAACTTCCAAGCAGATGTTCTTGATGCTGAAACACCTGTACTTGTTGACTTCTGGGCAGGTTGGTGTGCACCTTGTAAAGCAATTGCACCTGTTCTTGAAGATTTATCAAGTGAATATGCTGGTAAAGTAAAAATCGTTAAAGTTGACGTGACTTCTTGCGAAGATACAGCAGTGAAATACAATATCCGTAATATTCCTGCTCTATTACTTTTCAAAAATGGTGAAGTAGTAGCTCAACAAATTGGCGCTGTACCTCGTTCTAAACTCGTTAGCTTCATTGACGAAAACGTTTAAGACGAAACGCTTAGATGAAAATACGCTATACTTTTATAGCGTATTTTTTTCGGCTATAAATTGACAAATTCGCTGATCTCACTTATATTGCATGCTCAAGAGGCACTGAAGGGAATCGTCTTCTGTCCGGCTTCTTACAAGACACAAACATAAAGATCGCCACTCGGCAATAGAAATTGTTTTTTCACATTTCTCTTCGAAACAATTAATCAGACTTCTGAATTGTTATTGTGTAAATACAATTGCGATACTCTTTTTTGTATGCGAGCGATTTTTCTTCTTTTAAACCACACTCTACTCTTTCCTAATTCTGACCCTTATGAATTTAACTGAACTCAAGAAAAAACCAATCGGCGAACTAATTAAAATTGCTGAATTTATGGGCCTTGAAGGTATGGCTCGTAACCGAAAGCAAGATATTATCTTTGCCATCTTGAAACGCCATGCAATGAATGGCGAAGAAATTTTTGGTGACGGCGTTCTTGAAATTCTCTCTGATGGTTTTGGTTTTTTGCGCTCTGCCGCAGGTTCGTATTTAGCTGGTCCGGATGATATTTATGTGAGTCCTTCACAAATCCGACGCTTTAACTTGCGTACAGGTGACACCATCACAGGTACTATTCGCCCTCCGAAAGAAGGTGAACGTTATTTTGCTTTGCTCAAAGTTAATCAAATTAACTATGACACACCAGAAAATTCACGTAATAAAATCTTATTTGAAAACTTAACTCCACTTTTCCCAACCGAACAATTGGTGATGGAACTAGGTAATGGTACAACAGAAGATTTGACTGCACGTGTAGTCGATTTAGTTGCACCAATTGGTAAAGGTCAACGCTCTATTATTGTTGCGCCGCCAAAAGCGGGTAAAACAATGTTACTTCAAAATATTGCTCAATCAATTGTCAGAAACAATCCGGAAGTTTTCCTTATTGTTTTACTCATTGATGAGCGTCCAGAAGAAGTTACTGAAATGGAACGTACCGTACGTGGTGAAGTTGTTGCTTCAACATTTGATGAAGCACCTGCGCGTCACGTACAAGTTGCCGAAATGGTAATTGAAAAAGCAAAACGTCTTGTTGAACATAAAAAAGACGTTGTTATCTTGCTTGACTCTATTACCCGTCTAGCTCGTGCATACAACACCGTGATTCCTTCATCAGGTAAGGTATTAACAGGTGGTGTAGATGCACATGCATTAGAACGTCCAAAACGTTTCTTTGGTGCTGCTCGTAACATCGAAGAAGGTGGTTCTTTAACAATCATTTCTACTGCGCTTATTGAAACCGGCAGTAAAATGGATGACGTAATTTACGAAGAATTCAAAGGTACGGGTAACCAAGAAATTACGCTTGATCGCCGTATTGCTGAGAAACGTGTCTTCCCTGCCATGAATATTAAGAAATCAGGCACACGTCGTGAAGAGCGTTTAATGGATGAAGATAAATTACGCAAAGTCTGGATTCTACGCAAACTTCTTCACCCTATGGACGAATTGGCTGCTATGGAATTCTTACTTGACCGCATGAAAGAAACCAAAACCAATGATGATTTCTTTGATCAGATGAAACGTAAAGCTTCAACCTAATCATAGTTATTGTCTTCAAAAAGCTACTCTCATGAGTAGCTTTTTTATTTGGTTGACAAGCTTTACACAAAAATACATTTTGTCTTTTTCAATGTAAGAATATATTTAAGCATTTGAAAACAAATATTTTTAATATAAAAAAATTAGGTTTTTTAGTAGTTTACTTATGCCTTTTCCAATATATTTAATCTAATTGATTGTTTTTTTCTGTTAAAAAACAGGCTATTTTTTCGATTTTCCTACGCTTTTTTGATAGGTGACAGTAGTATTTCAACATTCGCAGTGATAGCATAGCGGCAGACCAGTTAGACTGCTCCATGCGTTGTTACCTAGCTACGTTTAGGAATAATAAAAGCAAAACAGCCTAACTTAGGTTTTTTTAATCTCAAATTTTTTTGTGAGAGTGATGCCATGTTATTCAAAAAATTCGCTGTTGCTGCTGCTGTTGCTGCTACTTTAGCTTTCGTTGGTTGTTCTAAGAAAGAAGAAGCTCCAGCTGCTGCTGCTGCTTCTGAAGCTGTAGCTGCTGCTTCTGAAGCTACTGCTGCTGCTTCTGAAGCTGCTGTTGCTGTTGACGCTGCTGCTTCTGAAACTGCTGCTGCTTCTGACGCTGCTGCTTCTGCTTCTGACGCTGCTGCTTCTGCTGACGCTGCTGCTTCTGCTGCACACTAATCTATATCCTAGATTA
Organism: Acinetobacter sp.; assembly: GCA_031277915.1. Lineage (GTDB taxonomy): Bacteria > Pseudomonadota > Gammaproteobacteria > Pseudomonadales > Moraxellaceae > Acinetobacter. Next base: position 22,425 of record JAITLL010000020.1, read on the forward strand.
GACAAAAAAGAGGACATTATGTCCTCTTTTTTTACGTCCAGGTTTTATAGCTTAAGCAAAAATATATTTGATATATCGATATAAAGTAGGTTTATCAGAATACAAAATACAATTAATCCTAAATTATAAATAAAAAAAAGCAGATCAATCGATCTGCTCATTTCCAACGCGCTGTCTAAATTTCTGACCTGCTCTAAAGGTCACTACTCGGCGGGCAGAAATTGGAATTTCCTCGCCTGTTTTAGGGTTGCGTCCTGGACGCTCGCGTTTATCTCTAAGTTCGAAATTACCAAAACCAGAAAGCTTAACTTGCTCACCTGCAATCAACGCTTGGCTAATTTCGTCAAAGAACAACTCGACCATTTGTTTTGCTTCACGGCGATTTAAGCTGGTTAACTCACTTAAATGATCAGCCATGTCTGCTTTAGTTAGTGCTGTCATGAGGCCCTCAATGTCGCTTGATAAGTGTTTTCCAACACTTGGATTATATTGTCCATACCAGATTTAATTTCAGCATCTTCAAGCGTACGTGAAGGATGTTGCCATAATAGTGCAAACGCTAATGAGCGTTTACCTTCTTCGACACCCTGCCCCGTATACACATCGAATAACCAAGTAGAGTCTAAAAGCTCTCCACCAGTTTTTTCGATTAACTGCTGAATATCTCTAACATTTATATTATCAGAGATTAAAAGCGCAATATCACGTCTAACTGAAGGAAAACGTGATAATTCTGTAAAATTAGATACATAAGATTGCAAAACTGCTGTCTGATCAAGCTCAGCAACCCAAGTTGTGCTCAAATCGAGTTCATTTTCTAAAGATGGGTGCAAACGACCTAGGTAACCAATTGATTTGCCATCAACTAAAATTTCAGCTGACTGTCCCGGATGTAACCAAGTACGCTCTGAACGAACATATTCAACTTTGACACGTCCAGCAGCTAAAACTTCTTCTACTTCACCTTTGAAATCGAAGAAATCCATTGGTTGTGGCTTAGCATGCCATGATTCTGGTTCACGAGAACCTACAGCAATTAAAGCTAATGTCGGGATTTGCTTTAAGTCTTGAATAGACGTAGCATTTTGATAATCAAAACGTAAGCCCAACTCAAAGAAACGCACACGGCTTTGCTGACGATTTAAATTATATTGTACACAAGGAATTAAACTAGACAGCAAAGTGCTACGCATTGCTGCTAAATCACTTGAAATTGGATTTGCTAGCATTAATGGATTTACTTGTGGGTTCAATTGCTTTTCAAGTTTTGCATCAGCAAAGCTAAAGCTAATTGCTTCTTGATAGCCCAAAGTAACTACTGTTTGGCGTAACTGTGCAATTTCAAAACGATCTTGGTACTTAGCAAGCTGCACATCCATATTTGGTAAGCTAATCTGAATATTGTCATACCCATCAATACGTGCAACTTCTTCAATCAAATCTTGATAAATTGCCATATCATAGCGATGTGATGGTGGAACAACACTCCACTCACCTTCAGCTTTAATTGTTACGTCACATCCCAGTCGAGTTAAAGCATCTGTAATGAACTCAGCAGCCACTTGATATCCCAATAATTGGTCTACCTGCACTTGTTTCAGTTCAATTGCATCACGTTTTGGAAGGAAGTCCGCTTGTTCAGCTACAGTAATTGGACCAAATTCACCACCTGCCAACTCATGAATAAGCTGAGAAGCACGATTCATCGCAATTAATGGTAATTCAAAATCTACACCGCGTTCATAACGCTGCGAAGAATCAGTATGCAGACCAAAACGACGAGCACGTCCAGCAATCGCAAGTGGTGCAAAGAAAGCACTTTCTAAGAAAATATCAGTCGTATCATCAGTTACGCTTGATGCTACCCCCCCCATAATACCGGCAATTGCTAAAGCTTTCTGGTCATCTGCAATAACCATGATATCTTCTTGCAACTCAACTTCTTGATCATTCAAAAGTTGTAATTTTTCTTGTAGCTTAGCTTGGCGAACGTGTACAGTTCCTTCGATTTTAGCTAAATCGAAAGCATGCATTGGCTGGCCTAATTCCATGAGGACATAGTTCGTTACATCAACCAAAATACTATGAGTACGAATTCCTGAGCGTGCTAAAGCTTGTTCCATCCATTCAGGAGTGGCAGCTTTAACATTTACATTTTTGATAACACGTCCTAAGTAGCGTGGAGCACCATCTGTGCTGATCACTACTTTTTTCTCATCAGTGATTGTCGCATTAACCGATTTGATTTCAGGCCCATTCATTTGCAGTTGGTTAATTACTGCAATCTCACGTGCGATACCACGAATACTAAAACAGTCACCACGGTTTGGTGTAATACTGATATCGATGACATTATCATCAAGTTTTAGGTATTCACGGATGTTTACCCCTACTGGAGCATCGGCAGGTAGCTCAAGCAAACCATCGATTTTATCCTCAAGATCAATTTCAGAAGCGCCGCACAGCATACCTTGTGACTCGACACCACGAAGCTTACCTTTTTTGATTTTAAAATCACCAGGTAATACAGCGCCAATGGTTGCCACAGGAGCTTTCATACCAGCTCGAACATTTGGCGCACCACATACGATTTGTAGTGGCTCACCTGAACCAATGTTCACTGTTGTTACACGCAAACGATCTGCATCTGGATGCTGTTCAACTGTTAAAACTTCACCAACTACAACACCCGTAAATGGCTTAGCAACAGGTGCTAGTTCATCTACCTCAAGACCAAGCATAGTTAACTGATTAGATAATGTATCACTATCAATTGCAGGGTTAACCCATGTGCGTAACCAATTTTCGCTAATCTTCATTTTTATAAACCTTATTTAATCCTGAAAAACTGTTAGGCAAATTGACGTAAGAAACGCACATCATTTTGATAGAACATACGCAAGTCATTAATGCCATAACGCAACATTGCAAAACGCTCTACCCCTAAACCAAAAGCAAAACCTTTGTATTTATCAGGATCAATACCCGCGGCACTTAATACATTTGGATGTACCATGCCACAACCTAACACTTCTAACCAACGTCCACGCTCATCCATGATATCTACTTCTGCACTAGGCTCTGTAAATGGGAAATATGATGGACGGAAACGTACTTTTAAATCTTTCTCAAAAAATTCATTCAGTAGGTTAATTAATAAACCTTTTAATTCCGCAAAGCTGGTGTTCTCAGCAACGTATAAACCTTCGATTTGATGGAACATTGGCGAATGCGTCTGATCTGAGTCACAACGATATACACGACCTGGGCATACAATACGGATTGGTGGCTGACTTGTTTCCATGGTACGAATCTGTACACCAGAAGTATGCGTACGCAACAAATGGTTTGCATCGAAATAGAAAGTATCGTGCATAGCACGTGCAGGATGGTGACCCGGGATGTTTAATGCTTCAAAATTATGATAGTCATCTTCAACCTCTGGTCCTGTTGCAACCGTAAAACCAGCTTTAGTAAAGAACTGGCAAATACGCTCTTGCACTTGAGTAACAGGATGGACTGTACCAATGCGCTGTCCACGGCCTGGCAAAGTAATATCAATGGTCTCATTTGCTAATTTTTGCGCTAGCGCAGCTTGTTGTAATGCCGTTTGACGCTCAGTTAAAGCGCTATTAATTGTTTCTCGAACAGCATGAATCGCAGCACCTTGTACTTTACGTTCTTCAGGGTCCATTTTCCCTAATGCTTTCGATTGTTCTGCAAGCTGGCTTTTTTTCCCTGTAAATTGCCTACCCACCTGCTCAAGTGCAACAAGGTCTTGAGCTGCTGCAATGGCAGCAAGCGCTTCTGTGGTCAGGGCTTCCAGTGACATAGTAACTCTCAAAGCAACAAATTTAAAAAATAATAAAACTCTGCATTCTAACAGTTTTTCATCGAATTGATGAAGTTTATCCATCGTGAAAAATGTATTAGGCAACAAAAAGATAAAACGTATAAAATAATAGCATCGTCAATGAGATCAACTATTATGGCGCTCAATCAAATTTGGAAACAACAACTTACACTTGTGACCTACGGTAATGAATACCTTCGCCAGAATTTAAGCTTTAACCAATGGCGACAACATCATATTTTTGATCAGCATAGTTTTCAATTTCGTGACTTAATTTCACAGCATTTACTTGCTCAACATTTTCAAGTTTGGTTGGAAACACTCAAAAAACAAGGGACAACCCAGATTTCTCTTCACTTATCAACGATCTTAAATGAAGAGCAAAATCCGAATAATAATGTAGAGCTTTTACCTTATACCCATTTTATTGTGAGCCATCAAAACAATAAGAAAGTTGCATGGATTTTTGGCCATGAACTTGCCGAATGGTACAGCAGCGATAATGAGTTTGAAGCACCTTTGAATCAGCGTAGTGACTTACGTTTAGAAACTTTCTGGCGTTTTGAACTGAACGAAAAATTATCTAAAAAAGTCGAAGCTGACTTAAAAGCACCTCAATGGGACGAAATAGCTGACTTTATGGAAACTGAGTTATTTCGAAGTAAGTATGCAGCAGGTTTTGAAGAACCAAAATTTCAGAAAAAATTTTTTGATGGTTCAACTGACCAAGCCTCAATAGATCATCAAGCAACTCTTGCTCTTATTCCTGAAAACTACCCAGCAGATTGTGCACATCAACTCCTCTACCGCACTCAAGCTTTATCAGATTATTTAGAGCAGAAGAAACGCACCGCAAATGATCCTTTAGGGGAAGACTTAGATCAAGAACAAATCATTAACTTAAGAAATTTTACCCACAAAACTGATGATCTATTTGCAAAGCTGATTGTTAAAGCTGCCAATCATTATCAAACAGCTCAATTAAAACCTATTGAGAAACCCTCTCCTTTTGATGCAATGAATGAGTCTGTAACTCACTTAAAAGCCCCACACCATAAAACTGGAGGAACAGGTGTGATTAAACTAATTGTTCTAACAGTGATTATTTGCGCCTTAGCTTATTATTTTGGGCTTTAAATTTCATCATAATCTAAATCATTTTCATCCACATTGATAAAATCAGGTTTAGGAGTTTGCTCAAATTGCATTGCCATAATATGAGTATGTTTGAGCAAACTTGCCTTCGCTACTCGATGCATACCATCCATGACTCGGCCTTGTGCACACAAGATAATAGGATAATCAAGATCAGCATCTTGAATAAGTTTAAAGTGATCAATAATTTGCTGTGTCGTAGGATATTTATTAGGGAACCAATAAGGTTCATTTAATTCCTGTATCTTCGCCAGCAGAACTTTTTTAACAGTAATTTTTTTTGTCAATTGAACTAAGCGATGGACATCCCAAATATGGATGTTATCTCCAACCTCTCTGAAATGATACTGTCTGCGCATATTTCACCTCACAATGCTATATATACCGACTTTATAAAAATTAATATTATTACTATCAGCCTTATTATTTCTGCCACTTAGCAAAAATTAAAACAATAAAAAAGACCGCTAAAAAGCGGTCTTTTTTGAATCTCTAAGCTTATGCAGCTAATGCGCCTTTAGCTTTTTCAGCTAAAGCAGCAAATGCTACTGCATCATGCATAGCGATGTCAGCTAATACGCGACGGTCGATGATCACTTGAGCTTTTTTCAAGCCATCGATCATACGGCTGTAAGACAAACCGTTTTGACGAGCACCAGCATTGATACGCGCAATCCATAAAGCACGGAATTGACGTTTCTTTTGACGGCGGTCACGGTAAGCATATTGACCAGCTTTGATTACCGCTTGGAACGCTACGCGGTAAACGCGTGAACGAGCACCATAGTAACCTTTAGCGCGAGCAAGAATTTTTTTGTGACGACGATGAGCCACTACACCACGTTTTACACGAGCCATTTATAATCTCCTTAGATGTATGGGCACATACGACGAACTGAATTCATGTCAGAAACATGAACCATTACACAGCCGCGTAATTGACGGATACGTTTAGCAGATTTTTTGGTCAAGATGTGGCGCTTGAACGCTTGTTTACGCTTAAAACCGTTTGCAGTCGCTTTGAAGCGTTTAGCTGCACCACGGCGAGTTTTTAACTTAGCCATAGTAACCTCTTTTAGGCACCTGTTCGGCGCGAT
>JAITLL010000031.1 GCA_031277915.1 Acinetobacter sp.
CGGGTTGAGCCAAGCCACAGCTTGCTTCATAACACGTGCAGATTTCACAACCTGAGGTAAGAACATTTTGCCTGAACCGAACAAGTCACCAACCACGTTCATACCATCCATCAAAGCGCCTTCGATTACATCTAAAGGACGTTTTGCTTTGAGGCGAGCTTCTTCTGTATCTTGATCAATGTAAGTGGTAATACCTTTAACCAACGCATATTCAAGACGTTTTTCGACTGACTCATTACGCCATTCAAGGTTCTCAGCTTCTTTGGCAGCACCACCTTGTCCGCGATATTTTTCAGCGACTTCAAGCAATTTCTCAGTCGCAGCTTGACCAGATTCACCTTGGTTTTGGTTTAAGATGACATCTTCAACTGCTTCTTTTAGCTCGGCTGGAATATCATCATAAATGGCCATTTGACCGGCATTCACAATACCCATGGTCATGCCTTGCTTGATGGCATGGTACAAGAACACAGAGTGAATCGCTTCACGAACAGGCTCATTACCACGGAACGAGAATGAAACGTTCGATACACCACCAGAAATCATGGCGTGAGGTAAATTCTGTTTAATCCAACCTGTGGCTTCAATAAAATCGACGCCATAGTTATTGTGTTCTTCAATCCCTGTTGCCACCGCAAACACGTTCGGGTCAAAAATAATGTCTTCAGCAGGGAAGCCGACATCATTAACCAAAACATCATAAGAACGTTTACAGATTTCACGCTTACGTGCAGCAGTGTCGGCTTGTCCAGCTTCGTCAAATGCCATGACAATAATCGCAGCGCCATATTGACGACACAGCCGAGCTTTTTCGACAAACTCGTCATAACCTTCTTTTAAGGAAATAGAGTTAACAACGGATTTACCTTGTACGCATTTTAAGCCTGCTTCAATGATTTCCCATTTCGATGAGTCAATCATGATTGGCACACGTGAAATATCTGGCTCAGATGCCACAAGGTTTAAGAAATGTACCATCGCATTTTGCGAATCGAGCATCCCTTCATCCATGTTAATGTCGATAATTTGCGCACCAGCTTCCACTTGTTGCTGTGCAACTTCTAAAGCTTCGGCAAAGTTTTCTTCACGAATTAAGCGTAAGAATTTTTTTGAACCAGTAACGTTAGTACGTTCACCGACGTTTACGAAAAGTGAGTCATCATGAATATTAAATGGCTCTAAACCACTTAAACGGCAAGCAGGTACTGTTTCAGGTACTTGGCGAGGCGTAATATCTTTTACTGCATTGGCAATCGCACGAATATGATCTGGTGTCGTCCCACAGCAACCACCCGTAATATTGATTAAGCCACTTTCAGCAAATTCTTTTAAGAAGGCAGCAGTTTGCTCTGGGGTTTCGTCATATCCACCAAATGCGTTTGGTAAGCCTGCATTTGGATGCGCTGAAACAAAAGTATCGGCTACATCTGAAATGGTTTTTACGTGAGGACGCATGGCATCTGCACCAAGGGCACAGTTAAAACCAATTGAAAGTAAGTCACCATGACGTACAGAGTTCCAGAATGCTTCGGCAGTTTGACCTGTTAAAGTACGACCCGATGCATCGGTAATGGTCCCTGAAATCATGAGTGGTAATTCATGACCAATTTGCTTAAAGACTTCTTTCACTGCAAAAATTGCAGCTTTACAGTTTAATGTATCAAAAACGGTTTCAATCAGAAGGATATCTGCACCGCCTTCAATCAGTGCATGAGTTGCCTCAATATAGTTTTCTTTTAGCTCATCAAAAGTAATGTTACGAAAAGCAGGGTCATTTACATTCGGTGAAATTGAACAAGTACGTGATGTTGGTCCAAGCACACCAGCAACAAAACGCGGTTTGTCTGGAGTTGAGTACTTTTCACAAGCTGCTTTGGCTAAACGTGCTGCTTCACGGTTAATCTCTGGAACAAGATCTTCCATGTGGTAGTCAGACATTGAAACACGGGTGCCGTTAAAGCTGTTGGTCTCAATAATGTCTGCCCCAGCATCAAGATAAGCTTCATGAATGCTTTGAATGATTTGAGGTTGTGTCAAAACTAAAAGGTCATTATTACCTTTTAAGTCATGTGCCCAATCGGCAAAACGCTCACCACGGTAGTCAGCTTCTTCTAATTTATGGCGCTGGATCATGGTTCCCATAGCACCATCAATAATCAGAATGCGTTTAGCAAGAAGCGCTTTTAGGGTGGCAAGCGTAGACATAGAAAACCCCGATCTTTATACGAATTTAAAAATGCGGCGCTATTGTAACAGAATAGCAGCATAAATGATGACCTACCAAGATCATGAGTAAATGAGAAAAATATTAAAAAGAGGATACTTTTATGACAAAAAAAGACAAATTTTCATGAAATATTCATTAATTGATCATGATATTGAAATATTTCATGCCCAATATGCCGAAATATTACAGTTGGTTTGTGTGAAAAATAGACATATGGGTCATTTTATTTATTTTTTTGCTGTAAAAATAAGCACAAAAGGAGTTCGTAAATAATTAATTAAATTATTGTATTTTAATAATAAAATAAAAATTAGCGGGGAAAGGTGCATCAAATGAGGTCAAAATATAAAAAATTGACTTCATCAGGCGGCTCTTTGTCATATAATTGTCATAATTTAATTTAAGAATACAGAGGATTTTATTATCCTCTTACCGTCTGCATGAATTCTAATCTACCCCCTGTTTCGGATTCAAAACTTGCGGCAAACCTGCAAGCAAAATCGACGAATGTACACGTCCCAACACCGAAATTTTTTATGCCGGTGTTTCTGACGATTATTGTTGCAACACTTATTTATATTGGGTTTCAGGTTAGTGCTGATTTAGCGCATGTTCCTCCTTTGAGCCTTTATTCGGTTATTCTTTTATCTACTGCACTTTTCATTGCATTGGGCTTTGAATTTGTAAACGGTTTCCACGACACTGCGAATGCAGTTGCAACGGTCATTTATACAAATGCATTGCCTGCACCAGTTGCAGTCATGTGGGCTGGTTTTTGTAATTTTCTTGGGGTAATGGTCGCAAGTGGTGCTGTTGCTTATGGCATTATTGCATTGCTTCCTGTTGAATTGATCATGAATATGGGTAGCGGTACTGGCTTTGCAATGGTTTTTGCATTGTTAATCGCTGCAATTCTTTGGAACCTTGGTACTTGGTTCTTAGGAATCCCAGCTTCTAGCTCACACACTTTGATTGGTTCAATCTTGGGTGTGGGTATTATGAACCATATATTGAGTGCATCGACTGGCGTAACGACCAGTGGTGTAGATATGGATCAGGTGATTAAAGTAGGTAAGGCATTATTATTTTCACCTTTAATTGGTTTTGCTTTTGCAGCAATTTTATTCTTGTTGGTTAAAACTATTTTTAAACGCCAATTAGAATTATTCCAGCCACCTGAAGGTAATAAGCCACCACCAGCAATCATTCGTGCAATCTTAATCTTCACCTGTACAGGCGTAAGTTTTGCACATGGTTCTAATGATGGCCAAAAAGGTATGGGTCTCATCATGCTCATTTTGGTTGGTTTGGTACCGCTCGCTTATTCAATAAATAAAAACCTCGATACACAACAGGTTCAATCATTCCACCAGCTTTCATCTCAAACTGCTGTTTTGTTAAACCATAATCAGCAAGAGTTAAGTGATGAAAAAGCACGTGTTATTCTGACTAAATACATTCAAACCAAGCAACAAACGCCTGACGTTGTACCTGCATTGGCAAGTATGACTGACCATTTAGGTACACGCGTTTCTAGCTATAGCAACTTAAAAGATATTCCAGAAGTTGCGATTAGCGAGATTCGCAATGATATGTATTTAAGTACAACTACCTTTAAACGTTTGGATAAGGCAAATGCTTTACCAAAAATGGATCAAACACAGCAAAAGCTTGTGAAAGATTATCGTGGTAGTTTGGATTCATTCTTACAATACATTCCAAACTGGGTGAAAGTAGCAGTTGCTTTAGCGCTTGGCCTTGGCACAATGGTTGGCTGGAAACGTATTGTTGTGACCGTAGGTGAGCGTATTGGTAAACACCATATGACTTATGGTCAAGGTATGTCTGCTGAACTTATTGCAATGAGTACTATTGCAGCAGCAGATGGTTTAGGTATGCCAGTTTCAACAACACACGTTTTAAACAGTGCTGTTGCAGGTACGATGGTTGCAAATAAATCAGGCCTAAACTTCAATACCATTAAGACAATTTTATCAGCTTGGATATTTACTTTACCTGCGACAATCTGTTTATCAGGTGGTTTATATTGGTTGTTCTTACAGTTTGTATAAGCTGTCTGTTTAAATAAAAAAAGCCACTCTTATTAGTGGCTTTTTTATTTGTATATTTCAGAAAAAGATCGCTTTTTTCAGGTAAATTCAGTAAAGAATGAATGATTATTGCAAACACTTAGTGCTGAGTGATTAGTTCAAAAAATTACGAAAGGATATAGCATGAAAACGGTTCAACTCGATCAACTAAAACAACAGTTTCCACTTATTCAAACATTACAAGATTATCAAGAAACATTTTGGTTTAACCCGAACCGTTATCCTTTAAAAGAAGCTCTGGCAAAAGTTGGACTTACAGAGCAAGATGCAAAAGATGCCGAGGCAAGGCTAGAACGTTTTGCACCTTACTTGGCAAAAGTATTTCCGGAAACTCAAGCACAGCATGGAAAAATTGAATCAGAGTTAGTTGAAATTGCAAACATGCAACACGCTCTATTTATAGAAAAACAACAGAGACTTACAGGGAAACTTTGGTTAAAAAAAGATAGTCATTTACCTATTTCAGGTTCAATCAAGGCGCGTGGGGGCATTTATGAAGTTCTGGCACATGCTGAAAAACTAGCAATTGAGGCAGGGCTTATCAAGTTAGAAGATGATTACAGTAAACTCGACCAAGACGCATTTCGGACGTTCTTTTCTAAGTACCAAATTGCGGTAGGTTCTACAGGTAACCTTGGTTTATCTATTGGCATTATGAGTGCGAAGCTTGGGTTTAGAGTGTCGGTGCATATGTCTGCCGATGCAAGACAATGGAAAAAGGATAAGCTGCGCTCACTGGGTGTAAATGTCGTGGAATATGCCAGTGACTATGGCGTTGCTGTAGAGCAAGGCCGTAAGGCTGCTGAGCAAGATCCATTTTGTTTTTTCATTGATGATGAGAATTCGACGACTCTGTTTTTAGGTTACGCAGTTGCGGGCTTACGTTTAAAAGAACAATTTGAGCAAAAGCAGATTAGAGTAGATGCAGAACATCCTTTATTCGTATATTTACCATGTGGTGTAGGTGGTGGGCCGGGTGGTGTAAGTTTTGGGCTTAAACTTGCTTTTGGTGAGCATGTTCACTGCATTTTTGCAGAGCCGACTCATTCTCCGTGTATGTTACTTGGTGTTTATACAGGTTTGCATGATCAGATTTCAGTAAATGACATTGGTTTAGATAACATCACTGCGGCAGATGGTCTGGCTGTTGGTCGTGCTTCTGGTTTTGTAGGACGTGCTATGCAGCAGTTAATTGATGGTTATTACACGATTCACGATGAATGTTTATATGAGCTGATTACACTTTTAGATCAAACTGAAAATATTCAACTTGAACCCTCGGCTGTGGCAGGCATGATGGGGCCATATTATGTACAAGCTACTCTCGATTATTTAGCTTTACATCAATTGTCAGTTGATCAGTTACAGCAGGCAACACATGTGGTCTGGGCAACAGGAGGAGGAATGGTACCTTCTGATGAAATGCAAAAATATTTAACTTACAACCAAAGTAAATAGTTAGGTACTAAAAAAGCCCAATTCTAAAATTGGGCTTTAACTCTATTATTTCTTAGAAAATTTTCCAAAGGGAAGTTTCTCGGCTGCAAATCCATAGATCGCAGCAAAAGGAAGTGCAGTACGTGCTAAATAAGCAACACGCCATAGTCCACCGTGATTTGCGCCTTCCATCATTAATTCTAAAGGATGTTCGAGTACAGTTTCAGGGTTTGCTACAGAAGATTCATTTCTTAAGTCATGAATCCAGAGGGCTGCCATAATCGCATTGGTGGTTTCTGGGCTAAATGCTTCTACATCAAAAAGTTCAGCGCCATTAAATGCGGCTTTAAGAAGCGGATTTTTAGTCACTGAATGAGTTGTAGTAGAAGGAGCGATATTAATGCTTACACGTTGTCCATGATGACGAGCAAGCGTTGCACGCCATTGTTGAATACGTTTTGCCAAAGCATAGTTTGGCCCTTGTTCAACTACTAAACAGTCTGCAATGCCATATGTTTTACCATTTTCACTGGTAATTAGATCTTGATAAGGTACTTGAAAAAAGCGCTTAAGCGATAGGGTAGAAATACCTTTGGCAGCCATTTTCTGTATTTGTGAGCGAGATCTAAATTTCTCTTGAGCAGCCTCTGCAACTTCTTTCGGTACGGCATAGACATCGGTTGGGGTACACATAAACATTAAACTTGTATCAGATTTATGTTCACTCACATATTGCATAATACTGTCCATTGCCATTGAGACACGGACATGTTTTTCCCCATCTAAATAAGCAATTGCAGCCAAATCTAATTTTTGCGGAAATTGAACTAACCACTGGGCAATTTCTGGTAGTTGGGTCAGTAAATTGGCACCCAATTGATCTTTTAATTCAGAGGCTTTTGCTGATGAGTCAATTGATTCGATACTTGGGGCAATAAGTGTGGCATTTCCTTTTTGAATCGTATTTAAAATTTTACCCCAGACACGCGAATTCGGTAAATCGACTGCAATAATATTGGCTTTCCATTTTGCTAACCAAGGTAAGGGGCCAGCTTCTGATGCTGCACCAAATAGCACCATGGTACGGTCAGATAAATCAAACCATTCAGGGTGAGCAGCGGCTTCACGTAAAGCTTTTGCATGACTAGGTTCAATAATGCCCGCATTTTCCCATTTTTGAATTTGATCAAGTAAGCTCTGTCCACTTAGTTTTTGCCCTTTATAAGGAACATACCATTCAGGGCCTGCTTCGCTTTCGCCTTTAAATTTTACTGTATTTAAAGGGGTAGAAGGGGTTATATGAACTGCATCTTTTAATAGATAGTGTTTACCATCGCGGAAATAGTCAAAAAGATGATGGGCCTTATGCAAACCCTGTTTTGCAATGGTAATCGGATTGTTGCTATTAGAGAGCCCATGCTGAACAAGTGATTTAAAGTATGTTGGATAATTTTTCCGCCAGTTTTTTTCAGTCAAAATCTGTTGAGCAGTTTTATTATCTACAATAGATAAAGCTTCTGACAAAATCTCTTGGCCTGTTCGAGAAGTACTTTGCTTTTTTGTTGAAGTGTGTATCGGAAATTGTAGACCTTCGTCTGGACTCTGGCTGGGCATAAAATATCTCACTTGTATGATAGTATTAATATACAGGTGTATACATTATCTATGCCAATTAAAAGAAACGAGTGGCAATAACTGACAAAATGAAATTAAATTATTTTTGTGACAGAGGTGGTTTGAGTGGTTTTTTATGATAATTTGATCTCATTTTTACCTTAATTTTTTTCACATTTTTAGAACATTTTTATAGACTTACGTTACATAAATGATTATTTTGTATAGACAGAATTTATCAGGTCTAAGCTGAATATAAAATGTTCAAAATGTATCAATAAAAAAGATACGATGATGAGTAAAAACTAGACTTTTTTGTTAAATGATAAGAAAAGTCAAACTGAATAAGAAAGAATTGGGGTGAAACTAGATGGAAGACAACGTAAGATTGTCTTTTAAAAATCTTGGGGATATGGTGATTTTTTACATCATAATTTTCTAGTTTCATCCCATCTAATTTTGGGTGAAACCCTCCACGCAAGCTGTAGATCATCTTTCCAAAAGGTAAGATTAATTCATTTGCAGTCTATCTAAACCTTTAACAACGACCTTTCTTGGCTTGGCCTGGGGGACAAAAATCTCCAGGATGATTGTGATAAGGTGAATCTGGATCAACTACAACACTGCCAGCAGGTGTATAAACTGCACAAGCTGACAGTGATATTGTAAGAATTGCTGCCGAGCAAAGAAGTAATGCTTTCATATTGTTCTCACTTTTTATCATTCTCCCTTTTACTATTGAGTATAGAAATTATTAGATTGTTTTTCGATCTATTTTTAGTTAAGAAATATCAACACTACAAAATAGTTTTAATCTATTCTGGTGTACGGAAAATTGTTCGAAATCCCACATGGGTCGTGGCCAAATCAAAATCTTGGGGATAGCGACTACTATTGCGATAACGTGAACAGTAATTTTCAGCACACAAAAATGAACCTCCTTTAATCACATATTGGGTACTGCTGATTTCTTTTTGCCTTAAATCAGAATAATTACCCATATGTTGATCATGCGCGCCTTGATAGGGAGAAGATGTCCATTCCCAAACATTTCCAATCATATCGAATAATTTAAAGCCGTTGGGTTTAAAGCAGCCGACTGGAGCAACACCAGTAAAATGGTCTTGGTTCAGATTTTCAAAAGGGAATGCACCTTGCCAATAATTTGCTTGTGGATGCTGATGCTCATCGGTAGGTGCTTGGTGTAAAGGTGTGTCAGTTTGTGAGTTTGCTTTAGCCGCATATTCCCATTCAAGTTCAGTGGGTAAATCACGTCCTAGCCAAACTGCATAATGTTCAGCATCATTTTTTGTTACGTAGCGTACGGGTTCATGAGGATTAGGTGGAGTTCCATTTTTACCGTTTGGAGTTTTCCATGTGTATCCCGATTTGAGTTGCCACCATTGCTGTGGATGATGTGGGTCAGGAGAAAAAACAGCAGCCTGTTTTTGTTTTTCAGCATCAGTCATATAGCCAGTTGCTTTTATAAAGCTTGCAAACTGAGCGACAGTAACCTCAGTTTGATCGATCCAGAAGCCTTTGACGTCTCGCTGTTTTTTCCCGAAATTAAGTTCATCTGGATAAGCTTTTTCAGAACCAAAATTAAAATGACCATCTGAAATGAACACCATTCCAGCGGTTGTATTTTTAAGCCAACCTGAGGGAAGACCTGTATAACTTTGACACTGTTCAATAGAACCCAAAGCAGCCGATGGGTTGGCTTGCTTGGGTACAACTGTTTTCGTGTCAGATAGATGTTCAGACTTATTACAACCTGTGATGAACAACAGACTGATTGTAGTGCTTAAAACCAGTTTAAATTTCATTTGGCGTTATATTCCTGTACGCCATTTTGTTCAGTGTACTTTTGATAAACTGATAACAACTCTTGAACTTTTGCTGGGTAAAGCTGAGCAACATTGTGATTTTCACCACGATCAGTAGCAATATTATAGAGCTCCCAAGTACTCGTACCTAATTCAGGGCGACTTTGAAGTGCAATTTTCCATTCGCCTTGTTTCGCATATTTACTGCCATGTAGTTCATCAGCAAAACTAAAATTTGCTGGACGGATGGTTTGCGATTTATTTTCAAGCACAGATTTCCAAGAATAACCGCTTGGTGTATTAATGGTACGGCCTTTATATTGCCCTTGAGGGACTTGAATATGGGCATAATCTAATAACGTTGGAAAAACGTCTAGTACAGAGGCAAAACTATGATTAGTCTCCTCAGCTTTTTTCTGATTTGGTAACTTTACAATGGCTGGAGCGGTAGTTGCGCCTTCACCAGCTGTATCTTTCCATAAATGGAATGGTGCAGCGCTAACCTCGGCCCAACGCGGTCCAATATAGTGGTATGAAGTGGGTGTACCTACGTTTGCTACAGAGTTATCAAAACCAGATTCACTGCCGTATCCACCACGAATAAAACCTTCTGCACCATTGTCGGAAACAAAGAAGATTAAAGTATTTTCATAAAGATTATTTTGTTTTAAATATTGGATAATTCGGCCTACGTTGGCATCAAGATTTTCTACCATACCTGCGTAGATTTCCATTTTACGCGCTTCAAGCGCTTTTTGTTCAGCTGTTAATTCACCCCACTTTCCATATTTTTGTGGTGCATTTTGCGTTGCAATTGGTTCTGCAGCTTCAAAGTTTGCAGGAATAATTCCAAGCTGTTTTTGGCGAGCTATACGTGCTTTACGAATCGCATCATAACCGACATCGTAGACACCACGATATTTGTCACGGTATTCTGCTGGAGCTTGTATAGGCCAGTGTGGTGCTGTATAGGCAGCATAAGCAAAGAAGGGTTTGCCGCTATTTTTGCCTGATTCTAAATAACTCAGTAATTTGTCGGTAAAATAGTTGGTCGAAAAGAAGTCATCGGGCAATGCTGAAACAGGAATAATCTGTCCATCTTCGGTATAAGTCGAATTTCGTTTAAAGGCACTCGGAGCTTGTTTAAAGTGATGATCTAGACCTTGCAATAAGGTAAATGAATGATCAAAACCTTTGGCATGTGCATTAGTTTCAGGTGTTAATCCTAAATGCCACTTACCGCTTATGTAAGTCCGATAGCCATTGTCTTTGAGCACCTGAGCAATTGATAAGGAGCGCTCATTTAAATAACCTTCATAGCCTGGTTGTCCCTTTAAATGCTCTGGGGTAAGCTCCGCCATAGCACCTATACCTGCTAGGTGATGGTCAGTCCCTGAAATAAGTTGCGAGCGAGTAGGGGAGCAAGTGGGTGCAGTATGATAGTCCGTTAAAAGTCGTCCTTCTTGTGCCAGACTATCAATATTAGGCGTATGAATTTCACCACCAAATGCGCCTAAATCTGAATAGCCTAAGTCATCGGCCATAATGAATAAAATATTGGGCTGTTTTGGAGTACTTGCCACAGTTTCTTGTGAGTCATTATCGTTACAGCCAGCTAAAGATAAGCTAAATAAAGCAATGGAAAGACTAGATAAAAGAGCTTTGTACTTCATTGTATCATCTGAATTATTAAAAGAATTGGCTTGAGTTTAATCAGATGGTTTTTGCAATCAAAACAAGGAATTGATCAAAGAAAATCAGAAAAATGTCTGAACATTTATGTTGATAAATAAATGAGTAAAAAAGAAAAGCCCATTTAGGGCTTTTCAAAAATATTAAGTTTAAAACGGTAAGCGGGTAAGTTGATCTAAGAAATGCGGAATAACCCTTGGCTCAATCAAAATCGTTACAACCACGCCATAAGCTGCACCCCATAAATGAGCACTATGGTTAATATGAGTATTGCCACGTTTACCTGCCCAAATGCTATAAGCGATGTATAAAACTGCAAAAATAATCGCTGGCACAGGAATAAAAAATACAAAAATCAGTTTCCATGGCTGGAACAGAATATAGGCAAATAGAACCGCAGATACAGCCCCTGAAGCTCCCAGACTTGCCCAGTTTGCATCATTTTTATGTTGTAGATAGCTTGGTAAAATCGCGAAAATTAAACCACCTAAATAGAACAACACAAAACCCATGTCATAAAAATATTGGCGATAAAAACTTTCGATAATGCTGCCAAAGAAAAACAGGGTAATCATGTTGAACAGTAAATGAGTACCATCTGCATGAATAAACCCATGGGTGATGAAACGATCAAATTGTCCACGTTGCATTGCAGGCGGCCAGAAGATCAGGCGGTTCATAACATTTTGATTGCTAAAAGCAAGTAAAGACACGACGACCGTAATAATAATAAGGGTAATGGTATGGTTAAATGGCAAATGCAACATAAGAAATATTTAAAAAATGATCAATACTGAGGTCAATAATGCCATTAAAAATACAACTTGGAACCCTGTTGTGTATAAATCCGACAAATTTAGTTGATTTTTTTTAAATCCCCCTCATCTTCGGTTAATATAAAGGCATCAGCTTGAGGAATATTGTTATGTCGACTGAGAACACCAACACTGCTGTTGCAGAAGAAATTCCGAACCTTTTGATTACACCATCTGCACAAGAGTATTTGCACGAATTATTGGCGAAGCAAAATACTCCGGGAATTGGCGTTCGAATTTTTGTTGAACATCCGGGTACACCACGTGCAGAGTGCTGTATGGCATATAGCGCACCAGAAGAAGTGGTGCCAACGGATTATAAACAGGACTATCCTGATTTTCCTGCATACATTGATGCACCGTCTATTCCATATCTTTTAGACGCTGTAATTGATTACAACAAAGACCGTTTCGGTGGTCAGTTAACTTTCCGTGCACCAAACTCTAAAGTGCCACGTGTAGGACCAGATGCTTCAATTGAAGAACGTATTACTTATATTCTTCAAGCAGAAATTAACCCAGGTCTTGCAGGGCATGGCGGTAACTGTAGCTTGGTAGAAGTACAAGACGACCCAGAACATGGTTTAACTGCTGTATTGAAATTTGGTGGTGGTTGCCAAGGTTGTTCTGCAATTGATGTGACTTTAAAACAAGGTGTAGAAACAACCTTGAAAGAAAACATTCCTGAGCTTCAACGTGTGGTTGACCAAACGGATCATACACAAGCAGAAGGTGCTTACTTCAAATAATTAAATTATTTGAAAAGTGCAACAAAAAAGCCTCGTCATGAGGTTTTTTTATAATTTGTAATTTAAAATAATGATCAATATCATTTGTTTTTTAGATTTAAATTTATTGCGCTTATTTAAGTAAAACTTAATATTTATTCATCACTTAATTTGTTGGATCAGGATATGACGAAACGTATTTTCCAATCTGTATTTCAGTTTTAACTCCAGATGAAATTAATAAAAAAGTAATCGTGATGTCACCGATGCACTTAAAGATGTGCCTAGCGTTGTGGTTATCAGATGGCGCAGAGATTACAACTTATTTGATAAAGACATTGACGTAGCATCTTATAGCTACGTTTTAGATGGTCGTCGTTATATTAGGAATTATTTATAAATTCTAAATTATTAAATAAAAAAGGCGGTTTAAGTGCCTTTGTTATTTAAAATATCTAATGTTTTTTCAGAGTAATAAAATTTTTCTAAGTAAACACGAGCACGGTGTCTTAAATGTCCTGTTGAGACTAATTGTTGTAATACAGGTAAAAGTAACTGGGTGAGTTCATGTTTCACTAAACTTTCGTCAATATTAAGGTCACGGAGTAATAAGTCAAAATTATGTTCCTGATTACGCACATACCAAGTGTAAATGCCATCATGTACTTGCTGTTTTAGGTAAGCAGTCTGGCGCATATGGTCCCAGATTTCATGACCCAGACCGACAGTTTTTGTTAAATCTTGAACTTCTACATAATTTTTCAAAATAGAAAGTGGCATAGTTTTAACTTTATGCCAAACATTGGCTTGAAAGTGATAGAGCTTATCATTGTCAAAATGTTGATTTAAAACGCGCTCACTCATTTGGCTGAGTGTTAAAATATTCTTTTGCAAATAATGGTTAATCGTATCGTCGAGATTGGAGTCAGTGACTGTTTCCAATACAGATTTGCCCATTTTCATAAAACGGCCTACACCTGGCACACGTTTTGACATGGATTCATCTAAATAATCATGCATGGCTTGCTGAATCAATTGTGTTAAAAGCGCTGAAAAGGCTGGATTATTTACAATTGTTTTAATGAGTTTTTTACGGTGTTCTTCTTTACTTGCAACGTACTGAGCAATTCGGTCAATGGTTAAAACAGGAATAACATCTTCCACAGTTGCTGTGTCATTCGCAGGATGAATCAGTGCAAAACGAATGTGATCAGTAATCTGTTCAATCAGAAAATTAGAAGCAGGTGTCTCCAAAATTTGCTTTTGAATGAGCTGCTGAATTTGTTCAAAAGTCCACAGGTGTTGTAATTGCCGAGCCCCCAACCAATGATAAAATTGCTCAAACTCTTGCTGGATCACCTGAGACTGAGCAAATTGTTCATCTAAGAAATCTAGATGAGCTTCAATAAGTTGTTCTATAAGTGGTTGGGTAGACATAAGGTTTCACAAGTCCGAAGTTTTATTTAAGGTGTAGTCGTTTTTGTCGACTGATTTGCTTCTACTTTAAGTAAAAACGGCACATATTGTTGAATAACTAACTGCTCAGCTTCCAAAATTGGCATGTGGCCTACATTTTCTAAAATAACAGGAGGTTGAGCATTCTTTATAAGGCGCTTTAATTCACTTGCCACTTCTACATTAATAATCTTATCTTGTTTGCCCCACAAAATAAGGGTAGGTGCATCAATAGTCTTGGTGAGTACTGCAAATGAGTCTGGTGTATAGACCTTATTGAGCGCAATGAGTTGGTCAACCAGTTTCTGTGTTTGAGGTGCCTGATTAATCATTAGTTTTTCCTGAGCTTGCAGGAACTCTTTAGGAATAAACGGAGGATTAAACATGGTTTGTTTTAATAAATAATGAAAGTCACCTTTTTTAGAGACTAAGAGCTGTTTTAGATAAATTGGATCTTTTAAGTAAATTGTATTGGCAGAACGAAATATACCGCCACTGTCGACTAAAAATAGACTTTTGGTTTCAAATGGATATTGTCCAGCATAGAGTAGGGCAATAGAGCCGCCAAGTGAATGTCCGGCGATATGGATTGGGCCTTTTAAATTTGCAGCTTCAACAAATCGACGTAATTTTTCAGCAAGGTTTGGAACTGAGTAGTCGAAGTCTTGAGAAACCACAGTTTCGCCACTGCCGGGTAAATCTGGAATAACGACATGATAGTTTGTAGTTAAGTAATGTGCTACTCGGTTCCAGTTATCACGACTACCTCCTAAACCATGAATTAATAGTAAAGTCGGTTTTGTTGTCGAACCTCCCTCACTATAAGACCAGGTGATATCGCCGACTCTTAATTTTTTGCTTTGTAAACCAGCCCAACTACGTTCTTGCTGCAAAATAGTTTGAAATGCCACATCAATATTATCAGTTGCGTGTGCCTGAGAAATACTTATAACAGGCAATAAGCTACAAGCCAGAGTGAGTGCCGTAGCAGTTTTTTTCAGAGAGGCTTGAATTGATGTGGACAGCCTGGTCATAGATTTCATCCTTGAAGCTTAAGCGAGTTTGAAAATTATTGAAAAACTTTGCCAATGAGTCATTTGCCAAACGTTCGGAATGACGAAAATTATAGTCAATCTAGAAATCAAAGTATGTCTATTTTTTCACTAAACAGTTGGGAATACGCAGTAATAGCCACATTAAAACGATGAAGTATTTTTAAATTTTTTTATAGCAAAGGATTTATTTTTTTGTCAGTGACATTCAAATTTTGACACTTTAAAATGATTCCAACCTTGAAAAAACAATGGAAATATAAAATGCCTACTGCGCAAGAAGTTTTAGATCGTCTGAAAGCTGGTAATCAACGATTTGTAAATGGAAATACTTCCCTTGCAAAAAACTTATCACATCATGAACGCGCTGAAATGGCAAAGGACCAAAATCCGTTTGCGATTGTATTAGGCTGTTCAGATTCTCGTGTACCAGCAGAAATGGTATTCGATCAAGGACTTGGTGACTTATTCGTAATTCGTGTTGCAGGTAATGTGGTTGCACCTTCTCAAGTCGGTAGTGTTGAGTTCGCAGCAGAGCGTTATGACTGTCCGGTTGTTGTTGTATTAGGACATAGTCATTGTGGTGCTATTCAAGCGACTATTGATACGTTGATGAATCCTGATCAACCACCATCTTCTAACTTAATGTCAATTGTGAACCGTGTACGTCCATCAGTTGAAATTTTGATGCAAACGGACTTAAAAAATGATTTGAAAAAGCTTTCATGTCATGCAGTACGTTCAAACGTTTTTGCTTCGGTAAATCAATTACGTCATGGTTCAAGCGTGCTAGAAAATCTGATCGCACAAGGTAGGTTGATTGTTGTTGGTGCCGAATATTCACTAGAAACTGGTGAAGTTACTTTTTTTGATTTCTAATTATATTAAAAAGACTTAAAACTAAAAGGTGCCTAGAGGGCATCTTTTATATATGGGTAAGCTAAATTAAGCAATTTTGTTTGTGCTTGAGTATTGGGGTGAATCAAGTCATTTTGCATAAGCTGTTTTTGACCAGCGACGCCATCAAGAAAAAACGGGAGTAATTTCAGCTGATATTTTTGGCTGACAGTTTTGTAGTTATTTTCAAATGCTTTGCTATAAGCAGACCCATAGTTTGGCGGAATTTTCATACCAAAAAGAATAACCTGAGCTTTTTGTTTTTGGCTTAATTGAACCAATTGCGATAGATTTTGCTGAATCATTTGTGGTGGTTGTCCGCGCAAGCCATCATTCCCACCTAACTCAATGACCACGATCTGTGGTTTATACGTCTGTAAAAGTTTAGGTAATCTTGC
This sequence comes from Acinetobacter sp., assembly GCA_031277915.1. Lineage (GTDB taxonomy): Bacteria > Pseudomonadota > Gammaproteobacteria > Pseudomonadales > Moraxellaceae > Acinetobacter. The sequence goes on from JAITLL010000031.1 coordinate 16,253, forward strand.
TAAGGCACCACTAGTCGTTTCACCACTCATACTTGCATTGACCACTTTATGCTGTTTGGGATACTGTTGGTCTAAACGTTTTTGTAGTAATTGTACCCAACCCTGTTTAGGGTCTATTCCATAACCGGCACTAATACTATCTCCTAAAATTAAAATAGTTTTTGCTGAGACCAATATAGGCAACATGCTCAATGAGATGAGCAAGAGGCTTTTAGAAGCAAACAAAAAAGATTTATACATTTGTCTTTGACCCGAATACTAAAATATATAGGACTGATTACATCATGCCACAACCCATCCTTGCTGCCCATCAAGTTACACAAACTATTCAGATTAACCAAAATCAATTTACGATTTTAAAAAATATTGATTTAGAAATTTATGAAGGTGAGCAGGTGGCAATTACGGGGCGTTCAGGTTCTGGTAAATCGACACTATTGGGGATTTTAGCAACATTAGATCAACCTTCTGAAGGCGAGGTTTGGTTATGTGGTCAGGCGGTTCATCAGTTGACAGAGGAACAGCGTGCTCAAATTCGAATGGAGCATATTGGTTTTGTATTTCAGTCTTTCCAACTTTTACCACAGTTAAGTGCACTTGAAAATGTGATGTTACCGCTTCGGTTGCGTAAAGACTTTGACTATAAAGTTGCTGAACAAAAAGCATTGGAGTGGTTACATCGAGTGGGCTTGAGCAGACAAGTTGAACAAACCCCCAAAGTACTTTCTGGTGGAGAGCAGCAACGGGTTGCAATTGCGCGAGCTCTTATTTCTGAGCCACAAATCATTTTTGCCGATGAACCTACTGGAAATTTAGATGGTCAAACCGCGCAAGAAATTGAAGGTCTGCTTTTCGATTTAAATCGAGAGTTAGGTACGACGCTGATTTTAGTCACACATGATCGTAATTTGGCCGCTCTTTGTCAGCGTCATGTTGAGTTAGATGACGGCCGACTAAAGACAGTACAGGGTGGTTAAATTATGCGTAATCTTCTCAAACCACTTTTGCTACAAAGTTTTCGTACGGGTGGATTATATCTACTCATTATTGCTCTATCGCTTGCGATTAGTGCAACAACGGCTCTCAAGTTTAGTAATGACCAAGTGAAAAATGCAGTAAGTCTGCAAGCTTCGCAAATGCTGGGTGCTGATTTAGTTCTGTCGAATAACGAGCCTATCGAACAGTCGTGGAAAAAAAGAGCAGAGCAGCTTGGTTTAAAACAAACCAATGTGACCATGTTTAGTTCTATGGCACATACTCAAGATCAGTTTGTCATGGTCAATGTAAAAGCGATAGAACCCGCATTTCCATTAAGAGGGCAGCTTGGTATTGCTCCTCGTGCTCACAGCATTCAACCGGGTCAAGTATGGTTGAGTCAGAGGGCGGCCGATTTACTGAAAGTTAAACTAGGAGATGCTGTATCTATTGCTGATGCAGAATTTCGCTTTAGCGGTGTCATCGTACGAGATTCAAATCAGGAGTTGGGTTTTTCTGGGTTTTCGCCTACCGTTATTATTCATCAGGCAGACATTGCTAAAACCCATGCAATTCAAACTGGCAGTAGAATCGATTATCGACTATTAATGTCAGGTGAATCTAAGCAAGTCCAGAACTTTAGCAAGCAATTTAAACAACAACATAAAACTGTAAATGATCAGGAAGAAACCGTAGGTTTACGCTTACGTGATGCCAGTGAGTCAAATAGTAGATTATTACGTCCACTTGAAAACCTCGATACTTTTTTACAACTCGCCAATATTTTAACGATTTTATTATGTGGTATTGCCATTGCTTTAACGAGTCAACGTTATGTTCAGCAAAACCAAGATCATATTGCTTTAATACGTTGTTTAGGGGCCAGTAAGTTTCAAATTTTATGGGCCTACATTGGTCTGCTTTGTATTGTTAGTGCAATTTCAATTGGAATAGGCAGCTTGTTAGGAGTCATCATGGGCTATGGCTTGCTAGAACTCATGTTGCAACTGATTCCGCAATTAGAATTAAGTTTCTCTGTCGTCGGCTTTTTACTTGGTCCTTTACCGATTGCTATTTTTACCAGTGTGATTGTGCTAATTGGATTTATTCTGCCAAGCATTTGGGAGCTTCTAAATACACCACCTATTCGTGTAATTCGAGAACAGGCAAAATCCCGAAAATCATTATTCTTTATGTTTTTTGCAGGGATCAGCAGTCTGGTTATTTTTAGCTTAGTTTTGAGCGAAAACTTAATGCTCAGTATTTGGGTGTTAACGGCCATTATTATGCTTTGTATTTTGCTTTACATCGTTGTTTGGCTATTGCTTAGTAGTTTAAAAAAGATGAAAACCCGTTTATCTTTTTATATTCGTTCTCCCTCTCAAAGTGCCTTACAAATTACAGCATTGGCTTTGGGGTTAAGCCTCATTACGGTATTAAGCGTACTCAGAACAGATTTATTAGAGCGGTGGCAACAGCAGTTACCAGAGGGCACACCTAACCAGTTTGTTTATGGGTTACCACCATTTGCCGTAACAGATTTTGAGCAACAGTTAAAGCAACATGGTTGGCAAAGCACACCGTTATATCCCAATGTTCGTGGGCGCTTACTCGCAAAGAATGATGCTCCTTTCTCGGAAGATGCAATAAAACAAAATAATTCCTTGCGTCGTGAACTAAATTTAACTCAATCAAATACACTACCAAATGACAATGTCATTACAAAAGGTCAGGTTGGTTTTAACGCTATAGGACAAGTTTCAGTCGAGGCAAAAACTGCTGAAAGTCTAGGTATCCAAATTGGAGATAAGCTTACCTTTAGTCTGCCAGACGGTACTTTACAGGCTAAAGTCGTAAACTTTAGGAGTGTTGAGTGGGAAAGTTTTAGCCCTAATTTTTTCTTTATTTTTTCACCTAAAACATTAGATGAAAATGCTGGAAGTTATTTGGGTAGTTTTTATGTGCCTAAGCAAGATCAACCTAAAATGATTAGTATCATTCAGCAGTTTTCCAACACTGTGTTTATTGACGTTGATCGTATTTTGGATGAAGTAAAGCGCTTAATGAATGTCTTGGTTAAAATTGTGACTGTACTAGCAGCATTAGTAGGCTTTTCTGGAGTATTAGTATTAATTGCTTGTTTAAATTTATTAATGGATGAGCGCCGTCGGGAAGTTGCCTTGTTACGTTCATTTGGCTTATCTAAAAATAAAATGAAACACATGCTCAGTTTGGAAATTGGCTTTTTAGGCTTATTAGCAGGCATTGTTGCCTGCTGTTTTGCTGAAGTAATTAGTGCGATTGCAAGTTATAAAATGAACATGGCTCTACAATGGCATATCGAAATATGGTTGATTCTACCTTTTGCCATGATGTTGCTTTGTGCCCTGATTGGTCGATATCGCCTAGGTTATCTGTGTAACTTACCGCCATTACAAAGCTTACGGGAGCTGAACCAGATTTAAATTAGGGAAGCATTTCCGGGTTCTGGATTAAAATTTCATGCCAAAGCGGAAGTAATGGTGAGTTGAGCTGATTACAGTAAATATAGAATCCGACCGTAATGAAAAGTGCTCCGAGCAGCCCTAAAAATTTTAAGGTCATACTAAGTTTGGTACGGTAACTTAGATACCAAATCAGAGCGAGGAATGCGCCAATAATCATCCCACCGACATGAGCAGCATTATTAATCCCTGTTGCGACAAAACCGAAAATCAGGTTGATCGCCATAATCATTAATAGTGCTTTTTTGTCGAGTAGATAGGCTTGATGAGGCAACGGTGGAAATAATGAAAGGACTGTTAATGCTGCACCTAGTCCCATCACTGCACCAGAAGCACCTGCACTTACGTGAGGAAGTAAGCTCTGATCGAAATGCTGTAGTAGTTCATGCCCATGTTGAATGTTGATATAGCTGCTTAAAAGGCTGCCAAATAGGCCAGCAAGCAAATAGAGGCCGATAAAATATAGTCGACCAAATAATGCTTCAGCGACATTACCAAAGATATATAAGGCCCACATGTTAAGCATAAGGTGAATGATACCAAAATGAAAAAACATGCTGGTGAACAAACGTTCTGGCTGTCCAGTAAAAGTGAGTGGTGTAAAATCTGCTCCCCAGTGAAGGGCATCTTTTATGGCCGGGTCACTAATGTCGACACCAGATACGATTTGGCAGATAAACAAAGCGACATTAATCGAAATCAGTAGGGCGGTCAGCCACCAAGCTTGTACATTGAGTTTACGATTAATGTGCGGAGGCTGAGATTGAGTCATGCTATGCTTTTGTTATATATGAACATGCTTTACAGCTTAACATGAAAAAAGTTGAATACAGGAGATCAAGACGAACATGAAAGCTTTTATTGTTCGCGTGTTGTTAATTTTTATTGGAGCAATTCTTCTTATTCAGCTTTGGATTTTTTCAAGTTTAGTCTGGTGGCGTACACACGAAGTTGATACCACCATGTTTATGCGAATTGATTATTGGTCAGATACTTCTAAACCAATCATTCATGAATGGCGTGACTATGATGAGATTAGCGATAATTTTAAGCATGCAATTTTGGCGGCTGAAGATGCAAAATTTATCCACCATCATGGTTTTGACTGGAATGGTATTCGTTTTGCGCTAGAGCGTAATAATGAAGAAGGGGAAGTTGTTGCTGGTGGTTCTACTGTATCTCAACAACTTGCAAAGAACTTATTTTTATATAATAAACGCTCTTTCATTCGTAAGGGGCAAGAAACCGTAGCGACTTGGATGATGGAGCGGATGTGGTCAAAACACCGAATTCTTGAGGTATATATGAACTCGGTTGAATTTGGCAAACATTTATATGGTGTTGAAGCTGCTGCTCAATATTATTATGGTAAAAGTGCCAAAAGCTTAACGAGAGAACAAGCTGCCTTTTTAGCAGCGTTATTGCCCGATCCGAAATATTATCAAGATCATCACGATGATCGTAAACTACAATATAGAAAACGCATTATTTTACGTTATATGAATAGCACCCCAATTCCTGATTAATGCTGTGTTAAATATGTGTTATTTTTTAGTTTTTATCAAATTGACATAATTTTGCAGCATACTGCTTTGCAGAGATTTTGGTTGGAAAGAGATAGAGTTAGACATGAATACAGCGATTACAGCAACGACCCCAACAGAATATAGTTATAACGACCGTTATATTAATCGTGAATTGTCTATTCTTGACTTTCATTTGCGTGTATTAGAGCAAGCTGTAGACCCTTTACATCCATTACTTGAGCGGATGAATTTCTTACTCATTTTTTCACGTAATTTGGATGAGTTTTTCGAAATTCGTGTAGCTGGAGTCATGGAGCAATTTGCTCTAGGCAACGAAAGTCGAAGTCCAGATGGTTTAACGCCAAGACAGGTTTTACAAAAAATCTCTGAAACTGCTCACGCTGCAATTGAGCGTCAATACCGTATTTTAAATGAACAAATCTTGCCTAAGTTACGTGAAGAAGATATTCGCTTTTTGCGTCGTGGTGAATTGACGCCCGCGCAATCTGCTTGGGTGAAAAAATACTTTCAAGAACAAGTTGCACCTGTTTTAACACCAATTAGTCTAGATCCAGCTCATCCATTTCCACGTTTAGTCAATAAAAGTCTGAATTTTATTGTGACTTTGGAAGGTAAAGATGCATTTGGCCGTCAAATTGATTTAGCGGTTGTACCAGCACCACGCTCATTACCTCGTGTTGTACGATTACCAGATGAGTTAACAGGCGGTAAAGAGCACCACGTTATGTTATCTGCCATTATTCATGAGCATGTATCAGATTTGTTCCCAGGCATGACTGCAACGGGTTGTTACCAATTTCGTGTAACTCGTAATGCTGATTTAGCGCTTAATGAAGACGTTGAAGATTTAGCAAAAGCTTTAAAAGGCGAGTTAAGCTCACGCCGCTTTGGTCGTGCAGTCCGCTTAGAAGTGACTCATAACTGTCCACAGCATATTTATGAGTATTTGTTGGAAGAGTTTGATTTAACCGAAGAACAGTTATATAAAGTTGATGGTCCAGTAAACTTAGCTCGTCTGGTTTCAAACTTTAAACGCCCTCATTTGCGTTATGACTCACATACACCAGTCGTACCGAAAGTATTTAAAAAAACCGAGAGTATTTTCTCGGCCATGCAAAAACAAGATATTTTACTTCACCATCCCTTTGAGTCTTTTGCTCCAGTTATTCAGCTACTACGCGAAGCTGCGCGTGATCCACAAGTACTCGCAATTAAACAGACGCTTTACCGTAGTGGGGCCGATTCTGAAATTGTACAGATTTTGGCAGAAGCAGCGCGTAATGGAAAAGAAGTAACAGCAGTTATTGAATTACGTGCCCGTTTTGATGAGGAATCAAATATTGAAGTGGCAAATGTCCTTCAAGAAGCAGGAGCTGTAGTTGTTTACGGTATTGTAGGTTATAAGACCCATGCCAAAATGATCATGGTGGTACGCCGTGAAAACAATAAATTGGTGCGTTATGTTCATTTAGGAACAGGTAACTACCATGCTATGAATGCCCGTATTTATACAGATTATGGTCTCATGACGACCGATAAAGACTTGTGTGAAGACGTACACCGTATCTTTCAAGAGTTAACAGGTATGGGCAAAATGGCAAAACTGAAAAAGTTACTCCATGCGCCATTTACTTTGCATGCTCAACTCATTAATTTTATTGATGAAGAAATCGCGAATGCGAAGGCTGGTCGTAAAGCTCAAATTATTGTGAAGGTAAATGCATTAACTGAAGTTCAGCTCATTAATAAACTGTATGAAGCTTCTCAAGCAGGGGTGCAGGTAGATCTTATTATTCGTTCGATTTGCTGCTTACGTCCGGGATTACCGAATTTATCGGAAAATATTCGAGTACGTTCAATCGTAGGACGTTTCCTTGAGCATACTCGAGTTTATTATTTTAGTAATAATGGGGATGCACGTATTTATTGCTCAAGTGCAGACTGGATGGATCGTAACTTATTCAATCGTGTTGAAGCATGTTTTCCAATTGAAGATCCTGCGTTGAAAAAACGTATTTACCAGCAAGGCCTGCTTAATTATTTACAAGATAATCAACAAGCTTGGTTGTTACAAGGTGATGGTACATGGGTGCGTGCTCAAGCTGCTGAAGGTGAAAAACTACATAATGCTCAAAGAGTATTACTAGAAACATTTAAATAAAACTTGATATGAAAAAACCGACGTTATGTCGGTTTTTAATTAACTGAAATTTAAAATAATTTAATTAATTTTTCTAAATGGTTGTAGGATAAACGACAATAATTTGAATTAATGCAATATGTTTGAAAAATATGTGATTTTTTACATAAAATATTGAATTTTAAAAATATACAAATCATGAGAAATCTACTTTAATACGCCGCATTAAATATACTTAACTTTGGTAAGTGAATAATATGCAATGCTTTATTAAAAGTTTATTTATTAGAATATTTTTGGGGATAATGCCAGTGACCGCCTATGCAGATCAAAAGTGTTATGGGGAGATTATTGTATTTCAAAAATTTGATGATCAAATGATATATCCTTATTTTATAAATCCTTCTCGAGAGAAAAATAAAAAGAGTGAAGTACAAAATAAGGCCATAATGATTCAAAAAAGAAAACCTACTCAAGATGAGTTGCTAGCACAAAAGAAAATCGAAGAGACTCATTTAAAGAAAGTGGAAGAAAAGAAAAATCTTGAGAACAAGAAGCAACTTGATGCAGCGGTAGCTAAAGAAATTTTAGAAAATGGTGAAAAAAAATGGATGGTACAAGTAACATTAGCACCCAATCAAAATAAAGCAAATATGGTTCAGTCTCAATTACAGGCTAAAGGGTATAAGGTCATCACTAGTGCCACTACAAAAGGAATACGGGTTATGGTAGACCCAGTCAATGATTATGCGATTGCACAAATTATTCGAGAAAAAATAATTTCAGATGAGAGTTTGGATCTAAAATCGGCTTGGGTCTTTAAGTGGGCCTCTTTAACGCAGCAATAAAAGAAAAAGGAGTCCGAAGACTCCTTTTTTTATTCATGTAAATTTGTTGTGATTTTCTGCATGATTTGCAGTAGTACATCAAACTCGCTTTGTAATGGGGTACTTTTACGAGTAACAAGTGCCAAAGTACGACTTGGTGCATCTTCAATTGGTTTTGCAGTAATCTGATCATTAAACTTGATCATACTATTTTCAATTGCGATTTCTGGTAAAAGCGTAAAGCCTAAATTAGAAGAAACCATTTCGACTAATGTTGGTAATGAACTTGCTTTTAAACGGTTATCGTTTTTACGTTCACCAATTGGACAAGCACTTAATACGTGGTCACGTAAACAGTGGCCTTCTTCAAGCAAAATAAGACGTGATAAATCAAGGTCATCTAGAGAGTTTGCTTGAAGGGCATTCGTATCTTGTTTACTGCAAACAAGATATAAATTTTCTTTTGAAATTTCAGCTACTTTTAGACTTCTTGTATCAAAAGGTAGGGCAAGGACGATCATGTCCAGATTACCATGTTCTAAGCGCTCTACAATTTTCTCACTTTGAGCTTCATGTAAATGCAACTGAATCTTTGGTAATTGTTGATGCACTTCATCAAGTAACCGTGTCAGGATAAAAGGTGCAATTGTTGGAATAACACCCAAATGAAGATCACCAGTTAATGGTTCACTCATTTCACGGCTTAAACGCATTAAATCTTGAGCATCTGCTAGCAGTACACGGGCTCGAGCAACGACTTGCTCACCCAATGGCGTTAAACGCACATTCTGACGGTCACGCTCAACCAGAACGCCACCTAGTAGCCGTTCCAGCTCCATAATACCGCCCGATAAAGTCGATTGGGTAACAAAAGAGCGGCGTGCTGCTTCAGTAAAATGCAAAGTTTCCGACAACGTAACTAAATATGATAGCTGTCTTAGTGAGGGTAATGCAGCCATAGTGTCCTAGTATGATGATTTAAAATGATGCGCAAATAAACCGCTAAGCTGTGGAATAAAATGAGCAGGGATATCATGCCCCATTCCATCAATTAATTCAAACTTAGCACCGGAAATTGCTTTTGCTACAGCCTTACCATGACTAGGTGGAAGTAAGCGGTCACGAGAGCCATGTAAGACTAAAGTAGGTTGCTTAATTTCACGGTCCAGTTGAAGTAAGGAACCAGTACATAATATTGCTAAAAACTGTTGAAGTACACCAGCAGGATAATAGCTACGTTGATAAAGTTTTCTTGCAGTTTGAATGGCTTCAATATGGTTAATATAACCAGGAGAGCCAATCAATTGAAATAATTTTAAACTATGGTTCACAATTCCTTCTTCATCACGTGATTCCGGTTTGCCAATTAAGCTTAAAAGCTGTTTAGGGAATGGAGGAGGTAGAAATGGCTGATTATTACTTGTAAACATCAAGCCTAATTTTGCTATTCTTTCTGGATATTTTGCAGCAAGAATTTGTGCAATCATCCCACCCATTGAAGCCCCAATAACATGTACTTTGTTTACTCCTAAACGATCAAGGAGCATAGATACATCATCCGCCATATCGTACAAAGTATAAGGCGCACCCTGATTACTAAGTCCTAAAGCAAAGCGACCCATCAACTTCATGGTATTTAAACGTTTACCCTGATGACGTACTTTTGAAGAAAGGCCAATATCACGGTTATCAAAACGAATAACACGGAAACCTTGGTCAATGAGTGATTTGCAGAAAAAGTCCGGCCAAAAAAGCATTTGGGCGCCTAAGCCCATAATCAGCAAAATGGTCGGATTTTCTGGCTTTCCACCCACTTCAACATGCAATTCAATCCCATTGCCTAAGTTGACTTTGGTTTCTTGCATAAAGGGAGTGTAGGGTGAAATACTAAATTGTAAGGCGCTATTCATGTTATTCATTCCTTGAGGGAATACTCAAATTATGAGTATTCCTGTTTTAAACCTTATGCTTGGGCAGGAATAAGATCTGGAACAAGCTTAGTTAAAGTTAAACGTTGTTTGCCTGCTGTTGCACCTAACAATACGAAGCCACGCAATGTTCCTTCATTGTCAATTGCTTTAGCAAGCATACCATCGTCGTACTCTTCTGTTTCCCAATTTACGTCAACATCAACCGGAGCAGGTAAAACTGTAAGTGGGGCAGCCGGCGTTTTTACTGCAACTGGCATAGCTGGATAATGTACAGCTGTTTGTTGCCCGCTTAACGTTTTTGCTAAAGCACGAGCTTGCTGCATAATCGGCATAACATATGGAAGCAGAGTACCATTTACTTCTGCACAGTCACCAATGGCATAAATATCCGCCTGATTTGTTTCAAGCAAACTATTAGTAATCACACCACGACTAGTCTGAATATTTGCACTTTGAGCAAGAGAGATATTAGGTTGTAGACCAATCGCGGAGAGTACGATATCAGCTACCAAAGTTTGGCCATTTGCCAATGTAACTGCATAATCTTCGCCATTATTAATTTTATTTACTTTTTCAACGGTTGTACCTAATGCAAATTTAACACCAGCTTGTTCAAGATTTTGCTGGAATGCCGAAGCAATGTGTGTAGGTAATAAACGGCCTAATGGTTGAGGTGCTAAATCAATTACTGTTATATCATGTTCACTATGAAGCAAGTCATTGGCAAACTCACAACCGATTAAACCAGCGCCCAAAATTACAACGCGCTTGTCTTTGCGTTGAGCTAGATTTTCACGGAAAGCGCGGTAATCAATCAATGAGTTCACGACATGAATGTCATCGCTACCATCACCTGCAATTGCAAGGCGAATTGGGTTAGCACCCACGGCTAAAATCAGTTTTGAGTAGGGTTGCTTTGACGTTACACCATCTTTTTCTAGAATAAGCTCATGATGCTCAGCTAAAATCTCTTTTACAAAAGTAAAAGGCTCAATACGCATATTGAGTTGAGTACCCATTTTAGCAGCATCACCTAATGGAATCTGCTCTGGTGCTTTTTTACCTGCAAATGCATTTGATAATGTTGGCTTTGCATAGTTCACTGCATCATCCGCACAAATCATCACAAGTTCTTGCTCTGGGTTAAGCTTACGAAACTCACGTGCGAAGGTATAACCCGCCATGCCTGATCCGATAATGACGATAGGATGCATTTTTCTCTCCAGAATTCGAATTGTTGATTTAATACGGTGATTGGGGATATATAAAAAAGACCATGTTAAGTCATGGCCTTTTAATTTAAGACATTAGATTTCGATCATTTCAAAGTCAGCTTTTGAAACGCCACAATCAGGGCAAGTCCAGTCATCAGGAATATCTTCCCATTTTGTTCCAGCTGCAATGCCGTCTTGTGGCCAACCTTCTGCTTCATCATAAATCCATCCACAAACGATACATTGATATTTTTTCATGAGACTCTCCGCACTGATAAGTTTGCTCAAAGCTGCCTTTCAGTAAAACTATTTCATCTATTAATAATGTAACTACGATCCGTTCAATAATAACTAATGTAGCTTTGATCGGATATCAAATTTTTACGCAGTTATACATTTAAAGTAAAGCACATAAGGGAGTTTAATCATTCACAAGCAAAGATGAATGGCATATCAAGACAAATAAGTGGTTATTTAGGCAAAACTTCAACATAAACACCTAATAAAGCAAATATTTTATGAGTTTACTAATGAAATAACGCTGTAATTGATATGAAGGGTTACAAAAAGATCAAAGCATTTATATAAATAAACCATCTAAAAACGTAACCTGATTAATAAGTAGACAAATAAATTGATATTTATATAAATCGAGAAATTTAGTGAACACTTAAGTAGCAAAGAATAAGGATATCGAATATGGAAACTTTAATATATGAAGTAGAAATTGAAGCGCCTATAGAAAAAGTATGGGAAATACTTTGGAATAGTGAAACATATAATGCTTGGGCTAAATTTTTTGCTCCTGGCTCTTCAATGCACACCGATTGGCAAATAGGCGGAAAAACTTATTTTCTTGATGGAGACGGGAATGGCATGGTTTCAACAATTGAAGAAATGAAAAAGCCTGAGATTTTGATTTTTAAACATTTAGGAATGATTAAAGACGGTAAAGAAGACTTAGAAAGTGAAGAAGTGAAAGTATGGAGTGGTTCACTAGAGAAATATTATTTAGGCCAAAAAAATGGTGTAACCACCTTAAAAGTTGAAATAGCCACCTTACCTGAATATATCGGCATGTTAAAAAGTGGCTTTGTTCAAGGTTTTGAAGCTGTTAAATACATCGCAGAACAGGATTAATTCATAAGGTTTAAGTTTTTTTAGTCTGAATGATTCAAGTCTATAAATAAGGTTATGCAAAGTATTTTTTATGGATTTTTATAATCAGGTCATTCAGACGAGATGGGTAAGCAAGACGATGATGACCACCCTCATATGTTTCTATCGTCATATAAGGTGAAAGTTTTTCTTGTACTTGATACATATCAAGTTGCTCATCTCCTAACTCTAAATAAGCCATTTTAGGATTTGAGAGATCTAGGTCTTCATCACAAAGGTGAGGGTAATCACCACGAAAATTAGGAGTCAGACTAGGGTTGGCAACAACAACAGCTAATTTATGTTGAGCAGCAGTTTTTAAAGCCCAGTAACCACCAAGGCTATGACCGACTAATAAATCAGGTTTAATTGTTTCGATCGCTTGATGATAAAAATCTTTAACTGAGGCATAACTTAAGTTGCGATAATCGACATCAATACAAAATTTTTCAGGATGTAAAATAGCATGGAACTTTGTTGATTCTCGAGAAGAATCCAAGCCATGTAAAAATAGAATTTTCATTATTTACTACACAATCTCATAGATAAAATAAAAGGCAAAAGAGGCCTTCTAAAATTGAGGTTATTTGGATTTTTTTATATTTTACTTAAAGCTAAAAAAAATGATCTTAGCGATTGGTCTAAGTAATTTTTGTCATTCAATATGGGCTTAATGTGAGCGGTTTGACTTTTTTCATTTTTGTTTCGTTGAAATCATTCGAAAAACTTCAGCAATCTGTTAAGCTATGTCACTTCATTTTTACTTAACCGAGGCAGAGATGACGCAACAAAACGCTCAATCGACTTCTGAACCAACTATTTCCGAAAACGATTTAATTGCACAGCGTCATGCCAAATTAAAGCAAATCCAAGATGTTGCAAAGGATACTGGAAAGAGTCCTTGGCCAAATACATTCAAACGTGAACATTACGCTGCTGATCTACAAGAACAATTTAAAGATCAGTCGAAAGAACAAATCGAAAGCGCTGAACATGTTTATGTAAAAGTTGCTGGCCGTGTCATGCTAAACCGTGGTTCTTTCATGGTAATCCAAGACATGACTGGTCGTATCCAGTTATACGTTGACCGTAAAGGTTTACCGAAAGATATACTCGAAACAATTAAAGGTTTGGACCTAGGCGATATTATTGCTGCTGAAGGTTATATTGGTCGTTCTGGCAAAGGTGACTTATATGTACACCTTGAAAGCTTTGAACTTCTTACAAAATCACTTCGTCCATTACCAGATAAATTTCATGGTCTGAATGATACAGAAGTTAAGTACCGTAAACGTTACCTTGACTTAATTGTAAATGAAGAAACACGTAAGACTTTTGAAATCCGTGCCAAAGTTGTTGCAGGTATTCGCGCATTTTTAAACAATGAGCGTTTTATGGAAGTTGAAACGCCAATGATGCATGTGATTCCGGGTGGTGCATCCGCACGTCCATTCGAAACACATCATAATGCTTTGGATATGCCGTTATTCTTGCGTATCGCACCTGAACTTTATTTAAAGCGTTTGGTTGTTGGTGGTTTTGAACGTGTGTTTGAAATTAACCGTAACTTCCGTAATGAAGGGGTATCAACGCGTCACAACCCTGAGTTTACAATGATTGAGTTTTATCAGGCATATGCTGATTATAAAGACTTGATGGCATTGACTGAAAACATGCTTGAAAAGCTAGCTCTTGATATTTTAGGTACAACTGATGTGCCTTATCAAGGTGAAGTATTTAGTTTTAAAGGCCCATTCAAGAAAATCTCTATGTTTGATGCTATTTTAGAGAATAATCCTCAATTTACGCCAGAAAATGTAGGTGACCGTGAATTCCTTGCTCAATTTATTCGTGAGGAATTAAATGAACAAGTTAAACCTGGTTTTGGTTTAGGTAAGCTTCAAACGATCGTATTTGAAGAAACTGTTGAAACTAAACTTCGTCAACCTACCTTTATTACTGAATACCCAGCGGAAACTTCTCCACTTGCTCGCCGTAATGATGATAATCCACACATTACTGATCGTTTTGAGTTTTTCATCGGTGGTCGTGAATTGGCAAATGGTTTTAGCGAGTTAAACGACCCGATTGATCAGGCTGAACGTTTCCAAGCTCAGGTAGCGGAAAAAGATGCAGGTGATGACGAAGCAATGCATTATGATGCAGAGTTTGTTGAAGCCCTTGAATATGGCTTACCGCCAACAGCTGGTGAAGGTATTGGTATTGACCGTTTGGTTATGCTTTTTGCCGATGCGCCGAGTATTCGTGATGTAATTTTGTTCCCTCATATGCGTCGTAAAGAAGGTTAATTTAATCTTCACGACAGAAAAAGGCAGTTTATACTGCCTTTTTTATTCACTATTTATATATAAAAAACACTTAAATTATAGAAAACTTAAAGCCCCGTTAAAAAATGTAATTGCACAGTTTAACAATTGCAAAATTGTGATAAAAAAATTAATGTGTTGCTCATAAATAACTTTGAGAATTGTGCTGACATGTTTCTAAGAAAAACACTTTCAATTGCATTATTAGCAGCTGCTTCTTCAGCTGCTTTTGCACAAGGTTTAGTGTTAAATGATGCGAATTTACGCGCAGATTTAAACTGGTTAAATCAACAAGGTGTCATTCAAATCAGCACCTCAACTTGGCCATTAAGTGGAGATGAAATTCAGCGTGCCTTATCTCAAGCTAAAATTAATAATAATGCACAGCAAAAAGTTGTTGATTCAGTAAAGCATGCTTTAGATGCCGATAATGAAACTGTGAAGGTTGGTGTGTTTGCTGAAACTGATCCAAAAGCAATGCCACATACTTTTGCTGATCAACAAAATGCAAAATATCAGGTTTCTGCAGAGTTTAATGCAGGCGGAGAAAATTGGGATGCCAAACTCCATGTTAATGCAGAAGATAAATTACTTATTAAGAACAACCATAAAGTAAATGTTGAAGGTTCATATTTGGCAGGGAAGTTCTGGAATCAATGGGTGATTGCTGGACAAGTTCCAACCTATTGGGGGCCTGCACATGATGGTAGTTTGATTCGTGGTGATGCAAGTCGTCCTGTGTATGGGGTAACCATGCAGCGTGCTGTACAAGACGCTTTTGAGACAAAATGGTTGTCTTGGATTGGACCTTGGCAGTATCAATTATTCGCTGGACGATTACAGGATTACGAATCTGATCCAGGAGTTAAATTATTGGGCATGCGTTTGACTGCACAGCCTTTACCTTATTTAGAATTAGGTGCATCTCGAGCAATACAATTTGGCGGCGGCGATCGTCCTGAAAACTGGGACCGTTTCTGGAAAGCAATAGTCGGCCATGACAATGTACAAGATGGTAGTGAAGATCCATCAAATCAATTAGGTGGATTTGATGCGCGTTTATCTTTACAGCCTTTATTACAGATCCCTGTAAGTATATATGGACAGATGATTGGTGAAGATGAGGCAGGTTATTTGCCTGCAAAATGGATGTATCTTGCAGGTACAGATTTTTCATCAGTTTATAAAGATATGCCATATCAATTGTATGCAGAATGGGCTGACACTCGTACAAATCTGGGAGAGAAGACAGGAATTTCTTATACGCATTACGTATATCATGATGGTTTTTACCAACAAGGTTTCCCATTAGGCCATGGTATGGGCGGTGATGGTCAAATGTATTCAGTAGGTGGTAATATCAGCTTTGATACGATGAATCGTCTAAGCGGACGTATTCTTTATGCCAAAGTTAATCCATTAAGTCTTACTGTCAATCAGGCTTTCCCTGAGAAGGATACGATTAAAGGATTAGACTTGACCTGGACACACTACATTAAACCAACACTTCCATTAAAAATTAATGGTTGGATAACAGACTCAGATCGAAATGGTCATGATTCAGGTGCATCTATTGGTATTGAAATTCCATTAGAACGTAAAATGTTTGGTTTCTAATTATTAAATAGTGCTATAGCAAGAGAGAAGCTAAAATGGCTTCTCTTTTTTATTGTATTTAAAGAAATCAAAAGATGAGATCGTGATTTGCTTCAGTTAATAATGCGAGCTAGTATCGATATGTTATCTATGTGAATCAGTATTTTACATTTATATGATGAATTTGAATATCAATATGAAAAAACAAGCAAAAGAAAACAGTTTTAAATCACTATAATGCATAACTATTGCTATAAGCCTCATAAGGCTTATAGTTGGATTATTTATCACGAAAAATTGGAGTTGTTATGGCACTCGTTCCTCCACATGGTCTTCTAAGTGGTGGTTTAATACCACTTCTAGATTTTATGGGCAAAATGGATAGAGAAGGGCGTGTTCATGACTGAATCAAGACTTACACATCTCAAGCAACTTGAAGCTGAAAGTATTCATATTATCCGTGAAGTTGCAGCAGAATTTGAAAATCCAGTCATGCTTTACTCAATTGGTAAAGATTCGGCTGTGATGCTTCATCTTGCATTAAAAGCATTTTATCCTGCAAAACTTCCTTTCCCTTTATTACATGTTGATACGGGTTGGAAGTTTAAAGACATGATCGCGTTTCGCGATAACATGGCAAAAACCCATGGCTTTGATTTAATTGTTCATCAAAATAAAGAAGGTCGTGAAGCAGGGATTAATCCATTTGATCATGGTAGCTCAAAATATACAGATATTATGAAAACCCAAGCTTTAAAACAGGCTTTGGATAAATATCAATTTGATGCTGCTTTTGGTGGTGCGCGTCGTGACGAAGAAAAATCACGTGCGAAAGAGCGTGTGTATTCATTCCGTGATAGTAAACATCGTTGGGACCCTAAAAACCAACGTCCTGAACTTTGGAATCTTTACAATGGTAAAGTGAACAAAGGTGAAAGTATTCGTGTATTCCCTTTATCTAACTGGACTGAGTTGGATATTTGGCAATATATCTATTTAGAAAATATTCAAATTGTCCCTCTTTATTTCTCTGCTGTCCGTCCAGTGGTTGAGCGTAGTGGTACGCTCATTATGGTGGATGATGAACGCATGCGCTTAAAAGAGGGTGAAGTTCCGCAAATGAAGTCTGTACGTTTCCGTACGCTTGGTTGTTACCCATTGACTGGAGCAGTTGAGTCTGAAGCTGATACATTGCCAGAAATTATTCAGGAAATGCTTTTGGCAACAAGTTCTGAGCGTCAAGGTCGTATGATTGACCATGATGAAGCAGGCTCAATGGAAAAGAAAAAGCAAGAAGGCTATTTCTAAGACAGTTTCTAAATTTGTGGAGTTTGAGCAATGTCTCATCAATCAGACTTAATCAGCCAAGACATTCTGGCTTATTTAAAACAGCATGAACAAAAAGACCTTTTACGCTTTTTGACTTGCGGTAACGTAGACGACGGTAAAAGTACTTTAATTGGTCGTTTACTTTACGATTCAAAATTGATTTATGAAGATCAATTACAAGCCGTAACGCGTGATAGTAAGAAAGTAGGAACGACTGGTGATGCACCAGACTTGGCACTACTTGTAGATGGTTTACAAGCTGAGCGTGAGCAAGGTATTACCATTGATGTTGCCTATCGTTATTTCTCGACTGAAAAGCGTAAATTTATTATTGCTGATACACCGGGACATGAACAATATACCCGTAACATGGCAACGGGTGCATCAACTGCCGATCTTGCAATTATTTTGATTGATGCACGTTATGGTGTACAAACTCAAACTCGTCGCCATACGTTTATTGCGAGTTTGCTTGGTATTAAGAATATTGTTGTTGCCATTAATAAAATGGACTTGGTTGAATACTCACCTGAACGCTTTAATGAAATTCAGATTGAATACGATGCTTTCGTAAGTCAGTTGGGTGAGCGTCGCCCAGCCAATATTTTGTTTGTTCCAATTTCTGCTTTAAATGGCGATAACGTTGTAAATCCATCAGCTCATACTCCTTGGTACAAGGGTCAAACCTTAATGAGTATTCTTGAGTCTGTAGAAATTAGCCGTGAGTCGAATAAACACGAATTCCGTTTCCCTGTTCAATATGTGAACCGTCCAAACCTCGACTTCCGTGGTTTTGCCGGTACAGTTGCTTTGGGTGAAATCAAAGTGGGTGACGAAATTGTTGCGTTACCTTCTGGTAAGCGTTCTACAGTTAAAGAAATTGTTACTTTTGACGGTAACCTTGAGCAAGCAGTTGCGGGTCAGGCAGTTACATTAACGCTAAATGATGAAATTGATATTAGCCGTGGCAACGTATTAGTACGTGCAGGTGAGCAACCATTAATTTCAAGAAGTGTTCGTGCCTCGGTTGTATGGATGAATGAACATCCACTCGTAAAAGGTAAACTGTACAACATTAAGATTGGTACACAAACTGTACCTGCAAAAGTGACCAATATTCACTACCGTGTGAATGTAAATACACTTGAGCATACTCAGGTAGAAGAGCTTGAGTTAAATGCGATTGCTGATGTGGTAGTTGAATTTGATGCTCCAGTGGTATTTGACCAATATCAAGATTCACGTTACACAGGCTCGTTTATTTTTATTGACCGCTTAAGTAACGTGACTGTTGGTGCGGGTATGGTTGAGTCTGCGGTAGAGTGGACTGCACATAGTAATGCTGTTACTGCTGAAGACCGTGCAGCACGTTTGGGTCAAAAACCTGCGGTGATTGGGATTTCTGCACAGTTAATCGAAAAAGCTCAGGTTTTAGAAAGTTTATTGATCCAACAAGGTGTAGTTGCGATTGCAAAAGCTAACTTAACTGCTGAGCAAATTACTTTATTGCGTGAGACAGGTGTTGTGGTTATCACTACGGCTGTGGATGGCACAGATACAGAAGTTACGGCTGAAACTGTTGAAGAGGCAGCTGAAAAAGTTGTGGAATTAGTCCGTCTTTAATGGATTAAGAATGAGTTCTAAAAACCCGCGTAAGCGGGTTTTTTTTATTGGGTTCAAAAAACACTTTGAGTTTTTAAAGTTAAATATTCTCTTAAATCTTTAGGGTAGCTCTGAATCATCTTTAAAAATGTATCTCGATCACCTTGATATAAGGCACGTGTTGCTTCCTCGTAATTTGGCATATTACCTAACATGGCAGACATAAAACGGTCGACGGCTTGTTTGGTGAGCATAATATTACCTTCAGAATTTGGGTTGTTTAATTCTTTATCAATTAATTTACGAATCACGGCAGATGCACTCGCACTTTGTTGATCTAACCAATCCCAATGTTTTTTCTGTAAAGTGATTTCACGCGAAATTACGCCAAGTTTAGGTCGTCCAACTTTTTTAATTTCTTCCGGTTCAGCATAACGCTGTTGAAATTCTTGTTCCGAGCCAGAAAGATCAAGATCAATTTGTTGACCTGTTTGATCATTAAAAATCAGAATATTTTCTGTTGTTTTAGGAAGATCTTTTAGTTTT
Organism: Acinetobacter sp.; assembly: GCA_031277915.1. Lineage (GTDB taxonomy): Bacteria > Pseudomonadota > Gammaproteobacteria > Pseudomonadales > Moraxellaceae > Acinetobacter. The sequence goes on from JAITLL010000031.1 coordinate 35,949, forward strand.
TTTGCAAGTTCAACAAGGAAGTCACTCGCAATAAGAGTACTTCCGGTGAAAGCAGTATAGGTGATTTTAGTATTCATTTTAGCCGCATATTTTTACCAGGGTAAAATAATATTATCAGGGTAAAAATAATTTGGCAAATAATTAAAAATATAGCTAAAGAATTAGCTGATTTTATGGGTGTAGTCTCTGAAGTTAGCACTATAAAAATAGTCAAGATAATAGGCTATTTAAAATTTTACTCTGCTTTAGTATCGCTTTTATGAGAGAATATGCCTTTAGTTGTATGTATAAGGACTCCTATGTTTGAGCAATCTCCTGAATCTTTAAGCGATATCGAAATTTTAGACATTTTACAGTCTATGAAAAAAGATAAGCTAGATACGGAAGCAAATGAGATCATCCGTAACGGGGGGAAAGCAGGACGTCAGGAAGCACATAAACAGGCTTTGGTGGCACTAAATACAAATTTTGAAGAGAAGTTTGTAGAGGCTGTTACTCTTGCACTAGGTTTAAATGCAGGTCAAGCTAAAAAAATTCGCTATAAAAAAGATCGAATTCGTATTTTAAAAGCGCGTGGTATTGATTATTTAGCTATTGATGGGGCAGAAACAGCACAAGTTTTGGCACAAATTTCACAAGCAATTGTTCGGGAAGATGCAATCGTTACTCATGATTTGCATAATATTTTCCCATTTTGGAAAGAAGGTTGGCCAATGGTGCAGTTCGATAATGCCTATAAAATTTTAGAAGAAGATATTACCTTGCACTTTCATGCATTCTTAGATGCCATGATTGAGTATGTGAATGAATAAAAAATAAAAGCCCCAATTGGGGCTTTTATTTTTTATAGCAAAATGTGATTAAACTGCGCTAAACAGGGGGAAAACACCAATCACTAAAGCTGTACCCATCAACACCATACAAGTAATAAATGCCCACTTAAAAGTGAACTTTTGATGATCTGCAAAATCGACTTTAGCAAGACCACATAGTAAGTAAGTTGAAGGAACAAGAGGTGATAATAAGTGTACAGGTTGACCTACGATTGAAGCACGAGCAATCGCTTCTGGACTAATACCATAATGTGAAGCAGCTTCGGCAAGAATAGGCAACACACCATAGAAGAATGCGTCATTTGATATAAAGAATGTTAACGGCATGCTCACTAAAGCGGTAATTGGCGCAAGGTATGGGCCCATACTTGCTGGAATCATTGCGACAAATTCTTTAGACATTGCTTCAACCATGCCTGTACCAGATAAAATACCTGTAAAAATACCAGCCGCAAAAATTAAGCCAACAACAGCCAAGATACTATCTGCATGCATTGCGATACGCTTTTTCTGCATATCAACATCAGGGTAGTTAATGAGCATGGCAATACAGAACGCCAGCATGAATAACACTGACATTGGTAAAATACCTTTGATCAATGCAATCATAAGAATAATGGTGAGTACCATATTTACTTTACGTAAATGCGGACGAGTCGCTTCTGGGTCTTTTGAAACTGTAATATTGTCACCGTGATGACTTTCAAGCTCAATCACACCTAAACGTTTTTGCTCATAGCGACCATATAAATATGCCAAAAAGAATAACCAGCCAATACTAAGAATCATTGGAAGAATCATTGGTACAAAAATATGGCTTGGATCAACTTGAAGGGCACTTGCCGCACGAGCAGTAGGACCACCCCAAGGTGTGAGGTTCATTACACCACTACATAACAACATAAGTGCTGTCATGATCAGTGTATTCATACCTAGGCGCTGATAAAGCGGTAGCATTGCAGCCACACAAATCATATAAGTGGTTGAGCCGTCACCATCAAGAGAAACTAATGTAGTTAAAAAAACGGTCCCTAATGTAATTTTTAGAGGATCACCTTTAACTTTTTTCAAAATCCATTTAACCGGGGGATCGAAAAGACCTGCATCGATCATTAAGGCAAAATATAAAATTGCAAATAATAGCATTACGCCAGTAGGCGCAAGTTTTTTAATGCCTTCTAGCATCATTTCACTGAGGCCTTTGAGCTCAATATGACTTAAGCTTTCAAAGTAATGACCAAGACCCCAGGCAATAAGAGAAAAAATAAATGGGATAAGAATTAAAGCAATAATAGGGCTTAAACGTTTGGACATGATTAAATACATGAAGCATAAAATCATGCCAACACCAAGTAATGTCAGCATACAATCAATCCTTTGCCTTTAGTTTTACTGAACAGGTTTATTCAAAACTCTGACCATGATTATTCTTATAAATTTTTATTAAAAAGACAAATAATATATTTAGTTTATTTGGTTAATATATATTCATTTAGAAAGGTATATTTTTATGAAATACTGAACATATATAATAATAGTATAATCCATTCATTATATATCATACCTATTGTCTACTTTTATAAAGCCTTTATCATATTTAAAATTGATATATATTTTTCAAAAATATACATGTTTGATGGCTGAAATGAGGCGTATATCCATTTACAATGGCTATATTTCATTACGTTACAGAAGGTGTGGATAGCTGTAAATCTTTAATTTGCAAAATTTTATTTCTATTTCATTTAAATTTTTATTTTAATTCAAGGGTTAATTGATATATTAAAAAATATGATTAGAGTAATTAATTAAACTTTTAATGAAAAATATTAAACTAGAATCGTAATTTAAAAGCTATTTATCTATATTCAAAATATCCTGCTTTTAGCAGGATATTTTGCACCAAAATAAATCAATTTTCATCAGTCGGTAGTTGTAAGTCAGATTTTTCTAATACACGAGTTACTAAGAGTTGATCAATTTTAAAATGGTCTACGTCTACAACTTCAAATTTATAACCACCGAATTCAACAAAATCGGCTGGGCGAGGAATTTTGCGTAAACGGTACATCATAAAACCAGCAAGTGTTTCATAATTTTCTTCATCTGGCATTTCATCAATTTCGAGAGCATGTCGTAGGTCATCAATTGGTGTACTACCATCAATTAACCAAGAATTATTATCACGTTTAATAATTTGCTGCTCTTCCTCAATAGGGGTTACCCAATCGCCCATAACAGTAATCATAATATCGCTTAAAGTAATAACACCTACAACAAGCGCATATTCATTAATCACCACTGCAAATTTTTCTTTTGTTGAGCGGAAACGGTCAAGTAATTCAGAAAGCGTTAGGGTGTCAGGGATAATAAGCACATTACGAATAGTAGATTCATTTAATTGAGTGGGTGATTGGTTATTTAAAATTCGAACAAGGAAATCTTTAGCATCTACATAACCAATGACCTGATCAATATTTTCATTACACACTAAAAATTTTGAATAAGGATATTCTGCTAATTTTTGTCGAATACTTTCCTCATGTTCATTTAACGTGAAATAAACTACATTTTCACGTGTCGTCATACTCGATGGTACATTGCGCTCTTCTAGTTCAAAAACATTTTCAATAAAATGATGTTCTTGTTTTTGAAGGACACCTGCTTGAGCTCCTGCATCCATAACTGCTGAAATATCATCAAAAGTAATATTGTCTTCGCGAGTTGTATTTACTTTAAATAGGCGGAACAACAGATTCGCAATTGCATTAATGCCCCAAGCTAAAGGTTTGCAAACCTTAATAAAAACTTGAATAGGATTAATAACGCTAATTGCAATTTTTTCAGGGGCAATCATAGCCAAACGTTTTGGCATGAGATCGGCAAATAAAATAAAGAGCGATGTCACTAAAGTAAAGGATAAGGCGAAACCAATCGTTTGTGACCAGGGTCCTACGTAAAAACGGTCAACCAAGGTGACGAAAAAAGGACGAAATGCAGCTTCACCCAAGATACCGCCTAAGATTGCAACAGCATTTAAGCCAATTTGAGAAGCTGCAAAAAAATCTGCAGATTGTTCTTGTAAATCAAGTACTTTTTGAGCACGTTCTTCGCCAGCTTCGGCTAAAATTTTTAACTTTACTTTTCTAGCACCTGCTAGGGCGATTTCAGTTAAAGATAAAAAGCCTGCTGCGATGATGAGCAGTACGATGATAATGATATTTTGAAAGAGACTCACAAATCACCCGAGGATCATCATTATTATGACTATGTTTTAACATAAAAAAGCGCTGAGGTAATCAGATTGATTGCTCAGCGCTTAAAGATAATATTTAAAAGAACTATTAAATTAAAATGTATTTAATAGTGGGAAAATTGTGAATTATTGGTTAAGAATTCACGATTTTCCTCTTCGATCATCTGGCGAGCAACAAATAAGATAAGTTGGCGTAACCAGCGATGAGCTGGGTGGTGATGCAATAAAGGACACCATGCCATTTTAAGTTCGAACTCTGGAATATAAAACGGAGGATCTTTAATCACTAATTTAGGATTTTGTGCTTGTAGACGCGCCATTCGAGTTGGAAGGGTAGCAATCAAGTCAACATTTTGAGCAAGTAATGCTGGCATTTGATAATGGCGAGTAAAGACAGAAATTTTGCGACGTTGACCAATACGCTCTAATGCCTGATCAATCCAGCCTAAGCCACCTTGTTTGTCTGGGTTTACGCCAAAACCAACACCCATACCTGTTTTCGACACCCAAATGTGTTGTGCATCTAAATAACTTTTTAAATTTAAATGAGTAACAGCGGGATGTTTGTCATTTAAAATACAACTAAAACTATCACGCCAAACTAAAACTTGGTGGAAGCTTTGTGGGATTTCATTGAAGCGATTAATTGCTAGATCAACTTTCCCTTGTTCCATATCTCTATATGACACATCACTTGGGGTAAGAAAATCGAGTACAACATTTGGAGCTTCAGAGCGTAGGGCTTTTACAAGTCGAGGAACGAGTGTGGCTTCTGCATAATCAGAAGTCATAATGCGGAAAACTCGATTACTCGTATAAGGGCGGAATTCGGTACGCGGCTCCAAAATCATGGATAGATCAGAAAGGGCATCACGAATACGTGGTTGTAATTCAAGTGCACGTTCTGTCGGTGTCATACCTTCGGATGAACGGATCAGGAGAGGGTCGTTAAATAAATTACGCAAGCGACGTAAAATATTACTCATGGCTGGTTGAGTAACACCAAGCTGTTCTGCTGCGCGTGTAACATTTTTTTCACGAAGAAGAACATCAAGATATATTAATAGATTAAGATCTACCCGTTCCAGATTCATAAAAAAAATACCGAAAATAAAACCCTGAAATTGTTTCAAATTATGCCATATTTAAAGAACATTGTGTGAAAAAATGATGAGAAAAACGACATTTTTTGTTGAAATTAAGTATGCTTGAAAAGGACTTCAAATGCTCGATTTTATTATCTTTGATCTGTTTTTATGGTCATGTTTATTTAAAGGAAAAATTTCTTTAAAATTTATAATTTTCTATCATGTTAATTAGGTTTTTGCATTGGCAAAAATCACCTAATTTACAATTGACTTTTAAAACTAAAAATGAATGGAAAAATCTCAAAAATTGTATAAAAATAAAACTTGAGGCGTTTTTTGTTTGAAATACTATACTCCTTTAGGATTATTTTGTTTTTATAAACAAACTGTTATGTTTTTTAGTTTTACTTATAATATCGGTTTATTAGTATATTTTTTAAATAAATACTGAAGATTAACTAAGGATATTGGATTAATTGATTGGCTAAGTCTAAGCTGTGTACATAATGAAGCAGCTGGTGTCATAAGAAATTTAAGTAACATGACTCTAGGCTTTGATCGATGAAATCCTAAAATGAATACAGGACAATATCATGACTACATATCAAACAGCGATTGATGCAATCCGCGAACTAAAAGCAAAATTCGGTAGCACTTGGCGCGATATTAGCCCAGAAGATGCTGCACGTATGCAAATGCAAAACCAATTCAAAACTGGTTTAGATATTGCTAAATATACAGCTGCGATTATGCGTCGTGATATGGCTGCTTATGATGCTGACTCTAGCAAATACACTCAATCATTAGGTTGCTGGCACGGTTTTATCGCACAACAAAAAATGATTGCGAACAAAAAATACTTCGGTACTACTGAGCGTCGTTATATCTACCTTTCTGGTTGGATGGTTGCTGCTCTTCGTTCAGAATTTGGTCCACTTCCTGACCAATCTATGCACGAAAAAACTTCAGTACCTGCATTAATCGAAGAAATCTACACTTTCTTACGTCAAGCTGACGCAAAAGAATTAAATGATTTATTCCGTGCGCTTAAAAAAGCAAACGAAGCTGGCGATACTGCTAAAGCTGCTGAAATTACTGCTCAAATTGATGGTTTCCAAACTCACATTGTGCCAATTATTGCTGACATCGATGCTGGTTTCGGTAACGAAGAAGCGACTTACTTACTTGCTCGTAAAATGATCGAAGCTGGTGCTTGTGCGCTTCAAATCGAAAACCAAGTATCTGATGCTAAACAATGTGGTCACCAAGCTGGTAAAGTAACTGTTCCACACGAAGACTTCATCGCTAAAATCCATGCATTACGTTATGCATTCTTAGAAATGGGTCTTGATGATGGTATCATCGTTGCGCGTACTGACTCTGAAGGCGCTGACTTGACTCAGAAAATCCCAGTAGTTAAAGAGCCAGGCGATATCGCGTCTCAATACATCAGTTATTTAGACACTGTTGAAATTGACATTGCTGATGCTCAAGAAGATGAAATCTTGATCAAGCGTAATGGTAAATTACACCGTCCTAAGCGTTTAGCTTCTGGTTTATATCAGTTCCGTGCTGACACACAAATTGACCGTGTTGTACTTGACTGTGTATCTAGCCTTCAAAACGGTGCTGACCTTCTTTGGATCGAAACTGCGACTCCAAACGTAGAAGAAATCGCACACATGGTTAACCGTGTTAAAGAAGTTGTTCCAAATGCTAAGCTTGTTTATAACAACAGCCCATCATTCAACTGGACTTTAAACTTCCGTCAACAAGCTTACGATCGTTGGGTTGCTGAAGGTAAAGATGTATCGAGCTATGACCGTGCTAAATTAATGAGCGCTGAATATGATAGTACTGAATTAGCTGCTGATGCAGACGCTAAGATCCGTACATTCCAAGCAGATGCTTCTCGTGAAGCAGGCGTGTTCCATCACTTGATCACACTTCCGACTTACCATACTGCTGCTCTTTCTACACATGAGCTTGCACAAGGTTACTTCGGTTCTGAGGGTATGTTGGCTTATGTTGCTGGCGTACAACGTAAAGAAATTCGTGGTGGTATCGCTTGTGTTAAACACCAAGCAATGGCGGGTTCTGACATCGGTGATGATCACAAAGAAATCTTCTCTGGTGACAACGCTCTTAAAGCACATGATGATGCTAAAAACACAATGAACCAATTCGCAGCTCACTAAGAATTGATTTCATAAAAAACCCGCTCATTTGAGCGGGTTTTTTTGTTTATATTGAAAAATTCATTAATCTTCTTTTTTCAATACATAATGTTCAGCTAAAGAGCCTTCAACTTTTTTACCTTCCATATCTAAAGCAATCGCTGTATTCTCACCAATAAAGAATTTACGGTTTTGAGCTTTATCATCTAAGGTAATAACAGAAGTATTATCTTTATTGAAAGTGAATTTACCATGTGTTTCAAATGGTTTTGTATCACCTTTGCCTAAGTAAGTTTCAGTCAATTCATAAGTTTTATCATCTTTTAATTCTAGTTCAGTTTTAATACCTTCACAGTCTGCACATGGGAGGATACCTTTATATTTACCATTCCAATCTAAAGAATTCTCTGCTGTGTGTTCAGTATCTACAGCAACAGCACTACTTGCTTCACTAGTTTGTACAGGGGTAGATGCATCAGAAGTTATCTCTGTTTTATTTTCATGTTTATTACATGCTGCAAGAAGAGCACTCATAAGCGCAATTGCTAATAATGTTTTTTTCATGATGATGAAAACCTCAAAAAATAAAAATATAAAGTACTGATAGGCTAGGAAAAAAGAATAGAAAATAAAAGCTTTTGTATGTAGCTTAATTTTAACAAAAGGTAAAGTGGGTAATTTTTAATCAATTCTATGTGGATTATTTTTTAATATATTAAATGTATTCACTAATACAAGTTAATGAATACATTATCAAAGAAATTATGGTTGAACAGAGACTCCACCTAGAGAGTCACAAGCTGCTTTATAAAGTTCATATTGCTGTTTTACTACGTCATCTAAAGGTACAGCAAATAGTTCCTCACCATTTTTATAACTTTCTACATACGAGGTCGCTTTTTCTTTACTTACTGCTAAAGATTGTTGGTAATAAGAATTGATTGAACTTGTGGGAATTTCACTTGTTTCAACATTTTTACATTGAAAATTATTTAGCAGTTTTTCTGCACGTTTGACCTCACTAGATTGGCCAAAAATACACCCAGTTAAAAATACAAACGGTACTAACACGAAAAAGATTTTCATGGAAAATTTTATAAGAGTGAGGATGGGCGCTATTGTATAAATAATTCCACGCTTTACTGTGGTTTTATGTTAGACATTGACGATTTTTTAACTCATTAAAATAAAAAAATTGTTTCTAAGTTTGTAGTGACCTCTTTTTGTATTTGGTGCATATTTTGCTTATTAAAAAAAGCCATGATTAAAAATGAGCCAAAATGAATCGGATTCAACAATTTTATCAGACCTCTTTAGCACCATTTTGGTATGCCCAATTAGAGCTCAGTTTCTGTTTTAAAAACTTTCGCACCATAATGAATCATCGAAAACATTATGGCCCTGTTCGTGTGCAAAAAATGCTCTGGCCTGAAAAGACTGGAGTTTGCCATGCCATTATTGTTCATCCGCCCGCAGGTATTGCAGGGGGAGACCATCTTACTTTTCAGATTGAAACAGAGGGTCAGGCACATGCTGTTATTACCACACCTGGAGCTGGAAAATGGTATAGAACCAATGGCAAACAAGCTTTTCAGCATATTTATTTGACTGTAAAAAATGACTCTATTTTAGAGTGGATGCCGCAAGAAACAATGTTGTTTGATGGAGCTGTAGCACACTCGGAAACACATATTCACCTTGAACAAACAGCAAGTTTTATTGGTTGGGATATGCTGGTATTGGGTCGACAGGCTCGGGCTGAAAATTTTGTTCAAGGAAGTTATCACAACCAGTTTAAGTTATGGCGTGAAAATAAATTATTAGTTGCCGATACATTGTATTTTGAGGGAGGCGATCGCTGGTTAAGCTCATGTTTAGGAATGAATAATCAGGCTGTAATGGCAAGTTTTTGGGCTGTACCGCCTGAAAAATTTCGCTCTTCATTGTATTTAGAACAACATGTTGAACTCATCCGTGAATTAATCATGCGTATGGATGTTCCAGTTACTTTGACGTTATTAGAGGATGTGCTGTGTGCACGTTTTTTAGGAAATGATGTGCGACGTTGTCATGATGCTTTTGCGGCTATAAGAGCAAGGTTAAGACGTTATTGGTTCAATTTGGATGAGGAATTTCCAAGAATTTGGAAAACCTAAGTTACGTTAAATTGCGTATTTTAAAAACGATTAAAACAAGTATGCTGCTTTTGAGCATGCATTTTGCTTAAAGAAAACTAGATGTTATTAGGAAAGAGATATGGAACTCAATCCAACAGAAAAAGATAAGTTACTCATTTTTACTGCAGGTTTAGTGGCTGAGCGTCGTAAAGCCCGTGGTTTGAAACTGAATTATCCAGAAGCTATTGCTTTTATTTCAGCTGCTTTACTTGAAGGTGCACGGGACGGTATGACAGTCAGTGATTTGATGCATTATGGCACTACTTTATTAAAGCGCGAAGATGTGATGGATGGCGTGCCAGAAATGATTGCTGAGGTTCAGGTCGAGGCAACTTTTCCAGATGGCTCGAAATTAGTCACAGTCCATCAGCCAATTGTATAAAAGGAACGCTTATGATCCCCGGTGAAATCATTACTCCAGATGCTGATATTGAACTGAATGTTGGACGGCAAACTTTAAAAGTTGTAGTTGCCAACATTGGTGATCGACCTATTCAGGTGGGGTCGCATTTTCATTTTTATGAAGCAAACGAGGCATTACAGTTTGACCGTGAGACAGCAAAAGGCTTTCGGTTAAATATTGCAGCAGGTACGGCAATACGTTTTGAACCAGGACAAACTCGGCAAGTGGAGCTAGTTGCTTTAGCTGGTAAGCGAGAGGTATATGGTTTTGCAGGTCGAGTTATGGGTAAGTTGGATTAAGCATAACAACAATAATGAAAAAGTTGAGTATTAAGTTATGAAAATGTCACGTCGTGCATATGCTGAGATGTTTGGTCCAACGGTTGGAGATCGTATTCGCTTAGCTGATACAGAGCTTTTTATTGAAGTTGAACAAGACTTAACGACCTATGGCGAAGAAGTTAAATTTGGTGGTGGTAAAGTCATTCGTGATGGCATGGGACAATCTCAACTTTTAGCTGATGAAGTTGCTGACACAGTCATTACCAATGCTTTAATTGTAGATTGGTGGGGAATTGTAAAAACTGATGTTGGCTTAAAAAACGGCCGAATCTGGAAAATAGGAAAAGCCGGCAACCCAGATATTCAACCTGACATTACCATTCCTTTAGGTGCTGCAACAGAAGTGATTTCAGGTGAAGGGCAAATTTTAACTGCAGGTGGTATTGATACCCACATTCACTGGATTTGTCCTCAACAAGTTGAAACCGCGCTTATGTCTGGTACAACAACAATGGTGGGTGGTGGGACAGGACCAGCGGCAGGAACTTCGGCAACGACAGTGACCCCAGGGCCTTGGCATATTGCCACCATGTTGCAGGCGATTGATGATTTGCCTATGAATATTGGTCTATTAGGCAAAGGAAATTTGAGTTTACCAGAGCCCATTCGTGAGCAAATTAAGGCTGGGGTAATTGGCTTAAAACTACATGAAGATTGGGGCTCAACACCAGCAGCGATTGATAACTGTTTGAGTGTGGCAGATGAGTTTGATGTTCAGGTCGCTATTCACACGGATACGTTAAATGAGGGTGGCTTTTTAGAAGAAACACTGGCCGCATTTAAAGACCGTACCATTCATACGTACCATACAGAAGGTGCCGGTGGTGGGCATGCACCTGACATTTTAAAGGCAATTGGACAAAGTAACGTATTGCCATCTTCAACTAATCCAACGCGACCTTATACGATTAATACCATTGATGAGCATTTAGATATGCTCATGGTTTGCCATCATTTAGACCCAGCAATTGCTGAAGATATTGCTTTTGCAGAAAGCCGTATTCGCCGTGAAACCATTGCCGCTGAAGATATTTTGCAAGATTTAGGTGCTATCGCCATGATGTCATCGGACTCTCAGGCGATGGGTCGCGTGGGTGAAGTGATTTTACGTACTTGGCAAACTGCTCATAAAATGAAAATTCAACGTGGCCCATTAGAAGGTGATAATGAATTTCATGATAACAATCGCGTTAAACGCTATATTGCTAAATATACGATTAATCCTGCAATTACGCATGGCTTAAGCCATGAAATTGGTTCGATTGAGGTCGGAAAACTTGCTGATTTAGTGTTGTGGAAGCCTGCTTTTTTTGGTGTGAAACCTTCGATGATTATTAAAGGTGGCATGATCGCAGCGGCGCCGATGGGGGACATTAATGCCTCCATTCCGACACCTCAACCAGTTCATTATCGTCCAATGTTTGGTGCCTATCCGCGTGGTGTGCATAACACTTGTATTACCTTTTTATCTCAAGCAGCCATTGATGAAAAAGTTGCTGAAAAGTTAGACCTTAAAAAGTTAATTAGCCCCTGTAAAAATACGCGTGAAATTACTAAAGCAGATATGAAACATAATACATATTGTCCAGTTATGCATGTACATCCCGAGACTTACGAAGTACGAGCTGATGGTGAGTTATTAACGTGTGAACCTGCTGATGTATTACCGATGGCACAGCGTTATTTCTTGTTTTGATGAGTTTTGTCGAGGTGATTTGCCTCATTAATTTATATACATGAATGAAATAAATAAGGAGAGAAGAGCTAAATGAAAATTTATACACAACGTCTTGAAGATATTTCTCCTGATCAAGCATTTGAAACGGTTGAACTGACTTTTGATACCCGCCAAAAATCAAGATTTCGGGCGGCTTTGGCAAGTGGCGTAGATATTGGTGCTGATTTACCACGTACTGGCATTTTGCGTAGTGGTTCATATATTGCAACTCAACAAGGTGATGTACTACGTGTAGATGCTAAGCCTGAACGTTTGATGCAAGTCAGTGCAACAACTGATTTTGATTTACTTAAAGCTGCCTATCACTTAGGTAATAGACATGTACCATTAATGCTAACGCCGACTTCTTTGTATTTTGAGCCTGATCATGTGCTTGCAGACATGGTAGAAGGGTTGGGGCTGACAGTGACAGAAACAGATCATCCGTTTGAGCCTGAAAGCGGTGCCTATGCGCAGCATAGTCATGATCACCGCTTAAGCCCAATCAAAGCTTTGCACCATGTCCATTCATAACGCAGCGCAATTACTTCAATTGCTGACATTGTCTTCTACGGCACTGCCAGTTGGAGCGTATTGTTATTCACAAGGTGTGGAAACAGCCATTGATATTGGCCTAATACACGATGAAAGCTCGGCAATTGCTTATTTTGAAGAAGTTCTTGAAATGCTGTTAGTGCGGTTTGAGTTACCTGTGCTCAAACGTCTTATGCAACATTATGATGACCCAGATGAGTTCTTGATTTGGGCAAATTTATATAAAGCGAGTCGAGAAAGTAAAGAGTTACTCGCTGAATCTCAGCAGTTGGCATTTTCTTTAAATGCATGGATTAAAGATGTTTTAAAAAAAACGGTTGAGGTTAAAAAGCAGTTCGGTTTTGTGCCTGTCTATGCGCAGCTCTGTGGTCGACTTGGGCTTAACGACGTTGATGTGCTCACAGCTTATACCTTTACTGTTTTAGAAAATCAGGTTTTAGCGGCAGTAAAAACTGTTCCTTTAGGGCAAATGGCTGGACAAAGAGTTTTATGGCACTTGCATGGTTTCGTACCAAATGCAGTAGAGAAAGCTTTGAAACTTAATGATGAGCAATTGAGTAGTGCTTTACCTCGTTATGCCATGTTGAGTATGAAACACGAAACACAATATTCACGGTTATTCAGATCTTAAGTTTAGGAAAAAAGGATAAAAATCATGACAGAACGTAGTCCATTACGAGTTGGAATTGGCGGACCGGTAGGTTCGGGTAAAACTGCGCTTACACTTAATTTATGTTTAGCCTTGCGTGATAAATACAATATGGCTGTGGTGACAAATGATATTTATACCAAAGAAGACTCAAACTTTTTAACCCGTAATGAAGCGATGTCGCCAGATCGTATTGTGGGTGTGGAAACGGGTGGTTGCCCACACACGGCTATTCGTGAAGATGCCTCAATTAACTTGGCTGCAATTGATGATTTGTGTGAAAAATTTGATGGTCTAGAACTAATTATTATTGAAAGTGGTGGTGATAATTTAGCAGCAACATTTAGCCCGGAACTTTCTGATTTAACTTTATATGTCATTGATGTAGCCGGTGGTGAAAAGATTCCTCGTAAAGGGGGACCGGGTATTACCAAGTCAGATTTACTGATTATTAATAAAACTGACCTTGCACCAATGGTAGGTGCAAACCTTGATGTCATGGATCAAGATGCAAAACGTATGCGCGGTGAAAAGCCATTTTTATTTTCAAACATGAAAACACAAGATGGTCTTGAACAAATTATTCAATTTATTGAGAAGCAAGGGCTGTTTAAGGCTTAAGGAGTAACTATGAACTTCATTAAAAAATGGAGCATTGGGCTCCTTAGTATGTTACCTGCATTAGCTATGGCACATCCGGGACATGATCATGCACATTCAGGGTTTATGGCAGGTTTCATTCATCCCTTTACTGGGCTTGATCATTTAGTGATGGCTTTGGGTTTTGGGGTCTTGTTATGGTCAGCCGCTAAACAATGGAAAATTGCTGGTGTCATTACGCTAAGCATTACTTTGATTGTAGGTTTTTTAGTAGGTGCTCAAGGTCTAGTACCAGCGAGTATTGCTGAATACGGCATTATTGCTTCTTTGATTGTTACCGCGATTGCACTATGGACAAAATCAAATCGGATTTTACCTATTGCTGCTGCTTTACTCGCAAGCTTTCATGGTATAGCTCATGGTGTTGAATTGGCACATGCGGGGCATGTTGTTGCATTAGTAATGGGTATGGTTGCTGGTATGGCACTTCTCTATTGCGGTGGCTTAGCACTAGGTGCCGTGTTTACGCGATATGTACCTTATGGCAAAAAAATTATGGGTACTTGTGCAGCAATTATTGCAGTGATTGGTTTGAGTTAATTAAAACCTTGCAAAAAAAGGTAGCTTTAAGCTACCTTTTTGGATTCGCAAAATAAAATGTGTGTGCATAAAAATATTTATACTGTTTTTACAGTGCTGATTATCTTTTATAGTGGATATGTTCGGGCCTATGATTTTTTTCAAGCAGAAAGTGATTCTACTTTACTAGATGCAGGCCAGTTGTTAGATCAATCAGATTTAAACTTGGAACAAAGGCGTTTAGCCATTGAGCATGATAATGAAGTTAATAACTATAATGTGCTCAAAAATGAATTTTATTCAAATGAGCGTTGGGTAATTTATAATTATACAGCCTATGATACAGGGCAACTTCACAACAGAAACATCCATAGTTTAATGAATCATATTAATATTCAAGATTTATCCATTTCAGTTGGGTATGGAGTTAATTATAGTGTTAATCCAAGACTGAAAATTGGCTATGAATATATTTCGAGTTTTCCTTATGATTGAGGTCAACTCATACGATTTTTTACGATCTATTTATTCTGAAATATAAAATTAAAATAATCTAATTCAAATAAATAGATCAGGTAAATTAATTCGTCATAAAAATGCTACATGATTAAATTTTCTGATAAAGCCCTGCGTGGACTGTGCCTGCTTTAGTGGTTTTCACTTGTTGCCATGTTGCAGGTAAGAGAAGCTGAGATAAATCTCGGTCAGCTTCAACATAAATGTATCCATTATTTTTGATATGTGAATCTGCCAAGTGAGCGAGCTCTTGCCATAGATCGAGACTATAAGGCGGATCTAAAAAAACTACATCAAATTGTTCTTTTAAGCGCGGTAATGCTTGTTGAGCAGTTGCATTGACTAAATGACAATTCTGCGCTTTTAAAAGCTGGATATTCTCTTTTAAAAATCGTGCTTGAGTCCTATCTGGTTCAATCATGTAAACAGATGCGGCACCGCGTGAAAGAGCTTCAAAGCCTAATGCACCAGAACCTGTACAAATATCGAGAACCTGAGCATTTTGAATGTCCCACATGAGCCAATTAAATAATGTTTCACGAACACGATCTGGGGTTGGTCTTAAACCTTCAATACTAGCAAATGGTAAAACTCGTCTTTTCCATTCGCCCCCAATAATGCGTAATTGATTTTTCATTATTCATCGATCTCATTTGTAGCAGGGCGAGCAGCGCTTGCTTGTGGAGCGGATGCTGCTGGAGTAGTCGTAGCAGGTGCTGGTGTAGAGCTAGCAGTTTCACCACCACTTGGAAGCTCACCCGGTTTAATTCCTGCTGTCATAAGGCCACCATTGACTTGATGGTTGGCTGGACGGATCGGATTTTTATTACGTGTTAATAACCAGTAATCAAATATGGGTTTAGCAAGTTGAGCTGCGGAACCACCATGACGACCATTTTCCCAAATGACCGCAATAGCAATTTCTGGTTTATCTGCTGGTGCAAATCCAACAAAGAGACCATGGTCAAGTTGGCGTTCACTAAGAGCAGCTTCATTATAGCGCTTACCCTGTGCAATACTTTTAACCTGTGCTGTACCTGTTTTTCCTGCAATTTGATAGAGTGATGTACGGATACCACGTCCAGTACCTGATTGAATTACATCAATCATGGCATCGCGCATTTGAACCCAGTCTTCGTCTGTACCATTGAAGTTAATTTTTCCATCGGGTGCATTACGCACTGTAAATGGTTTTGCACCATGCGATGCACGTAAAACATGTGGCACCACATGCGAACCGCGGTTCGCTGTAATGGCAGTTGCCATAGCAAGTTGTAATGGAGTTGCAGTAAATGCACCTTGACCAATACTGACGGAAATTGTTTCACCTTTCATCCATTTGGCTTTACGTGTACGCATTTTCCATTCAGGACTTGGGTATAAACCTTCACTTTCACTTGGTAAATCGACACCTGTTTTTTGACCAAAGCCAAATTGACGCATCCATTGGTTCATCTGGTCGATGCCCATTTGATTTGCCAAAATATAAAAATAGGTGTCACAAGACATGATGATGGCTTTGTGCATATTTACGATGCCATGACCTGTTTTTTTCCAGTCACGGAATTTGTGAGAGTCACCAGGTAAATGGAAATAACCTGGGTCAGAAATAGCAGTAGACCAGTCGACAATACCATAATGTAAACCACCCATCGCTTCCATTGGTTTAATGGTCGAACCTGGAGGATATGCCCCTTGAACAGCACGGTTATAAAGAGGTTGGTCTATGTTGTCACGTAAGGAACTATAATCTTTATGATTAATACCCGTAACGAATAAGTTTGGGTTAAAGCTTGGGCTTGAAACCAACGCAAGAATTTCGCCAGTACGTGGATCTATTGCAACAATTGCACCACGACGGCCAGCAAGTTGCTGTGATGCAACAACTTGTAAACCATAATCTAAGGATAAATAGAGATCATTGCCACGTGTTGGGTCTTTACGACCTAAATGACGTAATATGTTGCTATGCGCATCTGCTTCCACAGATTCATAACCCGGTGTTCCATGAAGTAGATCTTCATAGCTTTTTTCTACGCCAATTTTACCAATCAGGTTTGTACCAGCGTATAAATCTTTATCAATACTTTTTAATTCTTTATCGTTAATACGGCCAACATATCCAATCACATGAGCGAACAGCTCACCATGCGGATAATAACGTGTCATCTGGGTTTCAATTCTAACCCCAGGGAATTTGTATTTAACCTCGCTAAACTTGGCAATATTTGTCTCGGTTAAGTTGAGCTTAATTGCCACACGTTCAGTTTTGCGAGCGGTTTTAATGCGACTTTTAAAACGATCTACGTCTTCTTGAGAGAGTTCTAAAATTGGTTGTAGTTGTTCAATTACTGAATCAACATTTTCAACATCTGCTTTACTTAGTGTTGCAGTAAAAACCGGGTAATTATCAGCGAGTAAAACCCCATTTCGGTCATAAATATAACCACGAGCAGGAGGAAGGGGTTGTAAGCGAATACGGTTTTTATCCGATGCAGTCGAGAACTCATCGTAATGAAAAATTTGCAGATAAGCGTATCGACTGGCTAGTACTAATAAGCAGATAATCACGAGCCCTACAGCAAAAAATATACGACCTCGATAAATGCGCTTTTCTTGCTGGATATCTTTTAAAGGAAAGTGCTGTTTCATACGGATCGACTTAATGACATAGGGGGAGAAAAATAGCTGTTTATTCTAACGCAAGCGCACTTAAAATATTGCATAATTTTCAAAGTTTCGGTCAGGAAGCGAATTAGTATTTTTGACTTTGTAGACAACAAAATTGTAGAGTCTTGTATATAAGAAGCAAAATAATTCTGCTAAAGTCTCTCATTCAATAGAATAGGGTTGTTCTCACCATACGATTAGGGAAAATGGAGAAAATAATGAAAAAAATTTATCCCTTACTTGCTGTTCTGACAGTAAGCAGTTGGGCAAATGCTCAAGATTATTCATTTCTTCCAGAAGCAAAATTAGCAGATCATAAAGCGTCTACTTGGAATGTAGGTGCAGGTTTTACTCAAAAATTGTTACATCTTAATGGTGAGTGGGTAAATCCTTATGGTATTGCCTATGCAAAAGTTGGCGCATTTTTAAATGGCGATAAAACTGCTGGTGGACAAGTCGGATTTCGCTATCCTTATTATCTTACTGGCACAGATAAAAATGGTTATTATGTTGGTTTTTATGCTGGACACCTTGATAGCAAGCCGGTAGACGGAGAGTATAAATCTCGTTTAGGTGCTGGTGTTGATTTGGCATATGTATTGTTGAATTCAGAAAGAATTAGTACTTTTAGTGTGGGTATTGGTGCAGCTGAAAAATTAACTGACCAAAATGGCGCTGTTGCCGCCGATACTAAACCACAAATTCAATTTTCTTATTCTCTAAGTTTTGGTTTATAAAACAAAGCAGTTTATCGTTAACTCGCCATAAGCAGAGCACAAATAAATACGAGAGTCTTACATGTTAGAGTACGTCAGCGGATTGTGGCAGACCTTTTTACACAGACCTGATTTTTGGGCCGTTTTAAGTATCATTCCAGTCACTGCCTTTGTCACATGGGCACATGTGTGGATGGCGTTAAAAATGGTGTTTTACCCAATTAAGTTTTGGGGATTTCATTTAGGCCCTTTACCAGTTGGCTGGCAAGGTATTGTGCCACGTAAAGCTGGACGTATCTCTGGAATTATTACCGATAATACTTTATCTAAATTGGGTTCTTTGCGTGAGTTTTTAGAGGCAATGGACCCTGAAGATATGGCGCGTATTATTGGTGAGCAAGTCGGATTTGAACTTGAGCATTTGATTGATGAAGTGATGATCGATCGTAATGCTGTACTTTGGGAAAATTTACCTTATTCAATTAAACGCCGTATTTATGCACAGGCACATAAACAATTACCGGGCGTATTAAGAGAGTTAGTGACTGAGCTGACTATGAACGTTGAGTCACTGGTTAATATGCGTGAAATGGTGGTGAGCCAGATGGAAGGTGATCGCCGTTTAATGGTACGTATGTTTTTAAAGGTTGGTCAAAAAGAGATCAATTTTATTTGGCATATTAGTGCTTTAATCGGGATGTTCTTTGGTATTTTTCAAATGATTGTCTGGTTCGTCGTACCTTGGCACTGGACAGTTCCATTTTGGGCTTCAATTTGGGGTTTTTTAACCAACTGGATTGCAATCTGGATGGTATTTAATCCAATTGAGCCAAATTATATTCGTTACCCACAGATTTTTAGATTAACAAAAGACCGTAAGTTCCCTTGGATTGTGCCAGTTCTTCGAATTGGGACTTATAATTTCCAAGGCGCTTTCATGAAACGTCAAGAAGAAGTCTCTGATGTGTTCTCAAGTGTAGTGACAGAAGATTTGATCACCTTAAAATCGATTATGACCGAAATGATGTATGGGCCTCGTAAAGATAAGACGCGCCGTATTGTGAAGCGTCATATTAATGAAATTATGGAAACACCACTTGTTCGTACATCTTTACAGCTTTCTTTAGGGCCAAGAGAGTATGCAAGATTAAAGACGGACTTGATTGATCGTTCAATTGAAATTACGATGGGACCCGTATGTGACCCTGCACTGAATGCAAGCCGGGCACAGAAGATTTTTCAAATGTTTAAAGAGCGTATTCGTGAACTAACACCAAAAGAGTTTCAGAATTTATTACGTCCGGCATTTCAAGAGGACGAGTGGATTCTTATTGTATTAGGTGGGGTAACCGGATTTATTGCTGGTACAATACATTTGTTTGTAGCTTTCTTATAATTCGACGTCGGGCAGGATCTATTGAAGATTAAAGAGACTTTTTCTGCCAGACTTCATTCATTGTTTTAAATGAGGATGTTTTTTATGCGCATTATCTTACTCGGACCACCTGGGGCAGGCAAAGGTACTCAGGCTCAGTTGATCTGTAAGCGCTACAATGTCCCACAAATTTCAACCGGTGATATGCTCCGTGCTGCGATTCGTGAAGGTACTGAACTTGGTCTAAAAGCTAAAAGCGTAATGGAATCTGGCGGTTTAGTTTCAGATGAACTTATTATCGGTTTAGTAAAAGAACGTATTGCTCAACCTGACTGTGCAAATGGCTGCATTTTCGATGGTTTCCCACGTACTATTCCTCAAGCAGAAGCATTGGAAAAAGAAGGCATCAGCATTGATCACGTGATCGAAATTGATGTGCCTGACGAAGAAATCGTAAAACGTCTTTCTGGTCGCCGTCAGCACCCAGCATCTGGTCGTGTTTACCACACTGTATACAATCCACCTAAAGTGGAAGGTAAAGATGACGAAACTGGTGAAGACCTTGTTCAACGTCCAGATGACCAAGAAGAAACAATCCGTAAGCGTCTAGCGTCTTATCACACTGAAACAGAGCAATTGGTTGGTTTCTACCAGGGCCGTGCTGCTTCTGGTGAAAATGCGCCAACTTATGACAAGCTCGATGGCTTGCGTACAATTGAAGATGTACAAAAAGATTTGTTCAACATCTTAGACAAATAATTTAATATTATTTGTGATAAAGAGCCCTCTTTGTGAGGGCTCTTTTCTTTCATTAAGTGCGGGAGAACGATATGAAAATCATTTTGATTTTAGTGGTATTGCTGAGTCTGGCACTATTGTTATTTTTACTATATCAAAGTCAAAAAATGCTGCGTCATGTACAGAAACAACAGGCTTTGGAAAATAAAAAGAACGGACGAGAACGTCAACTACATCCTAAATTGCAGCAGCTTAAAAAACCTCAGGATTAACTGAGGTTTTTTGTTGGAATTGTTTTTATAGCACCAAATTCAAAACGGTCCGGCCAGTTACATACATCGGCAACGACACATTCAGCACATTTAGGTTTACGGGCAATACAGCAGTAACGACCATGTAATATCAACCAATGATGTGCATCTATAATAAATTCTTTCGGAATCACCTTAACCAAACGGTGTTCAACTTCAAGAACATTTTTACCTATTGCTAAGCCAGTACGATTTCCCACACGGAAAATATGGGTATCGACAGCCATGGTTGGTTGACCGAACGCTGTATTTAAAACAACATTGGCTGTTTTACGCCCTACACCTGGTAAAGCTTCCAAGTCTTTTCTGTTGCTTGGAACCTCACCGTTAAATTGCTCCATTAAAATCTTACAGGTCTTAATGACATTTTCAGCTTTCGCATTATAAAGACCAATAGTCTTAATATATTCTTTTAAACCATCTACGCCTAAGTTGTAGATTTTTTCAGCAGTGTTGGCGACAGGATAGAGCTTATCAGTTGCTTTATTAACACTGACGTCGGTCGCTTGTGCCGATAACATGACGGCAATTAACAATTCAAACGAAGAAGAATACTTTAATTCAGTTTGTGGAGAAGGTCTTTGTTCACGAAGGCGTTCAAAGAAAATTTGAATCTGCTTTTTCGTCATATTTTTGACGGCCATTCAGACCTCCTGTAATTGAATGAGTTGTTGCTGTAGCTCTTCAAGTTGAAGACGTTTTTTTACATCTTCGCGCACACTGAGCTGTTTTTCCAATTTTTTAATTTGTGTGCGAATTTTAGCTAACTCAATTGTAGTTTTCGCATCAGTTGGCACGGTCTCTTTAGGTTTCTCGATGAGTTCAATAGAAGGTAATTCATCAAGTGCCTGAGAAAACTGTGCAAACAGTTGAGTATCAATTTCAGCACGTACAACAGGACCTTTTCGGTGAGTGCGATGCTTTTCTTCACGTTGAATATGTGCGTAGTAGCGCTGTCTTAAATCATTTTGTTCTGCAGTACGCTGTTGTTCATTTGGTAAGGCTTGAGTGTCTTCGACCAAATCAATGCAATCTACTGGACAAGGGGGAATGCATAACTCACAACCCGTGCATAAGTCGGTTAATATGGTATGCATAAGCTTACCACTGCCAATAATCGCATCTACAGGACAAGCACTAATACATTTGGTACAGCCAATACATTCATCTTCACGAATAATCGCTTTCATTCGCTGTGGGCGACCATCTGACTGGATAGGCCATACACTACTTTCAGCAGTTAATGGAGAGCGATTTAATAGATTTGCCAGCGCATCAGCAACAGGTTGACCACCAGGAACACATTTATTTGCATCTTCACCTTCGGCAATGGACTTTGCGTAAGGTAGACAGCCGTCACGGTGTCCACATAAACCACATTGTGTCTGTGGTAATAACGCATCGATCTCACGTATGAGAGAAATAGATGGATTCATAGAGGAAAATTGCTTGCTTAAAACGATGCGATAATGAAGAAAAACCTAAGTAAGGTCAATGGATTTTAACGAATTTATTGGCTTTTTGATTGACCTAAAATGCAGCTAATATTGCACAATAATAGATCAATAAAAGTGAAAAGAGAAATGACTGTTTTTGATTTTTAGATAGTTTTTCTAAAATTAAGTTTATGATAATTAAGTAAAATAAAATAATTTAAAATAACTATTGTTAAAATTGATGGAAAGGGATTTAATATTTTGCTGCTAAATGATGCATTTAAAAATGTATTGCACCAATTTAATTCATTACTATGCTGAGGACCGTGCATTGAAATACAATAATCTGAATGAATTCCTGAATTACGTGCAAGCGCGTGATCCGCATCAACCTGAGTTTTTACAAGCTGTTGAAGAAGTCATGACAAGCTTGTGGCCATTTATTGAAAAAAATCCGGAATATGCAGAACAGGGATTACTAGAACGTCTGGTTGAACCAGAGCGTGTGATTCAATTTCGTGTTTCATGGATGGATGATCAAGGCCAGACTCAAGTGAACCGTGCTTTCCGTGTTCAGTATAATTCAGCAATTGGCCCATTTAAGGGTGGTATGCGTTTCCATCCATCGGTCAACTTATCTATTTTAAAATTTTTAGGGTTTGAGCAAACTTTTAAAAACTCACTCACGACTTTGCCAATGGGTGGTGGTAAAGGTGGTTCAGATTTTAATCCCAAGGGTAAATCTGATGCTGAAATTATGCGATTCTGTCAGTCGCTCATGATTGAGCTTTACCGTCATTTAGGCCCAAATACTGATATTCCAGCAGGAGATATTGGCGTGGGGGCTCGTGAAGTCGGATATATGGCTGGCATGATGAAAAAACTGAGTAATGACACCGCTTGTGTCTTTACCGGTAAAGGAATTTCATTTGGTGGTAGCTTAATGCGCCCAGAAGCTACAGGCTATGGTACGGTTTATTTTGCAGAAGAAATGCTAAAAACACGTGGGCAATCTTTTGCTGGTAAAACTGTTTCGGTATCTGGTTCTGGTAACGTTGCACAATATGCTGCTGAAAAGGCAATGTTCTTGGGTGCAAAAGTTGTTACTTTGTCGGACTCGAACGGTACAGTTTATTTAAAAAATGGTTTCACCGACGAATTGCTTGCTGAAGTTATGGAGCTGAAAAACGTTCAGCGTGGTCGTATTTCCGAGTTTGCTTCTAAGCATGGTTTTGAATATTTTGAGGGTAAAACTCCGTGGCATATTCCTGTAGATATTGCTTTACCGTGTGCGACACAAAATGAATTAACAGGTGAGGATGCAAAAACTCTTATTGCTAATGGAGTCATTTGTGTAGCTGAAGGTGCCAATATGCCATCTACACTTGAGGCTGTTGAGCATTTTATTGAAGCTAATATTTTGTATGCGCCAGGTAAAGCATCTAATGCGGGTGGGGTGGCAACTTCTGGTTTAGAAATGTCTCAAAATTCGATCCGTTTGAGCTGGGCACATGCTGAAGTCGATGAACGCTTACATGCAATTATGAAAGATATTCATGCCAATTGTGTAAGATACGGTACTAAAGAAGATGGGACTGTAAATTACGTAGACGGAGCTAATATTGCAGGCTTTGTAAAAGTTGCTGATGCAATGCTTGCACAAGGTATTTATTAAGTACAGAAATAAAAAATCCGATGCCAAAGCATCGGATTTTTTTAGTTTAAAAAACTTATTTTTTAGGCTTTTTAACCATTTCTTGCTCAACAACCATATCTAATACATCTGCTTGGCTAGATTGATCTGCTGCTGGATTTTTTACATCAAAACGTTTTACACGTAAGATTACGCGTTGGTTTGGATTGTGTTCAAAACCTTCGATCTGACCATAATATAATGACCAGTTTTTGTCAGTGTAAGTTTTAACACCTTTGTCATCATATTTTACTTCACGAACTTGCAAGCAAGTTTGTGGTGCAACACCAGTACAAGATTTAGTTTCTGGAGCAACTTCAAGGAAAACAGTTTTACCTTCAGATTGATATTTTGCTTCAGGTGTCATTTTACCAGTGAAAGTATATTTCTGACCTTGAGCATCAACGATTGTTAATGTTGGTTGATCAACGTTTGTGGTATTGAGTTCAAACGGGATCGCACGTTTTTGGAAAAGGCTGCTAGAAAATTGTTCCTGTTTCATTAAAGCAGGTTCACACGCCATCATAGTTGACATTACTTCAGCCGTTACGATGGTATTGTTTTCAACTTTCCAAGTTGTTCCTTGGCGGTTACAACCCGTTGCGATAGATAAACGATCATTTGTGAAGTTAAGAACGATAGGCTTTTTAGTATTTTCAGGTTGGTATGACCATGAATAATCAGTTAAAGCTTGAGTGTTAGTTGCTTTTACGCCTTGGAAAATATGCTTTTGACCAGTTTTATCTGTCACGCTTAAGATTACCTGACCATTGCTATTACTAATTTCGATTGGCAATTTTGCTTCACTAAAGATGCTATTAGACAATTGTTCTTGTTTCATTAAATCGTCTTGGCAAGCCATCATTGTTGATGCAAGAGGAGAGATAACGAGTTGGTTACCTTCAACTTGCCAAGTACCACGTTGACCATTACAACCTGTGTTAATTGCTAATTTACCGTCAGCATTAAAGTTAACAACAAGCGGCTTGGATGCTTTTACATTTTGATAAGTCCAAGTATATTCACTTAAAGTAGCTGCAAGGTTTTGTTGTTGCTCAGATACAATTGGAGCTTGAGTATTTGAAACTGTTTGACACGCCATTAAAGAAAAAGGTAACAACGCAAGAATTAAATATTTAATTTTCATTTAAAAAACTTCAAGTAAAAAAACAACAGCACTAAGCTTAAAACATTCTTAAAAAAAGAAAATGTAAACATATGATTGTTTCGGTTTTTAAAATGTATATGTTTGTAAATTATTTGAATTTTTAACAAAAATAATGGTATACCCCGCAAGGACGGGGTATTTCCTAAAAATTAATCAAAACGGTAAATATCCATACCCAATGAGCCCATTGTGAAGCTACTATGAACAATGGTAAAACGATGACCTGTTCCCATCGCAAAAAACAAAGGTGCAAAATGCTCAAGGGTTGGGTGATTCTGTTTTATAAAAGGAAGTGTTTGCCACTCTAGTACAGCATCATAATCTTGATGACTTAGTTTGCTCACTATTGTATTTCTAAAGGCTGAAGCCCATTCAGGAACTTTAGAGTTGTCTCCTTGCCAAGACAGTTCTGCCAGATTATGAGTAATACTTCCTGAGCCAATCAGTAAAATTTGTTTGTCACGTAAAGGTGCGAGTGTTTGCCCTATACGATAAATTTCTTGAGCACTTAAGCTCATCGGCAAAGAAATTTCAACAACAGGGATGTCTGCATCTGGATACATGTGTAAAAGAGGCATCCATACACCGTGGTCGCGAGGACGGGTGCTATTAGCATGGGCAACAAAATGAGCCTCTGCCAGTAACTTCAAAATTTCTTCTGCAAGTTCTGGTTCACCAGGCGCACTATAACGAATGTCATATAACTCTGGTGGAAAACCACGGAAGTCATGCCATGTTTCTGGGCGAGTCGAACTACTTACTTCAAGTGCTTTACTTTCCCAGTGAGCAGACATCACAATGATTGCCTTCGGGGTAGGTAGATTTATACCAAGACGGTGTAACGCCGGACCCACTTGTTCAGGATCAAGTGCAAGCATGGGTGAACCATGTGAAATAAACAGTCCGGGAAGGGTTTGTAGTTCCATTTCGTTACACCTGAGTCAAAAGCAGAATAATAGTCATTATGCCAAAATCAGGACATGATAAAAGTACCCTGATTTCAACGGATTGTTCTTAAAATGAAACGTTTGTTCTTTTTATGCACGGTGATAAGGATGATTATGATTAATACTCATTGCTCGGTAAAGTTGTTCGATTAATAAAACACGTACCAAAGGATGTGGCATAGTGAGTTTTGATAGTGACCAATGCCAAGCAGCAGCTTTACGCACTTGATCTGATAAACCATCTGGGCCGCCTATAGCAAGTGCTACATCATTACCTTCGAGCATCCATTGTTTCATAGTGTCAGCCAGTTTTTCTGTGCTGAGTTCACGTCCACCAACTTCTAAAGCGATTAGCGTTTCGTTAGGTTTTAAAGCATTTAAAATACTTTCACCTTCAATTTGACAGTATCTCAAAATATCTGCCTCTGAGTCATTTTTTCCACGTTTTGCCATTGGAAGTTCAATCACTTGAGTCTGAACAAAAGGCTGAATACGTTTGAAATAATCTTCAAAACCAGTAAGAACCCAAGCAGGCATTTTTTGACCAATGGTCAGAATACGAATTTTCATGTTGTCTATTTAGTCAAAATGGCTGACATAGTATACCTGAGGCGGCAATAAGTTCGGGGAGGCAAGTGGGCATAAAAAACGCAGTCCAAAAAATGGTGTTGGACTGCGATCAAATGATCATCTGTCTGGAGTTCAGATGATCATAGAGAATAAAAAACAAGCCTATCTATGACATAAGATAGTTAAGAGTAAATAATAAAATTAATCACTCCTACCTATTATTATGAGGAAGGTTGGATATTTTTCAATCAAATTATGTAACAAAAAAAAGAGAGCCAAAGCTCTCTTTTTTCAAATTTTAATTAGTGACGAGCTGCTTTTGAGTCTTCCACCGGTTTTACAATCGGTGTCTTCGGTAAAGGCTTTGGCATCGAAGTTAATGCTAAAGGTAAGATTTCATCAATACTTTTCACAGCTTTGATTTCTAATCCTTCTTTTACATTGTCAGGAATCTCTGCCAAATCACGTACGTTATCTTGAGGAATGAAGACGAGCTTAATTCCACCACGATGTGCTGCAAGAAGTTTTTCTTTCAAGCCACCAATACGCATCGCACGACCACCAAGACTTGTTTCACCAGTCATTGCAATATCTGGACGAATAGCAATACCAGTAAATGCTGATACAAGTGCGGTTGTTAATGCTAAACCAGCAGATGGACCATCTTTTGGTGTTGCACCTTCAGGTAAGTGAACATGTACATCAGTTTCTTCAAAACGAGATGCTTCAATACCCAATTCATCGGCACGTGTACGTACTACAGTCATCGCTGCGGTAATCGATTCTTTCATTACATCACCAAGTGAACCGGTTGTAATAAATTTACCTTTACCTTTTACAGCTGCAACTTCAATAGTAAGTAACTCACCACCAACAGAAGTCCATGCCAAGCCATTCACACGACCTACTTGCGCTTCATCTTCTGCAATACCAAAGTCAAATTTGTGTGGACCTAGGTATTCAGGAAGATTAGCAGAGGTAACGTCAAGCTGTAAGTTTTTAGACTTTTTACTAACCGCTTCTTTTACCACTTTACGCGCAATTTTAGAGACTTCACGTTCTAAACTACGGACACCAGCTTCACGTGTATAACGTTGAACAATATCACGAATCGCTTCTTCATGAATTGTTAACTCTTTTGCACGTAATCCGTTGTTCTTAATTGCTTTAGGAACAAGGTAGCGCTCAGCTATGTTTACTTTTTCATCCTCGGTATAACCCGGTAGACGAATGACTTCCATACGGTCCAGTAAAGCTTCTGGAATATTCATGCTGTTTGCAGTACAGATGAACATTACCTCAGAAAGGTCAAGATCAAGATCTAAATAGTGATCATTGAATTTACTGTTTTGTGATGGATCAAGTACTTCAAGCAATGCAGAAGCTGGGTCACCACGGTAGTCTTGTGCCATCTTGTCAATTTCGTCGAGTAAGAACAATGGGTTCTTCACGCCAACTTTTGTTAAAGACTGTACAATTTTACCCGGCATCGCACCAATATAAGTACGACGATGTCCACGAATTTCTGCTTCATCACGTACGCCACCAAGCGCCATGCGAACAAATTCACGACCTGTTGCTTTTGCTACTGATTCACCGAGTGAAGTTTTACCAACCCCTGGAGGACCTACTAAACAGAGGATAGGGCCTTTGAGTTTTTTCACACGTGATTGAACTGCTAAGTATTCAACAATACGGTCTTTAACATCATCAAGACCATAGTGGTCAGCATCAAGAATCTCTTGTGCTTTTGCAAGGTTAATACTGACTTTGCTCGCTTTGTTCCATGGCGTATCTAAAATAACTTCTAGATAGTTACGTACAACGGCAGCTTCACTAGATGCAGGCTGCATTGCTTTGAGTTTACGGAACTCAGCTTCAGCTTTTTTGCGTACGTGCTCAGGTAAATCAGCTTCAGCAAGACGTTTCTCAATTTCAGCAACGTCATCTTCAGCACCGCCATTCATATCGGAAAGCTCACGTTGAATGACTTTCATTTTTTCATTTAGAAAGTATTCACGTTGGTTTTTTTCCATTTGGCGTTTTACGCTGTCATGCAAAGTTTGTTCAATTTGCTGTTCAGCAGATTGATTCATCAAGTAGTTCATCAACTCTTGCAAATGAGCTTCAAACTCATTGTGCTCTAGAAATTTCTGTTTAATTTCAATGTTAAGAGGCACACGAGTTGCCACGAAGAACATAAGTTGTAATAGGTCTTCGATTTTATTGGCAGCAGCGACCAGCTCACGAGCATTACGTAATTTTGCTTCTGCATATTGAGCAAATAAGTTACGTAACTCTTGTAAACGAGTTTCTTGAGTTGCTTTATCTACATTAATAGTCATTGGACTTAAATCATGCTCAGCAGTCAAATAACTATCTTCATCGATAATTTTTGTGAGCTTTGAGCGATGTAAACCTTCAATAAGCACTTTAATGCAGTTTTCATCATTTTCATGATTAACTACTTGTACAATCTTAGCGACTGTACCGTACTGGTATAAATTGTCGTGATCAATTTCTTCTGTAAGCGAATCTTTTTGCGCAACTACAAATACTAAATTGTCACTGTTACGAGCCACATCAACTGCATTGATCGATTTTTCACGACCCACGAATAGCGCAATTTGCATGTGTGGATAAACTACCACATCACGTAAGGCTAATAGTGGTAATACACTTGGAACCTGAGGCTCTAAGTCAGTTTTTTCATTCATAATAAGTTCAGACATGGGCACTCCTAATGAGTGACAACGAGGTTGCCATGTTTTTTATAGTGATGTGTATTTCAAAAATTACAAGGGCATGACAATAGAAAATGTTGAAAAAATGACTAATTTAGTCAACTTTTTTTTAAAAATGTTATGAATCAATAGATTAATTCTTAAGGAGAATAAAATTTGTAGTGAAGCTAAGCATTTTTACTTAATAATTATTCTTTATTCTACAAGCAAGATAATGATCCTATGGTACAAATTTTTGTTTAGTTTTACTTTATAAAAATTGTTTTTGTTAAGCATATTTAAATTTTTGTTTATTTTATAATTTATTATAAGTATAATAAATGTACTATTATTTATTATATACATTTGTATTTTTGTAAGTTATTTATTCATATTAATTTTGATTTTTTATAGAGTTAATGCTCTATTTATATAAAAATATAACTGTATTTTAAAATATATTTATTTTTATTAATTTTATAAAAAACAATCATATATTTAGAGTCATTATTCTATTTTTAAATAAAATTACTTTTTTTAACAAAAACATAACACTACATTCTTAATTTAAATTTTATTTATTAAAATCAGTATTTTAAAATTAAATATAAAAATGTAATTTGTGATTAAAGTCTCAAATTTTTTAATAAATATTTTGTTTTTATATTTACCCTTTAAATTTATTCAATTAGGATGCCGCCTCTTTTTTTTGGCCGAATATTTTAAGAATGTTTTTTACATTTTTATTGGCCTTTGATTTTGGTATTTGTCTGAGAAGTTTTATGAATAAAGTTTATAAGGTCATTTGGAATGCTTCGATTGGAGCATGGGTTGCCACATCTGAAATTGCAAAAGGTAAAACAAAGACCAAATCAAAAACTTTAAATGTATCAGCGGCTATTTTGACTAGCGCAATCAGTTTTGTGCCAAACGCTTTTGCAGGAACAAATACCGAAGGAGGTATAGGCCAGGGTACCTCTATTTCTGGTACAACTTCATGTCGTGAAGGGAATGCGGGTACTGCCAATGAAAAAGATATTGCTATTGGTTGTGGAGCTCAAACTAAAGACAGAACCTCTTCTAACATCGCAAACCGTAACAATCCCTATAATAATTCTACAGGTGCTTATGTAGGGGCAATGAAACAAGGTGGGGCAATTAGTGTTGGTACTGGGGCTGTAGTTGAAAAAAGTTTAGGAACAGCAATAGGCTCTTATGCGACAACTCAAGGTATTTCAGGTGTAGCAATTGGGACAGGTGCATTATCTTCAGGGAATACAGCTCTTGCACTTGGACGTCAATCTGCAGCGACTGCGGATTTTTCTCAAGCCATTGGTAATGTTGCAGCAGCTACAGGTAAAGGTTCTTTAGCAATTGGCCACTCTGCAACTGCAGAAGGTTATCGTTCAATCGCGATTGGCTCACCAGATATTGAAAATGCTGACCCAGTTGCAGGGCAAGCAGGTGCTGCTTATCAACCTAAAATGGCAACTAAAGCAACGGGTAAAGACTCGATTGCTTTTGGTGGTGGGGCAGTTGCGACTGAAGAAAATGCTTTAGCGATTGGTGCATTTTCAGAATCTAAAGGTAAAAAATCTGTTGCGATCGGTACAGGTGCAAAAGCACAAAAAGATAATGCAGTTGTGATTGGAGACCAGGCTGAGGCTACTTTTGATGGTGGTGTCGCAATTGGTAAAGGTGCCCGTTCAGAAGCTGAAAATAGTATTGCTGTAGGTAAAGATTCAAAAGCAGTCCAAGCTACAGGTGAAAGTTTCTTAACTAAACAATCATCTCCAACTGGTGTTTTATCAATTGGTGATGTAGGAAGCGAGCGCCGTATTCAAAATGTAGCAGACGGTGCAGCAGATTCTGATGCTGCCACTATACGTCAGTTGAAAGCCGCTCGTACTCACTATGTCAGTATTAATGACAATGGTCAGCAAGGTAGTAACTTTGAAAATGATGGTGCTACTGGACGCAATGCGATTGCTATTGGGGTGAATACTTCTGCTGTTGGTTATGATGCAATGGCGGTTGGTGGAAATGCGCAAGCGATGGGAGTTGGCGCAATTTCAATGGGAAGTAGTAGCCAAACGATTGGCAGTGGTGATGTTGCTATTGGACGTAATGCATCGACAAAAGGTGCAGGAGGGACACCATATGGCTATAGCAATCAGTCAATTGCCATCGGTGATCAGACAAAAGCAATTGGAGATCAATCTGTTGCTATTGGTGCCGATGTAATTGCAAGAGGAAACTCATCTGTTGCTATTGGCGGTGATGATGTAGATAAAATTGCTCAAGATGCCGAGCTCAGTAAAACTTATACAGAAATTACGGGTGGTGTATTAAAAACAGGCAGCTATCCAACGACTGAAGCTAATCATGGTTCAACTGCGGTAGGTACTCAGGCTGTGGGCACTGGTGCATTTTCCTCTGCTTTTGGTATGACATCTAAAGCAATGGGTGATGCTTCCTCTGCTTTTGGTGTGATGTCAAATGCTTCGGGTAAAGGTGCTGCGGCATTTGGTGCGGTTGCCCAAGCAATAGGTGATGGCGCATCGGCAATGGGTATTAACTCATTCGCATCAGGTACAAATTCAACAGCTATTGGCTCGGGCAACAACCCTGGTGAAGGTGCAAAAGCAACTGGAAACAATGCTGCTGCAATAGGTAGTGGTGCCCAAGCAACAGGTGACAACTCAGCTGCAATTGGTAAAGGGGCTGAGGCTACAAATGAAAATGCTGTTGCGGTAGGTGGCGGCGCAAAAGCAGTTGGTAAGAACGCTGCTGCCATTGGTGGTGGTGCAATTGCTGACCAAGAAAATGCAGTTGCAGTTGGTCAAAGTGCCCAGTCTTTGGTTGAAGGTGGTGTAGCTTTAGGCGCACGCAGTAAAGTAGAAGCTAAAAATAGTGTTGCTTTAGGTCAAGATGCTGTAGCAACTGAAGCGACAGGAAGTTCTTTCCTGACTAATCGTGATGCTTCTAAATCTAATGGTGTTATTTCTGTCGGATCGACTGGAAAAGAGCGCCGTATTACCAATGTTGAAGATGGTTCGGCTGACTCGGATGCAGTGACAGTCCGCCAGCTTAAAAATGTTGATGGACGTGTAAACCAAAACACGAGCAATATTAGTAAAAATGCTCAGAATATTACCAATCTAAATCAAAAGTTAGATGATACAAAAACTGACTTGGGTAGTCAGATCACTGATACCAACACTAAGTTAAATAATACCAAAGATCAGTTAACGACTCAGATTAACGATACCAAGACTGAGTTAAACAATACGATTAGTAATACGAAAACTGAACTGAATAGCAAAATCGACAACACCAAGACTGAGCTTGAAAACAAAGGCTTAAACTTTGCTGGTAACAGCGGTGCAGACGTACATCGTAAGCTTGGTGAGAAGCTCAACATTGTAGGTGGTGCAGCTGCTTCAACTCCAGCTTCAAAAACAAGCGGTGAAAATGTCATTACCCGTACCACTCAAGATGGTATTCAGATTGAACTGTTAAAAGACTCGAAGTTTGACAGTGTAACTACTGGCAATACCACTTTGAACAATAATGGACTGACTATTAAAGATGGCCCAAGCATGACTAAAGAAGGTATTAATGCTGGCGACAAACAAATTACCAATGTGGCTGATGGGGTAAATGCCAAAGATGCAGTGAATGTTGATCAGCTAACTAAAGTGAAAGATAGCTTGAATGGCAAAATTACTGACACGAATAATCAGTTAAATGATGCGAAAAAAGATTGGGGTAATCAGATCGCAGATACCAACAAAAATTTAAATGATGCTAAGAAAGATCTTGGCAATCAAATTACGGATACCAACACCAAGTTAAATAATACCAAAGATCAGTTAACGACTCAGATTAACGACACTAAGACTGAGTTAAACAACACGATTGGTAATACGAAAACTGAACTGAATAGCAAAATCGACAACACCAAGACTGAGCTTGAAAACAAAGGCTTGAACTTTGCTGGCAACAGCGGTGCAGATGTACACCGTAAACTTGGCGAGAAGCTCAATATTGTAGGTGGTGCGGATGCTTCAACTCCAGCTGCGAAAACAAGTGGTGAAAATGTTATTACCCGTACTACTCAAGATGGTATCCAGCTTGAGTTATTAAAAGATTCGAAGTTTGACAGCGTTACTACTGGCAATACCACTTTAAACAATAATGGTTTGACTATTAAAGATGGCCCAAGCATGACTAAAGAAGGTATTAATGCTGGTGGTAAACAAATTACCAATGTTGCAGATGGTATAAATACTAAAGATGCAGTCAATAAAGGTCAGTTAGATGATCTCGCTGCCAAGCAGAACGCAACTGATGATGCTGCGGTAAAATACGATGATGCCAAGACTAAAGACAAAGTTAGCTTAAAAGGTAAAGACGGTACAGTTTTAGATAACGTGAAGGCCGGCAACATTTCATCGACTTCAAAAGAGGCGGTAAATGGTAGCCAGATTCACAATATTTCAAACAGTATTAAAGACAGTATTGGTGGAAATACAGTTGTAAATCCAGACGGTAGTTTGACTACAAATAACATTGGTGGAACAGGTAAAAACAACATCAATGATGCAATTAAATCTGTAGATGACAAAGTTACAAACGGCATTAATGATGTTGAAAACAAAGGCTTGAATTTTGCTGGTAACAGCGGTGCGGATGTACACCGTAAACTTGGCGAGAAGCTCAACATTGTAGGTGGTGCGGCAGCCTCAACTCCAGCAGCTAAGACCAGCGGTGAAAATGTCATTACCCGTACCACTCAAGATGGTATTCAAATTGAACTGTTAAAAGACTCGAAGTTTGACAGTGTGACTACTGGTAACACCACTTTAAACAATAACGGTTTGACTATTAAAGATGGACCAAGCATTACTAAAGAAGGTATTAATGCTGGTGGTAAACAAATTACCAATGTTGCAGATGGTATCAATGCTAAAGACGCAGTAAACAAAGGTCAGTTAGATGATCTTGCTGCCAAGCAAAATGCAACTGATGATGCTGCGGTAAAATACGATGATGCTAAAACTAAAGATAAAGTTACCTTAAAAGGTAAAGACGGCACAGTTTTAGATAATGTGAAAGCAGGCAACATTTCATCGACTTCAAAAGAGGCCGTAAATGGTAGTCAGATTCATAATATTTCGAACAGTATTAAAAACAGTATTGGTGGAAATACAGTTGTAAATCCGGATGGTAGTCTGACCACTAACAATATCGGTGGCACGGGTAAAAACAACATTAATGATGCAATTAGTGAAGTAAAAAATACTGCAACTAAAGCAAAAACTACCGTAACTAAAGGTGACAACATTGTAGTAAAAGAAACTGTAAATAAAGATGGCAGTACTAACTACGAAGTATCGACCAAAAAAGATCTGACATTAGACAGTGTAACTGCGGGTGATAGCGTACTTAATCATAATGGTTTGACTATTAAAGATGGTCCAAGCATGACTAAAGATGGCATTAATGCCGGTGGGAAGAAAATTACCAATGTCGCGAATGGCGTTATTGCACAAAATTCTAAAGATGCTGTAAATGGTGGTCAGGTTCATAATATCTCGTCGAGCATTAAAAACAGCATTGGTGGCAATACAGTTGTAAACCCAGACGGTAGTTTGACCACGAATAACATTGGTGGAACAGGTAAAAACAACATCAATGATGCTATCAAGTCTGTAGATGACAAAATCACTAATGGTGTAAATGACTTAACTCAAAAAGGGCTGAATTTTGGTGCGAATGACCAGAAAGTAACTCAGGGTAAAGCTGTCCACCGTAAGCTTGGTGACACCATCAATATTATGGGTGGTGCTGATGCAGAAACTGCTGAGGATAAAACCAGTGGTGAAAACATCATTACCCGTACCACAGAAGATGGCATCAAAATCGAAATGCTAAAAGATGTGAAGTTCGACAGTGTAAATGTCGGTGGTCATATCTTGAACCAGCAGGGTCTAATCATTAAAGGTGGCCCAAGTATCACAATAAATGGCATTGATGCGGGAAGTAAGCAAATTACCAATGTTGCAGATGGTGTTAATGCAAAAGACGCAGTGAATAAAGGCCAGTTAGATAAGCAAATTAATGAAGTTAAAGATCAAATTGGTAAAGATATTGGTAAGCTTTCTGACCATGCTGTGCAGTATGACAAAGATAAAAATGGCAATGTTGACAAGAATTCAGTCACTTTAGGTGGTGGAGATAAGGGTACCAGCCTGAAAAATGTAGCTGATGGTAAAGTTGCTGAAGGTTCTAAAGACGCCATAAATGGTGGCCAATTATGGAATGTTCAAAATCAGGTCGATAAGAACTCGAATGATATTAAGAACATTCAGAACAACATTGACAACATTTCTAATGGTAAAGCTGGTTTAGTTCAGCAGCAAAAACCAAATGGTGAAATCACGGTTGGTAAAGACACGGGTGGTACTAGCGTAAATATGGCTGGTAAAGAGGGTGATCGTGTTGTTCAAGGTGTCAAAGATGGTGAGATTAAAGCTGGTTCGAACCAAGCCGTAAATGGTGGTCAGATTCACAATATTTCAGACAGTATTAAAAACAGTATTGGTGGAAATACGTCAGTAAATAGTGATGGCTCAATCACCACCAAAAACATTGGCGGAACGGGTAAAGACAATATTAATGATGCGATTGGTACATTAAATCAGTCTAACCAAGAATTGGGTAACAAAATTACCAATCTGGGTGATCAGTTACAACAAGTGTTCTATGACACTAATAAACGCATTGATGACGTTGAGAAAAAAGCCAATGCAGGTATTGCCGCTGCGATGGCCTTAGAAAATGCACCATTCGTAGCAGGTAAATATACCTATGCTGTAGGTGCTGCATATCATGGTGGTGAAAACGCAGTCGGTGTGACTTTACGTAAAACCTCTGACAATGGCCGTTGGTCAATCACAGGTGGTGTGGCAGCTGCTTCTCAAGGTGAGCCAAGCGTTCGTATTGGTATCAGTGGTGTTATTAACTAAGAAACTGGTTGGGAGAGTAGCAATACTCTCTTTGCTCGACAGATTAAAGAGATTATAGAAATGAACAAAACAATCCAAAGCTTAGTCGTAGCAGCTTTTGCTGGTTTCGCGGTGACAACTTATGCAAATGAACTTGTTCAACAACAGGAAATCCATTTTCCTGCAATTGAAAAAAGTTATTTGAAACAAGTAAAACGTTATGAACACCAAGATGTTGCTCGTTTAGATGCAGGACTGAATAAAGATCAAATTCGAGCTTTATTGGGTAATCCACAATTTAGTGAAGGGCTCTTTGCAGTAAAAGTTTGGAACTATGTATTAGATATCCGTGTTCCTAATACGAACCAGTATCAACGCTGTCAGTTGCGTATTGATTTTGATAAGCACTATTTAGCAGAGCGTTTATCATGGAAAGGTGAAGCATGTGAAGGCTTAGTTGCTTGGGGTGAAAATAATCAGCCACCTGTGAACAGTGCTGTGATTAGTGGACGCACAGCAAGTGTTTTATTTGCTTTTGATCGTTCTGATGCTGCTGCAATTCAGCAGGGTTTAAACAATCTAGACAAAGTTGTCGATCAAATTAAGCAAAGCCCATCGACAACATCTATTATTGTTTCTGGATTTGCAGATCCATTAGGTAAATTTAGTTATAACCAAGAATTATCCTCTAAACGAGCCAATACGGTGGCTAAACTTCTTGTACAACAGGGAGTAGATCCAAATCGTATACAAATACAGGCAAATAGTCAGACCGATATATATAAGCAGTGCAGCGGTAACAATAGTTCACAACTTATTCAATGTTTAGCACCAAATAGACGTGTTAATATAAATTGGTAAAACGGTCTGTCACGGCAAAGTAATCATCCTTAGGGTGGTTACTTTTTCGTTTTAAGGGACTAAAAAAGTAAAAAGATAGATTTAAGTTCTATAAATATCATCTTTTAAAATAATAAAAGTGTTGAGGCGTAAGTAGAGCATCTAAGGGTTGATCCCAGCTCTGTCGTTCTAAAGTGTGTTCAATGAATTGAAACTGATGGGCCAATCCTAAACGGTAAGGCTTATGCTTAGCACTTGCCAATGTGCGATCATAATAACCACCACCCATGCCAATGCGTGTTCCGTAGTGATCACAAGCTAAAAGCGGCATAAGTAACAAATCAAGCTGTGACACATGTTTTCCTCGCGTTGCCATAGGCTCTTTCATGCCCAAGGGGTGATGAGAAAAACGACGACTTAAATATTGGTTCTTATTTATTTTTACCCACACTAAACGTTGGTTCATTGAACAAATCATTGGTAAATAAACGTGTTTGTTTTTTTTAAAGCATAACTTAATAAGAAGATCGGTATGGACCTCACCAAATGCATGTAAATATAAGCCGATTTTTTTTGAAGAATGAAAAATAGGAAGATCATTTAGACCATGTAATACCCGAAGCTGAGCCTTTTTTTGCTCAAATTGAGTTAAAGAACGTCTTTTTGATCTTAGATTTTTTCTAATAAAACTTAGTTCATTCATGGGTAAATCTAACAAAGATTTGAGATCAGTCGTGCAAAATTATACCTACTTTTCTATAGCTTCACCGAAATATCATCATTTTTGAAAAATAGTTTAACTTACCTAGTAAAGTAATTATGTTTTGTTCTCAGATGAATCTATTTGCATAAGTTTTATAATTTTTTTTACCTATTTACAGTATTTATTTATCTTTAATCAGGATAAGTATATTTAAAGATGAATATGAAACTGTGAAACAGATGAATTTAAAAATTTTAACCTTGATGATATGTACTACATTACTCGTTGGATGTACAAAACAAGCTGAATCTGAGACTGCTCAAGTTGATTATAAGGCTCAATTTCAAGAGTCTGATAAAAAAATTAGTGAGTTCTTAGATCAATTGGATAATCCTAAAACACCGCAAGAGGTTAAGGTTAAAATTTTATGCCATGATTATCCTGATGTGTACAAGAAACAATATATGCCCGCCTTAATAAAAATTTCACCAAAGCCCTATACTGAAGAGAAACTACTTTCGGATTTGAAAAGTGCAACGGATTACTATAAAGGGAGTTTAGGGATAAAGTGTGATTAATAATTTGGTTTTTTTCTCAAATAAGTGAATAATTGTGAATTGATTGGCATTATTTAGTTGTGCTAAATTTCTCTGTGTTAATTATTTGAATTTTTCAGGATTTGAAATGCAAATCTTAAAATTTTTGCAGAGCTTTAATACGGTTAGTACTTATTTGACACTTGCTTCTATCTTGCTAGTGGTCCTGATGATTTACTTTTATGTAATCAACCCTACATGATGATTTTGAACGGAAAACGTTAACTTTTAACTATTTCTTTGTTTAGCGCGGGCGTTTAGTAAAAAATTAGGATAGGGATATGAAATTCAAAATATTATTGCTAAGTTTTATAGCCACGGGCTGTTATGCTAATGAAAATGTAAACGATCCGGATATTTGCAATATCGTCAAAAAAGTTGCTTATAACGTAATGGAAGCACGGCAGAAAAAAGTACCAGCTCAAGACTTACAACAAATTGCCAATGGTCTTGCAGACGAAAAAGCACAACAGCTTTATCAAGATTTAATTAACTCGGCTTATGCAGCTAAGGTATTCAAAACCAGTTTTTTTAAACGTAAAGCCATCGAAGATTTTCAAACAGGATGGTATGAAGAATGCCTACACCGAAATGGACAATAATTAAAAATAGTATAGGCCTAATTTTTAAGTCTATCTAATTAATTTAAAAAAATGAACTTTGAAATAGACTGACAGATCTGTCTTGAAATCTTAATTTGAAATAAAAATTATATTTATAGTGATCTAAGAAAACTAAATACTCCGAAGATGCCGCTGCATGTGTCGTTACCCTGAACCCGATGAGTTCAAGGTGGACGCGACGTATACTTCCTGGGTTTCCTACACGGGGTAGGCATACACTCTAAATATACAGAACACAATCCATAAGTTTAAGTATCGGCAGGGGAATAGACCCGCTGGCGAACATCCCAGAGATAGCTTAAGTATAACCGATATGGCTCCTTTGGCAATCATCTGAGTTTATTGAACTGTAAAGTTATTCTTCGTTTGATGAAGCTTTGTACACTTAAAGATCATTAATCAATATTTCAGTACACTAAATAGTTTAAATACAAAAATGCCTTGCACTATGATTTATAGAAACAAGGCATTTATACATTGATAGATGTCAATTAAACAGCTTGTTCAACATCTTCCAAAATAGCCTGTAGCAGACGTTCACAATGTGTATATTCTTGCAAAGATTTATTTAAACTTAACACTTCTTGAGTGAGTTGTAGAGCAACCATAATTACAAGTTTATTGTGCTCAACGCGAGGTGCACTACGGCGCATATCATTGAACTTCTCGTTAAGGAGTTCTGCTGCACGTTCAAGCTCATCTCTTTTATCGGAAGTAGTAGCAAGCCTAAAAGTTTGCTCAATCAGCCGAAGCTCTACCATGACTTGTTCACTCATGATTGTGTCTCCTCACCAGCTTCAGCATTTGGATGAGCAAGTTGCTGAATTTCTTGTGCATTTTGATCTTGAGCTGTACCTAAAATTGCTAAACGTTGAATAATGGCTTCAACTTTGGCTTTGGCAAGTTCATTTTTTTGTAACAAACGATCACGATCTTGCTGTAAGTCATGTAACTCTTGTTGAGTTTGACGCTGATGTGACTGAAGTTTTTCTTTGGTCACACGGAGCTCATTACGTTCTGCCAAAATTTCCTGAAAACGATTTTTTAAATCGGTCGTACTTTTTTCTAGGCGACTGTAACGTTCAGCAAGTGTGTTAGCATCCTGATTCAATTGTTGAAATTGGCCTTGTAACTGAGTCAATTGCTCAGTTAATGTCTCAATTTCCTCTTGTTTTTTAGTGATAATGCTATTTTTTTGCACAACTTGTGCGTGATGCTCTGTTTCAGCAAGTTCTTTAGCTTCCAAGAGAGTAGAATTTTCACTCTCTAGATGATGTAAGCGTGTTTTTAAAACGCCAATATGCGCTTGTAGCCGCTGTAATTGTTCTAACATAACGAGGTCGCACAGAATTGCAATCAAAGGTAATATATACGAAGTATAGAGATTGGATAAACGAATGCAAGACGATATTTCAGGCTGGACAGAATGGAACGCTCATTTTGAAGGAATTGAAGAAATTTCAAGCCCTAGTGAGTTACATGGTTTATTAACAGGTATTGTTTGTGTGACAGAAGCACCAGTGCGTGAAGAATGGACACAAATTTTAACAACTCTTAATGTGCCAGAGTTAAATGAAGAAGCTTTGGTCCTTTTAACTAATGAAGCGGAAGATGTCTCGCACGCATTATCGGAAGATGAATTAGATTATGTACCAATGCTTCCAGATGATGAACATACACTTCAAGACCGTGTACAAGCATTATCAGACTGGTGTGCTGGCGTTGTACTGGGTTTTGGTTTGGCATCGGGTCATATTCGTGCCGATGAGCGTGAGTTGATTGAACATTTACAAGATGTTGCAGCAGTAGAGTTTGAAGACTCTGATAATGATGAAGAAGGCGAAAGTAGTTATGAAGAATTGTATGAATTTGTACGCCTTATTCCAGTAAGCTTATCGATTGGTAGAACCAAAGTAACAGTTGCTGAAAGTTCATTATTGAAAAACTTTTATGCAAAAAGTAAAACTTCTGCTGTAGGTACAGTAGATCAAAATATTGTAGAAATGTTTACACCACATCGTCCAAGTTAATTGAGGCGATGGATTATTGGTTGTATTTTATTTTTTGACTTTAAAATTCTAAATCAAGTAGATCATTATGAAATTGCCTCAAGCTGATTTTCAACATCGCAGAGACCGTCTGGCAGAAAAAATGGGTCCTAACAGTGTTGCAATTATCGCAACGCGTGAGGAAATGTACCGTAATCGCGATGCGGATTATAAATTCCGTGCCGATAGTAGTTTTTTCTATTTGACGGGTTTTAGAGAGCCTGAGGCAGTGGCTGTCATAGAAACTTTTGATGACGTTAATGACTATAGCTATAGTCTTTTTTGCCGTGAACGTAATCGTGAGATGGAAATCTGGAATGGTTATCGTGCGGGAATCGATGGTGCAATTGAAGAGTATGAAGCAGATGAAGCCTATGCTATTGATCTGCTTGATGAAGAAATTATTGAAAAATTATTAAATAAAGAACGTCTTTATTATCGAATTGGGCACAACGCTGTATTTGATGCCAAAGTCAGCCAATGGATCAAAAAAGCAAATGCTGAGCATCGTCACGAAGCTGCTCCAGCTCAGTTAGTTCAACTTGACCGCATTGTCGATGAAATGCGTTTAATCAAGTCACCGCAAGAAATTGAGCTAATGCAACTTGCTTCAACAATTAGTGCTAAGGCACATACTCGTGCGATGCAAACAGTTCACTCTGGCATGATGGAATATGCACTTGAAGCCGAGCTCAATTATGTATTTGGGCAAAATGGTTGTGTACCTTCTTATAACAGTATTGTCGGTGGTGGTGCTAGCGCTTGCATTTTGCACTATGTTGAAAATAACCAAGCCCTTAAAGACGGCGATTTAGTTTTAATTGATGCCGCATGCGAATATGAATTTTATGCATCGGACATTACCCGTACTTTTCCGGTAAACGGAAAATTTAGCCCAGAACAAAAAGCATTGTATCAAGTGGTATTGGCTTCTCAATATGCGGCGATTGATGCAGTACGTATTGGTAATTCGTACCGTGAGCCTCATGAGGTTGCTGTTAAAATTTTAACTGAAGGCTTAGTTGATTTAGGGTTACTCAAAGGTAATGTGAGCGAGCTGATTGAAACAGAGGCATATCGACAGTTTTATATGCATGGTACAGGCCACTGGTTAGGTATGGATGTACATGATGTCGGTTCTTATAAAAAAGATGACGACTGGCGCCAATATGAAGAAGGTATGGTCGTTACCGTTGAACCAGGTTTATACATTGCGCCAGACGATGAAACCGTAGATCAAAAATGGCGTGGTATTGGTATTCGTATTGAAGATGACGTGGTCGCAACGTCAAAAGGCCCACGAGTTTTAACTGCTGACGTAGTTAAAGATATTGCAGATATTGAACATTTAATGGCGCAAGCTAAAGCATAATTAAACGTATTCGCCAAAGGAGTAAACTCGATGCAACAACAAG
The DNA here is from genome assembly GCA_031277915.1 of Acinetobacter sp. Lineage (GTDB taxonomy): Bacteria > Pseudomonadota > Gammaproteobacteria > Pseudomonadales > Moraxellaceae > Acinetobacter. Next base: position 78,425 of record JAITLL010000031.1, read on the forward strand.
TGATTATTGTAGGTGGGGGTATGGTGGGATTGAGCCTTTCCCTTATGCTGGCGAAGGCTAATATTGCGGTCAAGTTATTAGAAGCTGTGAAATACCCAAACTATGATGATCAGAATGTTGCCCCTTACCATTCTAGTTTCGATGCACGTAATACTGCTTTATCACGTCGTAGTGTACAGATTTATCAGAAGCTAGGGTTATGGGATGCATTGCAACAACATGCGACTCCAATTTTACAAGTTCACATTACTGAGCAAGGCAGTTTTGGTAAAGCCCGTTTAGTTGCAGAACAAGAAAAAGTCGAAAGTTTCGGGCAGGTCATTGAAAATGCTTGGTTAGGTCTAGTTTTGTTAACTCAAGTACGTCAACAACCTTTGATTGAACTGATTGACGGCGTACAAGTCACTGCTTTAACTCAAAATGCTGAACAAGTACATATTGAAGCTCAGCGCGGTGAGGAAACCTTAAAACTTGAGTCAAAATTATTAATTGCTGCTGATGGACGTGATTCTTTCTGTCGTCAAGCCATTGGGGTTGGTGTTGATGTTCACGATTATGATCAGGTTGCCATCGTTACGACTGTACAAACATCGAAACCGCATGAGCAGGTGGGGTTTGAGCGTTTTAGCGCGTTAGGGCCTTTAGCTTTATTGCCTTTACCGGGTGAATACCGTCGCTCAGTGGTATGGCCTGTTAAAAAAGGGACTGAAGATGAGTGGTTAGGCGAAGAAAATGATCAGCATTTTTTAAGTGCCTTGCAACAAACTTACGGTGACCGAGCAGGTAAATTTGAAAAAACAGGCAAATGTTTTAGCTATCCGCTTTCACAAGTGCTTGCGCATAAACAAGCGGTTGGGCGCGTTATTTTAATGGGGAATGCAGCGCATACCATCCATCCGGTTGCAGGACAAGGGTTTAACTTATGTCTACGCGATGCTGATGTTTTAGTGCGTTATTTAGTGAACCAGTTAAGCACATCTGCTGACATTGGTAACCCAGATAATTTACTTGCCTATGAGCAGGCACGTTTATCAGACCAGCAACGAGTGATTAAGTTCTGTGACACCGTAGTTCGTGGTTTTAGTAACCAAAATCCATTATTAAAATTGATCCGTAATACAGGTTTGATTGCATTTGATGTGATTCCGGGAGTTAAACCATTAGTAGCGAATTATGCAATGGGGCTAAAAGCATGAGTGAAGTGTTGGATGTCGTCATTGTTGGTGGTGGATTGGTTGGTGGTTTAACAGCTTTATTACTTGCACAAGGTGGTGTACAGCCTACTGTACTGGATGCTGCTCCTGTACTTGATGTTGAAAAAACATTAAGTGTGATGAACCCGCGTGTTTTAGCATTAAGCCAAGCCACGATTCATTTACTGAAAACGGTTAAAGTTTGGGATCATTTGGCACGTCAAATGCCTTATACCGGCATGCAAGTGTGGAACTTAAATGGCTATGGAGAAATTAATTTTGGTCATGAATCTCTACAAAGACCAATGCCTGAACAATCCTTGGGCTCTATGGTTGAGCCGAGCGTATTGAATGTAGCCATTCAGCAAAAAATGCTTGAGCAGTTAACAGATTATCGTACTCAAGTTCGCGTTACCCGTATTGAGCAAGGTGTAGGGTGCTGGCATATTCAACTTGCTGATGGCTCTACACTTAAAACTAAACTGCTTATTGGTGCAGATGGTGCAAATTCATTTGTACGTGAGCAAGCTTTTATTGATTTAGATGTACTAGATTACAAGCAAGCAGCCATTAGTTGTGCAATTAAGACTTCTAGACCTCATCACTATGTTGCTCGTCAAATTTTTTTGCCAACTGGGCCTTTAGCATATTTGCCGATGGCGAGTCTTGAAGAAAGTGAAAATGGCTATTGGCAGTCTATTGTCTGGACATTACCAGATGATTATGCCGATGAATATTCAGCTTTAAGTGATCATGAGTTTATGCAGCTTCTAACTCGCGAAAGCCAGCATATGTTGGGTGAAGTGTTAGAAGTCCGTTCAAGAGCACAATTTCCATTGAAAGCGCGTGCTGCAAAACAATACGTGAAAGCTGGATTAGCCCTAATAGGTGATGCAGCACATGTTATTCATCCGCTTGCTGGGCAAGGAGTGAATATTGGTTGTTTAGATGCAGCAGTACTCTGTGATGCGCTACTGCATGATTTAGGCCGTGGTGTTTGGGCACATGAACAAACATTAATGCGTTATGAACATCGCCGTAAAGGACAAAACGATGCGATGATGCATAGTATGTCAGCAATTGGTTGGGTCGAAAGTAGTGAACTATTCCCATTTATTTGGGCCCGAAATGTGGGGCTTAAGCAGGTTGAACAAATTTCGTTCTTAAAAGAGCGTTTTATGCAACAAGCGAATGGTTTAGGGGCTTTACAAAACACCCAGTATAGTCGTTAAAATGATTATGAAGTTTATGCTCTACTGGTCTAAATAAATATCAGTAGATATTTTTTAAACAATCATTTATATATCATTACCAATTCGGTCAGAAAAGATACGGATTTGACCAATTTGGCTCTTTGCTAAATGCAAAGAGATTGCTAAATTTCTGAGGTCTCAAAGGCCATAGCGATGATGCAATACAAATCATTGTGGGGAGTGTAAATATGACAGATATCAATGATTATGAAGATGCAGAAGATTCTGCTGTAGATGAAGATGAAGCCAAAGCGGCTGAAAGTGGTGCGGCTGATGAAGAAGCAGGCAACTTAACTGATGCCGATCTTGCAGAAGCAGAAACACTTACCGTAACTGCGAAACAAAAACAGCGCCAAGCATTGGAAGATGAAGTTGCCGCGTTTTTAGCTCGTGGTGGGAGAATTACTGAGGTTCCACCAGACGAACATAGCGACCATTAATATTAAAAAAGCATCACATGAGTGATGCTTTTTTATTGCCTATTTTAGGTCGAGTTAGAGGTTGTTTTGCAGTTCTTTTAAAATGCCACATTCGTCTACTGTGCGGTCGGTAGAGCAGTGCTGTTTTAAATCGGTGAGGGTTTCTTTCAAAAGTAAAAGTCGTTCAATTTTTTCAGATACTTCAATTAAATATTTATTCACCAAATTATCAATTTCCGTACACGCCTGTTTGGGCTGAGTTTTCATTCCTTTTAGCGTTTTAATGTCGTTGAGAGAAATATCTAATTCACGGCAATGCTTAATAAATAATAGATCTGCGAGAGTTTGATTTGTGTAAACACGATAATTATTTTCTGAGCGTTGAATACGGTCTAGCACACCTACTTTTTCGTAATAACGAATAGTATCGATCGGGACATCCGCTTTTTTTGATAATTGACCAATAGAAAGACTCATAAGACTTGACTCTGGAGCTACTCAAGGGTTTTTAATCACTATAAAAGAGTTTTTGAGGAAATGAAATGGCTGGATGTGGATGTGCTTCAACATGTTCTCCTACAAAGAAAGTCAGTCCTCGCTTTAGAAAAGCGTTATGGATTGCACTTGTTATTAATGCATTAATGTTCGTAGTTGAAATTGTGGGAGGTTACAAAGCCCAATCTGTTTCGTTATGGGCAGATGCACTAGATTTTGCTGGAGATGCAGCAAATTATGCTTTGTCTTTAGTTGTGCTTTCGATGAGTCTTTACTGGCGTGCGACCGCAGCTCTTGTTAAAGGGGCAACCATGGCAGCTTTTGGGTTCTTCGTCATTGCAAAAGTAGTGTGGTCATTCTTTCATGGTGTCTCACCTGAACCTATGGTCATGGGGGCAATTGGAGTAATCGCCTTAATTGCTAACGTTTCTGTCGCTTTAATGCTTTATGCCTTTAGGGATGGTGATGCCAATATGCGCTCTGTTTGGTTGTGTAGCCGAAATGACTCTATTGCCAACATTGCTGTTATTTTTGCTGCTGTGGGAGTGTTTGGAACAGGTGCTATTTTTCCAGATTTATTGGTCGCCTTTGTGATCGCATACTTAGGTGTATCTTCGGGCTATGCTGTGATTAAACAATCATTACAAGAAAGAAAACAGTCAAAGGTGATGTTGGGTTCAGAAGCTTAATTTTGATTGCATAAATAAAAAAGTACCATATGTAAACATGGTACTTTTTACTGTTTGAATGCATTAGATGAGAAGCGAAATTGCAATACTCCACATAATGCAACCAATAATGAAATCTAAAATTTTCCAAGCTTTTGGATTGGTAAATAATGGTTTTAATAATTTTGCGCCGTAACCCAAACTGAAAAAGAAAAGCCAAGAAGCAAGAATACTGCCCAAAGCAAAACTAAGTTTGTCTTCTAATTGGGTTGCAACTGAACCCATCAGCACAATGGTATCTAAATAGACATGCGGATTAAGCCAAGTAAAGGCAAGACAGGTCACTAATGCTTGGGTTAAAGTCTGCTTTTGGTTGCCATCAAGCTCCATACCTTGATTAGTTTTAAACGCGGCATAGAATGCTTTTGCTCCGTAGACGAACAAAAACGTTGCTCCTAAATATTTAGCGACCGCAATTAAAATGGGGGATGCTGTCATAATTTCGGCAAAACCCAATACACCACAGGCAATTAAAATTGAGTCGGACAGGGCACAGATTAAACATAGCCAGAATACATATTGCTGTTTAAGCCCTTGCTTTAGAACAAAAGCGTTTTGGGCACCAATCGCTACAATTAGACCGCTACCAATACCTAAACCTTTAAAAAACACACTCAGAGAAAGCATAACCATTAAGCAAAAAAATCAGATGCGGGAATTATCTGACTTTTTATTAAGAAATAAGTAATATTAAGAATATTTAGGTTTGGCTAAATAAAATTTAGGTTTTGTATATGTTAGATAGTAAGCAATGTGAAGCTTTTCTCGCTGTTGCAGAAGTCGGGAGTTTTGATGCAGCAGGACAGCATTTATACATAACACCCTCTGCTGTATCACTACGTGTACAAGCGTTAGAAAAATATTTAGGGCAGATTTTAATAATACGGGGTCGTCCATGTGTACTCACACAAGCTGGGCAAACCTTACTCCAGCATTTACGTCATACAAGGTTAATGGAGCAAAATCTATTACAAGGCTTAATGGGTAAATCATCTGAATCGGAATTTTATAAGATTGCACTGGCCTCGAATGCAGATTCATTAGCAACTTGGCTTTTGCCAAGTATTCAGCAAACGTTGTTTAAAGAAAAAATAGTATTAGAGCTAAAAATTGATGATCAATCTCACACGCATACATTGTTAGAAACGGGACAGGTCAATGCGTGTATATCGGCAGAAGAGCAGGTTATGGCGGGTTGCTTAGCTCAGCCTCTTGGTAAAATGCGCTATAAAATGCTGGCATCTGCTGAGTTGGTGAACCAATGGTTTAGTAGTGGAATTAACCGAGAAGCTTTAAGAAAAACTCCAGCAGTGATTTTTAATCATAAAGATTTAATGCATTCGGAGGTATTATTGAAGGGCTATGGTTTACCTATGCAAAGTTATCCTTACAGTTTTATTCCTGCCACAGATGCTTTCGTCAAAGCAATTCAATTGGGTTTGGGCTACGGTATGGTGCCCGAGCTTCAGGTTCAGTCACTCATCGAAAATGGAACGCTCATTGAGATTATGCCCGAGGCCCAACTCGATATTCCTTTATATTGGCATCACTGGAAAAGACAGTCGAAGCAACTCGATGTATTGACCGAGACAATTGTTCAGTCAACAAAGCATATATTGAGATAGTTTTAGAGTGTTCTTTTAAAATGACGATTTGAAACGTGCTGAATATAAAACTCTATATCTTGTGCTGAGTAACTTAAAAGTTGTCCGATTCTACGGTCTAGTGCTAAGCGGTCTTCAAGTTGAGTTTCCTTTAGTGATTTTTCAATACATAAGACAAGTTCATTCAAATCTTCTAAAGAGGCATCTTTATAGATCAGCATAATTGAAAAAGGTACAGGTAAAGACGTTTCAATATCTTTACTGAGCATAGTTAAAGTACCTTGCTCAAGGTGCTTTACAAATTCAGTAGGTAATAAGTCATAAAATAAAGCAATTGGTTTCTTACCAGAAAGTAATAATTCTAGTTCTTGCCCTTCATGGGGGCCAAGTTTTCCAAGCTGTTCAGCCATATGAATATTCTTGTTTTTATCTTTAATATTATTATGCAAAATTCATGCGCGGGATGGCTTAAAGTATTTGCCATCACCGCACTGAATTAAATAATTAAGATTGAGTTAACTCAAGTGCACGTTGATAAGCAACTTTTTTCTTAATACCCGTTAAATCGGCCGCAAGTTGAGATGCTGCTTTAACCGATAAATCTTGAAGTAAGCGCTTTAAAAGTTCATCTAGTTTTTCTTGTTCCAGATCAGTTTTTTCTAGTGCACCGCCAACCACAAGAACAATTTCACCTTTTTCTTGGTTATGGTCATTTTCAATAAAACTAACCAAATCTTTTAAAGTCATTTTTTTGATGGTTTCAAAAGTTTTGGTAATTTCACGTGCAAAACCAACAGGACGATTTTCACCAAATACTTCAGCCATATTTTTTACGCACTCTAAAATGCGGTGGGGTGCTTCATAAAAAATTAAGGTCTGAGTTTCGTTTTTAAGTTTTTCAAGTTGCGTAATACGTTGAGAAGCCTTTGATGGTAAAAAGCCTTCGAAACTAAAACGATCACTTGGTAGACCTACAGCACTTAATGCAGCAATCGCAGCACATGCACCTGGTACAGGCACGACTCTAATACCATGCTCTTGAGCAGCACGAACGAGTTTAAAACCAGGGTCACTAATAAGCGGTGTACCAGCATCACTAATCAAAGCAATATTTTCACCAGCAAGTAGCTTTTGAACTAGTTGCTCAATTTTATTACTTTCGTTGTGGTCATGGCATGCCGTAAGCGGAGTAGATATATTATAGTGCTTAAATAATTGAGCTGACTGGCGTGTATCTTCGGCGGCAACAATAGAAACTGATTTTAAGATATCAATTGCACGGAAAGTCATATCATCTAAGTGCCCGATTGGGGTGGCTACAACAAATAACTGAGCACTCATTTGGTTTTACTCCGTACAGATAAACAATTTTAATGGGTTAGTGTACCCGAAATTATGTTTTGGGCGTGAACAATGTCAGCGAACATACATTTTTAATGGGGGAACAAGTATTATGTTAGTTGCACAGCAACTGGGAAAATGGGCCGAACAAACGGCATTAGATATTTTAAAAAAACAAAATTATGAGTGGGTAGCAAGCAATTATCATTCACGCCGTGGGGAGGTGGATTTAATTGTAAAACGCGGTAAAGATTTGATTTTTGTTGAAGTTAAGGCGCGTGGAATAGGAAATTATGGTCAGGCTTGTGAGATGGTCACCGTGAGTAAGCAGAAAAAAATAATTAAAACGGCGATGAGGTTTTTACAGAGATACCCATCTTATCAGGATTTTTATTGTCGTTTTGATGTGATTTGTTTTGATTTTCCACAGAAAATTGCAAAAACAGTACAGCAAGACTTTTCTAAATTCCATTATGATCTGCAATGGATCGAAAATGCATTTACTTTGGATTAAGAGTTCATTACTCTTTTGACCAAGTTAAAAACTGATGTTTTATGATCAAGCCAAGAAGAGATTGATAGGAGTCTGGTGGAGTGTTAAAACGTATTGCTGTAACAGCGCTTTGTGTCGCAAGTTTGTCAGGTTGCGCAAGTTTTATTTCTGGTGGAACAGGTACAGCTCCAGTTGGAACAGATAGTGGTGTACGTAGTTTAGGCCAAGTATTTATTGATTCTTCAATTAAGCGTACAGCGAATATTAATCTTTATAAGCTTGATCAGCGTTTCAAAGAATCTCGTATTAACATCGAAAGCTTCCATAGTACAGTATTGTTAACGGGTCAGGTGCCAGATCCATACTTAAAACAATTGGCAGAAGACAATGTTAAAGCAATGAGTGATGTAAAAGCCGTACATAACTATATTACGGTAGGTAACAAAGTTAGCTATAACACTATCATGCAGGATGCGGGTGTAACTACAAATACACGTGCTCTATTAATGAAAGCACCCGTTGTATCAGACAGTAAAGTACTGGTACATACAGAAGATGGTGTTTTATATGTGATGGGACGCTTAAACACAGCTGAAATTAATGATTTAAACAATGTGCTACAAAACGTTGGCAACGTGACCAAAATCGTGACGCTTATTGATAATATTGATTTAGCACCTGCTCCTGCAGCAAATACTGCTAGCGCAACTACTACTCCGGTAATTAATAACGTTCTTGCTCAACCAACAGTTCAAACTCCTGTTGCAATTGATCCGGACCAAACAGATCCAGCATCATCTACTGCACAATAAAATATGAATCTGATTGAACAATTACAAAGTAGAATTGAACAGGCGAGAACTCTTTATAAAGAGTTCCGCCTGTATGATTTGGGGAGCTTCGCTTTAAACCGTTTTACACCAAAAGATGGTTTTGAGCAGGTTTTAAATGTGCGTTATGGCTTAAAGCCGCGTCATCGTTTAGATATTTATCGTTCTGCAAAAAAATTACCACATCGACCATTAATTGTTTTTGTACACGGTGGTGCATGGCAACACGGTAATAAACGGGACTATTTATTTATAGGTGAAGCATTTACCAAAGAAGGTTATGACGTTGCTATTATTAACTATCAGCTTGCTCCCAAAAATATTTTTCCAAGTTATGTAGATGACTTAACTCAAGCACTAAATCATTTACACCAAAATCAAGAAAAGCTTGAAATATCGACAGAGAATGTTGTACTTATGGGCCATTCGGCAGGTGCATTTAACGTGATGTCAGCTGTCTATCACCCAACATTAAATACAATTCAATGTTTAGGGAATATTAAAGCAATTTTTGGTTTGGCAGGCCCTTATCATTTTGATTATAAGGGTGATCCACTCGCTGAAGATGCTTTTGATCAAAGCATTTCTTATCAAGACGTGATGCCATATTATTTTGTAAATCAAAACAATATCAAACATTACCTTTTAATGGCTGAGAATGATCAGCTTGTAAAAAAAGAAAATACCTTTGATCTTGACCAAGCACTAAGACAAAGTGGAAATCACAGTCATATCGCTGTGATTCCTAAAACAGGCCATATTACAATTTTAGCGAGCCTTTCGAGTTTTGTGAGTCATTACTTCAGAACGAAGCGGACTATTTTGCACTTTCTTGATGAAGTATTCTAAAACCATCTAGTTTTAGAAAGCGCAGATTACTTCGTTTGAGTAATCTGCGTAATCATTGCATGTGCAATACTGCCTTTAAATGGAATTTCAGGAAGTTGATCAAATTTAAAGAACTGTGCATCAGCAATTTCATCTTCTTGCAAAGAAATTTCGCCTGACTCATATTCAGCTCTAAACGCAATCATTAAATTACTTGGGAATGGCCAAGGTTGGCTTGACATATATTGAATATTTTTGAGTTTAAGACCGACTTCTTCTAAAGCTTCGCGTTGTACGGCTTCTTCGAGTGTTTCACCGACTTCCACAAAACCTGCAATCAAACCATACATATTGGTTTTATTGTGAATAGATTTCGCCAATAAAATTTCATGATCACCTTTAGTAATGATCGTGATAATACATGGGTTTACACGAGGGTATTGGTGATAACGACAAGAAGGGCACACCATTGCATATTCAGTTGGGTGTACTTCGGTTGGGTGTCCACAGTGGCTACAAAACTTGTGGTTACGTCGCCATTCGAGCAATTGGACAGCACGACTTGCTTGTAAAAATTGCTCTTTTGACCAGTTGGAAATAAGTTGACGAATTGGAACAAGCTGTAAACCTTCTGGTATGGACTCTTCATCTAACAGATCACGAGCAATGACCTGTTCATCATGACTGAAAAGCAAATCACTTGCTAACTTTTCGACTTTGGGTAGTTGAAGGTTTTGGTCAACCAATAACTGTTGATGATGAAAAATATAAGCAAGTGATAACTCAGACATTAAGCTGCCTTTTTTTGAAGTTGTTGACTACTAAGCAATGCTACATCAAACATGGATTGTAGAACAGGCTGTTTATTTTTTAAATTGTCAACTAACATATCTAGTCCAGCTAACACGTTAAAAATACAGTGAATCTGGTCAGTATTAAAAGGTTGATCCAGATCAATTTGCTGCTGTACAAATTTTGCTGTTTCAAGCAAAGCATTTTGTTGAATAGGGCTTCCTAAAAACTCAGCAGCGCCAGCTAATTCTTTTAAAGAACCTGCAATTGCTTCAATATTTTGTGTTGGATCGTTAGCATACAGCGTTAAGCTTTGGCATACAAAATCGGTTAAATTTTTCGTCTCATTCAATAAAGTTTGATGTGCTTCGTCTAAACGATCTAGAGAGATATGCGTATTGTTGACGCGAATTTGTAGACGGTTAGATGAATAATGACGTACCAAAATACCAATTGAGTTCATGGCCGATAAAATGCTCTTCATGAGCTGCTGAGCATAATTTTCATTACTCAATATGTTCATCTGACTTAAACTACTCGCTTGCTGAGTAAGTTCTAAAGCAGCTTCATTTAAGTTAAGTAGTTTAAATGTGTGAGCAAGCTGCATCAGATTTGTTTGCAGTTGTTGAGCTTTTTCTGGGGACATGTTTTGGTAGTTATATTCAATATCATTACGAATTTTGTTCATTTCGCTTAATATTAATTGACTTACCGTGTGCATTGTCTCGTAGTCTGGACCATACAGATGCTGGCTCAACGTTTTGAGTTGAGAGTCGGTAAGAAACTCATTACCAATATTGAGTTGACCACGAATCTGCTCGGCAAAGTGATCTTCTCGTCCAATTATAATACTCAAAATATCTGCTAATGCATTTAAACTGGCTTCAAAACTTTCAGACGATGCTAAAAATAGACTGATCGCATTTTCAAGGTTAATAAATACACGCAAGCGTGCATCATTTAGAACAAGCTCATCAATATGATTAAAGGCAGCGTTAACCAATTGCCAATATTGCTGACTTGGTTGACCATGAGCCATACTTACTAAATAGCTACCAATGAGTTTAAATGCTTGAAAGTCTCGAGCAGTTTCAGTTTTATTCAAAAACTGATGGAGAGATAATTTATAAAGTTGATGGATAAACTGAGTTTTTTCATTGATGAGGATTTCGGGTTGTGGCAACTCAAGTGAGTTTGCCGTAAGGTTTGAAGCAATCTGTTGGCCTGAGGAGGTTAATGGTTTGTTTAAGGCTTTTTCCAGATTATTTAAAGTATCTAAAAGGAATTGAGGTACTTCAACTTCGCGTAAACAGATAAACTCAACATAGCGTTTAACCATAGTTGTGCCTTCACTTAAAGCAACAACGTCATCGGTATTGATGTGTTCTGGCTTCGCCATAATTTTTTGCATCAATTCAGCTGAATATTGAGTGATTTTTGCTAAATAGGGAATATCAATGAGGTGTAGTACTTGAGTACATTGTTTAAATTGTTCTAATGCATCGTCAATACCAAAAGGGAGGGTCTGTTCTTCAATTAATGTGCTTACAGCGCCTTCCACCAGTCTTATTGAATTATCAATTTCATTTTTAATGATGAGTAAAGCTGTTGGATCAAACTGAATCGAATTATGCTCAGACATAAAAATTCCCCTTTGCAAAAAAAATCAATTGTTATATTCGTCATGGCTCAATAGCTTGAGCTAAAAATCTATATAACTAATATAACTTAACTTGCAAAAGGGAAAACTAAAAAACATTAGAGAATCAAAAATTTATTTTGCAAAAAGGCAAGGCTCTCCGTATTTTTTCTCAAATTCTTTGACCCAAGTCTCATGTGTGTTTAACTCTTCATCCGAAGGGTAAATGACGGGTAAATCAATTTGAACTCTACTTCTTGTCATATTTTGCAGATCTTTTTCACTTTGAGATAATGCATCCATATCAAAGGAAACCTGACCACCTGTCATTGCCAAGTAAACATCAGAAAGAATTTCAGCATCGAGTAACGCACCATGGAAGGTACGGTCACGTGCTGGAATTTCATAACGTCTCACTAAAGCATCAAGTGAGTTTTTCTGTCCCGGATGTTTATTTTTTGCGAGTGCTAAAGTGTCGGTAACTTCACAAACTTCTGTAAGGGTAGGTAAACCAACGCGCTTAAACTCCATGTCCAAGAAGTTCATATCGAAGGTTGCGTTGTGAGCAATAATTTCTGCGCCTTTTAGATAGTCAAATAAGCTATCAGCAATATCTGCATAAAGAGGTTTATCTTTTAAGAAATCATCACTAATACCGTGAATATTTTCTGAATCTCCCACTGGTTTTTGTGGGTTAATGTAAATATGAATTGAACTACCCGTAAGCTTACGGTTAATCATTTCGATCGCACCGACTTCAATAATACGGTCGCCATCTTGGAAATAGAAACCGGTGGTTTCTGTATCGAGAATGAGCTGTCGAGGGCCTTGCAGCTTAAGCTTTGCTTCAGTTACCACAATTTGCGGATGAATATTGCTATTTTGCTGCTTTGTTTCTTGCTCTACAGCTTCAGCCTCACACACTTGTTCGTCTACAGTAACCATCTCAATTTCTTGTGATTGCTCAAGAGCAACATCTTCATCTTCGGTGTTTTCAACCATATCAAACCCGAAAGGGTCGTCTAGTAACCAGTCTTGTTCAGGCTTTTTTATATCTTGCGGTACTGCTGCGGGCTGCGGTTGCTTGAGTTCTTGAGCAGTTTTGTCTGCACCTAAATTTGCGAGATGATCTGCCATTTCATTGCCAGGATGTCCTGCGTGTCCTTTAATCCAGTTCCACTCAATTGTTCTACCTGCACAAACAGCATCAAGTTTTTGCCATAGGTCAGGATTTTTAACGTCTTTCCAATTTTTCTTTTTCCAACCATGAATCCATTCTGTAATGCCTTGCTTTACATAATTTGAGTCTGTCCAGACAATTAATTGTGCATCGGGTGGGCAAAAAGAAACTCCTTCAATAGCAGCGGTAAGCTCCATGCGGTTATTAGTTGTGTCGGGTTCACCGCCAAATAATTTATGTTCACCCTGTTCAGTAATGACATATGCACCCCAACCGCCTAAACCCGGATTGCCACGACATGCACCATCAACATACAGTGTGATTGTTTGAGACATAAATCGAAACCTAAACTGAAAGAAAAAGAGCTGAATATGGTGTATTGTATACGCAAAAAGTTCGGTTCCATCGTTACAAAGCAAGCTTTTTTTAATTTCTTGTAACATTTCCATGCAAATGACATTAAATTATTGCCTTGTCTATCTTGCATGCTTTACTACAATGGCATCGAAGACCTAGGGTTTGTGGGCAGACCCCAAGAAATATTACGCGAGTTGTTTGGAAGTTTTTATGTATAAACCAACCACATTTGTGTGGCAGCCATCTGCAGCATCATTATTCAAAATTACAGTCCTTAGCTCTGCTTTAGCTGCGTTGGGTATTACAACAGGCTGTTCCTCGACTCCGCAATCTGCAAAAACCTCGAAATCAAAACAGGTCAGTGGAGCAGGCTATCTTGATGCAAGCAGTCTGGACTCCTTAGAAGATTTACTTTCAGCAACGGATATGCGTGCTGTAGAGGGTGACCGTTTACTAATTTTAAAACACGGTGACGTCTGGAAGCGTATGGCTGTGGGTTTCAAGATGGACTTAAACCATTGGGACTCTCGTATTGAAGCACAGCGTAGCTGGTTTATTTCACGTCAGCCTTATATTGACCGTCTAAGTGCTCGTGCTAGTCGCTATTTATATCATACGGTTAAAGAAGCAGAACGCCGTGGTCTTCCAACCGAACTCGCTTTATTGCCTGTAATTGAAAGTTCATATGACCCTGCTGCAACAAGTAGTGCAGCAGCAGCGGGTTTATGGCAGTTTATTCCAAGTACTGGCCGTATTTATGGTTTACAACAAACGGGTATGTATGATGGTCGCCGTGATGTTGTCGAATCTACACGTGCTGCATATGAGTTTTTAGGAAGTTTATATAACCAGTTCGGTTCATGGGAATTAGCTTTAGCAGCCTATAATGCTGGTCCGGGCCGTATTCAACAAGCAATTAACCGTAACCAAGCAGCTGGTTTACCAACTGACTATTGGTCACTCAAATTACCACAAGAGACCATGAACTATGTTCCGCGTTTCTTGGCGGTTGCTCAAATTATTAAAAATCCGCGTGCTTATGGTGTGACATTACCACCAATCGCCAACAGGCCCCATTTCCGTGAAGTTACTTTATCTGCACCTTTATCATTAAATGAAATTGCATCAGTCAGTGGTCTTAGCCGTGCTGAGTTATATGCATTAAACCCAGGCTATCGTGGTGAAACAGTAGATCCAGCAAGCCCAATGCGTATTTTAATTCCGGCTGATGTAAGCCCATCAGTTGATAATAAGCTCAAAGGGATGAAAGCAGGTGGCAGTACAGGAGGCTGGTGGGCAAATGTCACATCGCCATCTAAGCCAACTACAACGACTTCAACTTCAGTCACTGTTAAAACGACACCAGCGACTCAGCTTCAGCCTGTAAGACCAACAACACCTGCTAAAACAACCAGCAGCTCTGTGACTGTAAAAGGTTCAACACCTCGTGGTTCTGATGCTTTAGCTGCTTTTGCAGCCTCAGCTGACGTACCAAGTGCACCGCGTATTCCGGTTGCAGTAACGCCAGCGACCAATGTTAAACCTGTACGAACAGAACCGCCAATTTCAGCAAATGAACGTGAGAAAATTTTAGCGGCAGTTCGTGCTGAAGGTCAGAAAGAAACAGTTGAGCAAGCATTACAGCCACAGGCTACTCAAGCTGAAAAAGACCAAGTCGTTGCTGAGTTAAAGGCAATTGCGCCGCAAGGTACCGAAATTGTTGATCCTTATGATGGCAAGATTAAGTTAACGGCGATTCAGACAAGTCAATCAGTTGCTGAACAGCAAGGTAAAGAGTTAAGCAAAGGCTTTGCTTATCCTAAAACGTTAACTGAAGATGCAAGCGTTGCAAACTCTGAAGAAGCACAGCGTAATAAAGATAAGCCTTACATTAAAACCGATACTGATGTTGTCGTTGTACAGCCTAAAGGCAAGCGTAGTACTTATACCGTACAGCCGGGCGATACATTAGCAATTATTGCAATGAAAAATGGTGTCAACTGGCGTGATGTTGCCAAGTGGAATCAGATTGATCCTGAAAAGACTTTATTTGTAGGAACTAGCCTGTATTTATACGATGCTAAACCGCAAGAAGTAGAGTCTACGACAAAATCAACAACTAAACCTGATGTGTATGTTGTTCAAGCAAATGACAGTTTAACTGGTGTGGCAAATCAATTTAATTTGTCTGTGAAACAGCTTGCTGAATATAACGATTTATCTGTAAGTGATGGGCTATTTGTTGGTCAGAAACTGCATTTGAAAGAGCCTAAAGGCAACCGTAATTCGGCTAAGGCAGAGTCTAAAGCTGTTCAGGCAAGTACACGTCGTATTGCAACAAAGAGCTATACGGTTAAACGTGGCGAATATTTAAAGTTAATTGCAGATCGTTATGCATTATCGAATCAGGAATTGGCGGAGCTAACACCAGGGTTATCAGCTGGTAGTAATTTAATGGCTGGTCAGAAGATTAATGTACCTGCAAAAGAAGTTGCTGCTGTTGATGAATCTGATGACAACAAAGCATCTGGTAAATATGAAAAACTTGCCGCAGGGCCATCATATAAGACCGAAAGTTATAAAGTACAGCGTGGTGATACATTATCAAGCATTGCAACCAAGTCTAAAATTAGCTTAACGGAACTTGCAGAACTGAATAACTTAAAAGCGAGTAGCCATGTACAACTTGGTCAAAACTTGAAAGTACCTGCGAGCGTAAGTGTTCCAGAACACTATGTTGTGCAGTCTGGCGATAGCTTACATGCCATTGCAGCTAAATATAACCTGCAAACAAGTTATTTGGCCGATTTAAACGGTTTATCTCGTACAGCAGGTGTTCGTGCTGGTCAGCGTTTAAAATTGACAGGTGAGGTTGAAACACCAAGTAAAACCTCTACTAAAAATGCTAAAGATGAAACACCAGATACTTATACCGTTAAATCTGGTGATAACTTACGAAGCATCGCTAGCCGCTATCATTTACAGTTAGATTACCTTACTGCATTAAATGGCTTGTCTCGTAATAGCAGTGTTCGTGTCGGTCAGCATTTAAAGCTAACAGGTGATGTACCTAGTGTAGAAACAGCGAAAGCTGACACGGCAAAATCATCAGCTAAACCAGTTGCAGCAGGCAAAAATACTGAAAAGTATACGGTTAAAGCGGGTGAGTCGTTAAATGCGATTGCGAGTCGTGCAGGTATTTCAGTTCGTGAACTTGCTGAAATGAATGCATTAAAAGCAAATGCTAACCTACAGCGCGGTCAAAATATTGTGATTCCAAAAACTGTAGTGGAATACAAAGTTAAACGTGGTGATACCTTAATTGGTCTTGCGAGTAAATATGGCCTAGAAACCACTTTACTGGCGGAACTCAATAACTTAACACCGTCGACGCAATTACGTATTGGCGATATTATTAAAGTGCCTAATTTATAGAATAATTAGAACTTTATGCAAAAGTTATATTCTCAACTGAGCCTGCTAGTCGGGCTCAGTGTGTTTTCACAAGCTGTATTCTCTGCACAGCAAATCACGCCTTATATCGCAATTCATTCTAAGCCTAAATATTTTGCAATGTCTGCTATGCCTTATGCCAATCCAAATGCACCGAAAGGTGGAATACTAAGTCGGGCTGCGCAAGGGACTTTTGATAATTTAAACAGCATGAATGGTAAGGGGAACGCGACAGAAGGGGTAAATTATCTTTTTGATACTTTAATGACTCAGTCACTCGATGAAGTTGGAGTTTTATATCCACTTTTAGCTGAGAAAGTTTCCTACGATCCTGAAAGAACTCAATCCGTTACTTTTTATTTAAATCCTAAAGCTCGTTTTAGTAATGGTCAGTCCTTAACAGCAGCAGATGTGAAATTTAGCTTTGATATTTATCAGACCAAATCTAACTTTGGCCTACAAATGTATCTTTCGGACTTGGCAAAAACAGAAGTGATCAACCCACATCAAGTTAAGTTCACTTTTAAGTCTAGCCATAATCCCAAAATACCCTTTGTGGTGGCGAGTTTACCAATTTATTCAAAAGCAGATTGGCAGAACCGTGATTTTACCCATATTACCTTGCAACCGATTATAGGTTCAGGGCCGTATGTGGTTGAAAAAATTGATGCTGGACGAAGTATTAGCTATAAACGAAACCCGAATTATTGGGCAAAAGATTTGCCTATTAACAAAGGTCGTTATAACTTTGACCATTTAAAATATGTTTATTATCGGAATTGGGATATTGCATTTGAAGGTTTTAAATCTGGGCAATATACCTTGCATGAAGAAACTAACCCTAAAAAATGGGTCACTGACTACAAGTTTCCAGCGGTAAGAGCTGGCTTAGTCACTCAATATAAGTTTAGACACCATAATCCGATTGCAACCGAAAGTTATGTATTTAACACACGACGAAAACCTTTAAATGATATCCGCTTTAGACAAGCATTAACTTATGCTTATGATTTTGAATGGCAGAACAAAGCTTTATTTTATGGACAATACCAACGATTACAAAGTTATTTTGAAAATAGTGAATTGGCTGCAACAGGTCGCCCTTCAAACAATGAACTTGCTGTATTAAAACCTTTATTGCCAAAGCTATCCCCAGTAATGCAAAAAGGTGTATTGGCAGATTGGAAATATCCGGTCTCAGATGCTAGTGGTTTTAACCGTCAAAATTTGTTAATCGCAAGACAGCTACTTATTCAGGCAGGCTATAAAATTAAAGAAGGGCAGTTGTATACGTCCGAAGGTAAGCCTGTGCAAATTGAATTTCTTATTCAGCAAGATGGTAAACAAAGAACACTTATGCCATTTGTAAGAAATTTAAAAAAATTAGGAATTAATATTCAATTACGACAAGTCGATGCGCCGCAATATTTAGAGCGTACGCGCCGTTATGACTTTGACATGACCACCATGAATTTGCCGCAATCTTTAAATCCAGGCAACGAACAGGCTCAGTTCTGGGGAAGTGCCGCAGCAGTTCAAGATGGTAACTATAACTATGCTGCTATTCGTAATCCTGTTATTGATAAAGTCATTTCAAAACTGGTCACTGCCAAAGACCGTGAGCAGCAAATTATCTATACTCATATTCTTGATCGATTACTTCGCGCAGGCTATTACCAGATTCCGACTTATGGAAAAGGTGATTATTGGTATGCATACTGGAATATGTATCAGCAACCTAAAGTGAAACCAGTACTCTCTGCCGGTATAGAGTACTGGTGGAGTAATCCAAACCAAGCCAAAAAAGTTGCCCAATATTTACATCAACAATAAAAGCACGTACCTAAAGGAAATCCTGTTATATGGGTTCATATATTCTTAAGCGACTTCTTTTAATGATTCCAACGTTGTTCATTATTTTATTGATCAACTTTGTGGTCGTGCAAATTGCACCAGGTGGGCCAGTTGAACAAGCAATCCATGAGGTGGAAAGTGGCGCAGGAGCAGGGCGTATATTAGGTACTGAAATGTACTATCAGGGCGCTAAAGGATTAAGCCCTGAAATGGTCGAGCAAATTAAAGCACAATACGGTTTTGACCATCCTCCAGTAGAGCGTTTTTTACTGATGTTAAAAGGTTATTTAACTCTGGATTTTGGACAAAGTTTTTTTAAAGATAAATCAGTAGTTGGGCTGCTTTGGGAAAAAATGCCTGTATCGGTTTCACTTGGGTTATGGAGCACTTTGCTGATTTATCTCATTTCGATTCCACTTGGTATAAAAAAAGCAAAACAACAAGGGTCTTGGTTTGATCGTTCTACTTCACTGTTACTCGTAGTGGGTTATGCTGTACCAAGTTTTGTCTTTGCAATATTACTTATTGTTTTCTTTGCAGGTGGGTCATATTTTCACTGGTTTCCATTGCAAAACCTAGTGTCAGATAATTTTCATCAGTTGAGTTTATTTGGCAAAATTACTGACTATTTATGGCATATGACTTTGCCACTTATTACCATGGTTTTAGGTGGTTTTGCGAGCCTAACTTATTTAACCAAATATTCATTTTTAGAAGAACTCAATAAACCTTATGTTTTGGCCGCTTATGCAAAAGGTTTAAATGACCAGCAAGTGTTATATAAGCATGTATTTCGTAATGCCATTCTAGTCGTGCTCGCCGGATTGCCAGAGGTTTTAGCAGGTATTTTCTTTGTGGGAAATCTGTTTATTGAAATTATTTTTCATCTAGACGGAGTTGGCTTATTAGGCTTTGAAGCAATTGTTCAGCGGGACTATCCTGTTATTTTTGGTGTATTGTTTTTCTTCACACTTTTTAGTCTACTTTTAAGACTTATTTGCGATGTGCTGTATCAATGGATTGATCCACGTATTCACTTTGACGCACAAGGAGGTAAATAATGTCTTTAATTGTGCGATCACGGCTACAAAAGTTTAGACAACATAAATTGGGATGGATAAGCTTTATTTTGTTTAGCCTAATTTTGGTGATGTCACTAGCTGCTGAACTCATTGCTAATGATAAACCGCTGTTGGTGAAATATAAGGATGCTTATTATTTGCCTGTTTTTAAGGCATATCCCGAAACCACTTTTGGTGGTGTGTTTGAAACAGAAACAGACTATAAAGACCCCGCTGTGCAAGAGCTTATTAATCATAAAGGATGGGCGATTTGGCCGCTCATTCAATTTTCTTATCAGACCCCCAATTTAGACTTGGCTGTACCTGTACCGTCACCACCTTCCAAGCAAAACTGGTTAGGCACAGATGACCAAGGACGAGATGTGTTAGCACGTATACTTTATGGGCTTAGAGTTTCTTTACTTTTTGGTTTGGCTTTAACGGGTTGTGCAGCCTTATTTGGTATTTTGGTGGGCGCTGTACAGGGCTACTATGGTGGTTGGGTTGATTTGTTGGGACAACGACTGGTAGAAGTCTGGAATGGTTTACCCATGCTGTTTATGGTCATGATTTTGGTCAGTATGTTTACCCCAAATGTATATTGGCTATTTTTTATTATGTTATTTTTTAGCTGGACTGTGCTTGTGGGAATTGTCCGTGCTGAATTTCTAAAAGCGCGCCAGCTTGACTATGTGCGTGCGGCTCAGGCTTTAGGTGTAAATGATAGAGCAATTATCTTTAAACACATTTTGCCAAATGCCATAAGTTCTAGCCTGTCGCAGTTACCTTTTATTTTGACGACCAATATTATTGCTTTAACAGCACTCGATTTCTTGGGCTATGGTTTACCACCAGATGCTGCCTCTTTAGGCGAATTGTTGTTGCAAGGTAAAAATAACTTAGACGCACCGTGGTTAGCTTTATCAGGGTTTTTTAGCTTAGCTTTTGTGTTGTCATTCTTAATTTATATTGGGGAGGCGGCACGTGATGCATTTGACCCAAGAAAATAATTTAAGTGAAGATGCTACCTTGCTAAAAATAGAAAACCTTTCAATTGCTACGCAAGATCAGGTTTTATTGGAAGGGCTCAATTTACACTTACAAGCTGGGGATACGCTTGCCATTGTAGGTGAGAGTGGTTCAGGTAAAACAATAAGCTGTTTAGCGATGATGGGCTTATTACCAGAAAAATTAAAAACATCGGGTCGTATTATTATTGATTCAAAAAATATTTTAGACATAGATGAAAAGACTAGAACCTATTTACGTGGCCGCCAAATTGCCATGATTTTTCAGGAGCCTTCTACGGCTTTAAATCCATTGCATCGGGTTGAGAAAATTCTTGGTGAAAATTTTATTTTACAAGGTTGGTCAAAATCGAAAGCTCAGCAGCAAGTTATTCAACTATTAGAAGATGTAGGAGTAGCTAACCCAGAGCAAATTTTAAAGCGTTATCCGCATGAGCTTTCTGGAGGACAAAAACAAAGGGTCATGATTGCGACAACGCTGGCACTTCAACCTAAAATTTTAATTGCAGATGAACCAACTACCGCGCTTGATGTCATTTTGCAGACGCAAATTTTAGAGTTATTAAAGTCTTTACAGAATAAATATGGCATGGCGCTGATTTTAATTAGCCATGATTTGAATTTGGTGCGCCGTTATGCCGATGAACTCATTGTATTAAACAAGGGGCAAGTTGTAGAGCAAGGTCAGCTTCAACAGATTTTTGAAAGTCCAACGTCAATTTATACTGAGCAACTGTTAGAACATGATCTTGGTTTTGCTCAGCCTCTAGTATCTAGCCAGAAAATTTTATCTGTTCAACAACTCAATGTTAAATACCCAATTCGGAGTGGTTTCTTTAACCGAATTCAAGGCTATACCACTGCTATTGAAAATATAACTTTTGAGCTTAGTCAAGGCGAAGCATTAGGCGTTGTAGGTGAAAGTGGTTCTGGAAAATCTTCATTGGCTTTAGCTCTGCTTCGATTAATTAAAAGTGATGGGCAAATTAACTTTTTAGGGCAAGATTTAAACCGCTTAGAACAAAAAGCTTTACGTAAGATTCGGTCAGACTTACAAATTGTTTTCCAAGACCCATTTGGTAGCTTAAACCCGCGTATGACAGTAGGGCAGATTATTGCTGAAGGATTAAAAGTGAAAGCGGTAGCTAATAGTGAGATCAAACAGCAAGTTGAATCTGCTTTGGTAAAAGTAGAGTTGGCTGAAGGCTTTCAGCATCGCTATCCGCACGAGCTTTCGGGTGGGCAACGTCAACGCGTTGCTCTAGCGAGAGCTTTAGTGGTGCAACCTAAACTTTTCATTTTAGATGAACCAACGTCTGCTTTAGACCGAACGACTCAAAAAGCCATGATTCAATTATTGCGACGTTTACAACAAAGAGAACATCTAAGTTATATTTTTATTAGCCATGACTTAAATGTGGTTAAAGCACTATGTCATAAAGTGATGGTATTACGACATGCAAAAGTTGTGGAATATCAGCTGACTGAACAGTTATTTAACGATCCAAAAACTGAATATACCAAGCAATTAATTGCGGCAAGTCTTTAATTTATTTTAATAAGATTTTGTTTTATAAGCATAAATATTATTTAAATTTTTAATGCAAAAAGTTGCAGTTTTCTATACTTTTTAAATTTGACATGTGCTATTGTCAGTTGTCGATTTTCCCTTGACATGACCTATAATTCATCTAAATTAGAGTAATTACTCTAAAATATTAAAAGAGGTTAACCATGAGCCAAATTGCACAATCAATCACAATTCGAAATACCACATTTAAAAACCGGATTATTAAGGGTGCAATGAGTGAGGCGCTTGCAAACTATGAAGGCCAACCGAATGACTTACATTTAGGCTTGTACGGTGCTTGGGCAAAAGGTGGTTTGGGTTGTGCGATTACTGGTAATGTGATGGTCAATGTCGAAGCCAAAAATGAACCGGGCGTAGTGGTTATTGAAACTGAGCGTGACTTAGAGCGTTTAAAAGAATGGGCAGCAGTCGGTAAACAATATGGCATGGTACAGCTCGTTCAGTTGTCTCACCCTGGTCGTCAGTGTCCTAAGGGCTTAAATAAAGAAACAGTTGCACCTTCGGCAGTTCCTTTTAGCCCAGCTTTAGCGACTATGTTTGGGACACCACGTGCCCTTACACATGAAGAAATTTTAGACATTATTAACCGTTTTGCGAAGGCTGCTCGCATCTGCGAAAAAGCAGGTTTTGAAGGGGTTCAGTTACATGGTGCACATGGTTATTTAATTAGCCAGTTTTTATCGCCATTAACCAATAAGCGTACAGACCAGTGGGGTGGTTCAGTTGAAAATCGGACTCGCTTTTTACTAGAAGTTTATAAAGCAGTACGTGAAGCAACTTCAGAGAATTTTATTATTTCAGTGAAGCTCAACTCTGCTGACTTCCAGCGCGGTGGTATTAGCGAAGAAGATGTGATTTCGGTATTTAAAGCAGTTGATGAGGCGGGTATCGATTTAATTGAAATTTCAGGCGGTACTTATGAAGCACCTGCAATGGCTGGTGTTAAAGCCGATAAACGTAAGGCAAGTACGATTGCACGTGAAGCATACTTTTTAGACTTCGCTGAAAAAATCCGTCAGCATGTAAAATGTAAACTTATGGTGACAGGTGGCTTCCGTACAGTAGAAGGTATGAATGCGGCTCTCGCAAGTGGAGCATGCGACTTTATTGGTATTGCTCGTCCACTTGCTGTTGAAACAGATTTAACAAACCGATTAATCGCAGGGCAAGATGTTCGCTACGCAGTAAAACCAATTAAAACGGGTTTACCTTTTGTCGATAAAATGGCGATTATGGAAATCATTTGGTACGCAGCACAATTTAAAGCCATTGGGCAGGGTAAAAAGCCAAATCCAAAACTATCGCCTTTAATTGTGTTTTTAAATTACGCCAAGGGCAATATTAAGGCCGTTGTTCAAGGGCGCGTGAATTCACGTAAGTCTGCATAAATAAATTACCAAGCAATAGCCCAGTAAGTCTGAAAAGTAGAAGCAGACCATTGACCTTTAATTAAAGCATTTTTAAAGGTAGGTCTGTTTTCTATTTGGGCCAGATAACGCTGTATATGTTTAAACTGGCTGTAATTTGGGGAGCAAGCCAGTAATGGAAACCACATCAAAATATCAGCAGTAGTAAACTGATCTCCGGCAAACCACAAGTGATGCTTTAAATGTTTATCAATCATGTTCATGTGTTGTTGTAATGATTGATTAAGATAACCTTGATCAAATCCATATTTTAAAATCTTAGGAATGAAACGCACTGGAAAAAGCGTACGCTCTGCAATTTGTTGAAAGATCTGTTTGAGTACCAGATCTGGAATAAATGTTGCTTCGCAATAATTTTTCCAATAATAAAAATTTTGGAGCTGATGGTTTTCTAAATTATTCTGTCCCAATTGTGGGTGTAAATGAGAGAAATAATCTAGGATTGCTGAGGTTTCAGCCAAAATCGAAGTTTGCCCTTGTTCAATAATTTCGAGAGTCGGAAATTTTGATAATTGATGTGGTGATTTATTATTTTTGTCTTCATCTGAATGGTATTTAGTATTGAGCTCATAGTTGAGTCCTAATTCTTCTAAAAACCAAACAATACGTTGAGAGCGTGAATTTTGTAAATGAAATAATCGAATTTGCATGTCATGTTCAAATTATAGTTCTGATCTATTTTTAGTATAGGGTAGAACATAACTTAAGTATAATAAATATTATAAATCATAAATTTATAATATTTTTTGGGAAGTGAAAAGAGCTTTATGATAGAACTCACTACTGGTAAGGGCCGTGGAATTTAAACTAGTTAGACCTTGATCACCGAAGTTATTAACACGAGTTACACCGCTGGCTCCCAGTTAAGTGAGTTGCTCCAATATATCTGGGTTACCATATTAGCCGACTGAAGGGTAAGGCAATTTCATTGTGGGTTACACTACGAGAGTTGTGGATGTTAGAAAGCTTGTCAAAGACCTGTTTGGGGTAATTTCAATAGTCACAAGAGTTATTGATGATGTGCCTGTATCTGCAAAAGTACGTGAGATACATCATGTAAATAATATTTAGCTAATTGTTTTAACTGTATTTTTTAAATAAATATAATTTTATATTCATTAAGGGGAAGTTCAATGTCTATAGTTATTGGCATTTTTTTATTAGGCATAATTATGCTAGGAATTTTAAATGTTTTAAAGAAAGGTGAAAATGGGAAGCGTAATCCAATTAAAGGAAAACGTATCATTAGCATGAATGAACAACCGACTTTTATGAAGCTAAGGGAGGCCTTGCCTGAACATATTATTTTGGCACAAGTTGCTTTTAGCGCTTTTATGACAGCACAAGGGTACGCGACACGTAATTTATTTAATCGCAAAGTTGCTGATTTTGTTGTGTTAGATAAAATATTTAATATAGTTGCTATTGTTGAACTAGATGATTCAAGCCATAAAGGAAAAGAAAAGTTTGATGCTGAGCGAGATGCTTTAATTCAAGAAGCAGGTTTTAAAGTCATACGCTATAAACGAACACCAGAGCTGGCACAAATACATGTTGACTTTAATATTACATCAAGTTCATTAGCCCAAGCTTCAATAGAACCAAATGTAACTGAGACAAGAACAAAGTTTGTCGCTGATACGATAATTATTGAGAGAGATGATCCAAGTGTACAACCCACTCAACATATTGATGAAGTAAAGTTGAAATCTTGATTTTAAAAATAAGAAATTTATCTCATGGATGAAATTTTAAGTGAGATAAAATAATTTGAAGCGATGATTCTTTATAAAAAGAATATGGCGTCCCTACGGGGATTCGAACCCCGGTTACCGCCGTGAAAGGGCGATGTCCTAGGCCTCTAGACGATAGGGACGTTGAGGATGGCGGTATCTTAAGAAGCCGCCACCAAACTGTCAAGTAGGTAAGGAGACAGTTTGTTCAAAATATAGCAAAACAGTTCAGCAGTCTTCTGAGTATCGTATAAAGCAGAGTGTGCTTCTTTACCATCGAACTCAATTCCAGCTTGAATACATGCTTTTGCAAGCACAGTTTGTCCAAACATAACCGCACTTAATGTAACGGTATCCATGACTGAAAAACTATGAAATGGGTTTTGGTTTTTTGTACCTGAGCGAGCAATGGCCGCTTGTAAAAAACCAAGGTCAAAATGTGCGTTGTGACCGACAAGTACTGCATGAGTACAATGTTGTTGTTTACGGACTTCATTGACCGATTTAAAAATGCGACGTAACGCCGTACGTTCATCTTCAGCCATAGCAACACGCATTGGGTTGAATGGATCAATTCCAATAAAGTCGAGTGAACGGCGGTCAAGGTTAGCCCCTTCAAAAGGGTTAATGTGTGCATGAAATGCAGGACCAGGGACAAATTGTCCCTGAGCATCATACACAATCGGAATGCACGCGATTTCTAGCAATGCATCTGTCTGGGCATTAAAACCTGCCGTTTCAACGTCAACAACAACAGGTAAGAAGCCACGAAAACGTTGGCCAATGACCGGGACAGAGGTTTCTTGTGTCACACTTTTCTCCATTGCAGCATTTTCCCGGCATGCAGCGGGATAATTTTTTGATCATCTAAATAATCAAAAGATTCTTGAACGAGGTTATCTTCTTTGACCAGAGTAATAGTAGAAGTATTACGAGGTAAACCGTAGAAGTCCGCACCAAAGTGGCTTGCAAAACCTTCTAGGCGCTCTAATTTACTGACTTGGTCAAACGCTTGTGCATAAAGCTCAATTGCATTTGGTGCACTATAGCAGCCTGCACAGCCACAAGCATTCTCTTTTGCATTTTGTGCATGTGGTGCACTATCTGTACCTAAGAAAAACTTAGGATTACCGCTTGTTGCCACTTCAAGCAAAGTCGTTTGATGTGTTTGACGTTTTAAAATTGGCAAACAATAAAAGTGCGGTTTAATCCCACCAACCAACATATCATTACGGTTAAATAATAAATGTTGAGGAGTGATTGTTGCCGCAACATTACGGTCTTGTTCTAAAACAAAGTGTGCAGCATCACTAGTTGTAATGTGTTCAAGCACAACTTTAAGTTTCGGGAACTGTTTCAATAATGGTGATAATACCTCATCTAGGAAGCGTTTTTCACGATCAAAAATATCTACATGGTTGTGAGTTACTTCACCATGAAGCAATAATGGCACTTGATGCTCTTCTAATTGCTCAATAACTGCATAAACTTTGCGAATATCACTCACACCATTGTCGGAGTTTGTGGTCGCACCAGCTGGGTAAAGTTTAATTGCATTTACATATTGTGATTCTTTAATTTTACGAACTTCATCTGGTGAAGTGTGATCAGTAAAATAAAGCACCATACGTGGGTCAAAATTATTTCCTTCGGGAACATGAGCAAGAATACGTTCGCGATATGCTAAAGCTTCTTCCACAGTTTTTACAGGCGGTACAAGGTTAGGCATACAGATCGCGCGTGCGAATTGTTTGGCCAAATCTGGAACAGTACGTTTTAATGCTAAACCATCACGTAAATGTGCATGCCAATCATCTGGCTGGAGCAGGGTAATAGACTTCAAGGCGATTCAAACTTCGAAATAAAACAAATGATAATCGATAAAGTGTGAAAATGGTAACGAGAATTACGGACAAATGGCAAAATAAAGCACAGGGAGCTTTAAAAAATAATGTTATATTTTGTTAATGTGGAATATGTAGGAACCAAGTAGTGGTCAATAGGGGAAATGTACATCAATTACTCAAATCAAAAGAAGAAATTGAATATTTGGTCACGCTACATACCCATCGTTACGCCAATATACCTTTGCCAAAGCAACTTGAACAAAAATTTTGGTGTTTAAATCTTGATCGGACTCGGCAGAATATTTCGAAGTTTTTAGCAAGTGGTGTTTTCACTTATTTAATTTTTATTTTACTGGTGCTGCCGACAGACTACTTTGTAATCGGTGTACCTTATATAACTTTGGATTTCGTCTACTGTTTATTAAGTGCAATGAATATTGCATTTGCACTCTTACTATTTTGGGTTTTTGCCAAATTCAAAAAGCTTTCTGAGCACTTTTATCTGGCAGCATGTGGCATTGTTTTTTTATCAATTATTACGAGTGCCATGCTCTTACTGAGTGTAGCAAATATGGCACTTAAAAATCAGTCAATGTTGCTTCTTTCATTTTTATATATGCTTGGGTTTATCTTAAGTGGCATTAAACCATTACATATGGCCTATGTCGGCTTATCAGCAGCAATCTTGATTTTTGTTTTGCTTATTTTTTTTAACGTAAATTGTGATTATATTGCGCTAGGGCGTGCCTTGTTTGGTAGTTGTATTTTAGGTTTTTCTATAAGCACCATGCTTATTTCAAGGGAAAGAAGTCTTTTTCTAAATAATCAGCTTGCTGAAATTAATGAGCAGATTTTACGGATTGAAGCATCAGAACTACTGCATTTAAGTCAGCAAGATGCACTTACTCAAATTTCGAATCGTCGTACTTTTGATGAAATGTTTGATTTTTTCTATTACCGAGCTAATCAAGAGAGGCGTCCTTTAGCCGTTTTATTTATTGATATCGATTTTTTTAAAAACTATAACGATTTTTATGGGCATCAAATGGGAGATAAAGTCATCTCTAGCATTGCCTCTACAATTAAAAACTCAATTCGGCATGTCGATTTTGTTGCGCGTTACGGCGGCGAAGAGTTTGTCGTACTTTTACCTGAAACACCTGCACAGGGTGCATATGCAGTAGCGGCCAATATTTATAAAGCGATTGAAAGACAGTCCGTTCCTCATGCAGCTTCCTTAGTGTCGAAGTATGTCACTATCAGCTTAGGGTTTACCGTATATACAGGTGGGTTAAAGATGAGGCAAGACCAATTAATTCATGCTGCAGATCAGGCTTTGTATCGAGCAAAGCAGCTTGGTCGTAATCAAATTTATTATCAACCCTTACAAATCGTAGAAACTGCCTGATTTAATTTTAAATATAAAAAGGCCACCTTAGTTGGTGGCCTTTCTCAACAGGTTAAGAAAATTACTTTTTCTTACTGTCTAATTGAGGAATAGCAGAACCTTGGCCGATTGAAAGCAAACCAGCATCTGTATAGATACCAAGTTTTGCACGTGTATCGGTAATGTCGAGGTTACGCATAGTCAACTGACCAATACGGTCCATTGGCGTAAACATTGAATCGCCTTTTTCCATTGTTAAACGTTCAGCTTCGTACGTTAAGTTTGGAGATTCAGTGTTCATGATGGTGTAGTCATTACCACGACGAAGTTCAAGCGTTACTTCACCAGTAATCGCTTTAGCAACCCAACGCTGTGCAGTTTCACGCAACATAAGTGCTTGAGAGTCGAACCAACGACCTTGGTAAAGTAAACGACCTAAACGTAAACCATTAATGCGGTATTGTTCGATCGTATCTTCGTTATGAATACCAGTAACCAAACGCTCATAAGCAATATGAAGAAGTGCCATACCTGGTGCTTCATAAATACCACGAGATTTTGCTTCGATAATACGGTTTTCGATTTGGTCAGACATACCTAAACCATGACGACCACCAATACGGTTTGCTTCAAGAATAAGCTCAACCGGATTGTTAAAAGTTTGACCGTTTAACGCAACAGGTACACCTTCTTCAAAACGTACAGTGACTTCTTCTGGTTTGATTTCAACTTCATCTTTCCAGAAAGCAACGCCCATAATTGGGTCAACGATTTTGATACCAGCATTGAGGTATTCAAGATCTTTTGCTTCGTGAGTTGCGCCCAACATGTTTGAGTCAGTTGAGTACGCTTTTTCTTTTGACATTTTGTAGTCAAAACCGTTGTCGATCAGGAACTGTGACATTTCTGCACGGCCACCAAGCTCATCGATAAAGTTTTGATCTAACCAAGGCTTGTAAATTTTAAGATTTGGGTTGGTCAACAAACCATAACGATAGAAACGTTCAATATCGTTACCTTTATAAGTTGAACCGTCACCCCAGATGTTTACGTCATCTTCTTTCATTGCAGTAACTAACATGGTACCTGTTACTGCACGACCTAATGGAGTCGTATTGAAATAAGGAACACCACCTGTACTGATATGGAATGCACCACACTGAATTGCAGCAATACCTTCAAGCGCAAGTTGTAAGCGGCAGTCAATTAAGCGAGCTTTTACAGCGCCGTATTGTTCTGCTTTCTTTGGAATTGCATCGTAGTCATCTTCATCTGGCTGGCCTAAGTTTGCAGTATATGCATAAGGCTCTGCACCCTTTTGTTTCATCCATAATAAAGCAGCTGAAGTGTCTAGGCCTCCGGAGAAGGCAATCCCAACTTTTTTGCCTACTGGTACATGCTGCAAGATAGTTGCATTATCAGTCATTGCTAATCCTAACATTTATGAAAAAGACCCCGTACAGGTGGTCTCGAGAATTCTGAATGGCGGCTATTGTATCACTATTCATGGTGCTTTTTTGGCAAAAAAAGCATTAATTCACTTGTTCTGATTTGGGGTTTTAATTTCATAAAAAATCTAAGTGTATTTATAGAATGAGAAGGGGGATGAAGTATTGTTATTCCAAATAAGAAAAGACTTTTAATGACTTAAAAAGAAAATAGGATAAATATGAAGAAAAATTTTGGCTTATCGCATGCACACTATGTCGTGGCTATAATCACGGTACTCGACGTGATTTATATGATTTACCATTATATGCTAATAAGTGGATCTATTCCTACTTATTTGGTGGGTGGGGTCATTGGAAAAGTGGTTGTGATTGGGCTTCATCTATATGCTGCTAAAAGAGTTTTAGATGGCTCAAAAAATTCTAGATATATTTCACTTTTCTTAACGGTATTTTTACTTTTTGCATTCCCAATTGGAACTATTCTTGGTGTGATTATGCTCTGCTTATTATATAAATGGGAAAAAGAGCCAGATTTCCTTAGTGTCATTAAATAAAAGTAATAGGAGTGATTTTGATGGATTGACCATACGCTCCGATAAATTTCTTTACTGGGTCATCCAAAATTATCAAAAAAGTATTAAAGTACTATGCAACAAGTTGCAAAAAAATATTGGAACGCAGCATGACAAGTTACGCCAATTTATTAAAACCATTACATTTGGGTTTCACTACCATTAAAAACCGTGTAGTCATGGGTTCGATGCATACGGGATTAGAAGATCGCTTTTTTAACTACCCCAAATTAGCAGCTTATTTTGAAGAGCGCGCGAAAGGTGGGGTTGGTCTGATTGTGACTGGAGGTATTTCTCCGAACCGTCAAGGGTGGTTAGCACCTGCTGGCGGGACTATGAATAGTCTGTTTGATATCCCTCAGCACCGTTTGGTAACGCATGCTGTTCATAAGCATGGTTCAAAAATCTTAATGCAAATTTTGCATGCGGGCCGCTATGGTTATCAGCCATTTGTAGTGTCTTCCACAGCAATTAAATCGCCAATTTCACCATTTAAACCACGTCAGCTTTCTGAAAAAAATATTCAGAGCACGATTGAAGACTATGCACAGTGCGCCGACATTGCAAAAAAAGCAGGTTATGACGGTATTGAGATTATGGGGTCAGAAGGTTATTTAATTAACCAATTCTTAAGTCACCATGTCAACCAGCGTACTGATCGTTGGGGTGGTGAAATCGAAAACCGTATGCGTTTCCCAGTTGAAATTGTTAAGGCAATCCGTGCCAAAGTAGGCGAAAAATTTATTATTTGTTTTCGTCTATCACTACTCGATCTTGTGCATGACGGTAACACCATGCAAGAAGTGGTGATTGTTGCTAAAGCTTTAGAAAAAGCAGGTGTCACTTTATTAAATACGGGTATTGGCTGGCATGAAGCACGTGTACCGACCATTGTAACCTCTGTGCCTCGCGCAGCGTTCGTCGATTACACGGCCCATGTAAAACAACATATTTCAATTCCGGTGATTGCGTCTAACCGTATTAACATGCCTGAAACTGCCGAAGAGATTTTGGCAACTGGTAAGGCAGATATGATTCAAATGGCTCGTCCTTTATTGGCCGATGCTTTTTGGGTAAATAAAACCGCAACAAATCGTGTTGATGAAATTAATACCTGTATTGCCTGTAACCAAGCGTGTTTAGACCATGCCTTTAAAAATAAACGTGTGTCATGTTTAGTTAACCCTCGTGCGGGTCACGAAACAGAACTGGTTTATTTAAAGACTAAACAACCGAAACGTATCGCCGTTGTAGGTGGTGGCGTAGCTGGTATGTCTGCTGCAACCGTGGCAGCAAGCCGTGGTCATGCGGTGACTTTATTTGAGGCAACTGCAGATGTAGGTGGCCAGTTTAACTTTGCCAAGGTTGTACCGGGTAAAGAAGAATTTCACGAAACAATTCGCTATTTCAAAGTTCAACTTGAAAAAACAGGGGTAGATGTACGTTTAAATACCCGTGTGAATCGTGAGCAACTTGAACGTGAAGGGTTTGATGAAGTTATTGTAGCAACAGGGGTAATCCCTCGCGCTTTGAAAATTGAAGGAAGTAATGCACCACAAGTTCTTTCTTATGCTCAAGTTCTAAA
This sequence comes from Acinetobacter sp., assembly GCA_031277915.1. Lineage (GTDB taxonomy): Bacteria > Pseudomonadota > Gammaproteobacteria > Pseudomonadales > Moraxellaceae > Acinetobacter. Next base: position 110,566 of record JAITLL010000031.1, read on the forward strand.
GGGTGCAGAAGTTGGACAAAAAGTTGCTGTCATTGGTGCGGGTGGTATTGGTTTTGATGTATCTGAGTTTTTACTAAAACCTCCACATCAACCACAGCCTCAACCTTTGGCTGAGTGGCAACGTGAATGGGGTGTAGATCCAGATCCAAATTATATTTCTGAAGGTGGTATGCAGCCACCTCTGGTTGAACCAGCAATACGCGAAATTTATTTACTACAACGTAAAATAACACCGCTCGGTATTGGTCTTGGCAAGACTTCGGGATGGGTTCATCGTGCTCAACTTAAAAAGCATGGCGTGCGTATGCTACGTGGCGTGCAATATAAAGCCGTTACTGATGAAGGGCTTTGGATTGAGCATAATGGTCAAGACCAGCTTTTACGTGTAGATACTGTCGTGGTGTGTGCAGGTCAAGAGTCGGTAAAAGACTTAATGCCAAAAGAAGGTGAGTCGACTATAGCGAACTACCATATTATTGGTGGTGCGAAGCTCGCAGCAGAGCTAGATGCGAAGCGTGCGATCAAAGAAGGAGCAGAATTAGCTGCTCGATTGTAAAATTGATGAAACAATATGCACTTGAACACAAAGCGATGATATTTTTCTTGAATAAAATGAATAAGCTTTGTATTCTTACGCACATGGAAGCGTGGCAGAGCGGTTTAATGCACCGGTCTTGAAAACCGACGAGGGTGTGAGTCCTCCGTGAGTTCGAATCTCACCGCTTCCGCCAAA
>JAITLL010000016.1 GCA_031277915.1 Acinetobacter sp.
ATAGACTTTTTGCAAATCTAAACTTCGTAATTCTATTTATCTTTACAAGCAAGCTTACTGAAAATTAGCAAGAATAACCAAGCTCCTTTATACTAGGCGCGAGCCCTCTCATTTAAAAAGTTATTTTTTATGCGTCGTAGTGAAAAATCGAAAGACACCAAAGCCAGACTCGCACCCAAGCAAAAGATTAGTTATGAAAAGAAACCAGATCCAGCGATCACGGAATATGCCGTACAATCTCTGAACTGGTTACGCCAAGCTGAATTTTTAATGAGTGCACCCAAATTGGCACTTTGTGTTGAAGATAGTGGCTACGAGATTGCTTTTGCAGGACGCTCAAATGCTGGTAAGTCTAGTGCTATTAATGCCTTAACCAACAAAAAACAACTCGCACGCGCCTCAAAAAAACCTGGCCGTACTCAAATGATTAACTTCTTTAGTCTCGGCAACCCCGACCAACGCTTGGTTGACCTTCCAGGTTATGGCTATGCTGCCGTACCAGAAGATATGAAGCGTGTTTGGCAAAAAGAATTAGAGAACTATCTAATCCATCGTAAAAGCTTACAAGGATTAGTTTTACTTATGGATATTCGCCATCCTTTACAGCACTTTGACATGATGATGCTAGAATGGGCTTATTCACGCCATTTATTTGTACATATTCTTTTAACTAAAGCAGACAAACTTAACCGCGGTCCAGCAAACAAAGTCTTGCTTGAAGTTAAACAACAACTGAAAAAAATGAAGCTTGATTTCTCTATTCAGCTTTTCTCATCACTTAACAAATTAGGTTTAGAAGAACTCGCAAGTGTGATGGCTGGTCGTCTACATTTCACACTTGATCAAGAGCCAGAATTTGACGTTGATGCAATCCCTGAAGCAAGCGATGAGGATGTAGAAGAGTAAATCGTCAAAACAGATACAATTTCTTTATTAAATTTATATTCAATTGGCCCCTATTGCTAAACACAAATGCAGGGGCTTTTTTTATACTCGTTATAACTTCATCGAGTTAAAAATCAGGACTAAATGATGAAATTGCTATCTTTTTTGAAGAATAAGGCTTTAGGTTCTTCTATTGATTATAAAATTCTTCCACGCAAGGTAAAATTTGACTGGAAAGAGACCCCAGTAGACTGGATTCCAAACCAACCATTTGCAAGTTATTTTATTAATGAAATTAATAACATTTTGCCTGCTGGAGAGTTCTGGTTCTGTCGTCTATATAACAAGGTTTTACCTCGTATTACCGATGAAAAACTTAAACAGGATGTACAAGCATTTATTCGCCAAGAGGCCATGCACGCAAATGCACACACCTCTGCCAATAAAGAATATTTAAGCGCACGTAATATTGATATCCAGAGAAATCTGGACATTATGAATTATCTATTTACTACTGCCTTGGCAGATAAACCTTTTGACAAAGAAGTTCCAAAGGTTTTACAAGAGCAATGGGATTTATTCCGTTTAGGCGTTATTGCAACTGTTGAACATATGACTTGTGTACTCGGTAAATATGCGCTTTATAACAACCGTTGGGAAGAACTAGGCGCAGATCCAGAAATGGTCGATCTGGTTAAATGGCATGGTTCTGAAGAAATTGAACACCGTACCGTAGCTTTTGATTTATATCGTCATCTTGGTGGTGGCTACATTCCACGCTACTATTTAAGCCTTGCAGTGATTGTACTGGTACTTGGTTTATGGGTAGATGGTGCTGCACATATTATGAAACAAGACCCTCGTTTTGCCGATGCTGCCAAGTCGAGATTTTTCCCAGCTTGGGTTGCTGTAGAGTGGTATAAGATTAGCCGCAAGGATAATCAGGTATTACCAAATCCAATCTGGCTTATTGCCCAACAAATTGACTACCTCATGCCTTGGTATGATCCAGTTAAAGAAGGCAGCACCGAAGATGCTGTAAGCTATTTATCTCAATCTCCGGCAGCAAAAAGAGCCGAGTTACAAGCCGCTTAAAATTGAAAAAGCAGGATATAAATCCTGCTTTTTATTTATAGATTAAATACTGATATTTTTATCTTTAGTATATCGATCTACCACCACACTAATCATCATATCACCCTGTACATTTACAACCGTTCTTACTGTATCGAGTAACCGATCGATTGGAAGTAAAATAGCAATCGCTTCGGCTGGTAGGCCCACAGACTGCAATACCATAATCATGGTGACCATACCCGCACTCGGAATTCCAGGCGCTCCAAGTGATGCAATCATCGCAGTTAAGCACACAACAATTTGCTGGGTCAGGTTTAAGTCTAGTCCAACTAAATTTGCCACAAAGAGCGCGGCGGCAGCCTCATATAAAGCCGTACCATCCATGTTAAGCTGCGAGCCTAATGGAATCACAAAACCCGCCGTTTGAGGACGAACACCTAAATTTTCCTGTGTGCATTTCATGCTCAACGGCATTGTTGCAGAACTAGAACTTGTTGCAAATGCAGTAATTAAGGCTGTACGTGTACCTTTGAAAAAAGTCCAAGGACTCATACGACCAAAAATCCAAAGCAATAACGGCAAAACAACAGCACCATGAAAAATAGTGGTTCCTGTTACCACAACGGCAAACTCAGCCAGTCGACTTAATACTGAAATGTCTTCTGTAGCCATTAATTTAGCAAGTAATGCAAAAATTCCTAATGGCGCCAGTCTCATTACCCACCCCACTAGCATCATCATCATTTCAAAAAACTGATGACTCAATAGACGGATACTCTTAAAGCGCTCTCCTCCATGAACCAATGCAATACCCACAAATAGTGCAAACACCACAACAGCTAAGACATTTCCGTCACTAAATGCTTTAAAGGGATTAATTAAAGTATTTTGAATAAAGTTCGTAAAGAAAGTTGCTGGGTTTAAACTATCTGGTGCTTGATAACTCTGCATTGATGCCTGAAAAATTGAAATATCTATACCTCTCCCCACCTCAAATAAATGAGCACAGCTAATACCTAAAATTAAAGCCAAGGTTGTGGTGGTGATACAACATAAAAATGTGATTTTCCAAACTGGACCTAGCTGCCCGCCTGCCTGTAAATTTGAAACTCCAACTACAATAGAGGTAAAAATTAACGGCACCAACAACATTTTAAGTAGCCCAATAAAAACACTACTCAATATACCCAAGCCATATAAACTATGCTTTACAAAAGCAGTATCAGGATACATGGTGAGTAGGAAGCCAAAGGCTAAACCTAAAATCGCGGCAATCAGAATTTGTGTATTTAAGTTCATATCAGCGTTATTTTTTTCAGTAGGCAACACTTTTGCAAATATGACATGAGCTTGATTTTCATTCGAGCAATTTTTTGTCACATGCTTTGAATTAAAAATAAAAAAGCCATCTTTTTAGATGGCTCATTATTAATTATTGAGTTTCAATTTCCCGCAAACGGATCAAACCCTCTTGCACCGTACTGCAAACGAGCTGTCCATTTTGCCACATACGGCCAAAGTTTAAACCGCGAGAAGCTGCGCTCACTGTGGCTTCCATGTCATAAAGCATCCATTCATCAGCACGAAGTGGACGATGGAAATAAATGGCATGATCAATACTGGCACACTGCAAACTTGGAGAAATGTAGCTTAAACCATGTGGTCTTAAAGCAGTAGTCATTAAAGTAAAGTCTGAGTAAAACGCCACAATTGCTTGATGTAAAGCAATGTCATCAAGCTGTTTTGGAATACGATCATGAGTACGGATATAGTGCGCATTAAACGGCGCTTCCGGCTGAGGCTGAAATGGATTAACTGGATCAATCGGACGAATTTCCACATGACGCTCACGCATGAAACTTGCACGAACATTCTCTGGTACAAAATTAAGAATGCCTTCCTTAAGCTCACTTTCTGACTTTAAGGTCTCAGGAGCTGGGTATTCTGGTTCTGAATGTTGGTAGTTCAAACCTTCTTCAGGGTTGGCGAAAGACACCATTGCCGAGAAAATAACTCGTCCATGCTGGATTGCCCGAACTTGACGACTGACAAAGCTTTTTCCATCACGCAAACGGTCTACTTCGTAGATGATTGGAGCATTAATGTCGCCACCATATAAAAAATAGGCATGCATAGAATGCGCAGGACGGTCGGTTGTATAAGAGGCTGCACGTAAAGCCTGACCTAAAACCTGACCTCCAAAAACACGTTTACCGACCAAATTACGGCTAATTCCACGGTAAATATTTTCTTCAAGCTTTTCTAAAGTGAGCAGCTCAACCAGTTCTTGGGTTAACGCATTCATGAGAGATACCTTCATATTGCAGGCAAAATTGGTATTAAAAGACAGATGTGTAGAATGTATTGTGCCATAAAAAAATATTTGTACATGGAACAATCAGTCAACTTCTGACGAACATTGCCCCTAAAACAGCTAAAAATACGATTTTTAACGATAAAAAATGCCAAAAGCATTATAATTTATAAGAAAGTAGCATATTGTTTTTTTTAATAAATGCCTCAAAATAATTACCCTCTGCATTTGGTGCCGGGATTTGTCTTTAAGAAGTAGGAGTTCTTATGTCCAAGAGTGGGTTTGGTCAAATGTATCGTCGGCTTTCGAGTAAGCTACTTGACCTCGTGGTAACACCACATGTTCTTGGGGAAGTTCCTACTGAACCAGTATCAGAAACAGCGGAAACTGAAGCAAAGACTGAGCGCCAAAAAGTAGTGTGCTATGTCTTACAAAACCATTCTCGCAGTAATGCTTTAGTGGTGGATGGGGAAACTCGCCGTTTAAATTTAAAGCCTGCGTTAGACCCATTAGTTGTTGGCGCTCATCAAGAAAAAGCATCGATTTTATTTTTACAGCATAATGATGAAAATAACCTATTAAATCCCCCTCCACATGCTTTTCCACCACGTTTAATTAAACTGATTGAAGTTTTACAAGCAAATCCTGAGCTCGACATAGAACTGGTTCCAGTAACCGTTTTATGGGGCCGTTCTCCAGATAAAGAGGACTCTTGGTTTAAACTCTTGTTCTCAGACACATGGGCAACACCAAGTACAGTTAAGCAGCTTGTGAATATCGGTTTGCATGGTCGCCAATCTTATTTGGAGTTCCATGAACCGCAATCTTTACGTGACCTCGTTGAATATGCTCAACAACATTATCCGAACCTTTCACCAGCGACTTATATTGTTAGCACCTTAAATGACTACCTTGACCGTCAACGTGAAGTGGTCTTAGGCCCTGACCTATCAGATCGCCGTAATGTGATGCAGTCAGTTGTAAAATCTCGTGATGTACAAGAAGCCATTCGACGCGAGAGTATTCGCGGCAAAATTAGCATGCTTGAAGCAGAGCGTCGTGCGATTGGTTATGTCAATGAAATCGTATCTGACTATTCACACTCAGCAGTGCGCTTTGCAGATTTAGCATTAACACGCCTATGGACTCAACTTTATGACGGCGTAGAGGTTCATAACTTTAGTACTGTTCGTGAACTCGCGAAAGATTACGAAATTGTTTATACACCATGTCATCGTAGCCATATTGACTATCTATTATTGTCTTATGTGATTTATAGACGTGGCCTAATGGTTCCGTATATTGCAGCAGGCGACAACCTAAACTTACCTTTCGTTGGTCAGCTTTTACGTGGTGGCGGTGCATTCTTTATTCGCCGCTCTTTCCGTGGCAATGGTCTTTATACAACTGTATTTAAAGAATATTTATATAGTATTCTTTCTCGCAATACGCCACTTGAGTACTTTATTGAAGGTGGTCGTTCGCGTACAGGTCGTTTATTACCACCGAAAACCGGTATGCTTGCCATGACGGTTCATAGTCATTTACGTGGCCGTACAAAGCCGATTGTATTTGTACCAACTTACATTGGTTATGAACGCCTTATGGAAGGTTCAACCTATGTTGGTGAAATGCAAGGTAAGCCAAAAGAAGCTGAATCTATTTTTGGCATTGTTAAGACATTACGAAAAATTGAACGCATTTTTGGTAAAGTACACGTTAACTTTGGTGAACCAGTCTTCCTTGATGATTTGCTTAAACAGCATAATGCAGAAAATGTCTACATCGAGAAAAATGACGACCCAATACCTCAAGCTGTTTCAGATGCCGTAAATAGCTCCGCACATGTAATTTTAGAAAACATTAACCGTGCAGTCGTCATTAACCCTGTTTCTTTGCTCTCCATTATTTTGCTTGCAACTCCAAAGCATACCCTTGATGAAGAAATCTGTATTAAACAGCTTGAAGCTTACCGCAATTTAGCATCGAACTTCCCTTACGATCAGCGTACAGAAGTAACACCGCTATCTGGTAAGGAAATTATTGCTTACGGCCTAAAGCTTAAACTCATTAAGCGTGTCCAACATGCACTCGGCGATATTATTGCGATTGAAGATAACCAAGCGGTTCTCCTCACCTATTTCCGCAATAACATTTTACATGCTTTCGTTTTACCTTCATTGGTTGCATCGCTTGTTGAACATAACGGTAAAATCAGTCGTTCAGATTTAAACAATGTCATCTATACACTTTATCCGTTCTTAAAAGCTGAACTATTCCTTAAGTGGCAAAGCAGTGAGCTTAAAGAACAGATTGAGCAATATGCAGATGCACTGGTTCAATCAAACCTTATTCATCAAGATGACGAAGGTAACTTGATTAGCTCTGCACCAAACACTGAAGAGCATAATCAACTTGTTGTATTAGCAACGCCTGTTAAGCAAAGTCTTGAACGTTACTACATGACTTTGGCTTTAATCACTCAACGCGGTTCAGGTAATATTTCAGCGAAACAAGTTGAAGAGTTAAGTCATTTGCTAGGACAACGTTTATCTGTTCTTTATGAGTTTAATTCTCCGGAGTTCTTTGATAAAGCATTGTTCCAAAGCTTCTTAAAAGTGCTAACTCAACAAAATTACATTCGTACTAACGACCAAGGTCAAATCGAGTTTGATGATAATTTCCGTCAAATGGCAGCAGGCGCACAATTAGTACTTGATGAAGTGACATTACAGATGTTGCAGCACATCACGACTTTTACTGATGAAGAATTAAAAGAAGCCCTTGAAGCAATGGCATCTCAACAAGCTAAACGCCGTTTAAAACGTAAAAAATCTTAAAACTTTTACTTAAAATAAAAGGCAACTCAGGTTGCCTTTTATTTTATCTGCGCATCGAACATTCAAAGTAACGCGAATCATCAATACAACGTAAACGCTTCATCAGTTCCACAAAATATGCATCATAATATCCAGAGCGAACATATTGATTGCGGATTTTTGCCACCATAATGTCATAGCTCTGTTTTTCGTAAAAAGAAACATCAACCCAATAGTAAGCCGGCAAGTGGTTTTCCCATTGTATGGCCCGATTCGTTAATAGTTGACTATTTTGAACAAACCAAGCCCGAATTTTTCGCCCGAAATTGGCTGGATAAGCTTGAGGTTTAATAATTAGATTTACCCCAAAATAAGCCAATGGAAAATTAATCACTTGGGTGTCTGGCCCAAAATCTTTCTGTAAATTATAAGGTAAAAGCCCATAAATCGGTGCAGGCATAATATCGATTTTATTTTGCTGAAACTGTGTAATAGCATTAGATAAATCGATATATACGGGTTGTGCCCCCACGCTTCTCACCAAAGCCTGTTGTGGTGGGTTATTGGCTAAAACGCCAACTCGCTGCCCCCTAAGCTGTGCCACTTTCGATATTTTTTTGTTTTTCATGACCATGTAAGCAGTACCTACTGGAATCATTCCAACCGCTTCATAATCCTGATTAATTAATTTTTTCTCAATTGTAGGATGATTTAAAAGCTGCAATAAATTTCGGGCAGTCTTATTATTGGGTATAAGACCAATACCAGAAGTGCTTCCCATAAAGTGGTTATATTGATACGTATTAAAGTTACTGGCTGCTAGGCCAGAGCATTTGCCCTCATCAAAAGCCTGAATCGCTTGCTGCTCTTTTTGATAACTCACCACTTTAAATTTGACTTGATATTGCTGTGCATATAAACGAATGTCATTTAAGCGACGTGTTATATCACCTTGAGTACCAATAGGATCATATGCACACCACACTTGCTCCTCTGCCCAACTCGCAACTGAGGTTATGCTCACAATAAGAGCCAAACAAAATTTTTTCACTTTTAACCTTTTTATCTTTATCGGCAATTTAACTGCCTCGTCAGGTATTTCTGTTGTTATTTAAAGTTTAGTCTAAATTTTAATTTTCACCATGAGCATTTAAACATAATAAATAGTCATTAAAGCAAATCGGATGCTTTAATTGAAAACCTGTTTCAAATAAATGTTTCGCATAAATTTTTTTACCGGAAACATGAGCTGAATCTAAAGTGAGTAGTGGCAAATCTAACTGACTTTGAAACCAGAGTAGAACTTCATGTAATGGCACAGGTGCATTATTCGCTACAATATAACTCTTATGTGGTTTTTCAAAATCGGCCAAAAATGCTAAAAATTTTGCCAAGTCATCAATATGAATGCGATTACTATAATGAATATTTGGATAATTTTGTGTGTATTCAGCCATACGCTTTAATCGATCGACCGAAGCGCCGTAAATCCCGGTCGGGCGCACAATAACACATTGTGCCGGAAAATATTTCTGCCAAAGCAATTCCATATTATGAAGAATATGCCCTTGAGCATCATTCGGGTGAATCTGACTATGGTCATCAATGGTTTCACCAGAATTTTCACCATAAACGCGAGTAGATGACACCACAATCAATCTTTTGACTGGATGACATTTTAAAGCCTGACGAATCGGTTCAATACTTTCAACATAGGTATGATGATAACCTTCAACTGTACTATCGTCTGGAGAAAGTAAAATATACACTACATCTACAGGTGCTATTTCACTTAAATCGAGTGTAAAAATATCCTGTACGAGGTGTATCCCGTAAGGATCCGTTTTCTCACTACGACTGATTGTGGTAATTTGATGTCCTGTCTCAAATAGTTGTTTAGCAACACGCTGAGATGTTTTACCATAACCGATAAATAATATATGCATAGAGAACTCGTTGAGGGGACATGACTTCAGTCCATCAGTTACAAGGCGTTGGATCGGCTTCAGCAGCCCTACTCGAAAAACTAAATATTTTTACCACAGATGATTTACTGTTTCATCTGCCGCGTGATTATGAAGATCGCAGTACCATTATTCCTATGAATCAATTGGTGGTTGGCCGTAGTTATTTACTTGAGGGTGAAGTCAAATCTGTTGATTTCCCTCCTGGTAAACGTAAATCTATGGCTGCATTAATACAAGATGAATTTGGTAAGGTGACTTTACGCTTTTATCATATTTATAAAAATTTAACCGATAAAATAAAACCGGGCCATCGATTACGTATTTTTGGCGAAGTTCGTGTAGGTGCAAGGGGGCTTGAGCTTTATCATCCAGAAATTCAGCTCATTAATGAACATACACCTCTACCAAAAACCCAGCTCACGGCAATTTACCCGAGTACTGATGGGTTAACCCAACCCAAGTTACGTGAATATGTTAAACAAGCTTTAAAGCATCATAGCGATGCTTTACCAGAGTTGCTTCCCAAACAATATACAAATGGATATGCACTCAAAGAAGCTTTACATTATATTCATGAGCCACCTGTCGATGCCAATATGCTCCAATTGGCTCAAGGTTCTCATCCTGCTCAGCAGCGCCTTATTTTTGAAGAACTAGTCGCACATCAAATTAGTTTACTCACACGACGGGCTTATATTCGTCAAATTGCCTCACCAGCATTTCCAAGCAGCAAAGTACTTGCGAAAAAACTGCTAGAAGCTTTACCCTTCCAAATGACCAATGCACAAAAGCGTGTCTCTAAAGAAATTTTAAACGACCTAAAACAACAGCAGCCTATGCTGCGTTTGGTACAAGGTGATGTAGGTGCAGGGAAAACTTTAGTTGCGGCAGTTGCAGCCTGTCATGCCTTGGAAGCCGATTGGCAAGTTGCATTAATGGCTCCCACCGAAATTTTGGCAGAGCAGCATTATTTAAACTTTAAACGTTGGTTTGAACCTTTAGGCATTACGGTAGCTTGGTTATCTGGTAAACAAAAAGGTAAAGCGAGAGTACACGCTGAACAACAAATTAAAGAAGGCCATGCCCAGCTCATTGTGGGTACCCATGCATTATTTCAAGATAACGTTGAGTTTGCCAAATTAGGACTTGTTATTATTGATGAGCAGCACCGCTTTGGGGTAGATCAACGATTGGCCTTACGCAATAAAGGAGCTGAACAACTCACGCCACATCAATTAGTCATGACTGCCACCCCCATTCCAAGAACACTGGCAATGAGTGCCTATGGCGATTTAGATACATCAATTATTGATGAATTACCGCCAGGTCGTACACCCATTCAGACAGTTACGATTCCCCTAGATCGTCGGGAAGAAGTGCTAAATCGAATTGCTACAAATTGTAGAGAAGGCAAACAAGCCTACTGGGTATGTACTCTGGTTGAGCAGTCCGAAACTTTAGATGCTCAAGCCGCAGAAGCCACCTATCAAGAAATGAAAGAGCGCTTTCCTGAACTTAATATCGGTTTAGTTCATGGCAAAATGAAAGCTGATGAAAAGCAATCTGTCATGCAAGCATTTAAAAATAACGAACTACAGCTCTTGATTGCCACAACTGTCATTGAAGTTGGAGTAGATGTACCTAACGCTTCGATTATGGTCATTGAAAATGCTGAACGTTTAGGTCTTTCACAATTGCACCAATTACGGGGTCGTGTCGGACGAGGTGCAAAGGCTAGTTTTTGTGCTCTTCTTTATAAACCACCACTTTCACAAAATGGTCAGGAAAGACTTTCCATTTTAAGAGAAAGTAATGATGGTTTTGTGATCGCAGAAAAAGACCTTGAGTTACGAGGACCAGGTGAACTCTTAGGAACAAAACAGACAGGTGATATGGGATTTAGAGTAGCTCGTTTAGAGCGTGACGACCATTTACTAAGCCAAGCACATTATGTTGCAGAACAGGTTTTAAAAAACTATCCAGAGCAAGCTGATGCGCTCTTGAAGCGTTGGCTTCCTGAAGCTCCTCGATACGCTTATGTTTAAGTTGTTCAGCCCTCAATATCTTTTTCAGTTATTGTCCCCTTGCCTATTATGTGAAATAGGAACGCGGGACAAACACACGCTTTGTAAAGAATGTTGGGAACAGCTACCTTGGCTTAAGCAAACAGTTCAGCGCAATGATCAATCTGTTCTGGTGGCATGTCACTATGTATATCCACTTAACCAGATCATTCAGCAGTTTAAATATGAACAGAAATTACATTATCAAACCTTGCTTGCCGAAATTTTACAGCAATTAAAATTTCCTAAAGTACAAGCGATTGTACCTATGCCTATTTCCAAACAACGTTTAACTGAACGTGGTTTCAACCAATCCTTATTACTCGCTAAACTTTTAAGTAAGCAATTAAAAGTACCCGTTTGGCAACCTGTGCAGCGTCTTAATGAACACTCCCAAAAAGGGTTATCTCGACTCGAAAGATTTGAAAATATTGAACAACAATTTGTTGCTATCAAGCAAGAAAAAAGACGTTACCGTCGTGTGCTGATTATTGATGATGTAATCACAACAGGAAGTTCAATTTACGCTTTGAGTCAGGCTCTAAAACAGCTAGGGTGCACATCTATTTATGCAAGCTGCCTAGCTGCTGCCTCTTCTACATCTTATTAAAATTCTAAAGTTGTAGATAGGTTCTGCTCACACCATGGAATTACAATTTCTTTGGTTAAAGGTGCAAGTTTAGTCTTGGAATCATTAAATTTTATCCACTTCATTTCAGCAATTTCTGCTGCAATTTGTGGAGATTGTTTCAATCGAACTAAATACAAATGACTAATAAGCATATGGCCCGGTTCATTAGCAGCCGCTGTCTCAAAACGCCCGATAAACTGCTCTATTACACACGAACTGCCTATTTCTTCCAAGATTTCACGTTGTATAGCCATTTCTGGAGCCTCATTCGGCTCCAGCTTACCACCTACTTGCATAAAAGCCTGTGTATTACGCTTTCTGACAAGTAATAATTCATCATTTTGTTCATTTAAGATCACCGCTGCGGCGACCGTAATTATTTTCACCGATTTAACCTCGTTTATGGTTGAACATCTGCATTAGTCCATTTAGGAGCAGGCGGCTGATATTGTTCAAATTGCTGGAGAATATCCTCAATTTTATCTGATACGATCAATTTGTCAGCGAATCGTGCTTGGCTAAAACCTTTATCTACGGTTCCTTGAACCATTTTAAGCAAATCTTCATAAAAGCCCGCTACATTTAGAAAAGCACACGGCTTTTGATGAATACCTAATTGTGCCCATGTCCATTGTTCAAAGATTTCTTCCAATGTACCTGCCCCACCTGGTAAAGCAATAAAACCATCCGACAGATCTGCCATTTTGGTCTTACGCTCATGCATATTCTCGACAACATAGAGTCTTGTCAGTCCAGGATGAGCCAACTCGCGATCGACCAAAGCACGAGGAATGACGCCAATGACTTGCCCGCCGGCCTCTAAAGCACTGTCCGCTACAACCCCCATTAAACCTGAACGACCACCACCATAAACGAGTGTCTTACCTTGTTTGGCAATAGCTTGGCCGGTTAATTGAGCAATTTGTTGAAAGATTGGATCTGAACCAAGTGATGAACCACAGAAAATACAAATTGAATTCATAGTATAAAAACCGTTTTATTGAACTGTCATGCTGACAAACTAGACTATCGACAGAGTTTTTTTTTACAAAATAGCGTATTGGCAAGTGTTTTTCAGCAAATCCTTGTCTAAAATACACCCATCAATTTCCATCAGACTGCGTGAGGAAAAAAGACACATGCTTGAAGCCTTTTATGCCACAGAACGCGGAAGTCTGGAAGATGCCACCATCAACGGTGGATTTGATTTACATCCCGAATTAGTATGGCTTGATCTTATTGCACCCTCTCAAGAAGAGCAACAATGGGTCTTAGATGCCTACAATCAGAACTTACCTACACTCAAATCAATAGAAGACATTTCATCCTCCGCTCGATTCTACCGTGATGATGACGGTATTTTGCATATCAGCACCTATTTTTTAACGAAAAATAAAAATTATCAAGTTGATGGAGATGCTGAGGACTCATCACACATGCTTGCTATGGTACAAACCGTCGCATTCATTTTACACAAAGATCGTTTATTTACTTTACGCGGTGAAAAGTTAGTTGCATTTCGTGCATTTCGTGCGCGAGCTCGTCGTAATGACTACGAGATGGATTATAAAGATCCAACTTGGATTTTATTGGGCTTACTTGAAGCAAAGCTGGATGAACTTGCGGATATCTTAGAAGATATCCACAAGGATTTAGAAAAATACTCCACCGAGGTGCTCAACAACCATCAACGTGAAAAAATTTTAGATCTTGATGACATGATTACCCGCCTAGCTCAACAAGAAGATATGCTTGGAAAAGCACAGCTTTGTTTGATTGATTTACGAAGAGTCTTAACATTTTTATCTCGTCCACGCGCACTAGGAAGCCATATCTATGATGCAGATATACGAGAGCTCAGTGAAGACGTCCGCTCGCTTGTAGAACATGATGCATTCTTATTCCAAAAAGTACGATTCTTGCTTGATACAACCTCAGGATTCATTAACACTGAGCAAAATGATACGATTCGTCGATTCTCAATCTTACCAAGTATGTTAGCACCACCTATGCTGATCGCGAGTATCTATGGGATGAACACTGAGGTATTACCTTTTGCTCATGGTAAAAGTAGCTTTATTGCAGTCTTAATCATTATTTTTGGCTTCTTTATTGGCCCTATCATTTATTTCCGCTGGAAAAAATGGATTTAAAGTCTGTATTTATCGGCAAATACTGAATATAAAAAAGCACCTAAATTTAGGTGCTTTTTTATTTGTTTGATCAGACCAAATGCAAATCTTCTTGCAAATGGCAAGCTTGAATGATTTTCAGCATCTTCTCTGGCACATTTTTAAAATGCAAACCAGATTTTTGTGGCGTTTGACGTACCCATTGAACCAAAACAGCCAACGCTAACGTATTACCATGCTCAAGCTGTTTTAAGTCAACAATTAAAGGAAAACTTGTCTGTTTTTTAATAACTGCCAATCCAGCTTGGTATTGTTGTTCAGCATTTTCAAAATCGATTTTACCTGAAACAACTAACTCTTGGTTAAGATACTGAACCACTCTTCACTCACTTATTTTTGTTTATTCTGATTAACAGCAGCATCTGCATCAGGTTGGAATGTAGCAATTGCTTTATTTAAATCGCCACCATTACGTTTTACAGTTGCGGCAAACTGGTTACGGAACTGTAAACCTAAATCAATACCAGAAACATTGATGTTACGGATTTTCCACTGCGAACCTTTATCTGCCAATTGGAATGACACAGGAATTTTATCGCCATTGTGGTTAAAATCTAAAGTTACAACAGGGCTTTTGCCTGCTGTCGCCTTATAAGGACGCATGGTGTAAGTTTGGTTTGTATACTTAGCAAATGCGCTACCGTAATTTTCAATTAATGTATTACGGAAATTTGTTTCAAACTGCGCACGCTGTGCAGCTGTACTATACTGATTGGTCGCATATGTACCCATCACAATACGTGTGAACGATTGTGAATCAACATAAGGGTCCAAATTTTGACGTATAATCGATTTAACTAAAGCAGGGTTATTTTGCAACTTAGCATGATCTGTTTTTAAACGAGCAATCAAACCATCAGCAACACGCTTAATAAAATCAGGTGGTGCTTCTGAAGGTGCAGCAAAAGCTGTACCTGCAATCATAGTAGACAAAACACTTGCTGTCAGGGTTTGTTTAAACAACGTATTCACCTGGAACCACTCCTTCAAATAATCTCTTACTCAACAAATGACGGCTGTGCGCTGCTGTCAGTACTTGCAGGAGCTTTTTCTTCTGCTGAGGATGATGAACCAGCGGCAACTTTACCTGCGCCACCACCAGTAATAAATTTACTAATTAAATCTTCTAAATCCATTGTTCCTTGGGTATTAGAAATCGTATCGCCACGTTTAAGATAGTTGAGACCACCACCTGGTACGACTTTTAAATATTTTTCACCCAACAAACCATTGGTTGCAACCATTATATAAGCATCTTCATCAATACTTGTAATGGAGGACATGTTACTGATCAGTTGCTGTTCCATTGTTTTTTGTTGCGCTGGAGTCGCTTGCGTATAATCAGAACTATAACGTAATTCATCCAAAGCATTTTTTTGAACTTCTTTTAACTGCTCGGCATTAAAACTTGTCAGTTTTCCATCAAGATCAAAAGTTACTGTCGCTAACCGTGTAACTGGATCAAGCGTAATTGAATCAACGCGACCAATCGTTACACCACTCATCGTCACTTTAGCGCGTGGTTTAAGCCCATTAACATTATCAAACTGAGCCTTCATGGTATAGCCATCGCTCAAGTTCGTGCCTACTAAACCACTGACTTTCATTGCTAAAAAGAATAAAGCAATACCGAAGATAATAACAAAAATACCTACGGCCAGCTCACTAGTACGTGATTTCATTAAATCCCTCCGAACATGACCGCAGTCAACACGAAATCAAAACCTAAAACACATAATGAAGAATATACAACCGTCCGAGTCATCGCTGTTGCAATGCCTTCAGGTGTTGGATCACATGCATACCCTTGGAAAACTGCAATCCATGTACAAAGTAAAGCAAATACGATGCTCTTAATGATGCCATTTACAACGTCGTGGCCAAATTGAACATTGTTTTGCATACCACTCCAGAAGGAGCCTTCATCAACGCCAAGAAAATCAACACCAACCATTTTGCCACCAACAATACCAATCGCAGCAAAAATAACAGTTAACATTGGCAAACTGACTATGCCAGCCCAAAGACGTGGTGATACGATTTGCTTTAAAGGGTCAACGCCAATCATTTCCATACTGGCAAGCTGTTCACTTTGTTTCATTGAACCAATTTCAGCAGTTAATGCAGAACCTGCTCGTCCAGCAAACAGTAAAGCAGCAACGACTGGCGCAAGCTCACGCAGTAAGGTTAAAGACACCATAGTGCCTAGCATTGATTCACTACCCACATTGACTAATATTGAGTAGCCTTGCAATCCGAGTACCAGACCAATAAATAAGCCTGAGACCGTGATAATGAGTAAAGACATTACCCCGACTCGATGCATTTGATAGACGAAACGTCCAAAACCACCCGACGAAGGTAATGAAAAAATAATCTGTAAGAGCATCAGTGCCGCAACACCAATCCCTCGAATCCGCTCAATAACGAGTCTACCTAACCAGGCAATCGTATTCATGGACGAACCTCGTTATCTAAATAAGCTTGGTGGCTAAACTGATATTCAACCGGACCTTCAGCCGAACCGGTTAAGAACTGTTTTACAAAAGGAGAAGCATATTTTTGCAATTCTTCCGGCGTTCCTTCCCCTTGAATCTTTCCTTCCGCTACAACGTAAATGTAATCGGCAATAGAGAGGGTTTCAGAAACATCATGCGAAACAATAATGGTGGTTAAATCTAAAGCTTCACGCAACGAACGAATGAGGCGTGTTAAAACACCTTTCACAATGGGGTCTTGCCCAGCAAATGGTTCGTCATACATGATTAAATCTGGATCGAGTGCGATTGCACGAGCTAAAGCAACTCGTCGATTCATACCGCCTGATAACTCGGTAGGCATGAGCTGCTCTGTTCCACGCAGGCCAACAGACTCAAGCTTTAAAGCGACCAGTTCAGCAATCAAATTTTCAGAAAGTTTAGTATGCGCGCGAATTGGAAAAGCGACATTTTCATACACCGACATATCGGTAAATAAAGCTCCACTTTGGAACAACATTCCCATACGCGCACGCGCTGCAAACAATTCCTGACGTGACATTTGAGCAATATCTTTACCATCAAGCAAAACTTCGCCCTGATCAGGAACAAGCTGTCCACCAATCAAACGCAATAAAGTCGTTTTACCTGTACCAGATGGTCCCATAATGGCCGTAATCTGGCCGCGACGTATATTTAAACTAATATTGTCATAAATGACGCGTTCCCCTCGGTTAAAACTCAAGTTTTTCACTTCAATCAGTGATTGAGTCGAGAGAGGAGTTTTATTATTCATAATGGCAATCATTCCTGCACTTTTATGCCCGCATACTATAACACTGAATTTTGGGAATCTTGTTGTAATTTTGACAAAAGCAAAAACAAGTAAATTTATAAATATGAGTTAGTTTTTTGAAAGGAATTTACTGATTGAGTACTTGAAACTGATCTACAAAATGACCTGTTAGTAAAGCGTAGGCAAAGTAAATCCCATTGCACAAAACGAGTGCAATGAAAAGATATGGCAAACCATGTTGAAGTACTAATCTACTCAACCATGTCAAAGATGCCTTTTTTCGATTACTTTTACGCATTATTACAATATAATTTGAACTAATTCACACTTTGTATTTTATAACAAAACTGAAAAATAAAAAAGGCCAGTTAACAAACTGGCCTTTTTTTAAATCTTTTTAAAGATTAACGATCGAATTTACGACGCGGTTTGTCATCAAAACTACGGCGTGGGCGATCTTCACCACCGAAACTACGTTTTGGACGATCTTCACCACCAAACGATGGACGTTCGCCACGTGGTTTGTCATCAAAGCTACGACGTGGCTTATCATTAAAACCACCTTCGCGACGTGGACGGTCTGAGTTGAACTCACGACGTGGGCGATCTTCACCACCAAATGATGGGCGTTCACCACGTGGCTTGTCATCAAAACTACGACGTGGACGATCTTCACCACCAAAGCTGCGTTTTGGACGATCACCAAAACCGTTTTCACGGCGTGGTTTATAGTCTACACGGTTACCACGGTTGTCATCATTCGAGTCAAAACGTGGTTTATCATTGAAACCACCTTCACGACGCGGACGATCTGAATTGAACTCGCGACGTGGACGGTCTTCAAAACCACCCTCACGGCGTGGACGATCTGAATTGAACTCACGACGTGGACGGTCTTCGCCACCGAATGGGCGATCACCACGTGGTTTGTCATCGAAGCTACGACGTGGACGGTCATCACGACCACCTTCACGGCGTTTGAAGTTGCTCTCGCCTTCAAAACGACGACCACCACCAAAACCGCCGCCGCCACGACGACCATCACGACCACCGTTGCCGCCACGACCACGACCACCACCATCACGACCTGAACGAGCAGGAGGTGGAGACGGCTCCAAGCCTTCAATTTCAGAAACGCTTAAACGAGCTTCTAAATATTCTTCAAGTGCACGAATCTTACCGCGTTCACGATAAGTCGCTAAAGTAATCGCTTGACCTGTACGACCAGCACGACCTGTACGACCAATACGGTGTACATAGTCTTCGTGCTTCATCGGAAGACCAAAGTTGATTACGTGAGAAATAGTCGGTACGTCAAGACCACGAGCAGCAACGTCCGTTGCAACTAAGATTTTTGCACGACCTTCACGAATACTACGTAAACGACGGTTACGAACTGTTTGTGGCATTGCACCATGAAGTGCAACAACAGAGTGACCTGCTTCAGCAAGTTCTTCAGCCAACATGTCTGTATCTTCTTGCGTGCTTGCAAAAACTACAGCCTGATCTAAGTTTTCATCACTTAACCAGTGGGTAAGCAATTTTTTCTTATGTTCAAAGCCATCAGTCCAATGCAATGTTTGCGTAATATCTGTATTGGTTGAATGACCTGTTTCAATCGCGATACGCATAGGATCTTTCATCATGCATGCTGCAAGACGGATAATACGATCAGCAAATGTTGCAGAGAACATTAATGTTTGTTTACGGTTAGCTGCTAATTCACTAATTGCTTCTAAGTCTTCAGAGAAGCCTAGGTCTAGCATACGGTCCGCTTCATCAACGATTAAAGCATCTACTTGGTCTAATTTAATTTGACGACGATTTACCAAGTCAAGTAAACGACCTGGTGTTGCAACAACAACTTGCGCGCCTTTTAATTGTTGAATTTGTTTTGCAAATGGCATACCACCCATAATGGCAGCAATACGAACACCTTTCATGTGACGTACAAATGCAATTGCATCTTGACTTACTTGCTGTGCCAATTCACGAGTCGGTGAAATCACCAAGATGTTTGGTTGAGTTACAGCTTTCATGCGTTCTTTGAATGGAACGAAAGTTTCTTGACCTGCCAAGTTATTCAATGTTGGCAATAAGAATGCAGCAGTTTTACCAGAACCAGTCTGGCTTGAAACTAGAAGGTCTTTACCTTCTAAAGCTGCAGGAATAGATTGTTCTTGCACAGGAGTCGGGGTAGTAAAACCTAAACCTTCAAGCGCTTGTTGTAAGGTTTCATGCAAAGAAAATTCGGCAAAAGTTTTGCTCATAGAGAGTTTCACCCTAATGGGTGCTCCATTTTTAATAAGTACAAAATAGACATCGGCACAAAGCGGCAAAGCAAAATTAGCTGAATCTTATTATTCAGCAGCAATCCGAGTAACGACGATGTGGACTAAACGCACGCTTGATTACGGCCGAACCTGAAGAATCGCTGAGCGATCGGGGCGCAAGTAATGGTCCTCTCTATGGACAGCGTGCGCTTACAATGAATAGAACAGAATGTTCAGGTAATGAACGGAAATTTAAGTGCGTGGGCGGATTATAGCAGAAAGAATTTAAAAGTCATGTGTTTTAATCAACTTTCTCGTTATTTCTATTATTATTTGTATTTTACCAATCTTTAAAAAGTTAAAACCCTCTATAAAAAGAGGGTCTTAACAAAGAAACTATTTCTAAATTATTTTGCAGCTTTGCCCCAAGCAGGAACAACAGTTTGCATTAATGGCTTTAACATTTTAAGTGAACATGCGATCACTTGACCATTTTCAAGTGAATCATTTCCACCGCGAGCATCCACAACTACACCGCCCGCTTCTTTAATAATAAGCTCACCAGCAGCGATATCCCATGGTTTTAAACCTAGTTCGAAGAAACCATCAAAACGGCCAGCAGCAACATAAGCTAAATCTAGAGCAGCAGAACCACCACGGCGGATTTGAGCACCCGCTTGAGTAACAGCTAGTAATGAAGCAAAGTGCTGTTCTGCATAAGATACAATTTCACCAGCACGTTTAGCGCGGTAAGGGTGGCCTACTGCCAAGAATGTATTTTCTAAAGTATCTTTTACATTTACACGAATACGGCGTTGGTTCATCACCGCACCACGACCGCGACTTGCAGAGAATAATTCGTCACGTACAGGGTCGTAAATTACGCCGTGCTGAGTAACGCCTTTGTGTTGAACTGCAATAGAAATACAGAAATGAGGGAAACCATTAATAAAGTTTTGCGTGCCATCAAGTGGGTCAATTACCCAGCACCAGTCTGCATCGTGGCCTTTGCCTTCTTGCAAACCGAACTCTTCACCTAAGAAGCTGTGGTTTTTATAACTTTTACGTAATGTATCAATCGTCAATTGTTCTAAATAACGATCTACACGTGTTACTGGGCCATCAATGCCTTTCTCTTCAACTTGCAAATCGAGTTTATGACGATTTTGATGCGCTTTTAAAAGCTCTTGACCAACTGTTTGAGCCGCACGCGCAGCCATAACCACCATAGGTTCCATTGAACACCCACTACAATACAAATTTGAAGATTTTGACAAAGAATAATGCATAAAAGCGCATACATTTTAGCAAATGAATGCGCTTTATGGGAAAAAATGTTTCAAAAATTTTATTAAAGACTTAAACCACCTGATTTAGCTTAAGCCAAACTCTCTCAATTGAGTTCAAAATACCCTTAGCATCTAGACCACAATCTTGGAGCATTTGATTATGTGAAGCCTGATGTAAAAATGAATCTGGCAAACCTAAGTTAATGATAGGTTTAACAATTTGCTCTTGTGCCATAAACTCATTCACTGCACTGCCTGCACCACCCATAATCGCATGTTCTTCAACTGTTACGAATAAATGAGTATGTTCAGCCAAGTTTCGAATCATTTGTTCATCAAGCGGTTTCACAAAGCGCATATTTACAACACGCACACTTACATCATGTTTTTGTGCAAATTGCTCAGCAGCTTCTATAGCCACCATGACACGGCTACCAAATGCTAGAACTGTAACTTGTTCATCACTATTTGTTTTAATTTCTGCAACGATTTCAGCTTTACCTAATTCAAGCGCAGTCATTTCTTTTTGAATCTCGGCACCAACCCCTGCACCACGTGGATAACGTACCGCAGCTGGACCATTATAGGCATAGGCTGTATGAAGCATTTGACGACATTCATTTTCGTCTTTTGGCGCCATGATTACTATATTCGGAACAGTCCTCATATAAGCATAATCATACGCACCTGCATGTGTTGGCCCATCTTCACCTACTAGACCCGCACGATCAATCCCGAAAGTCACATCCAGGTTTTGTAATGCAACATCATGAATAAGCTGGTCATAACCACGCTGTAAGAAGGT
Source organism: Acinetobacter sp. (assembly GCA_031277915.1). Lineage (GTDB taxonomy): Bacteria > Pseudomonadota > Gammaproteobacteria > Pseudomonadales > Moraxellaceae > Acinetobacter. Next base: position 21,589 of record JAITLL010000016.1, read on the forward strand.
TGAATAAATTGCTACAACTGGTTTTAAACCTTCACAAGCCATACCTGCTGCAAGCGTCACAGCATGCTGCTCTGCAATGGCTACATCAAAGAAACGCTTTGGAAATTGCTTGGCAAATTTAACCATGCCCGAGCCTTCACACATTGCAGGCGTGATCGCAAGCAAACGCTCATCTTGAGCAGCCTCATCACAGAGCCACTGACCAAATACATCAGAATATTTAGGTGGTGTTTTACCAACTGAAGTGGCATTAATTTTACCAATCGCGTGGTAAGTGATTGGATCTGCTTCAGCAGGAGCAAATCCTTTTCCTTTCTTGGTATAAACATGTACTAAACGCGGGCCTTTACGTTTCTTGAGCGCGTTAAAAACTTGAGCTAACTGAGTAACATCATGCCCATCAAATGGGCCAAAATAGTCAAAACCAATTGCTTTAAATAAGTTATCTGCTGCATCGGTTGCCGATTGGTGTAATCGAGAGTTATAGGTCCATTTTGGGTGTGGCTGAATGTAAGCTTCACCATGTTCATCTACATTTACTAAATGACCTTTTTCCCAAATTGCAGCTAAATGCTTAGCGAAGCCACCAGTACTGCAAGAAATTGACATGTCATTGTCATTGAGTACAACAATCAAATCAGCATCATGTGCAACAGCATCGTTCATCGCCTCAAAAGCCATGCCAGCTGTCATTGCACCATCACCCACAATACAAACCACTTCACATGGGTCGTTTTGATAGCGGCGCGCAAGAGACATGCCCAAACCAGCCGAAATAGCTGTTGATGAGTGCCCTACCCCGAAGGTGTCAAATACCGATTCTTCTCTGGCAGGAAAAGCAGCTAATCCATTTTTTGAACGGATAGTTGTAATTTGTTCACGGCGACCCGTCAGGATTTTATGGGGATATGCTTGATGTCCCACATCCCAAACTAAACGGTCATTTGGGGTATTAAAGCAATAATGCAGTGCTACCGTCAGCTCAACCACGCCGAGGTTAGCACCGAAATGGCCACCACTCTGGCCTGCTGCATATAAAATATATTGACGCAACTCATCAGCCACCTGTACCAATTGGCTATGCTCGAGCTGACGTAATTGTTGAGGATGATCAATCGCATCTAACAATGGCGTAACAGGGCGTTGAGTAGGAATTTCGGTATACAACATATGTGGCAAAGCCTTTATAAGCCTGGCAAATCCTAAGCTGGGTCAAAATGGGTCGATCATACAATCGAATGAAGTCACCTTCAATCAGCCACATTTGCGAACGAGATCATGCAAAGCAGTCTCTCATACATTATGGGTATGGTTGCCAGATTATCCTGAATAATCTGACTATTTATCAACTATTATCGTCTTCTTTATACAAAAAAGAAAACCTTAGTGTGCAAAATGATTATGACAATTCGACCAATCTCCCAGCATTACGCTATACTTTAAACCGTTTTCGGTTAAAAGATGAGTTAATCTGTGCCTATAGAGTTCATTGCAACATCAAAACTCCCGACCGCTTTTGGTGAATTCAATATTTCTGTGTTTCAAGATCCAGTAACAGGTGAAGAACATGTGGCACTTTCTAAAGGGTTAGAAAATCCGCCCACAGGCCCTGTTTTAGTCCGTGTACACTCTGAATGCTTAACAGGTGATGCTTTTGCATCATTGAAATGTGATTGTGGTCCGCAATTGCAAGCCACTCAAAAACTCATCAATGAAGCAGGACAAGGTGTAATTCTATATTTGCGCCAAGAAGGTCGTGGAATTGGTTTAACCAATAAAATTCGCGCTTATGCTCTGCAAGATCAGGGACACGATACAGTAGATGCCAATTTACTACTGAATTTACCTGCCGATGCACGCCGTTACGATATGTGCAGCATTATGCTCGACCACTTAAAAGTAAAAGAAGTAAAGTTAATTACCAATAATCCTTTGAAAATTCAGGCACTCAAAGATCAAGGTATTAACATCGTAGACCGTGTACCATTAACTGTAGGTCGTAATCCTTTTAATGAACAATATTTAAAAACCAAACGTGAAAGAATGGATCACCTTTATCAAAAAGATGATTTTTGATTTCAAGTCCAAAGTTTAAAACAATATTTAAGGGATTTTTTCAAGATTTAGAAAAAATCCCTTACTTTTTTTATGGTTTTATGCTTTGATGTATTTAATTTATATCAATCATCTTTGAGGGTCATTATGCAACATCCGACTTCCACAGATATTCAACGTGTCCGCGAATTTCTCCTCGATTTACAAGCCCGTATTTGTGCTGGTTTAGAACAACAAGAAAAAGCTGGCGGTGGTACGGCAGAATTTATTATTGATGATTGGGAACGCCCTGAAGGCGGCGGCGGTCGCTCACGAGTGTTGCAAAATGGCACAGTGATCGAAAAAGGCGGCGTGATGTTTTCTCACATCAACATTAGCAAACTCCCCGCCTCTGCGACTGAACGTCACCCTCAAATTGCAGGCGCTAAAGCTCAAGCCCTTGGCGTGTCATTGGTGATTCACCCTAAAAACCCGAATATTCCAACCTCTCATGCCAATGTACGTTTATTCGTTGCAGAGCCTGAAGGACAAGATCCGATTTGGTGGTTTGGTGGTGGTTTTGACTTAACGCCATTTTATCCAGATGACCAAGATGTTCTAAATTGGCATCAAGCTGCTCATGATTTGTGTAAACCCTTTGGCGACAACGTTTATACCGAACACAAACAATGGTGTGATGACTACTTTTATTTAAAACATCGTGATGAACAGCGCGGTGTCGGTGGTTTATTTTTTGATGATTTAAATTGCTGGGATTTTGAAACTTGCTTTAAATACATTCAAGCAGTAGGCAATGGTTATTTAAATACCATTTTGCCAATTTTCGAAAAACACCGCGAACAACCTTATACAGAAGCTCAACGAGAGTTTCAGCTTTATCGTCGCGGCAGATATGTTGAATATAACCTAGTGTATGACCGTGGTACTTTATTTGGTCTGCAAACAGGTGGCCGTATCGAATCTATTTTAGTGAGCCTACCTAATTTAGCTGCATGGTCATATCGCCCTGAATGGGATGAAGACTCACCAGAAAAACGTTTAACTGACTACTATTTAAAACCGCGTGATTGGTTAGGTTTAAAAGAAAAAGTCGCTTAATTTTTTAGTTTTTGGAGATTCTTTGGCTTCCACCCTAGAGAATCTCCTTTTTTATTTTCAATTTTTCTTACATCCTTCAAATATTTTTTCTTGTGCCAATTTGGCTTATAGTGAGGTCTGCTGAATATTCAGTATAGGCTTTATGCCATTTTAAAATTTTGGATACAAGAATGACCAAACAGTTTGCAGTAATTGGCAACCCGATCGAACAATCTCGCTCTCCTGAATTGCATCATGCTTTCGCTAAAAAAACAGGTGTTGATCTAAACTATCAAAAACGTCTGGCTCCTCTCGATGGTTTTGAATCAAGCATGTGCAACTTCTTTGCAGAAGGCGGAAGTGGTATGAATGTTACCGTACCATTTAAAGAGCAGGCTTTTGCTTTATGTGATGTGTTAACCGAACGTGCTCAGATTGCTAAAGCTGTAAATACGTTATGGATGAAAAATGGCAAACTGCATGGTGACAATACTGACGGTCAAGGCTTAGTTGCCGCAATTCAAGCATTAGAATGGAATCTTGAAAATACAACTATTTTAATTTTAGGAGCTGGTGGCGCAACTCGTGGTGTCATTTACCCACTGGTACAGGCTGGCGCTAAAAAAGTCGTCATTGCAAACCGAACCCTCGCTCGCGCAGAGCAACTTGTTGATGACTTAAAAACAGCAGTTCCACAAGCTCAACTACAAACAATTTCTCTGAATGACTTAGAGGGGAATTTTGATATTGTCATTAATGCGACTTCTGCAAGCCTTTCAGGCGATGCTCTACAGTTACCTGAAAAATTACAATTCAAACATGCTTACGAAATGGCTTACGGCAAACCTTCTAGCTTTCTTGATCAAGCCAAACAACGTAATGTACCTTATGCAGAAGGTTTCGGCATGTTAGTTGGTCAAGCGATTGAAGCTTTTTATATTTGGAATGGTGTAAGACCAGACTTAAAGGATTTCTTATAAACCCCAAAAAAGAACCTACATAAAGTAGGTTCTTTTTTATCTCATTTACTATTTTTTAGCAGCAACCATTTGCTTATAAACATCTCGGAAAATTTCATAATCAATAAATTCATTATGTTCAGGTTTTAACTTCTGAATTGTTTTTTCCGTAAGCTGTTGTTTACGAGCAGCCACATAAACGTTCCCTAAAATATCAGCCGTTTCCGATAACAAATGCTTGTCTTCAGCAGAAACACCGTTTTGTTTTTCAAATTCTAACTGATACTGTTTTGAGAAAAGTTGGGCTGGCTGTTTATATTGCTTCTGTAGTTTCTGCCAAGCTTCACGCCCTGCTTTACCTTGCATAGTCTCTATCACAATATGATCTACAGCACGACCTAACTCATGGTCAAACTGTTCATCTTGCTCAAGATGATGCTTTTTCTGTAAAGTTGTAATACGTTCTAAAGCTTTTCCTTGAGGATTATAGGTATCTTCCTCAGAGAACCAGTAAGCATAAACCTCAGCAATTTCTTGTAACTGTTGAACCGAGTAATACTTAATATATGACGGTTTTTCAGCAGTCAATTTGGCAATAAATACTGCTTTATAAGTTTTGTCATAAGCATGTGTTGCATCATAAGTTTTATCAGCTAGTACCGCTAAATTCGCATCTAAATCTTGTACATCACTATGTGTGCCTACCGGATGTTCTAAAACATCACCCTGCCCAATTTTTTCACTAAAGCCTTTGATAAAGTTTTCCAACATAGAACCTTTACTTGCTTCAGCTACAGACTTGGCTTGTTTAAGCTGCTGTTGATCAATTGAGGTTGCTTTACCATAGTTTAAAATTTGCATATCCGCTTTAATATTGAAGCTGTGTTTAAACTCAACTGGTGTATAAGCAACATCATAAGCCATGTTCACTGCACGGCCTTTGTCATCTAAAGCCACGTCAATCGTAATTGGATTCCTTTGCTTCGGTAAAGCTTGTTCAATCTCGACCTTATGTTTTAGCCATAAAGCTTTGAATGCTTCATCATTGATAAACTGATTTTGGTTATAAACTTCAAAAGTTTGCTTTAAAGCATCTTGACGGGACTTAATCTGAGCTTTTTCAGTACTTGCAGCACTCTGGTCTAGCACGTCAATGCCATAGACTTGGCAATAATTAATATCGCCTAAAGCAACAGGTTTCTTCAGTGTTTTTAATTCAATACATTGATCTTCAGTGAGTGTTGCTGTCTCTTCCCCTTGTGCAGTCAGCACCTCGTCTGCTACAGCTTCATCACTGGCATTATCTTCATCTGTTGAAGCAGATGCATCCATAGCAGCTGCCACAGCTTCTTTTGCAGCAGGAGTATCAGCACCCTCTTCATCACCATATTCAGAAGATAATGCATGACCAAAGTGAGTATTAACAAGTGAATAAAGTTGTTGACTCACAGCAGCGGCATCAGCAGAAGAAATCTTTTGTTCTTCTTTTTTATTCGAAGCGCCTTTTTTTGCCTCAGAAGCAGCAAGCTCGTTGGCTACCTTTTCAGCCATCTTTTGGTTATCGAAACCTAAAACACTTTTTTGCAGATATTTATCATTGACTTGGCCGTATAACTCAACCTCTAAAAGCAACTCTTCAATAGTGGTTTTCAAACGAATTTTATCAACAGCCCCAGCCTTACGATCAGTATCTGTCAGAGATACACGTTGTAAGTTTTGCGGGTCAGCCAAACGATAGGAAACTGCACTAGAAGCTTTAAGATATTCAACAAACTTCATCATATCGACATTTTTAAAGAAGTCTTTATATTTTGAGAAATCAACATAAGCCAAATTATTTTGATTCTCTTTATTGACTAAATATGGCATCAAACCGAAGTAATTGACGTAAAACTTATAATTTTCCAGATCAAGCACCATTGGCAATTTTGCCTGAACTAAAAGTGTCGGTTTTTCATATTTCGCAGTCAGGTTAAATGAACCCATTTTTTGACGATAATGAATTGAGCCATCATAGCTAAACTGAAGATCATTTAATAAGTTAAATAATACGGTATCAACTTTTTCTGAACGTGCTGATGAGGTAAGGCCCAAATCCCCTTGTTCATTTGCAATTGCTGCATATAAAGTCTGTTTCTGCGTTTTACTTAAAGCAACTTTTTGCTCACGTAAATATTGATCGACTTTCTTTTGTAATTCAGCATCAAGCTTAGGTTGATTCTCAGCTTTTACATTTGTTTTTATTTGTGACGGATCAACAGTAACTTTAAAATTTCCGCGATAATCGTAACTTGGATATTCATACATTGCGTTAACGCTTTGAATGGCTTTTTGCTCTAAATTCGCAGATGCTACTTGTGGTCGCACACCGTGTTGTGCACATGCCGTCAAGCCCAAACTAAACAAACATAAACTGAGATATTTTAAATGCATAACCTTTTTTAGACCTTATTGCTTTATCTTTTTAGCAAAACTTGCTAAAAATAAGAAAATTAGTTGTTTTTTCACATAAAAGTATAAGATCTGACTTTAGCAGAAAACACCATTTCAAGTGTATTTATTTTCGACAAAATTCGCTTTTCTGACATCCCTTTCGGGTGTGATTAACATTGTATTTTTATCATGTGAGTGAATAATCAAATCATCGATTCAGATAATCCCACAATGTCTTACAATTAGGATTAAAGCCATGCCAGCATATAAAGCTCCCCTACACGATATCCGCTTCTTAATGAATGAAGTACTAGACTACCCTGCTCACTACAAAACTTTATCAAACGGTGAAAATGCAGACCCAGATACTGTAGATATGATTCTTGAAGGCGCAGCAGATTATTGTGAAAACGTATTGTCGCCACTTAACCAATCTGGCGATGAAGAAGGCTGCCACTTTGACAACGGCGAAGTTAAAACACCAAAAGGGTTCAAAGAAGCTTACGACCAATTTGTAATGGGTGGTTGGCAAGGACTTTCTTATCCTGAAGAGTTTGGTGGCCAAGGCCTTCCAATGTCTTTAAACCTAATTAAATCAGAGATGATGGGTACTGCAAACTGGTCATTTACTATGTACCCAGGTTTAAGCTCAGGTTGTATGAATACCATCTTGCAATTCGGTACAGATGAGCAAAAACAAACGTATATGCCCAAGCTTGTTGAAGGAACTTGGAGCGGCACAATGTGCTTAACCGAACCTCAATGTGGTACGGACTTAGGTCAAGTTAAAACTAAAGCTGAACCTCAAGCAGACGGTACATACAAAATCACAGGCACAAAAATCTTCATTTCTGCGGGTGAACACGATTTAACTGAAAACATTATTCATATCGTGCTTGCTCGCCTTCCAGATGCACCAGCAGGTACTCGTGGTATTTCATTGTTTATCGTACCTAAATTCATGCCTACAGCTGATGGTGGTGTGGGTGAACGCAATGCCGTAACTTGTGGTTCAATCGAACACAAAATGGGTATTCGTGCTTCTGCAACGGCTGTATTAAACTTTGATAATGCAACAGGTTACTTAATTGGTGAAGTAAACAAAGGCTTACATGCAATGTTTACCTTCATGAACACAGCACGTATTGGTACTGCGGTTCAAGGTATTGCACATGCTGAGTTATCGTTCCAAGGTGCTTTACCATATGCTAAAGACCGTATGTCTATGCGTGCCCTTTCTGGTAAGAAAGATCCAGATAAAGTTGCTGATGCAATTATTCATCACGCTGACGTACGCCGCATGTTATTAACTCAAAAAGCGATCGCTGAAGGCGGTCGCTCAATGATTTACTACGCTGCTCAAATCGCTGACAAAATGACAGATGCTTTAGCACGTGGTGACCAAGCTGCTTACGAAGACTACGATGACAAACTTGGTTTCTACACACCAATTTTGAAAGGTTTCTTAACTGAACTTGGTTTAGAAGCTGCTAACCACGGTATGCAAGTTTACGGTGGTCATGGTTATATTAAAGAATGGGGTATGGAGCAAATCGCACGTGATGCACGTATTGCGACCTTATACGAAGGAACAACTGGTGTTCAAGCACTCGATTTGATTGGTCGTAAAGTACTGTTAAGTTCAAAAGGTAAAGTAGTTCGTGAATATACTGCTGAAATCTTAAAATTCTGTGCGACTCATGCGCGTAACAAATACTTACGCCGTTTTGCATGGGACTTAACAAAGCTTTGTGCGCAGTGGAATACGTTAACCGTTCGTATCATGCTTGCTGCACGTAAAGACCGTGACATCGTGTCTTCTGCTTCTGTAGATTTCTTGATGTTCTCAGGCTATGTCATGATGGCTTATTTCTGGGCACAACAGGCAGTTGTCGCTTCTGAGAAATTAGAAGCTGGCAATGGCCAAGAAACTGCTGAATTCTATAAAGCAAAAATTAAAGTTGCTGATTTCTACTTTGACCGTTTATTACCACGTGCTCAAGGCCATGCAGAATCAATGGTGACGACATCTCGTACACTCACCTCATTACCAGTTGAACACTTTAGCTTTGACTACTAATGATTTGTAAATACTGAAATTAAAAGAGCGCAATTTATATTGCGCTCTTTTTTATTGAATCAAAATTAACTCTATTCTTTTTTAAGTATGTAAGCTTTGGTAGGAACAAAATAATTTTGCTCTAGAAACTCACGATTTCTACCATAATCACTATAAAAGAGTTTTTCTACATTCACAGATAATAGTCGTGCTGAATCAATATTAAAGTAAAAATTCACATCCGATGTTGGACAATGAATAATTAAATCATGGTCTATGTCATCTACCTTCCACGTTAACGTAGGACACAATTGATTTACAGCAGCACTTTTAGCACCATCTTTAGTACCTATACGTCCGTAATGAATTACGTTCCAATAAGCAGAACCATCCGCTAATAAATTTAAAATATATTCAGCTTCACCGCTTTCACAATCGGCAAAAGTATCTGCACAAGAAATTCGCGTATGGTAGCGACCAACGTATTGTAAAGATGTCCCTGACAATTTCTGTATTTGGTCTTGTGAATTATTAGGTAAAAAAGTCCGCCCCGCTACGTCATCTAAAGTTTTTACTGCCGAATTATTTTTTATTGAATTATTTTCATGCTTAGATGCTGTCGTGGATACAGGAGAATGATCTTTCGATTCTGTATGGTTTACATCACAGGCACTTAACCCCATACATAGGATAATCATCAAACCTAAATGCTTTATTACACAACCAGACTGCTTCAAAGATATATACATCATTTAAGTACGACAGCAATGTTACAAGTTTATCTTTAATCCAAGACTTATTTACTCATAGTAATAAGTTTTAGCCCTGAAAAAGTGCATTTTAGTTGATGTTTCTTTCATTCCCTTAAATCATTTACATATTTTAACCATTTTTAGTTTGAGTAGGCTTTAATTCATTAATTTTGACTCCATATTTCTATTAAGCAAGTGAATAAAAATTCCTTGTAACTTATATATTTTAGGAGAAATAAATGGCCAATTCTGGTTTATATCGCTCGAACCGACAAAGCATGATCGCCGGTGTAATGGGCGGTATTGCTGAACGATTTGGTTGGAACGCAAATTTATTACGCATTGTTTTCGTATTGGTCTCAGTAATGAGTGCGGCTTTTCCAGGGATTTTAGTGTACTTGGTTTTATGGTTGGTGATTCCTAAAAAACAGCCTGAACAAGTCCAAGGTTACCAGCAACCCGTTCGTACTGTACGAGAAGAACAAATACATTAAATAACTTAGTTTATTTTGGTCGCTACGGTTGCATCCCCTAATCAACCGTAGCTTTTTTTATTCTAAATATTAAAGCTTTCGATTTAACTGCTGCTGTAAAGCCGCAATCATATCTGCACGACTAATTATTCCAATCAGTTTACGTTCCTCCACCACAGGAATATAGTTAAACGACTTCTCAACAAAGTATGGCACCAAATCTTGAATAGGTTGAGTTGGCAGTACCGTGACTACTCGACGACTCATAATCTGTTTTACGTAATGCTGCCAAGAATTTCTTGGGTCGGCAGCCCCTTTAAACCATTCTACGACTTCATATAACGCTAAAGTTCCAACCAAATGGTTGTCTGCATTGACCACAGGTAGGCTCATCAAGTTTACTTGTTTAAACTTATCGAGTGCCTGATGAATATCATCTTCTTCATGTAGTTTGATGACATCACGACTCATAATATCTTGACAGATATATTGATTTACCATGCGTTCATTGGCATGTTCTTGTGCTTCTAAAATGATTTTTTCTAAATCGTACTGACTAATATCTAAAAGTTCAGTGTGATGCCCTAATGCATACTCAATATCTTTTGGTTGAATCGATACTTTTTGAGTCGGTGTAGGGTCCTTACTCCGCTCATTTAAATGCGCGGTAACTGGATAATGCCGCCCAATGAACCTATTAAAAAAGATGGCGAAACCGAGTAAAAGTAACGAGTTGAGTAAAACTGGATAAAAAATAAAATAAAAGCCTAATTTATGAATGGCAGCACCACCCAACACAGCCGTAATTGCGACTGCACCACTCGGTGGATGTAAAGAGTCGGTAGTCATCATTAAAAATATGGCAAGCCCTACGGCTACACTAAAAGCCGTGGTTAAATCCGGAATCCACTGCGCACAAGCCACACCGATAATTCCGGCTAACGTATTACCAACAATCACATTCCATGGTTGAGCCAAGGGACTGGTTGGCACAGCAAACAATAGAACAGATGAGGCGCCCATTGGAGCGATGTACCAAGCATTAATTCCACCCAGAACATACCAGCTAATTAAGGAAGAAATTGCTAAGCCACACAGCGCTCCCACGCCGCAAAGCAACCGTTCTTTTAAAGGTAAAACTTTAAAATTTGGTTTTAAAATCTGTAACCATTCTCGCTGTATAACACTCACAGTACACCTTTGGGGATATGCCGTCATTTATAACGGGCAAAAGTATACGCTCAAAGCCATATAAAGTGCATTTAAATTATATCTTTCAATTATCAGAAAACCTGTTGAACTGATCAGCATTAATTTAGAGCTTTAATATTCAATTAATTTTTCGTTTAAGTAGCGCCAATAACGTTTCGGTAAATATTGCACATGAAGTTTTATATTCTGGCGTTCTGTAATATTAACGCTATCAAAATAATCTTTCCAAAGCTGGTCATATAAGACTTCTTGCTCATCTAGCTCAAGTTGAAAGCTTTGACTCATGCCATTTTTTAAATTACGGTCAACTTCAGAGGCTTCGAGTGAAACTTCATGTACTTCTCTTAAGTCATAATAAATACCAAACTTACGTTGCTCATCATAAATGAGCCAACGCTGATCTTGATAACACCGTTTAAAATGCGGCTGAATAAGCGGTAAAACATTAAAATCTGGCCGTACTGAACTTAAAAAAAGCTCATCTTTGGTTTTCTTAAAACGAATAAAAGCCTCCATTCGATGCTTCTCACGCCCGACCTTTTTCTTCCACTGTGCAATTGCTAAAACACTTGGATGCGAATAATCTTTTTCTACTGATGAATGACTAGTAAACACATAAATACAGTAGTTAAATAAGTGTTGATAAGCATCTAAAGATTCAGATAAATAAACAAAATAAAATTGTTTTAACGAAGAGGATGAAAGTTTTTTTTGTAGCGCAGACCACACACGCTCAGCATGCTGTTCGTTATTTGAAACCTCAATTTTATCGGCAAATAAGCCATGTTGAGCCGTATCATTCAAACAGAGTCTGACCTGTAATTCTTTAAATTGAAATGCGCGAAAAACACAGCTCAGTAGTCCCACCATTGAACCATCAAAATAGTAAGCGATTTCATCATTAAACATGGCTAAAACCCAAGGCTTAATTGGGGCGAGAGTTGCTGCACATATTTCGAGGAACCCTGCGTTAAAATCTGCTGCCGAATGAAACTTGAAGAAAGTTCTTTTTGGAACTTTGGACTGTCTTCACAGCGAATAAAGAATTTTGCACGCTGATAAGCTACGCCGAGTTTTTTAAGTAAATCGATATGGATTTTTCCAAAATGACGAGCCTGCACAATTTTCTTAGCTGATTTCACTCCAATGCCCGGCACACGCAAAATCATTTGATAATCGGCACGATTTAAATCTACTGGAAACTGTTCAGGATGCCTTAACGCCCAGCTTAATTTCGGGTCTACATCCAAATCTAAATTCGGGTGTTTTTCATTGACGATTTCACTGACCTGAAAACCATAAAAACGCATCAGCCAGTCACTTTGATAGAGTCGATTTTCCCGAAGCAATGGCGGTGTAGAACCCACTGCTGGCAAGTAATTATTTTCAGTATTAATTGGGATATAACCCGAAAAATAAACGCGTTTGAGTTTAAATTCTTTATAGTGCTTGTCTGCCATAAACAAGACATCTTGGTCTGACTCTTGATGTGCTCCCACTACCATTTGAGTGGTCTGCCCTGCTGGTACATATTTCGGCACATGCTTAATGATTTGTCGTTCATCTTTTAGTTGAATAAGCCTGTCACGCACTAACCCTAAATCTTTTTGCACTTCCTGATGTGATTTTTCTGGCGCAAAAGTTTTTAGTCCAATTTCGGTCGGCATCTCTAAATTAATACTCATACGATCCGCATATAAACCTGCTTCATGAATCAGTTCAGGCGACGCACCTGGAATGGTTTTTAAATGAATATAACCATTAAAGTTTTCTTCAAGGCGCAACTTCTTCACCACTTGCAGCATACGCTCCATCGTATGATCGGCTGATTTAAAAATACCTGAGCTTAAAAATAAGCCTTCAATATAATTCCGGCGATAAAAATTAATGGTTAAGTCCACCACCTCTTGCACCGTAAATGCTGCACGTTGAACGTCATTAGAACGACGTGAAACACAATAAGCGCAGTCAAAAATACATACATTACTAAATAGAATTTTTAAGAGAGATACACAGCGGCCATCTTCTGTATAGCTGTGGCAAATTCCTGAATGACTGGCATCCCCCAGACCTTTATCTTTATTTTTACGGTCACTGCCACTTGATGAACAAGACACATCATATTTAGCAGCATCGGCAAGAATCTGTAGTTTTTCTCGAATGCGATCAGACATATCAAACGACTCATTTATGGCATCGTTTAAAAAATATCATTTTGGATTCTTAAATTTAATCCAGTGAAGTACGCTCAGCGTCATGAGGTGACGTTTAAAATAATCTGCTTTAATTAACGTATTCTTCTAGCTGCTTTACACGCGCTGCATACTCTTGCATTGGGCAATATGAATACATCGGTGAACCAATGTATGAGCCTGCATTACTACATTCCTGATCTACATAAGCTTTCCAAAGTCGCTGAGATTTTAAAATATCTTGGTAACGTTCTGGCTGTTTGTATTCTTCGCTTTGTGTACGAATTTGATCAATGAGAGCAACTATTTTTTCTTCATAAATCTTTTTAGCTTGTTCAGAACAGCTATGCACAACCATGTTATTAATGCTTTCAAGTTGCATTTCTTTAATTGTCTGGTCTACACATTGATTATATTCATCTTGCTCATCAGTTTCGGTTTGTGCATATAGCCACGGACTATAGAAAAGACTGGATAAAACAATAAGTTTGCAGCAAAATTTCAGCATAATTAATTCTCGATTCTATAATTTTTAATATGCTTCAATATAACAAAAAAACGATTATTCACGCACTTGCGCTTGCACCTATCCCATTGCTGAGCTTATCTGCCTTAGGGGTAATGACATTAAATTCTGAGTTCAACCTTTATTCGATTGGAGTTGTTTTTCTAGCCCACTTCTTATTTTATTTACTTTTTTATGGCCTTCTGGTTACTCCTTTCGCGTATATCATTTCATATTTTCTCACCCGTAAAAATCGTTTAAATCTGATGAGTATTTTCATCAGCGCAACTGCGATCTGGATTTTGATTAGCCCTATTGCACGTTTGTTTTTTGTCGGGTCATTTCCATCTCCTTGGTGGCATATTTATAAGATTTACAGTTTTTACCTCATGATTTTATTTACCAGCTTTTGCTACTGGTTAAGCTTGAAGTGGCTAAGCCGAAAACAAATAGGTTAATCGCGTATTCCTTTGATTAAGCCTTTGCCACTCCCCTACAAAATCCTTATACTTAGAGGCAATTTTTCTCATAAATTCGTGGATGCTACATGAGTCGCGCCATCTCGCATATTGATACATTTCAGGGTTTAATTCTTGCCCTACAAAACTACTGGGCCGAACAAGGCTGCGTCGTATTACAACCTTACGACATGGAAATGGGCGCTGGAACATTCCACACCGCAACATTCTTACGTGCTTTAGGGCCTGAAACTTGGAATGCTGCATATGTTCAACCTTCACGTCGTCCAAAAGATGGCCGCTATGGTGAAAACCCAAACCGTTTGCAACACTACTACCAGTTCCAAGTGGTACTTAAACCAAATCCAGACAACATCCAACAGCTTTATCTCGATTCTTTAAAAGCAATCGGGATTGATACGCTTACTCACGACATCCGTTTCGTAGAAGACAACTGGGAATCTCCGACGCTAGGTGCTTGGGGCTTAGGTTGGGAAGTTTGGCTTAACGGTATGGAAGTAACTCAGTTCACTTACTTCCAACAAGTCGGTGGCGTTGAATGTTACCCAGTAACAGGTGAAATCACTTACGGTTTAGAACGTCTTGCGATGTATCTTCAAGGTGTTGACTCGGTTTATGACCTTGTTTGGACTAAAGGCCAATTTGGTACTGTGACTTACGGCGACGTATTCCATCAAAATGAAGTTGAGCAATCGACTTATAACTTTGAATACGCTCCAGTTGAAAAACTATTTGAACTGTTTGATTTTTACGAATCAGAAGCAAACCGTTTAATTGAAGCAAAACTTTCTCTTCCTGCTTATGAGCAAGTGGTTAAAGCATCTCATACCTTCAACTTGCTTGATGCACGTGGCGCAATTTCTGTGACTGAGCGTCAGCGCTACATTTTACGTGTACGTACTTTAGCACGTGCAATTGCACAAAGTTATGTACAAGCACGTGCAGAGCTTGGCTTCCCAATGGCAGAACCACACTTACGTGATGAAGTATTGGCACAGCTAAAAGCACAAGCTGAAAGTGAAGCAGCAAAGGCGGAGAAAAACTAATGAGCAAACATACTGTTTTATTCGAACTTGGCTGTGAAGAACTTCCACCCAAAAGCTTAAAAAACTTACGCGATGCCTTACAGGCAGAAACGGTAAAAGGCTTAAAAGATGCAGGCTTAAACTTCGCATCAATTGAAGCTTATGCGGCACCACGTCGTTTAGCCCTTAAAATTGTTGATATTGATGCTGCTCAAGCTGATACACAAAAACGTTTTGACGGCCCTGCTGTTCAAGCAGCTTACGATGCTGAAGGCAAACCAACTAAAGCACTTGAAGGCTTTATGCGTGGTCAAGGTGTTACTGTTGATCAGCTTTCTACTTTCCAAGCAGGTAAAGTTGAAAAAGTTTGCTATTTAAAAGATGTGAAAGGTCAAAGCCTTGACGCTTTACTTCCACAGATTTTACAAACTGCGCTAGACAACTTACCAATTGCTAAGCGTATGCGTTCTGCTGCAAGCCGTACCGAATTTGTACGTCCAGTGAAATGGGTACTCTTACTCAAAGATGACCAAATTGTTGACGCAACTATTCAAGATCACAAAGCTGGTAATGTGACTTATGGTCACCGTTTCCATGCACCTGAAGCTGTGACTTTAGCGCATGCAAATGACTACTTAGCTGCTTTAGAAAAAGCTTACGTTGTTGCAAACTTTGAAAAACGTCAAGCAACCATTCAAGAACAAGTGAAAAAGTTAGCTGATGAAGTGAATGCTACTGCGATTGTTCCAGCTGACTTACTTGATGAAGTAACAAGCCTTGTTGAATGGCCAGTTGCTCTTCGTGCAAACTTTGAAGAGCGCTTCCTTGCCGTTCCTCAAGAAGCACTTATTACGACCATGCAAGACAACCAGAAATATTTCTGCTTGATCAATGCGGAAGGTAAATTACAGCCTTACTTTATTACTGTTTCAAATATTGAGTCTAAAGATCCGACTCAAATTATTGAAGGTAATGAAAAAGTTGTTCGTCCTCGTTTGTCTGATGCTGAATTCTTCTTCTTACAAGATCAAAAACAACCGCTTGCATCTCGTAAAGAAAAACTAGCAAACATGGTATTCCAAGCACAGCTTGGTACGCTTTGGGACAAATCTACACGTATTGCAAAACTTGCTGTTGCATTATCTGCAATCACTGGTGCAAACACAGCCGATGCTGAAAAAGCTGCATTACTTGCTAAATGCGACTTAACCTCTGAGCTTGTTGGTGAATTCCCAGAACTTCAAGGTATTGCGGGTACTTACTACGCGCGTATTGAAGGCGAGAACACTGAAGTTTCAGAAGCTTTAGGTGAGCAATATTTACCAAAATTTGCGGGTGATGTTTTACCTAAGACTAAAACTGGCACAACCATTGCCCTTGCTGACCGTTTAGATACGTTGGTTGGTATTTTCGGTATTGGACAAGCGCCAACGGGTTCTAAAGACCCGTTTGCACTTCGTCGTTCAGCAATTGGTATCTTACGTTTAATCATTGAAAATGAATTAGATGTAACGATTGAAGAGTTAGTAAATCTTGCACTTCAAGGTTATGGCGACATCGTTAAAGATCACGACAAGACTCGTACTGATGCTGTTTCATTCTTGGAAGGTCGTTACCGTGCCAAGTATGAAGACCAAGGCGTTGCTGTTGACGTACTTCAAGCCGTTCAAGCACTTGCACCAAAATCTCCACTTGATTTTGATAAGCGTGTAAATGCTGTAAACCACTTCCGCGCATTACCTGAAGCTGCCGCACTTGCTGCTGCAAACAAGCGTGTTGCTAACATTCTTGCAAAAGAAGCTACACCAGAAGGTTCTGTAGTTGAAGCAAACTTGGTTGAAGATGCTGAAAAAGCATTATTTGCTGAGCTTCAAGCAGTTACCCCTGCTGTTGAACCATTACTTGCAGCAAAAGACTACACAGCTGCCCTTTCTAAGCTTGCAGCACTTCGCGCACCGATTGATGCATTCTTTGATGGCGTAATGGTAATGGCAGATGATGCTGACCTGAAGGCAAACCGTTTACGTTTATTAGCTCAGTTACGTAACTTGTTTACTGCTGTGGCTGATGTGAGTGTGTTGCAAGGTTAAGATTATATAGAAATTAATTTTCGTATAATTTAATTAAGCCTTATCAAAAACCATGTTTTCAATCTAAATTGAGAACATGGTTTTTTTATTAAAGAATTTCATTCGGTATAATTACAAATGATTATTTTGCAGTCAATTAATAAATAAGAATTATTTACTTTCTTCACATTTCATCCATAGTTAAATAAAATAAAACAAATAATTACTCAAACTTCACAAAGTACCATTGCAATGAAAAATTTAAATTTATTACTTATATCAACATTATTATTTACTGGATGTGCAACGACTAAATCGATTCAATATCCAGCCGCGGGTAAACAAACTTCTCTTTCTGTTTCTTCAGAACAACTTTCTTCAATGACTGAATCAGGTGCAGGTGATTACTTTGTAAAGGAAAGTCAAATATTAGTTGGTGATGCAAGTAATGCTTCGGCCAGTCCAGTTTCTGGAATGTTTGGCCTTATCGGAGCAGGAGTCGCAATGGCAATTGATAAAAATGCAAATAGTTCAGCTATTGAAAAAAGTTCTATCAATAAACCTATTAAATTTGACCAATTAATAAATCAAAAAATTAACGATTCTCTCGCCCAAAATAAAGCAGATCCCACACTTAAACTACTAGATTTAAATCAGATATCCGAAATTAAAATTGTGCCTTATTCACGCCTTTCTTTCCGTGAAAAGCCAATTGTAAAAGTAAATTTTGGTTTAAAAACCCAATTTAAAAATGCGGCAGAGAATAATGCAGATACAAAACGCTTATATCACTATGTAAGCAAGGAACGTATTTCTTTAGTGGAGTGGGAAGCTCAAAATAATTTATTATTTATGAAAAAAGCGGATCAAGCATTTAGCGCTCTTAGCCAAGTATTCACTTTAGATTTACAACATCAATTAAATTTAAAAGCATTTGATGAGAATAAGCAAAAGAACTGTAAAACTAATGCAGATACCTCCTTAGTTTCTTTTATACAAACTCCTGACAATTTATGTGTTGGTGTAGTTAAAACAAGTAAAGGAGATGTATTCGAAAATAGTATTTATATTGTTGAGCAATAATAAATATTAACCAAAAAGACTAGAGAACTACTTAAACTTAAGTAGTTCTCTAATGTAATCAAACAAATGCTTTAATTTCTTCTAAACTTTTCGATGGCTCAAACCACATAAAATCATAATCAGCTACATCATGAATATAAAACGGATCATTTTTCATGATTTCTTCCGCTTCTTGAACCGAAGAGCTGAGAACCAAAATCACCCCACCTACTCTATTTTCTCGACGTCCTGATGCCAGAAACTTCTTTTGCTCATAATAATGATCTAAAAAAGCAATATGCTCTTTGAGTACAGCATCAACTTCGGCTAACGGTTTTTTATAGGTCAAGGTAACAACAATCATCTCATTCTCTTAAAGCAAGTAGCGCATGACATAGCTTACTCGATAGTACGCCTATTCCCACAATTCATCTACACTAAACTCCCTACAATAATTACTCTACCCAACGACAAAATAATTAGAGTTTTATAACTTTTCACCACACTCCCTAATACAAGTCTTTTACTTGTATAAGCCATTATAATAATTTGATATTTTTAAAAAATATCGTTATAAGTCTGCTGGTTTTATCAATTAATATTATCTCGAGTTATAAATAAATGAAGAAGAATATTTTATTACTTATTGTTTCTCTCTTATCAATTAGTCAGATAGGCTGTTCTATAAACACCCAACAAATCACTTTACCTCAGACTGCAAAGGCACCTACTATAGAAAAGGTTAATATAGTTGGAATGTCTCGAAATGAATTTCTAAATAAATTTCATCCGCCTGTAGTAAGTAGACTCGTTGGTGATAAAAGAGTAGATACAATCACTTCTTATAAAATGAACAATAAACCCAAAGCATATGGAGTAGTTTTATATAACGTCTTAATAGCGAATACAATCGTGTCGTCAATACATAGTGTAATGCCGAGTAAATTACCACTCGATTCCGTGGATGAAACTCTATTAATCCCAGACTCAGTAATTAGTAGAGAGAAAATAGTCATTGCAATTACGTATAATTCTTCTGACTATATTGAGAAAGTAGAAAGGATAGAATGATTCCACTACTGATATTTTGAGTTATAAGATATAGCTATCAAGTTATGCTGATTTAAATGATCATTTTTTTAATAAAATACTCTCATTTTAAATCAGCTCTCAACAACGATAACATTCAATTGCTACTACTTAGCTGGCTCAAAGAATTATTTTTTCCAGTTCATCCACACCAAACTCCCCACAATAATTACTCCACCTAACAACACAATCATTGATGGTTTTTCATTTAAGAAAAGAACTGCCAAACTCATAGCGACAATCGGCGAGCAATACAAAAAATTCGATGCAATCGTTAGGGGCATATTTTTAAGTACATAGCCCCAAAGTACATAAGCCATCGCACTTGGGAAAATACCCAACAAGACAACCGACATATTGGCTTGCCAAGTGGCATGTAGAATTTCACTAGGCAAATGAGCACTATAAAATAGTAAAGGAATGGTCCCGAACCAAATGATGTAGCACATCATGCTCAAAGCATCATAATTTAAGGCAAATTTTTTATATAAATTAAAATAGAGGCCCCACGCAATTGCGGCTAAAACAATCAACAAACTATAAGGACTTGGTACACCAAAACCATGATCTCCACTGACTACCAATACGGCGCCACAAAGTCCCAGCAAAATACATAACCATTGTTTGAAACTGATTTGTTCCTTAAAAAGCAAAGCTGAAATAACAAAAGTAAATAAAGGAATAGACTGACTCAAAATACTAGATGCAACCGCACTGACATACTGTTGCCCTGTATTTAAAAGTAAATGGTGCAAGGTTACAGAGAAAAATCCCAACACCCCAAGTGCAGGAACATCTTTCCACTTTAAAGGCTGAATGCCTTTTTTCATGATCAAAAGTAGTAGAAAAAACGATGCAATTAAAAAGCGGAGTAAGGCAATATGCTGTGGTGTATATGAATGCAGAGCACTATGTACACCAATCGGTGAATAGCCCCAACAAAAGACAGTCACAGCAATACATAAATAGAGTTTAAATGCGGGAGGCTGAGTTTCGGCAGCAAGAGAAATTGCCATGTAAAATCTACACTAGTGAAATGGAACACTTTCATGATATGCGCATAGATAATTGAATAAAATTAACTTATATTGAGTTAAATATTCATTAAAAGTGAATGATAGAACATGGATATCACCCAGTTAAAAATGTTTCAAACTGTGGTTGAATGCGGAACAATGGCAAAGGCATCAATCCAACTGCATTGCGTACCATCCAACATTACGACACGGATTAAACAACTCGAAGAAGAACTCGGTGCACCGCTGTTTTATCGGGAAGGAAAAAGTTTAAACCTCACTCCCTCTGGAGAAATCTTTCTTAATTATTGCCATAAAATTTTAGCGCTATGCGATGAAGCGAAACGAAGTATTCATCCAGATGCCCCACCTTCTGGCCCACTCAAAATTGGAGCGATTGAATCTTCTGCCACGACTCGCCTACCCAATTTACTTGCAAAATATCATCAGCGCTATCCAGAGGTTTCCATTCAAATTATTACAGGCACATGGAAACAGCTATTAGTTGATATTTCTCAGCATAAACTTGATGGTGCAATTGTCGCGGGCAATATCGAGTTTCCTATGCTAAATAAACTTAGTATTTATCAAGAAGAAATTATTTTAATTGCCCCTGAATCTTTCGGTGAAATCCACTGCCAAGAAGACTTGATTGGTAAGGAAATTTTTATGTGGACAGAAGGCTGCCCTTACCGAGCTGCTCTTGAAGAATGGCTTAAGCTCAAAAATATCTCGCTTCCAATTACCAGTATTACCAGTTATGCCACGATTATTGGTTGTGTGAGTGCAGGTTCTGGTGTGTCTTTAGTGCCGAAAAGTCTTTTTGAACAATATAAAAATTTAACCAGTATTCGAGGCTATAAATTTGAACATCTTGCCTTTATGCAAAATCAATTTTTCTGGCACAAAAATGTAAGCAATCACAAAGCGAGAGATATGTTTTTAGAATTGATTAAATCTGAGTTTATCGTTTAGATTTTTGTCTGAAACAAATTATCCATGCAAAAATCTATGCTTTATATAAAATTATCATGCATAAAAAGCATAACTAAATTTCAGAAATTTTAATTTTATAATTATAAAACAAAGACTTTAAATTATATTAATTTTTAATTTAGAAATAAAACCTGCATAAGCCATCCGCTTTTTGCAATGATCCTAATAAAAATACACTCATTCTAAACCTATAGAATTTTTTGAGTCGCTCAACATGAATAAAGCAATTGGAATCTTAGGTGGCATGGGGCCACAAGCTACGATTGATGCTATGAATAAAATTATTAAAAATACACCAGCACATTGCGATCAGGAACATATTCCTGTCGTTACAGTTTCTATCCCAGATATTCCAGACAGAACTCAATCGATTATAAATCAGGATGATAAACCACTCGAAAAAATGGCTGAATATCTTAAAATCTTAGAAGCAGCACAGGTCGGTTGTATCATTATTCCTTGTAATACTGCTCATTTCTGGTTTAACCAACTGCAAAAGCGTACCCAAACTAAAATGATCAGTATCATTGAGTCTGCGGTTCATTTTATTCAAGATAGCCAAATTGATGAGGTGTGTATTCTTGCTACATCTGCCACGATAAACACCGAGCTTTATCAAAGCCAGTTTATTGAAAATAGTATTGGTTTCTCTACTCCTTCTGCTGAAATGCAAAATAAAGTAATGCAAAGTATTTACCAATACAAAGCAGGGAATATTCAACAATCTAGAGAAATGATGAAGGAAATTATTAATTTTTACAGAAAAAACAAAAACATAAAATTTCTATTGGCTTGTACAGAAATTCCACTCATTTTAGAAAAGAGTATTGAGGATTACCCTGAACTATTTATAGATACAACTGATGTACTCATTAAAAATGCAATTGCGTGGTATCAAAATACTCCCACAGCAAAAGTTGCATAGTTAAATAAAAGATAATGCGATTTATACATAAAATAGTTTAGGCAATTGTCCAATCAATTGCCTTCATGAAACTCCATAAACTTTCAGAAGCTGTATTGAGCCTCCCACTACTACGATATAAGTAAATATCTACAGATAAGACTGAATCTTTCATAGGCACAATCATGAGTTGATTTTTTTCAAGCTCATCCTGAATGCTGTAATCAGGTAACCACCCTACCCCATATCCCCCTTTAATCATGTCTTTAAGCAATAAACTCATTGAAGACACAAAGTTTGTCTCAAATTTTTCTGGATGATGCTCTTGTAGAAACTTATTTACTTTTTTACCCATGTAACTGTCGTCGGTGTAATTCATGAGCGGAACTAAAGTATCTTCAAGTGAATATTTAGGACGACCTAAATGATTAGGTGCAGTGACTAAATAAAGCTTTGCTGAAAATAATTTATGACACAAAAACTGTGGATTCATAAGGTCATCATCATAAAAAGATGCAATAAAGTCACATTGGCCATTTTTAAGAGAATCTACAGTTTCATTTACGTTAATGGCTTCAACATGAAAAATCTTTTCTTGATAATTTTTTAAATTTCCTAAAATTTTAGGGAAAATATAACCCGCCAATGAGTGAGCAGACGCAATAGTGACTTTACTTCTAACATGATTGTCACCTTTAATTCGATCTATATTGAACTCAAAATCATCTAGCAAATTTCTGGCGTGTAAAACAAAAAGCTTACCCTTTTCTGTGAGCTGTAACGGCGAAGTTTCTCGGTCAAAAACCTCAAACCCCAAACTATTTTCTAGGGCTTGAATACGACGACTTAACGAAGATTGTGAAATATTTCTAATATCAGAAGCTATTGTAAAATTTCGGTATTTTTCTAGAATGATCAGATCATATAACCATTTTAATTCTATATTTTGTATCACCTGAAGCTCCAGATCATTCTAGGAATTTAGATATGCTATTCAATTATATTTGAAATGATGATTTATCGTAATCAAATCGTATGGGTTTTATCTCATTGCTGCACAAGGTTTATTTTTAACAGTAAGATCAGCACTTGATATTTTGAAAGTCATTGGGGAATTTGATCCAAATGAAAACCTTAAAAGTTTTATGTATTGCGAGCTCTATATTGGCTTCATCGACGCTTTTTGCTGAAACAACACAGCCTCAACCTACAAATGAAACAGCATCTAAAGCTCAACCTTATGGTGATAATCCGAGTTTAGGTCGTGTGCTGTTATATAAAACAGGAAAAGGCATACAAAACTTAGGGAACTCTATTCAAGGTGCTTCTGAAAACACCTCAAATAAAATTAGTGAAAAATGGCAAAGCACTAAAGAATTTACAGCTGAAAAATCAGAAGTTGCCCAGCACAAAGTAGATACTGCAAAAGCATATACTGAAGAGAAAATAGAACAAGCTAAACAAAATATCACCAGTAGCCGAAATGGTGAAAATATTCCGATCGAACAGGGTGAGTTAAGTAAGTCTAGTACGATGACTAATTAAAACTGAGTTCGAATAGTGCGATTATTTCGCGCTTATAGAAATGTATACGTTTAAAAAAGAAATATTACCCATTACAAAGAGCTAGGAATCTGCCTTATGAATAGTCAAAAACTTCTCTTTTCAACACTATGCTGTATCGCTCTATCTGCATGTGCGACCACTAAATCTGTTTCTTCTTATTCTCAATCACAGGTTCTAGAGCAAGACACCAATATTGAAGCCTACCCAACCACCACAGGTAATGTAGCCAAGCTCATTAAACATGATAAGCAGGCTTGTATGATCGAATTTACGGGTTACTTAGGTGGAGGCCAAGTCACTGAGCACTGGATTTTTAATAATAAAGGGCTAATTTCAGCTCAATCATTTACCGAACAATATCCAGACTCTTCTGGCATATTAAGTCAAGCTATCAACTCAACAACGAAAAGCTCAACCACTTTTAATATTCAAGATCCAGCAATTCAAAATAATTTTAAAAAGCTTCAAAGCAATTTTAGTAAAGCCAATTTAGCAAAGTGTAATTAAAAAATTTTCATAAAGAACTCGTTGCAGAAGCAGTTTTCTGCAACGAGCCATAGCCATTTAAATTTCTTGGACCTAATAAAAAATTATAAATATGCTATTTAGTTAACGGTTAAACCATTAGTTGCAGCCAGTAAATCAATACGTGGGAAAACCAAACCTGTTCTTGGGTCAGTAATGGGTTTACCCGTAGTTTTTAAACGATTAATAGTCTGATCGATAGTTTCAGTTGGTGTCACACTGTTTGCTCGTAATAAAGCAATCGCGCCAGCAACATGTGGTGTCGCTTGGGAAGTCCCCCCCATAGTGTAGCCACCTGCAGTAATCATTGCCCCTGGAGCTAATAAAGTCACAAGACTACTACCGTTACTAAAACATGCTACCTTATCTGCTGCTGTAGTTGAGTCAGTACATTTCACAGGATTACCCCATGATGCACGACCAATATTACTATCATATACTGCGCCCACTCTTACAGCACCAGCAACACAAGCAGGTGACGAAATTCCATCAGGGAACGCATCATTACCAGATGCCACTACGGGGACCACGCCAGCAGCTCGCGCATTTGCAAATGCTGTTGCATAACTACTATTACTACATTCAGATGTGTATTTAACACCAGGAACACCAAGGCTCAAATTTATCGCTTTAATATTGTAGGTTTTAGCATTATTTACTGCCCAGTTAATACCCGCAAGGATATCGCTATCATAGGCTGAACCTGATCGAAAAACGTCTATTCCAATAATTTTTGTTTTACTTGCAACTTTAGACACAATCGCTGAAACATTACTACCATGACCATTATCGTCAAGTGCACCATCATCTGGGGCGCTATCAAATGAATAAACGACACGACATGTACTTGAAGGTGAATTAACTGCTGTGCATCCAAAATCGGAATGTAAATAATTTACTCCAGTATCCAATACAGCCACACTAGAGTCAGCCCCATTAAAGCCTTTGGTATTGGCCTGAGGCTGATTAATTAAAGGCAGACTTTCCATCGTAGTAGCCCGATTAATTCGGTTTGGATATACGGCTTTAACATTTGGATCATTTAGTAAATCAACTAAGTCCTCTCTATTACTAATTCGATAAAAAGCTAAAGGCAAATTATTGTAGTCCCGAAGTACTTGCACCCCTACACCATGATTAAACCTTGACTGTATGTTCTTTTTGTTTGAAGCAATATAACTTCGCCGTTCCAAACCTGAAGCCATGCTTTCCGAAGGAATATTATATTCAACAATAAGGTCATTAGACTCATTGGTGACCAAGGCATCTAAATCGATTTTACCCTGAGACACTTTTTGTTTTGCTGCCTGATTTAACTGCTGTTTGGCTCCTTTAGAATCCAAAGGAAGAGCGAAAGCTGTTGTACTTAATATTGTAGATAGACCTAATAGTAATAACGTTTTACTTTGCATTATTTTTCTCCGTAGTTCTTTGGTAAAGAACATTTGTACGTCTAGTATTTCTTGGATAAAGAAAACTAGATTATTTAAAGTGTTTTTATTTCATTAGCAGGATCTTTTTCTGGATCAATCGGTTGAATAGAAAGATCACTTTTTGTGTCATATAAAGGAACAGTATCTGCGGACACTGGTTTGGGTTGAGTGGAATTTAAAGATACATTTTTAGATTGGGCAGGCTCCTTATGTTGAGAATGTAAAGATGAAGTGTCAGGTTGTGATGAATTCGACTCGTGTAAAGCAGAATTGAACATCTCAGATGCACTGCTTGTTGGCCTAAAATAGAGAACAACGGCAACTAAGCTGACCAATATGAAAAGGGAAGCAATAATTTTCATCATTTAAGATCTCTGTTTTTTTGTTTATAAACATCTATATCTATTTTTAATAATTCGAGACAAACAAGTATTTCTTAAGATATTTTTCACATAAAAATACTCTATACATTTTCCCAAATAAGTAAAAATAGTGTTCCACCTTGTACATTTATATTTCTGGCAGAGCATGGTACAAAAAAGCATAAAAAAGCACTTTAGTCTCATAGCAAGCAATAACTATGCCGTTATCTCAAATAAAAAATAAAAAATGAATCATCTTTATAGATATAGAAAATGATCGTATTGAATGCTTTTAGTGGTTTTTATTCCGGAAAATAAAAAAATGAAAAATACTTTTGCTAGTTTTTAAATCATAAAATATCGATATCTATTTCACTTTATTATTAATATTTTTCTTCTCCACAATTTCTCTCTTATGTGTTAACTAACTGTAATGCTGTTGTAACGTTTTGATGAAGGCAATTCCCAAGCTGATAATTGCTTAGCTATGATGCGATTGCGTTTATGAAATACCTCACTAAAAGGGTATATTCTTTGAAGGATATCGCAATGAAAATGATGAAAACAGCTATCGTTACTGCAAGTGTTCTTGCTTCTGCTTCTATTTTTGCACAAAGTGCGGGTGTTAATGCAGATGCTTCTGCTCAAGTAAATGTACAACCAGGTGGTCTTGTTAGTGGCGTAGCCAACACAGTCAAAAGTACTGCACACACTGTAGGTAGCACTGCAAAACATGCTGGTCATGTAACGGCCGACGCTACAGTTAAAGCAACTAAAAAAACAACAGGAAAAGTAGCTAAACTTTCTTCTGAAGCTAGCACAGGCACCAAAAATTTAGCTGTTGAAGCTCAAACAGGGACAAAAGCGCACCTTAACGCTGTAAAAAACAAGCTAACAGAAAAACAAACTGAACAAAAAGAATTTACTGCTGAAAAACAAGCTGATGCTCAAGCCCATGTAGATGCAGTGAAAACTCGCGTAGCTCAAAATCAAGCTGAGCAAAAAGAATTTGTGGCAGGCACTAAAGCTGATGCTCAAGCACAATTAAATGCAGTTCAATCAGCTCATACAATTAATGCTCAAACTGGTGTAAATCTTGGTGTTAATGTTGCTCCAGTTGGAATTCATGCAAATGCAAACGTAAATGCAGGTGCTCAAGGTTCTACACAAAAAACTGAAAAGAAATCTTTCGTTAAAGGTCTTCTCGGCACTAACTAATCAGTTATCCATAAAAAAGGGCAATTATTGCCCTTTTTTATTTACCTAAAGTTAGTCTTAGCACGTTTCAGTTAAAACCAAACCTGCGCGCAAGCCAATCTTTACATTTGGGTTCGGAAATAAAATCCAGACCTGATCTTGCTCAACCACATAATTACCAGAAGGTTGCATTGCAATGATTTCACCTTTGGTAAAAGTCGAAAAATTTGGTGCTTCAGCCGATAAGTTCAACTGAAAATCTTCGTCTTTTTTAATTAAAGAGTCCGATACTTTAAAGACCCGAATTTTTGTTTTATTGCGTGGTGGCAAGGCTTGCTCAGAAACCATATGACGAATGACTTCATCAATTGCAGCAAACTGACTCAAGTCATTTTGTCCAAATGGCAAGGCTTTACCTAACTCTAAGGTTGCGCTCGCAGCTTTAAAGCTCTCACTAGTAAAATGTGTGAACGTTTTACCAGCAGCACGGTGATAAACTAAAGCATCTAAATCGGCAGCTTCAAGACTTGCTGTCAAATCAACATCGTAATCATGAGTTTGATAAGGCAATAAAGCAAACGTTGGCAACAATGAAGCACGAATTGCTGTATGCAAATCATAGTGATAGCGCTTAGCTTCACTCGCACTTTCCTGAAAGAAAGTGGCAACAGCATGTTCTAAAACCCCAGCCCGCTTAGATTCCTCAGTCTCAGCTAGAGCTTTATATCCACCACAAAACATTCGGTTTACATCATCATGCACATAACGTTTGCCTTGACGCATTGCATAAGGATTACCCAATATAAACAGTAATCTCACAGCAAGGTTTAAACGTCCCGCAAATAAATCGGTGCAAAGTTGAGATAACAACTCAATTGGTGCTGTTTCATTACCATGTACTCCAGCTGACAGTACGACAGCTTTGTCGTACTGTGTATGTGGCGTACATTCAAGAAGCCCCTCTCCTAACCAGCGCCAAGAAAAGTTATCTTGTTTTCCCTCACACACGGTAGGTTGCTCACCTTGCAAGGTTAATGCTAGAAAATCTTGCATGTCGCCTCCTCATTATTTTTGGAAAGGATAAACCGAACCCAAACCTAAAATCTTGGTGAGTTCATCAAGTGCCATGCGGCTTTCCATCAATAAATGTGGATCTGCTAAATCTTCTTGTGCTAAACGATCACGATAGTGTTTATCTACCCATTGATTGAGTGTGCCAAACAATTGATCGTTCATGAGGACTTTTGGATTTACAGCATTTAATTCCGTTTCGTTTAAAGCCACACGCAAGCGTAAACATGCCGGCCCACCACCATTACGCATACTTTCACGTAAGTCATAAACCTGAATTGCATCAATTGGTGTACCCATCTGAACCATATCGTTCAAATAACCCCAAACTGCCTTATTCTGGCGAGACTCTTCTGGCACCACAATGGTCATTCCACCATCTGGACGAGTCAAAATCTGGCTATTAAATAAATAGGTAGCAACTGCATCATCAACGGTAACTCGGTTTTCAGGAACTTCAATCGAAATAAAGTCTTCACCGATGCTTGTCATCTTTTGACGAATTTCAGCAAAAGCCTGATCTTGATTTAAAAATGCATGTTGATGATGGAATAAAACCTGTTGGTTACTTACTGCGATCACATCGTTATGAAAAACGCCTTGATCAATCACATCCGGATTTTGTTGAACAAAAACGGTATGCGCATCATCTAAACGATGCAAACGTGCAATTGCTTCACTTGCTTCACGCGTCTGACGAGCTGGATAGCGTTTTGGTCCTGGCAAGCCATTATTTAAATGTTGCTGGCCATATACAAAAACTTGAACACTGCGCTTAGCATAATCACCACCTAAACGGTTGTGATTTGCTGCACCTTCATCACCAAACAAGGCCACTTGTGGTAAAGCTTCATGGTGTACAAAGTGACGTTCATTTTTAAAGATCGCTTGTAAGACTTGACTTGTCGTTTCCGCTTCAATTGAACGGTGAAACTTATTATTCAGATTCGCTGCGGTAAAATGCACGCGTTCATCTTGGCTATCAGCCGAAGGTGAAACAGTTGCTGCATTTGCAGTCCACATTGGCGAAGCTGAGCTTAGCGATGATAACAGTTCAGGTGAATGACGCATTGCTTGAGCAACTACGCTAATGTCATCTCCTGTAAAACCTAAACGACGTAACATTGGAACATGTGGACGCTCATGCGGAACAAGCACGCCTTGTTTCATTCCCATGTCAGCCAAGGCTTTCATCTTTAGCAAACCCTGTTTGGCTGCTAATTTTGGATTCGAGGCATTATTACGGTTTTTTGTCGATGCTTCATTACCAAACGACAAACCCGCGTAGTGATGTGTTGGCCCCACTAAACCATCGAAATTTACTTCATATCCTTTCATTTTTCTTTCCCTAGTGTTTAAGGCAACACAATCCCTGGAGATAATTTTTCTGGTAATGTTAAGCTGTCACTTTCAAGTGAAGCCATTGGCCAAGCACAATAATCAGCTGCATAAAAGGCACTTGCGCGGTGGTTACCAGATGCTCCAACACCACCAAATGGTGCAGCACTTGAAGCACCTGTTAATGGCTTATTCCAGTTCACAATACCAGCACGCGCTTCAATAAGTACTTGATCAAACAGTTCACGTTTTGGTGAAACCAGACCAACAGACAAGCCAAAGCGAGTTGCATTCGCAATTTTTAATGCTTCATCAAAGTTGTCATAACGCTGAATAGTTGTAAGCGGACCAAAATATTCTTCATCTGAAATACCAGCCACACCTGTTACATCAATAATGCCTGGAGTAAGTAATGAGCTGTCTTCTTGAGGACGCGTCATTACCAATAAACTTTTTGCGCCAAGCTCAAGTAGTTTTTGCTGAGCATGCATCATGTTTGTTGCAGCAACTGATGAAATTACACCACCCATAAATGGCTGTTGTTCATCGTTCCAGCGACCCACTTTCAAGTTTCTAGCAACTTCAACAAAACGTTGAATAAATGCATCACCTTCAGCACCATTTTTGACTAAGATACGGCGCGCACATGTACAACGCTGACCTGCCGAAACAAAAGCAGATTGAATAGCAAGATTAACCACAGCATCGACATCAACAATTTCATCAATGATCAATGCATTATTGCCACCCATCTCGAGCGCAAGAATTTTTTCAGGTGCACCTGCCATTTGCTTATGCAAGTGGTAACCCGTGTTTGCACTTCCGGTAAACAATAGACCATCGATTTCATGTGAAGCAGCCAGTGCTTCACCAGTGGTACGACCACCTTGTACTAAGTTCATCACACCATTTGGCAGACCAGCTTGCTGCCAAAGTTTTACAGTTTCTTCAGCAGTCCAAGGCGTTAATTCACTTGGCTTAAATACCACGGTATTTCCAGCAAGCAATGCAGGAACAATATGTCCATTTGGTAAATGACCTGGGAAGTTATATGGACCAAAAACTGCGAGCACACCATGTGGACGATGACGTAAAGATGCAACACCATCTGCCATTTCAGTTGAGCTTTCGCCAGTACGCTGATGATAAGCACGAATCGAAATCGCAACTTTGCCAATCATTGACTGAACTTCAGTTAATGTTTCCCAAAAAGGTTTGCTGGTTTCTTGGCTAATCACTTCTGCTAAATGTTTTTTATTTTCTTCAAGCAACTTTGCAAACTTTTCTACAATCGCAATACGCTCTGCAAGAGCTAAACGCGCCCATGTAGGAAATGCCGCACGTGCAGCTTGGCAGGCTTTATCAACATCAGCAGCCGTAGCTTCAACACCTGACCATACAGTTTGGTTATCAACCGGATTTGTTTTTACAAATGTTGTACCGCTGCCTTGTAACCAGACACCGTTTATAAATAAAGAGTTTGACATCAGGAAACTTCCATAGGATTTAGTGATAACACACGAACAGCGTGACCTTCTTGTACACCGAGTTTTTCAGCTTGTTCATGGGTTAAATTTAAAGTGTTATCTACAAGATCAAGCTTCATTAAAATAGCTCGATAGTCGTGATAATTATCATTAGCAACAAGGTATTGTGTTTTTCCTACCGCTATTTCATTGGTAAGTTTGACATTTAAGAACTGGCTTTCTTTAACTGCACGCAACTCATCAATATTGGCTTCAATGGTTGGGCCCGCATCAAAAATATCGACATATCCCTGATAGCGCAAACCTTCAGACTCAAGCACATGATAAGCAGGTAAAGTATGTGGATGCATTTTTCCAATCACTTCTTGAGCAGCCTTTGGCAAAAGGTCTACATAGACTGGAAAACGTGGCATAAGTTCCGCAATGAAAACTTTTTGACCAATCCCACTCAAATAATCTGCTGTCGAGAAATCCATATTGAAAAAATGGTGTCCAATCGCATCCCAGAAAGGTGAACATCCATTTTCATCAGAAAAACCACGCATTTCAGCAATGAGTTTTTTCTCGAAATATTGCTTAAATGCTGCGATAAACATAAAACGGATTTTTGATAGAAATTTACCGTTTTGGTTTTCACGACGCTCTGGATCTAAAAATAATGTACAAAGCTCGCTACTTCCTGTTCTGTCATTACTTAAAAATAAAGTCGGTAATGCTTTATAAACATTTAATGCCTTTGAAGCGTGTACTTGTGTTCCCACATGAAAGTTGTACCAAGGTTCAATTAGACCTACAGCAACCTCAATTGCACTCACCCCAATAACACGTTGAGCTTCTGTATCTTCAAGAACAAACAAATAACCCTGTTCGCTCTTATGAACATTACCATTTAAAGTATTACGAATACGTGAAATTCGAGCCGAAAGTGTATCCATATTTTGTGGCAAGGAAGTCAAGCCAACACCTGACTTACCTGCTAACTTATAAATATCTTCAAGGTCTCGAAACTCGGCATGACGGACAATCATCATGGCTAGCTTTCCTTTTTTTTATTTAGCCAACTTTTTCAAAGCTCTTTTTAAACGAGCAATCCCTTCATCAATATCTTGTTCAGGGATAATGAGCGATGGAGTAAAACGAACTACGTTAGGCCCTGCGATTAAAGCAAGTAATCCCTCTTCGCCTGCCCAAGTTGTAATGTCTTTTGCTTTACCTGCATATTCAGCTTTTAATACGCAACCAATCAATAAACCTTGACCACGAATTTCTTCAAAAATCGAGTACTCAGCATTTAAAGTATTTAATGCATCAAGAAAATATTGATGACGATGTTTCACACCTTCAAGCACTTCAGGCGTATTAATAAACTCAAAAACTGCACCAGCAACTGCACTTGCTAATGGGTTACCACCGTAAGTCGTACCGTGCGTACCCACTGAAAAATGCGGTGCGAACTTATCAGTGGTTAACATTGCACCCACTGGGAAACCACCACCTAGTGCTTTTGCAGTAGTGAGTACATCTGGTGTAACACCAGAGTTCATATAAGCATAAAGTGCACCTGTACGGCCAACACCTGTTTGTACTTCATCAAAAATAAGTAAGGCACCAAACTCATCACATAGTGCGCGCAAACCTTTTAAAAATTCGATGTCAGCAGGAATAACGCCGCCTTCACCTTGTATTGGCTC
>JAITLL010000040.1 GCA_031277915.1 Acinetobacter sp.
TTTTTCAGGCATTCATATGAAATTATGCAGCTTCAATAATCTCAAAATCGTGAGTAATTTCTACACCACCATCAGAAAGCATTTTACTCGCTGAACAATATTTTTCAGCTGATAGCTCTACTGCTTTTGCAACCTGTTTTTCTTTTACAGCTTTACCAGTTACTACAAAGTGCAAATGGATTTTCGTGAAAACGGCTGGAATTGCATCTGCTCGCTCAGCTTTAAGCTGACATACGACATTCGTCACATCTTGACGAGATTTCTTTAAAATAGTCACAATATCAAACGAAGCACACCCACCAAGTCCCATTAATATCAACTCCATGGGACGTGGTCCACGGTTTTCACCACCATACTCAGGTGAGCCATCCATCACCACACTATGACCACTCTCTGATTTCGCTTCAAAAGCAACATTCTCTAGCCAATGTACACTTGTTTGCATTGCAACTACCCAAAAAAAATTATAAATTTAAGCAGGGTCTGTTGACATTTCATCTATGGATTGCGTAGTAGCTAAAAATTAATCCAAATAAAAACGCAAAACACAGACAAGGGCAATCCTTTGTCCAGTTTTGTAATAAAGTTTGTTAAATTTCAGCCAAAATCTGAGGTGCGATTCAAGCATCTTAGGTGCAGCGCAAGACCAGATTTTTTTGTGCGTTTCGTTGTTAAGCTCTATTTATTTAGAATGACTAAATTCCATAGTTCTTGCTTCGTAACGTCTAGAAAAATCGTCTTATGTCGCAACCATCTGTGAAATGTCAACAGGCCCTTGTTTTGTACACTAACATAAAACGAGTTGATAAGGAATTTCATCTCTTCTGTGTAATAGCTCATCTCGAGCTTGTGTGAATTGTTTACCCTATTCGGAACATATCAAGCATGACTTCAAATTTTTCACAACTCAGCACAGATGCTTTATCTCCGGGGCAACTACCTGAATCCGTTAAAGCATTGTTAAAGCGTGCTCACATCAACAGATATCCAAAACGAACCACAATTGTTGATGCCGGAACAGAGTCAAAATCTTTATATTTAATTTTAAAAGGCTCAGTTTCAATTATTTTACGTGAAGACGATGAACGTGAAATTGTTGTGGCATATTTGAATCCTGGTGACTTTTTTGGGGAAATGGGGCTTTTCGAACCGAATCCTCAACGTACAGCTGAAGTTCGTACCCGTGATGTCTGCGAAATTGCTGAAATTTCTTATGACAATTTTCATGAACTTAGCAAACAGTATCCAGATCTCAGCTATGCCGTTTTCGCGCAACTTGTCCGTCGCTTAAAAAATACAACTCGTAAAATGACTGACCTTGCATTCATTGATGTATCTGGTCGTATTGCGCGCTGCTTAATCGACTTATCATCGCAGCCAGAAGCAATGATCTTGCCAAATGGTCGCCAAATACGTATCACTCGCCAAGAAATTGGACGCATTGTTGGATGTTCACGAGAAATGGTAGGTCGTGTATTAAAGACCTTAGAAGATCAAGGCATGATCCAGACAGATGGTAAAGCCATTCTCATTTTTGATGCTTCATTAGAAGAGAATTCAGTCACTGATGAAGACTATGATGATGAAGAATAATTAGTTGCAATGATTTAACAAAAAGCAAACTTCGGTTTGCTTTTTTTATATGCAACAAGGAGTTAATACACAAAACTTACAAACTATTCTATTTTTATGATTTAAGTTGAATGCATATTTACCGTTAGGCTAACTCAAAACTCCCAAGGATTCATTGTATGCAATTCAACCCGCTTGGCCACACTGGCCTTACCCTTCCAGAGATTTGCTTAGGCACCATGACATTTGGTGAGCAAAACACACAACAAGAAGCTTTCGAACAACTCAATTATGCTTTCGAACATGGCCTGTATTTTTGGGATACGGCAGAGATGTATTCTGTACCACCCAAGCCAGAAACATATGGAGCAACTGAAACTATATTAGGCAATTGGTTTAGCCAACATGGTCAACGTGACAAAGTATTTCTTGCTTCTAAAATTGCAGGTCCTGGCTTTGGTGGAACGCATATTCGAGAAGGCTATACTAAGTTTAATAGTGAACATATTTCTCAAGCACTTGATGGCTCCCTTAAACGCTTACAAACTGATTATATTGATCTATATCAATTGCACTGGCCTGAACGCCACACTAACTTCTTTGGTACGCTCGCTTATGGCAACCAGCAAGCACAAAATGATTACGATACATCACCTTTAGAAGAAACTTTACTTGCTCTACAAAAAGAGATTAATCGTGGTCGCATTCGTTATATCGGCTTATCTAACGAAACGCCTTGGGGTACCATGAAGTTTTTGCAACTTGCTGAAAACTTAGGGGTGAGTAAATTTGTAAGCGTGCAAAATCCATATAGCCTACTCAATCGTACTTATGAAATAGGTATGTCAGAAATTGCTAAATATGAAAGTGTAGGTTTACTTGCTTATTCTCCTTTGGCTTTTGGTTATTTAACTGGCAAGTTTAGAAATGGAGCTCGCCCTGCTAATGCTCGCGTTACTCTATTTCCACGCTTTAGCCGCTACAGCAATCCACAAAGCGAGTGGGCAACTGAACAATATGCTCAGCTCGCTGAAAAACATGGTCTAAGCCTGACACAATTGGCTCTTGCCTTTATTAAGCAACAATTCTTTGTCACAAGTACAATTATTGGTGCAACCAACTTAGATCAACTCAAAGAGAATATTCAGGCTTTTGAAATCGAGCTCTCACCAGAGATTTTACGAGGTATTGAAGCTATTCATATACAACAGCCCAACCCCGCTCCTTAAAATAAAAAACGGATGCTTTTAAGCATCCGTTTTTACATCCATCCTATGAGTTTTAAACTTACCTACGACTATTATAAATAGCTAATGCTGCTGGTAAGTTTTTACGCATATCGTTAATACGCTGTGAGTTAGATGGGTGAGTCGATAAGAAAGATGAACCGCCAGCACCGTCAAACTTGTTCATTTTTTCCCAGAGGGTAATCGCAGCATTTGGGTTATAACCCGCACGTGCCATTAACATTAAACCACCTTGGTCAGCACGACTCTCTAAGCTACGTGAATAAGGTAAACCCACTCCCACTTGCGAACCCAATTGTGCAGCAGCGGCTCCTAGTTGATTAACGTTACCGCCACCAAGCTGATTTAAGCCAATATTTAATGCTAAATCAGTTAAAGCCTGTGCACCAATTTTACTTTTCGCGTGCTCTTCCAAGGCATGCGTCATCTCATGGCCCATAACAGCTGCAATTTCAGCATCGGTCAGGTTCAATTTATTGACGATACCTGTATAGAACACTACCTT
This sequence comes from Acinetobacter sp., assembly GCA_031277915.1. Taxonomy (GTDB): domain Bacteria; phylum Pseudomonadota; class Gammaproteobacteria; order Pseudomonadales; family Moraxellaceae; genus Acinetobacter. The sequence continues at coordinate 3,325 of JAITLL010000040.1, forward strand.
ACCACCTGGTGCAACGTAAGCGTTAACCGTATCTGATTTCAATACAGCTAACTGCCAGCTAAACGGCTGTCCTGTCTGATTTACTTGGTCTGCATAAGGTCTTAAACGGTTAAAAACAGCATTAATACGGCTATAGGTACTTGAACTTGTATCTAAAGTCCCTTTACCACGCGCTTCCTGCACCATTTTAGTAAAACCTTGTGCAGATTGAGCATTCAATGTCGCCGTATCTGCACCTGCCATGTCCGCCATTGTTGCGCAACCAGAAATTGTTACGACGCCCGCAGCGCACAAGCTTAAAAAGAGTTTTTTATTCATCAACATGAATCACCTAAATCGTTAAAAAGCTGTTTATTCTTTTGCACTTATTATAAGAAATACCGCCTATGCTTTAAATGTCTCATTTCATCCTGATAATAGTATTTATGTAACGATCAAGTAGATAAAGTCATCAAATAAATCCAGAACATTAAACATATTATATTTAAGCCAAGATAGATATGACTTAAAGTCTTAACTTTATCTTCAAGATTAGGACTTTCTCTTTTCCAGAGTAAATAACTATTCTGTATAAGAACAATTGGAATTAAGACACAAGCAATCAGAACAGAGAGGCTCATGAATGCTGTCATGAAGAAGTCAGGATTATAATTTTGGCTATAAATTAATAACATAGCTAATGTTGGTGAGCCACCTATAGCAAATAAAAAAGAATAAAAAATAGTTTTTGAAATAGTTGGTTGTAGCTTCATCCTGAACCCATTCTTCCTGATCTATATATAACGTTTTAATCCGAATCGAATAAAACCAAAACTGCACTTTAGTCGGATATAAAAAAAGCCCCCTTTTCAGGAGGCTTTTTTTATCTTTGCGAATTAAGCAGAGAATGGATGACGTAAAACAATTGTTTCTGCACGGTCTGGGCCAGTTGAAACAATATCAATCGGACATTCAATTAATTGTTCAATACGTTTCACATAAGCCAAAGCATTTGCTGGTAACTGATCGATACTAGTTAAACCAACAGTTGACTCGCTCCAACCTGGCATAGTTTCATAGATCGGTTTCAAACATTCGAAAGAAACTGCATCTGAAGAGCCTACACAACCTGAATCAGTATTTTCATAACCGACGCAGATTTTTACTTCTTCTAAACCATCTAAAACGTCAAGTTTAGTCAAGCAAATGCCTGAAAGTGAGTTTACGTCTACAGAACGGCGTAAAATTTCAGCATCGAACCAACCACAACGGCGTTGACGACCAGTAGAAGCACCAAACTCGTGACCTACAGTACCTAGGTGTTTACCAATGGCATCACCTGAATCAGTTGCTGCATCGTAAACTAATTCTGTTGGGAACGGACCAGCACCTACACGTGTTGTATAAGCTTTAGTAATACCTAATACATAATCAAGATGCAAAGGACCCATACCTGAACCAGAACTTACACCACCAGCTGTTGTATTTGAGCTAGTCACATACGGATAAGTACCATGGTCGATGTCTAAAAGTGAACCTTGAGCGCCTTCAAACATCACAGCCTTACCGTCTTTACGGTAGTCATGCAGCACTTTAGTCACATCAACCACTAATGGAGCAAGCACTTCACGCCATTGGTTGCAAAGAGCCAATACATCTTCAAACTTAACTGCTTCTACACCGTAGAACTGAGTTAATTGGAAGTTATGTAACTCAAGCATTTCAGTCAGTTTTTCTTCTAACGCTGCACCACCACGAACAAGGTCAGCAACACGCACTGCACGGCGAGCTACTTTATCTTCGTAAGCAGGACCAATACCACGACCTGTAGTCCCGATTTTAGCGTTACCACGTTTCTTCTCACGTGCCTGATCAAGTGCAATGTGGTTAGGCAAAATAAGTGGACAGTTTGGAGAAATACGGAGACGTTCCTTAACCGGAACACCTTCAGCTTCCAAAATTCCCATTTCTTCAATTAGTGCTGCTGGTGAAAGCACCACGCCATTGCCAATTAAGCACAATACGTTTTCACGTAAAATGCCTGATGGAATGAGGTGCAATACAGTCTTTTTACCACCTACGACAAGAGTATGACCTGCGTTATGTCCGCCTTGATAACGTACTACCGCAGCCGCTTGATCTGTGAGCAGGTCGACGATTTTACCTTTACCTTCGTCGCCCCATTGGGTACCAAGTACCACAACATTTTTGCCCATAATAGCCTCATTACATCATGCTGTTAAAATTGGAAACCACCAGTAAAATACCGTTGGCGTTTAAATCTTTTCAATATTCCATTGTCCATTTTGCAACACCAGTTGATGTGTCGCATAAGGAATAGAAGTTAAATCATCGTTACCTAACAATTGAACCACACGTAAACCTTCTGAACGCGCACTTTCAATTGCTTTATGCAAATCGGTATCTGTACCTTTAGGTGCAACTACAGTTTCAATTTCAGCAAACTGATTTGCTCCTAAAGCATATAAATCACAACTAAAACCAGTAGCAGGACGCGCACGACCAAAGTGTTCACCAATACCATCATAACGACCACCTTGTGCTAAAGGTGCAGCACGGTTTGGTGCATAAACTGCATACATCAAACCAGTGTGATAGTGGTAACTACGAAGTTCAACAACGTCAATTCCGACATTCAGGTTAGGCCAACGATTTTTAATTTGGTCAAGCGTTGTTTTAAGTGCATCTAATGCTGATTTAAATTCAGCATCTTCTAATATGTTTGCACTTAAATTTGCCAGTAGTGCATCTAAATCACTTGAATAGCGGCCAAGCGCATAAAAATCCGAACCCATATTTAGGTTTTGAGTAAATTCAGCTAACTCTGGCAATGCTTTTCTTTGGTAAAGATCAGACAGCTCATGTTCTTCATTTTTTGACAGACCAGCGTACTTCACTAGACTACGGAATAAACCTACATGACCCAAATCTAAGTGAGCGCCTTGTAAGGTATAAATGTTCTCAATCAGCCCAAGCATAACATCGACCATTTCGACATCAGCTTCGATACTATCGTGGCCATATAGCTCTGCACCCAATTGCAAAGGTGCACGAGTCGCATTGAAATTTTGTGGTTTTGTATGTAATACAGTCCCTGCATAACAGTAACGTGCAACACCTTCAACGGGTCTTACATGTGCATCAATACGTGCAACTTGCGGTGTCATATCAGCACGGATGCCAAGTAAACGGCCTGAAAGCTGGTCAATGACTTTAAAAGTTACTAAATCCAGGTCTTGATTTAATTCTGATAATGAAGACAACGATTCGATGTATTCGATAAATGGTGTATATACCAGTTGATAACCTCGTACTGCGAGGAAATCGATAGCTTCACGGCGAAGTTTTTCAATGACTTGCGCCTGTTCCGGCAATACATCTGCTACCCCGTCAGGCAGCAACCATGTCTCTGAAATGGTCATATTTCAAGCCTAAAATCTGATCAACGTGGAACGACCCCACATAAAAAAATCGGGAACACACCCGATTTCTCTTAGTGTAGCATGATACTTTGAGCCATGCACCTGACAATTTGCATAAATCTTTCTGGATAAACTCTAAAGCCAAAAAGAAGATCTCAAGAATTAATAATACTATTCAATATCTTATCCTTATTTACTTAAATTATAACTAAGAGTTCTTCGGCCAAAGAAAGGGCCAATATCTGAACTATCGCCTTGTTTCCAATTAACCAAACTTAACTGTTGAATAGCTTTAGCCGCTTGTGTATTAAAAGCAAAGCAACCCTTCTCAAGATTTGCAATTTTTAATTTCTGCTTTAAAGCAATTAATGAATGCACAGGATCAAGCGGATTATCATCGGCAGAATAAAGATGAGACTTCTCATATGCCAAACTTCTATCAGCATTCCATGAACTGCTGGATATAAAATCAATAAAAGCAGACTGGTTATTGTTATTTCCTAACACACTTTGGATATCACCAGTTTCTAAATTTTCTAAAACAACTAAGTTATAGCCATACCACTGCGAGTTTAAAAGCCTAAAATACTTTTTATCTTGGCCGAGATTATTATAACTTTCATTGATTGACTGTTTTTTCTCACTAAATGAAGAATTTGTATTAAAACTGGATATGAATGAAATATAAGGTTGGTTCCATTGAGTCTCTTTTAACCGATAGCAATAACTATTTTTTGGAAACCTAACATTCTTATAGTTTTGATAGAATTCAATTAAATTTTTATCAAGTTGATTATGAAAGTCACTTTCTAAATTTTTATTTTCTTTATAGCCTGGCAGAACACGATCAAAAATATTTTCACCTTCTAGCTTAACGATTTCAAACTTTAAATCTTGTTTCAGATCAGATGTTAATTCATAGGTCCAAGTATTAGGAGTTAACCTTTTTATGATATTTGTTTGTAATGCCCCTTTATTTAAAATTTTCTTTTCAGTTAAAATTTCATTCTCTAATGGCTGATTATATGACTTTGCAAAGAAGATTTCATTCTTCTTAATTGGATATTGAGTAATTTGAAAAAAATCACTATATACCTCTGAAGAAATATCCGAAGGGTGATAGTAAACTTGGTAAATTGTGTCTTCTCTTTCTAAATTGCTTTCAGCTTGATCATTTGTATTTTGATCTGAATTTCCACCACCACAGGCAGTTAAAATAATAGTAGATGTAATAATTAACACACCACTTATTTTTTTTGAGTTAAATTTCATATGAACTCTATAATTAAAATTTTAATGTTTTCGAATCATACAAATAGTGATATTTTTACACAACACGAATATTTATAATTTTAAAATTTTCTTTTAAATTATTTTCAGCATTTCACATTACAAATAAATATTTATAAAAAGGATGTTAATTTAAATTAACACCCCTTAAATTCATTAAATACACTTTTAGAAAGAATCACACAAATCTAATAATCGATTTGCATAGCCCCACTCATTATCGTACCAAGCAAATACTTTAGCTTGATGCCCAACCGCCATAGTCTGAGTTAAATCAACAATCAGTGAATAAGGAGAATGGTTAAAATCACTTGAAACCAACGGCTCATCAGTTACTGCCATAATTTCTGCATAATCCGTTTCAGAGGCTTTTATCAGCAATTCATTAATATGATGAACAGTAATTGGTGATTGTGCGATAAACGTTAAATCAATTGCTGCCACATTAATGGTAGGTACTCGAATTGAGTAGCCGTCAATACGATCTTCCATTTTAGGCATAACACGCTTTAACGCACCAAGTGCACTTGAAGTTGTTGGAATAATATTTTGCCCAGAAGCTCTAGCACGTCGTAAATCACGATGCGCATGATCAAGTACAGATTGATCTGCCGTTACTGCATGAATTTCCGTCATGAGTGCAGTCTCTATACCGAATGCATCATCAATAATTTTTACTAATGGCACCAAAGCCTGCGTAGTACATGACACACTTGATATGATCTGATCAGTCGCTTTTACATCGGCATGATTAACCCCATAAACAATAGCAGCATCAACATGATCAAAAGGTGCTGCCCCAATAATGACTCGCTTCGCCCCTGCTTGTAGATGGCGTGTTGCATCAGCATGAGAACGGAACAAGCCTGTACATTCGAGTACAACGTCAACTTCTAAACTTGCCCACGGTAAAAGTTCAGGCTGTTTTTGCTGAAAAACTTCAACTTTCAAATTTCTTTGGTTAGATTGAATATTTAAATAAATCTTTTCATTTTCAATAGCTACATCAACTTTTCCATTGAAACGGCCATGGGTTGAATCATATTTGAATAAATGCACCAGTGTCTGCACATCTGCTATATCGTTAATCGCCACGATTTCAAAATGAAATTGTTTCGGGTTCTCAAACCAGGCACGTAAAACATTACGTCCAATCCGGCCAAACCCATTAATGGCGATACGTTGCATGACTTATCCTTATCTACAAAACCAGAAGCGAAAGAAGGCATATAGTAAAACACGTCAAGGCTAATTGAATATAGATTTTTAGCCAAATCACAGTTTTGTAAGATATTCCCGCTAAAATCGTTGGTTCGGTGGGGTTTTTCCGTTACAATTTAGCGTTTTTTAAAAATAAGCCCCGTGTCACATGCAAGATTTGTGAATAAACAAACTTGTGGTGATGCTTTTAGCCAAATTCGAAAATATGGAGTGACTTGGTTGTGAGTACTCGTTTAATGACATCTGCTGAAATTCGTGAAGCATTTTTGCGCTACTTTGAGACGCAAGGGCATACACGTGTCGCGTCGAGTTCTCTTGTTCCTGCCAACGACCCAACTTTATTATTTACAAATGCTGGGATGAACCAGTTTAAAGACTGTTTTTTAGGTCTTGAAAAACGTGATTATGTACGTGCAACTACTTCACAAAAATGTGTACGTGCTGGCGGTAAACATAATGATTTAGATAACGTTGGCTACACTGCTCGCCACCATACCTTCTTTGAAATGTTAGGTAATTTCTCATTTGGTGATTATTTCAAACGTGATGCACTTAATTTTGCTTGGGAATTTTTAACAAGCGAACAATGGCTTGCTTTACCGAAAGATCGCCTCTATGTAACGGTTTATCATACCGATGACGAAGCTTACGACATCTGGAATAAAGAAATTGGTTTAGCGCCAGAACGTATTATCCGTATTGGTGATAACAAAGGCGAAAAATACGCTTCAGATAACTTCTGGGCAATGGGTGATACAGGTCCATGTGGTCCTTGTTCTGAAATTTTCTTTGACCACGGTGACCACATTTGGGGTGGCCTACCAGGTTCTCCTGAAGAAGATGGCGACCGTTTCATTGAAATCTGGAACAACGTTTTCATGCAGTTTAACCGGACGAACGATGGCGTGCTTCACCCTCTCCCTGCTCCATCTGTTGATACAGGTATGGGCTTAGAGCGTATTTCTGCTGTATTGCAACATGTTAATTCAAACTATGACATTGACCTGTTCCAACACTTATTAAAAGCTGCTGCAAATATTATTGGTATTGAAGACGAAGGTCAGCCTTCTTTACGTGTCGTTGCAGACCATGCGCGCTCTTGTTGCTTCTTAATTGCTGACGGTGTAAACCCAAGTAACGAAGGCCGTGGTTATGTACTACGCCGTATTATTCGCCGTGCTGTTCGTCATGGTAATAAACTTGGTGCAACTGGTACGTTCTTCTACAAAATGTTGCAACCTTTAATCGAAGTTATGGGTGATGCATACCCAGAGCTTGCAGCACGCAAAGATGTGATTGAAGCAACTTTAATTCGTGAAGAAGAACAATTTGCTAAAACACTTGAGCAAGGTTTAAAACTACTCGAAGGTGAACTTGCTCAGTTAAAAGACAAAACCATTCCTGGTGCGACTGTATTTAAACTTTACGACACTTATGGCTTCCCAACAGACTTAACTGCTGATATTGCACGTGAACGTGGCTTTATTATTGATGAAGCTGGTTTTGAAGTAGAAATGGCGGCACAGCGTCAACGTGCTCGTGATGCTGGTAAGTTTGCAGTTGACTATAACAACATTGTAAAAGTTGAAGGCGAAACTCAATTTGACGGTTATATAAACACAACTGGTCAAGGCGAAATTGTAGCGATCTATAAAGATGGTGTACAAGTTGATGAAGTTTCTGAAGGTGATGAAGCACTTATCGTTTTAAACCAAACTCCTTTCTATGCTGAAAGTGGTGGTCAGATTGGTGATACAGGTATCTTCAAAAATGAAACTGGTATTTTTGAAGTTCAAGACACTAAAAAGTCAGGCGGTGCCTTTGTTCATCAAGGTATTGTGACTGTTGGTAACCTCAAAGCAAATCAAAATGTAGAGGCGATTGTTAAAGCAGACATTCGTGAAGCTACGGCACGCAACCACTCAGCAACTCATTTGTTACACGCTGCCCTTCGTCAAATCTTAGGTTCACATGTACAACAAAAAGGTTCTTTAGTTGCAAGCGACATTTTACGTTTTGACTTTGCAAATGACCAACCTGTTTCATTTGAACAATTACAACAAGTTGAACGTCTCGTAAATGCTGAAGTTATTGCAAATACTCCTGTGACGACTGAACTTCTCGACATTGAAGCTGCAAAAGCAAAAGGCGCAATGATGTTGTTCGGTGAAAAATATGGTGATGAAGTACGTGTACTCTCTATGGGTTCAGTCATTGATGAGAAAAACTTCTCAATCGAACTTTGTGGTGGTATTCACGTAAAACGTACAGGTGATATTGGTTTATTCAAAATCACTTCTGAAGGTGGTGTAGCTGCTGGTGTACGTCGTATTGAAGCAGTGACTGGTACTAAAGCGTTAGAAGTGGTACAAAAAGCTGACAACGATATTCAGCATATTAATGGCTTACTAAAAGCACAGAAAGACCAAACAGTTGAGCGTGTACAAGCTAATGTAGAATTGGTTTCTACACTACAAAAGCAGATTGAACAGCTCAACCAGAAATTGGCAAACTTCCAAGCGGCTGACTTGATTGATCAGGTACAAACGATTGCTGATCGTCAAACGCTTATCACTACTGTTCAAGGTGTTGATGCAAAAGCGCTTCGCAACTTGCATGACAGTGTGAAATCAAAATTAGAGAATGCAGTGATTGTGTTAGTAGGTGTAGAGGGTGACAAAGTCAGCCTGCTTGCATCAGTCGCATCACAATACACTGCAAATCTAAAAGCAGGTGACATCATCAAACATCTAGCAACCGAGCTAGGTGGTAAAGGTGGTGGTAAACCTGACTTAGCACAAGGTGGCGCGCCACTTAACGAGAAGTTTGGACAAGTTATTGCAGCATTGCCTGCTTGGCTTGAACAAAAATAAGACTTCACTTTTTGTGTAACTGACCCTGAAAAGCCTCTCAGGGTCATGGCTTATATGGAACAACTATGGCATTAATCGTTCAAAAATATGGCGGTACTTCTATGGGTACCCCCGAGCGCATTTTAAATGTTGCTCGTCGTGTGAAGCGTTGGCATGATCACGGTCACAAGGTTGTTGTGGTCGTATCTGCAATGAGTGGTGAAACAAACCGCTTACTTGCCCTCGCTAAAGCCATTACCGAAACACCTGATCCACGTGAGTTAGACCAAATGGTTTCAACTGGTGAACAGGTGACGATTTCCATGTTAGCTATGGCACTTAATTCGATTGGTGTGGAAGCTAAATCCTATACCGGACGTCAAGTCGGTATTAAAACTGACAGTGCATTTACCAAGGCGCGTATTGAGTCTATTGACACAGATGTCATGACCAATGACCTAAATGCAGGCCGTGTTATTGTAGTTGCAGGCTTCCAAGGCTTTGATGCCAATGGGAACACAACAACTCTAGGACGTGGTGGTTCAGATACTTCTGGCGTTGCCCTTGCAGCTGCGTTAAAAGCAGATGAATGCCAAATCTATACTGATGTTGATGGTGTTTACACTACAGACCCTCGTGTTGCCCCTAAAGCCAAAAAAATCGACCGTATTTCTTTTGAAGAAATGCTAGAAATGGCATCATTAGGTTCTAAAGTTTTACAAATTCGCTCAGTAGAGTTTGCCGGAAAATATCAAGTTCCTTTACGTGTATTATCAAGCTTTGATAATGATAACGACGGCGTGTTTGACGACGAATTTAAAGAAAATGTAGGTACACTCATTACGACTGAGGCAGAAGACACTATGGAACAGCCAATTATTGCAGGTATTGCTTTTAACCGTGACGAAGCAAAATTAACGATTTTAGGCGTGCCTGATGAACCAGGCATTGCTTCTAAAATTTTGTCACCAGTAAGTGATGCCAACATTGAAGTAGACATGATAGTCCAAAATGTTGAAGAAGATGGTACAACAGATTTCACTTTCACTGTAAACCGTGTTGATTTAGCAAAAGCTGAAAAAATCTTAAACGAAACTGCCAAAAACATTGGTGCACGTGAAGTTTCAACACGTGATGACATCGTTAAAGTATCTATCGTTGGTGTAGGTATGCGTTCACATGCAGGGGTCGCGAGCAAAATGTTCACTGCCCTTGCTGACGAAGGCATTAACATCCTTATGATCTCAACATCTGAAATTAAAGTTTCTGTCATTATTGACGAAAAATACCTTGAACTTGCTGTTCGCTGCTTACATACCGCTTTTGGTTTGGATCGTGAACATGGTGAAAGCAGCGCCCGCGCTTAATTTTACCAAACGGTCAAGAATTCATTCAAAAATGTTTACTTGTCCGACAATAATGAAATAAAACACAGAGCCGCTATAGTTTTTTTTATAGCGGCTCTGTTATATTAAACGGATAGTTTTTTGGCAGTGATTATCAAAATATGACTTTGTTCTCATATTTCTGTTAGAATCTGACTGAAAACTGAGGTTGAGCTTTTTATTTGGGTACCAATATTGCAGTTTTAAGCGTTTAGCAAGGAGATAAACATGCTGATTCTGACCCGCCGTGTCGGGGAAACATTAATGATTGGGGATCAAGTCAGTGTTACTGTGCTTGGCGTCAAAGGAAACCAGGTTCGAATTGGTGTGAATGCACCAAAAGAGGTTTCTGTTCATCGCGAAGAAATTTATCAACGTATTCAACATGAACGTGCAATGCATGAACACCTTCAACATCTTGATCAAGATTATCAAGTTTCATATGAAGATGATAATTATGCACAGAAAAACTTCAATCGTTAGTATGAAGTTATTCTCTCCCTAATTAAAGCGACTTTCTAGTCGCTTTAAATTTTTGTGGAGTATATAAATTTATAGGCCTAATGCACGTTTTACAGGTGCATAACTACGACGATGCTGATCAATCACGCCGTGAGCTGCAATCGCTTCAAAGTGTGCTTTGGTTGGATAACCCTTATGTTTGGCAAAACCAAATAATGGATACTGTTGATCTAACTCTACCATTTGACGATCACGTGTGACTTTTGCCAAGATACTGGCAGCACTAATCTCAGCGTGGCTAGCGTCTCCCCCCACAATCGCTTCACAAGGGATAATGATTCCCTTTGGAATTTGATTGCCGTCTACAATAACTTTTTCAGGCTGTGTTTTAAGGCCTTCCACTGCTCGCTTCATTGCTAAAAATGTCGCTTGCAATATATTCAGTTCATCAATTTCGGCATGTGTAGCTTCCGCTATTGACCATGCTAAAGCCTTTTCTTGAATTTCGATAAACAACTTTTCACGTTTTTTTTCAGTTAATTTTTTAGAATCGTTTAATCCTAAAATTGGATTTTCTGGATCTAAAATAACAGCTGCAGCAACAACTGAACCCACTAATGGGCCTCGGCCTGCCTCATCTACGCCTGCAACGAACATGTATACTCCAATAAAAAAGAGGCTGATCAATATGAATCAGCCTTCTTTGAAACTCAAATTATTAGTTACTTTTGTAAAGCTTCAGCCACGCAAGCATTTACAGTATTAGAAACAACTTGACTTACAACTGTTGCACGTGCAGCTGGGTCAAGTGCAGCAGTAGCCAAATCAACTGCAGTAACACTATTTGGTGCCTTTTCACTTACACAACCACAAACATTGGTTTGAATACTATCACGTTGTTCAGCAGTCATAAACTTTGTTGCTGTTTTCCATGCAGCGACATTATTAATTTCTGTAATACATTTCGCGTTTACAGCAACTTTCAATGCAGCCATACCTAGCTGTTGAGTTGTGGTTTCTGCAGAACCCGCACCAGGAGTGGTTGCACATGCAGTTAAAGCTAAAACAACTGGTGCTACAGCGAGCATCAATTTTTTCATCATTTTTTCCTTTGATCGAACGTCAGCAGCGCGTATTTTGCCTAAACTTGTGCTTAGAAGAAACAAATAAATTGATGCATTTATGCAATCTTACTCTCTTATTCTCTAGTTCAAGTTGACCATGTTTTTCAATTAAAGCGTTCTGTTTATAGCACGCTCCGTCACGGGAACAACATTTCTCAAGTTCAATGCTTTCCCATAAAATCTAACGCTAAAATGACAAAAAAATAGGGTCTTCTATGCCTGCCTCATCCTCTCAATACTACACCCGCACTGCACAGATTCTGCATTGGGTGATGGCCATCATTTTCATTACAGCTTGGGTGATTGGCTTCTACAGTGGAAATTTTTTAAGTTATGATACTAGTACCATTAAAGGTGATGTCATTACACTACATAAAAATATTGCCACAACCATTATCTTTCTAGTGGTCATTCGTCTTTTCTGGCGTTACACCCATCCAGTTCCAAAGTTGCCTGACACTATGTCACCCATGATGAAGACTCTAGCTCACATCGGACATTTATTACTCTATGTGATTTTGGTCGCTTTACCTGTGACTGGATGTCTATTTAGCTGGAGTGCTGGTCACCCTGCTCCAGTTTTATATTTATTTGAAATTCCGCGTTTAGTGCAAGACAGCCCAAAGCTTTTAGCTGTTGTTAAACCATTACATATTTATATTTCATGGTTTGCAGGTTTGCTTATTGTTGGGCATATACTTGCAGCTTTAAAACATCACTTTATTGATAAAGACAATATTTTAAACAGCATGACCAAACAACCAAAATAAACCGTCAGTATAAAAAAACCGCCTATCACAGGCGGTTTTTTTATTTAGATTTTTTGGATTTCTAAAATCCACTTTTCTTTCTCTTCATCTGAAATGAAAGAAGCTTCAAAAGAGTTAATCGCGAGTTGCTTTAACTCATCATTGCTTAAGTCTAGTGCTTGCTGAATAGCAACGAAGTTATCATTCATATATCCACCGAAATATGAAGGATCATCGGAGTTAACCGTCACCTGTACGCCTTTTTGTAAAAGACGGCGGATATTGTGATCTTTCATATCCTTAACCACACACAACTTTAAGTTACTTAAAGGACAAACGGTTAAAGGCATTTTTTCGTTAATTAATCGTGCCATTAATTGTTCGTCTTCTTCAGAACGCACGCCATGGTCAATACGGTTTACTTTAAGCAAGTCCAAAGCTTCCCATACATATTCAGGTGGACCTTCTTCGCCTGCGTGAGCCACGATTAAGAAGCCTTCTTCACGTGCCTTAGCAAAAACACGTTCAAATTTAGCTGGCGGATGCCCTACTTCACTTGAATCAAGCCCTACAGCAATAATGTCTTCTTTAAACGGTAAAGCTTGCTCAAGCGTTTCAAATGCAGCTTCTTCGCTTAAATGACGCAAGAAACACATAATGAGCTGAGAGCTAACACCAAATTTAGCTTTTGCCTCAGCACATGCACGTTTAAGCCCATTGATTACTGTCGCAAAAGCAACACCACGGTCAGTATGAGTTTGCGGATCAAAGAACATTTCTGTATGAACTACACGATCTTCTGCACATTTCTCAAAATATGCCCATGCCAAGTCATAAAAATCCTGCTCATGAACAAGAACATTTGCGCCAGCATAGTAAATATCTAAAAATGATTGAAGATTATGAAAGTTATAAGCTTGCTTTACTTCTTCAACAGATTTGTAAGGAATCTGAATCTGATTACGCTGTGCAATAGCAAACATTAATTCAGGTTCAAACGTCCCTTCAATATGTACATGCAACTCAGCTTTTGGTAAGGCCTGAATCAGCTCGACTTGATTCATATTAACTCCACATCTAAAGAAAAAAGGGTGTGTTCAACACACCCTTCTATAATTTCCTTCTCATATTTCTATCATGAAAATAGTTCTAGAAGGAAATTATAAAAAATCGTATTAACCGCCAAAAGCGATAAATTTAAATACCCAAAGCGCAGCAATAATCCATACCATGTATGGAACAGTTTTTGCCTTACCTGTGAATAATTTCACTAATGCATAGCTGATAAAGCCCATTGCAATACCATCTGCAATTGAGTAGGCAAATGGCATAAATACAATCGTTAAAAAGGCTGGAACAGCTTCTGTAATATCATCCCAATCAATGTGCGTGATCCCTTGGATCATTAACACACCAATAAACAATAAAGCTGGTGCTGTTGCAAAACCTGGCACAGATTGAGCAAGAGGTGCTAAAAATAAACAGCAGATAAATAAGACAGCGACAACGACAGCTGTTAAACCAGTACGCCCACCTGCCGCTACACCTGAAGCTGATTCGATATATGGCGTAGTTGATGAAGTACCCAATGCAGCACCTGCTACAATTGCAGTCGAGTCAGCAAATAATGCTTTTTTCAAACGTGGTAATTTACCATCTTTTAAAAGACCCGCACGGTGTGAAACACCAACCAAAGTCCCGGTACTATCAAACAAGTCAACAATAAAGAAGACAAAAATGACACCGACCATACTTGCGGTAAATAGGCCTTTAAAGTCCATTTGCATGAAAGTTGGTGCAATTGAAGGAATTTCACCAAATACGCCCTTAAACTCATTTAAACCCAAAGCAGTAGCAATTGCTGTAACCACCAAAATACTAATAATGATTGCACCACGAACTTTCAAATGATGCAAAACTACAATGAGTAGAAAGCCAAATAAAGCGAGCAATACTGTAGGCTGCTTAATATTGCCTAAACCCACTAAAGTAGCTTGGTTAGCCACAATAATTCCGGCATTCTTTAGCGCAACAAGTGCAAGGAATAAGCCAATACCACCACCTATTGCAAATTTAAGTGACATTGGAATTGCATTGACAATCGCCTCACGAACTTTAAAGAAGCTAATTGCAAGAAATACAACGCCTGACACAAAAACAGCAGCTAAAGCAGTCTGCCATGGCACTCCCATGCCCATACATACCGAATAGGTAAAATAAGCATTAAGCCCCATACCTGGTGCTAAGGCAATTGGGTAGTTGGCAATAATACCCATCACTAAACAACCGATTGCTGCTGCCAAACAGGTCGCAACGAATACGGCGCCATGATCCATGCCGGTTTCTGATAAAATGAGTGGATTGACAATGATGATGTAACACATCGTTAAAAATGTAGTTACACCAGCAAGAACTTCTGTTCGAAACGTGGTTTTATTGTCGCTTAACTTAAATAAACGCTCTAACCAGCCTGCCGAAGAATTGGGCGCCGCCATAAGTAGCCTCTATACAAAATCTGAACTGTGAATATGTACTTCTATGTAGGTATCTGAGCAATCTTGTTTTTCTGTTCAGATCTCTAGACAAGAATCTCAAATAGAAGGAGCAACAAATATGCCACTCATTTGATTTCTGGTTTTATACACAGAAAATAGCCACAGCCCCTCTTGAAACACAAAAAAGCTGCATAACCCTTATGCAGCTTTTTTACTATACGTTCAATAAGTTTAACAGATTCAACAGCAACATGATCAAAATTTATGAAAAGATATGATCAATGGCATACTTTTTTAAAGCAAATTACATGAACCATTTTGGTTAGAAAAAAACTTTTTTATCACTGATATATTTTTGCCAATTATAAGACGCTAAATCGCTATGGTGGACCCGATTAGGATTTCGCTCAATGGTCTGCAAATTTTTTTCTGCTTCTTGAATAATTCGCATAAGCTCCTGATGTCTTTTATTTTGCGTATCTAAATATGCCCAATACCCTAATACAAACACGATACTCACACACAACACTATTAATACTTTATTGATCATTATTATTATCTCTATGTTTTTAATGTTAATGATCTTAACAAAAAATAACCAGTTTGTGAATATTTTCACATTTATTTACAATAATTATTAATTACTCAAGATATTGATATAAAAAATGTTTTCAAATTTGCAATTTAAAAATTGATTAAAAAGAAAACTTTTCACTTAAAAATTCATTTTTTAAAAACAACTATATTGTTTTAACAAAAACTTATATAGACTGGTTGCCGACTTTTATTTTTAAGTATATTTAAATTTATTTTTCACTTTAACTTCACTATATTATTTATTGAATTTTAATTTATTTGGTAAATCATTAGATAATAAAAAGCCCATTTCAATAAGTCAAAATGGGCTTTTATGAGATAATTAACCTGCAACTTTTTCGATTTTAGGTTTAGTTTTTACCAAATCTGCTTCATAAGTCACCTCATATTCATCTAATTTTAAATGATGTAAACGTTGTTTAAGTTTTTTTCAATAACCACGACCACGCTGCAAAGTTACGACCACTAGCATCAATAACTTTCAAAGATAACAAATGAAATATTATGCCTATAATTTCAACTCTTTCACCTCTACATTTCATCGTTCTAAAAATCACACCAAGCTTCCTGTTTTCAGGGCTTCATTGTAGAAATGGAAACGATAAACTGCACTCAGAGAAAAAAATTGGATTGAGGAGAATAAATCATGTTTGATATGCGTTTATCTCATGAACGTGGTGCAGCACATCATGGCTGGTTACAGTCAAAACACACCTTTTCATTTGCAAACTATTGGGACCCTAAACAAGTCGGCTTTGCAGATTTGCTTGTGATTAACGACGATACTGTTGCTCCATCGAAAGGCTTTGGTACTCACCCTCACCGTAACATGGAAATTATTTCTTATGTGCTTGAAGGTGCGTTAGAACATAAAGACTCAATGGGTACAGGTTCGGTTATTGTACCTGGTGATATTCAGTTAATGAGTGCTGGACGTGGTGTTGCTCATAGTGAATTTAACCACTCTGCACAAGACAATGTACATTTCTTGCAAATTTGGGTGGTTCCGAACGAAGTAAATACCACTCCAGGCTATCAACAATTGCACATTTCAGCAGAAGACAAACGCGGTAAATTGCACTTAATGATTTCACCAAAAGGTGGCGAAAAAACTTTATCAATCAAACAAGACATTAATATTTATTCAGGTCTTTTTGATGGTGAAGAAACAGCAGAGTTTGCAATTCCAGAAGGACATTATGTTTACCTTCATGTGGCAAAAGGCCGTATTGACGTAAACGGCAAAACTTTTAACACAGGTGATGCTGCGCGTATTCGTGAAGGTGGAAGCTTATCATTTACCAATGGTGATAACGCCGAAATTTTGATTTTCGATATGCGTCCTGAAGAAATTCCAACCATGCCATAATGTAACTAAGCCCTCGCATAAATTTATGTGGGGGCTTTTTAATTGTTGATCAGACTTATAAAAATGCTATCTCTCTCAATGCTCTTCTGAACGTGCCATCTCTGCATTGATATAGCTCATAATCATCGTGGTTAAACCCTGTACCATTTCGTCAAAACTAATATAGGGGTTTGGCAAAATAAGATGCCGCGCGACATTAAAAATTCCGCTATTGATACAAATGTAGGTAATGACAGGCAAATTATTGATTTTTAAATATTTAGGATTGTGCATCATATATTTCATGATGACTTCCATTAAAGCCTGTTCAATTTTTGGAATGTATTTGTCGTACTGCAACTCTCCTGCATAACGTAAAACAGTCAAATAGCGGTCATTATTTTTCTTTAGTAAATCACTAAAAGTATAAAAAATCATTTCGATGACAGGCTCTAACTCCAACTGCAAAATAGTCGGCGTAAGCTCTGTAATCATGTCCAGAATTTCCCGAACAAAGTAGTGATTCATCGCATCATAAATTTCTTCTTTATTTTTAAAATATTCATAGAGAGACCCAACACTCACTCCAGCAATTTCTGCAATGTGACGTGTCGTGGTTCCACTTGGCCCATGCAGCGCCACCCCAATAAAACCAGCTTCAATAATAGTATCAACAGTGACTTTGGCTCGAGTTTGACGAGGTTTACGCGTGGTCATACGATCTAATCAATAATCCGAACATAAAGTCAGATTAGCATGTAATCTGACTCAGAAGAAATATAAAAACAAAATCCGAATAGTTGTCAAACTTAATGAAAAAAATCGAGATTAACACAGCTTAACTTATAGATTTCAACAGTCATTTACGGATTAAAAACCCACTCAACAATTTAAATTATTTGTTATTTTTCAATTATATAAAATAAATCAACTTAAAAATTTTATATCAAAATTTATTTATAAAATAGTTTTATATATTTAAAAATTTACCCGAATTGAATCCGAACATAAAGTCAGATTAATATGAAAAAATTAAAGAAGAGTCACTAATAGCTTTGTCTATCTTTACTCTTCTTTCCGTTATTCAGCCAAATAATCAAACAAATAACGGAGCAACAACACCGTAGTCAATGCAGAGAATATTCTGCTTTTGAAAATGGAATTTACAGTGCTTTGTTGAGCATCAATTTTATTGATTTTCATCAAAATGCACCACTACTTTGTCTCAGGGTATCGCCATGATCTCGACCACAGTAAAAAAATCATTAAACAAACTTAAATTTCACCGTGAAATCGAGTTACCGGACTTTGCTAGCAAAAGCTCAATTCCAATCCGACATTTAAATATTGGTTTTGATGGTAAGGAAATTGATGTCAGATTCTATATGGACAATCAGTTTGCTACTTTATTTTTTGCCACACTTTCGGTGTTTTTAACCTATGGTGAAGATCTGGTTATCGAAACCGCTCGTCACCACCGCGAATTTATTAAAGATCCAATCTTAAAACAGCGAGTAACTTCGCTAATTGGCCAAGAAGCAATCCACTCAAAATTGCACAACGAATATAACGATGCACTGCAAGAGGCTGAATATCCTGTTGCGCTATATCGCTTTCTTGGTTCGAACTTCTTTAAATATGTATTTTTGAAATTTCCACAACCACTGAAATTGTCAATGATGGCGGGTATTGAGCATTTTACTGCAGTACTTGCTGAATACATGATGAAGCATGAAAAGAATTTCTATTATTCAGATGATGTAAAGAGCCGTGCATTGTGGATGTGGCATATGCTTGAAGAGTCTGAGCATAAAGATATTGCTTATGATGTCTATCAAATCTTAAATGGCAGCTATCCACTGCGCGCTTCTGGCTTCTTCCTCGCTTTATTTACGATTTTAGGCCTTATCCCTGCAACTACTTTAGTTGTCCCTGTTTTAAGAAAACCGCAAGAGATGCTGACTTTAAAATTCTGGAAAGATGCTCGTCGCGGAGTAGGCTTAATTTTTGGTCCCAAAGATGGCGTTTTTGGCAGTACGATAGGTCAAATTCTTGACTATTTACGTCCAGACTTTCATCCAAATGATCATGATACGACTGAATATCTTGAGTATTACAAAAAGAAATTACTGAATGAAGGCGGCGCGATTGCTCCTTTCTTTGTTAAAGAATTTACCCCACCTGTACGCGTGTCTTAATCGTCCTTTATAACCAGCTATTGAGGTTAATAGCTGGTTCCTCTTCAAGCTATTTATGGATGAATCATGATTTTATTTGGCAAAAAGAAAGTTAAACCAAGCCAAAAAGCTTATGCCGTAGTAACGGGTGCAGGCAGTGGGATTGGTCGAAGTTTTGCAATTGAACTAGCAAAACGTGGTGGCAGCGTAGTGTGTGCAGATATTAATCTGGAAGCTGCTGAAGAAACCGTAAAACTTCTTGAACAAGAAGGTGCAAAAGCTTTTGCTATACGCTGTGATGTGGGCAATGCCGAACAAGTTAACCATCTCGCTGAAACTGCTGAAACTTTAATGCAACACCCTGTAACTCTGCTCATTAATAATGCAGGTGTAGGTTTAGGCGGTAAGTTTGATGAACTGAGCCTAGAAGACTGGAAATGGGTCATGAATATTAACCTTTGGGGTGTTATTCACGGTTGCCATGCTTTTGTTCCAAAGTTTAAAAAGTTAGGTTACGGCGCAATAATTAATGTGGCTTCTGCAGCATCATATACGGCTGCGCCAGAAATGACAGCCTACAACGTAACTAAAGCAGGTGTACGCGCGCTTTCAGAAACGCTTTCTGCTGAACTACATAAGTTTAATATTAAAGTGAATGTACTCTGCCCGACACTGGTTCCGACCAATATCATTAAAAATGGCCGGATTCCGGGGCGCTACTCCAAGCTTGCAGACCATGCACTCATGAACTATGCCCTCACCACAAGTGATGATGTCGCGAGATTAACGCTTAACCGCCTTGATCAGGATGAGTTGTATACCATTCCTCAAATTGACGCGAAGTTATTCTGGCTTATGAAACGTGCATCTCCAAGCTTGTATAACAAGTTCCTTGGCACATCGTACAAATTATTTAAATAAGAAATTTATAGGTAGTACACATATGACTGCTCAAATGAAAACAAATGCTTCAGCAAAAAAAGCTGTCAAATCACCAAGCCATATTTTCGATACTTTTATTGTGGGTGCTGGCATTTCAGGTATTGCCGCTGCCATTCGCCTAGATCAAGTTGGTTATACCAATTATAAGATTATTGAAAGAGCTGGCCGTGTTGGTGGAACATGGCGTGAAAATACCTATCCAGGTTGTGGTTGCGATGTACCTTCAGCTCTTTACTCTTATTCATTTGCACCAAGTGCAAAATGGAGCCATTTATTTGCGCGCCAACCAGAAATCTTAAGTTATCTGGAAGATGTAAGTAACGAGTTTAATGTTACGTCTAAAATCGAATTTAATAGCGAACTGCTCAACGCAGCGTGGGATGACTCATGTCATCTGTGGGTACTTGATACCAGTACTGGTCAATATTTATCTAAAACCGTTATTTTTGCCACAGGTCCAATTACTGAAGCTCAAATTCCACGTCTTGAAGGATTAGACACATTTAAAGGCGAGATGTTCCATTCAGCTAAATGGAACCATGATTATGATTTGACAGGTAAACGCATTGCCGTGATTGGTACTGGTGCATCTGCCATTCAATTTGTGCCACAAATTCAACCAAAAGCGAAAGAGCTTTTTGTATTCCAACGTACAGCACCTTGGGTACTACCAAAACCAGATACAGACTTGGGCGACTTTAGTAAATCAGTGATTGCAAAATATCCCTCTATTCAGGCGAGCTGGCGTAAAAGTGTAGCATTAACACTGAATGCGATTAACTTCGGGTTACGTAATCCACTTGCATTAAAACCAGTCAATGTATTGGGTAAGCAATTACTTAAATTGCAAATTAATGACCCTGTGCTACGTAAAAACGTAACGCCAAACTTTGACATTGGCTGTAAACGTATTTTGTTTGCTAATAATTATTATCCAGCGCTACAAGCACCAAACACGACCCTAATCCCTCATGGCTTAGTGAAAGTTGAAGGCAATACGGTGGTTGCAGCCAATGGTGAACGCCACGAAGTTGATGTGATTATTTGGGGTACAGGTTTTGAGGTATCTCACCCACCAATTGGTAAACGTGTCCACAATGAAAAAGGCCAATGTTTACAAGACATATGGAAAAGTAGTTCACCAGAGGCTTACTTAGGGACCAACATTGAAAATGTACCAAATGCATTTTTAGTTTTAGGACCTAACGTACTGGTTTATGACTCTTTCATTGGTCTGGCAGAAGCACAGCTCGACTATATCGTAGATGGCCTATTGAAAATTAAAAACAAAGGAATTAGCAAATTAAATGTTAAATCTGATGTGATTAAAAAGCACAATGACTTGGTACAAAAGCACTTACAAACGACAGTATTTAATAGCGGCGGCTGTAAGAGTTACTACCTTGATGCAAACGGTCGTAATTTTGCAGCATGGCCTTGGTCACTGAAAAAACTTAAACAGCGTTTGAAAAAAGTAGATTTGAAAGATTATGAAGTAACCTATCAAACGACAAAAACTCACTAATTTGTAATTTCGATCAAATCTGTTGTAAGAAATAGGCAGTGTATTTTAGGTTTTCATGAAATACACTGCCTTCTTCGTTGAATATCTTCAAGAAATAAAAAAACAGGATAAAGATGAAAGAAGGTCAATCAAGTCGTACCGCCGAAGCCGCTGCTGCATTACGGGCCAATCATTTTCAAAATACAAAGAACCCTGTATTTTCAGATCCTTATGCTTTTGAGCTGACCAGTAAAAGCTGGAAAAAACTTCTCTCCAACTCATTTATTGTTAAAGTGATGAATTCTGCAGTTTTAAACCGCACTTTAGGTTTACTTACTGGACAAGTGGTTGGACGCTCCCGTTATGCCGAAGATTTACTTGATCAGGCAGTTCAGCAAAATACTCAACAATATGTATTAGTGGGTGCAGGTCTAGACTCTTTTGTACTACGCGAATCGCACCATTATCCTACTTTGAAAATTTTTGAAGTGGACCATCCTGATACTCAAGCTGCTAAACAGACTAAGCTAAAAAAGTTAGGAAATATTCCTGCTACCGTTGAGTTTGTCGCGATTAACTTTGAAAAAGAGTCTATTTCGGAAGCTCTGACCAGAAGTGTCTATGATTCATCTGCTCCTGCATTTTTTTCTTGGTTAGGCACAACGCACTATTTAAACCCGCAAACCACCTTGGAAACTTTAAAAAGTATTGCCAACTTTGCTGCAAACGGTAGTGAAGTGGTACTCGACTATTCAACCGATTTTCAGGAATTGAATGGTATTGAGCGACTTGGAAGTATGGGCGTTGCACAGTTTACCCATTTGCTGAAAGAACCTTTATTAGGTCAATTTAAACCAGCAGATTTGCATCATGCCGTGGAGCAAATGGGATTTAAAGTCGTCGAAGATCTTTCAGGTGAAGCCATTACTGAGCGATATTTTAATGCACGAATCGATGAAATTCGCCACACTTCAGCAACGCGTTTATTGCATTTACGTTTAAACAAAAACTAATATTGAAAGCCAACTTAGGTATGAAGTTGGCTTTTTTAATCAAGGTTAATACCATCATTACCAGCTTGAACGCGGCTCCGGCCCATCAACATGCTGATTTAAAAATTGGCGTAAATGATCTAAAAAGTGCGCGACTTTAGGTGACAAATTCAGTCTCTCTAAATACACCGCATAGACATCTGCGGGTGGTGTTTCATAATCCTCTAGCACTTGAACCAATCTGCCACTTCTTAAATATTTTGCTACGTCCCACTCTGCTCGCATCAAAATACCGTAGCCTTCTAAAGCCCAATTTAATGCGACTGCCCCATCATTGGTACTCAGTTGCCCATGAACTTTCACGGTTTCAACTTGTTTGCCATGACTTAACCGCCAATTACCATAAGCTGAATCATTTTGCCGAATCACAATACACTGATGCTGTGTTAAATCATGGGGAGTGAGCGGTTGCCCTGCCATTTTTAAATAGCTAGGTGATGCACATAATAAACGGCGGTTGGCTGCCAATTTTTTGGCAATTAGACGTGAATCGGGTATTTCACCAAAGCGGATTGATACATCAATAGCTTCATCTGGCAGATTAATGGGGCGATCAGTTAAATGCAGTTGGACATCGACATCAGGATAGATTTTGGCAAATGTAGAAATCGCTGGCGCAATATATGAGCGGCCAAATCCTAAAGGAGCATTCACACGCAATACACCTTTGGGAGCTGCCCGACTACTTGAAACCAAACGCTCCATTTCATCGATCTCTTTTAAAATACGAACCGCATTTTCAAAGTAAACCTCACCCTCACTGGTTAAGCTAATTCGGCGTGTTGTTCTATTTAAAAGCCTTACTCCTAAACGCTCTTCAAGTTGAGTTAAACGTCTAGAAACCGCAGGTGGGGTCAAGTTTAACTCTCGTGCCGTCGCGACAAGACTTCCTTGTTTTACCAATAAACAAAAGAAAGCTAATTCCGTATCTGCATTCATGATTATTAAGTTTTTTGCAATAGTGATTTAACTTTATATCGATTCATCAGTTTTTTAAAGAGTTTAACATCCATTTCATTGTTTCCCGACATAAATCGCCTCTTATTTAAGAGCATAAAAACGTCCGCAGAAGGAATGCTGTGGATGAACGGGAAAAAGCCATCTAGCCGAATGAATAGCGGTAAAGAAAGCGAAAACTACCAATCAGGATTGGTAGTCATGAATATGGAGTCATGACATGGAAATGGATATTGAAAAGCGAACGTTACGTCGAATCACATGGAGAATCGTACCGTTTATTATGTTGTTATACCTTGTAGCCTATATCGATCGCGTCAATATTGGTTTTGCCGCACTCACCATGAAAGAAGACCTAGGATTTACAGCCTCAGTTCTCGGGTTTGGTGCCGGAATTTTCTTTTTGGGTTATTTCTTATTTGAAGTCCCATCCAACATTATTTTGCATAAAGTCGGTGCCCGTATCTGGATTGCTCGAGTCATGGTGACTTGGGGCTTGATTGCAGCTGGTATGGCATTTGTAGAAAGCTCAACCAGCTTTTACGTTATGCGATTTTTACTCGGTGTTGCCGAAGCTGGTTTCTTTCCGGGCATTATTTTGTACTTAACTTACTGGTTTCCTGCACGCCATCGCGCTGGTGTGATTGCTTTGTTTATGTCAGCCGCTCCTATTGCCACGGCAGTTGGCTCACCAATCTCTGCCGCATTACTTGAAATGCATGGAATTGGGGGACTCGCTGGCTGGCAGTGGATGTTCATTATTGAAGCAATACCAGCACTCATTTTAGGCGTTGTCGTTTTTAAATATATGACTGACCGCCCTGAACAAGCTACTTGGTTAAAACAGGATGAACGCGAATGGCTTGTAAAAACCATGAAGGAAGAAGATGTCGGAAAAAATGCTCATCAGCATCACAGCATTCTTCGCGGCCTTGCTAACCCACGGGTACTTGCCCTTGCGTTGATTTATTTCGGAACATCGGCTGGGCTTTATACCCTCGGCATCTGGGCACCGCAAATTATTAAACAGCTTGGCGTAACGTCTATGACTGTCGGGCTTTTAAACGCCATTCCTCCAATTGTTTCTGTCATTGCCATGGTTTTATGGTCTCGACACTCTGACCGCACCAATGAACGTACATGGCATGTTGCTCTCGCGTGTTTAACCGCAGCGGTTGGTCTCGCAATTGCGGCTGGAACACATAATGTCATTGGATTAATTGCAGCACTTACCATTGTCAATGTCGGTATTAGCTGTGCCAAGCCACCGCTATGGAGCATGCCAACTATGTTTTTGTCAGGATCAGCCGCAGCAGCAGGCATTGCCACGATTAACTCAATCGGAAATTTAGGTGGGTTTGCAGGCCCTGCCATGATCGGCTGGATTAAAGATCAAACTGGAGATTTCACAGGTGGACTCTATTTTGTTGCCGGACTACTCATTATCTCGACCTTACTGACACTAGTGCTGAGCTTCTCCCAAAAAGTGAAAGTAAACACTGCCAAAGTAACCCAATAAGCCTATTTACACCAATTAGATCTGAACAAGTTTCTTCAAGGAGCACCACATGGACAAAGATATTGCAGTCCAGTCCCTTACGGACACCATGGCTAAATTTACGGCTTATATTGGAAAACGCCTACCCAAAGATGTGAAAAGCAAGTTAATTGAACTTCGTACTTTAGAAACTAATCCATTGGCTAAATCAGTTTATGACTCGATGGAAGAAAATCAGCAAGCTGCGGATAAACTCAACCGCCCAAGCTGCCAAGACACGGGTGTCATTCAATATTTCGTTGAAGCAGGTGCGAACTTCCCTTTGCTTGGTGAACTTCAAGATATTTTGAGCGAAGCAACTGCTGAAGCAACTCGCATAGGTCCATTACGTCACAATGCTGTTGAAACCTTCGATGAAAAAAATACAGGCACCAATACAGGTACTCAAATTCCATGGCTAGACTGGCGTATTGTGCCTGAACTCGACACTTGTACCATTGATGTCTATATGGCAGGTGGCGGTTGTACCCTACCGGGTGCGGCAAAAGTTTTAATGCCAGGTCAAGGTTATGAAGGTGTTGCTGAATTTGTAATGGATGTTATTACCGAACGCGGTGTAAATGCCTGTCCACCGTTACTGGTTGGTGTGGGCGTATCAACTTCGGTTGAAACCGCAGCTCGTCTTTCTAAACTCGCGATTATGCGTCCAGTTGACTCAACAAGTGATAATCCACGCGCTGCCTTAATGGAACAACTGTTAGAACAAGGTCTTAATGAAATTGGTATTGGCCCGCAGGGACTTACAGGGAATAACAGTGTGATGGGAGTCAATATTGAATCTTCTGCACGCCACCCATCAACCATTGGGGTTGCCGTAAATACAGGTTGCTGGGCACATCGCCGTGGCAAAATTAAGATTAACCCAGATATGTCGTATGAAATCTTGTCTCATGAAGGAGTTGTACTATGAAAAAAATTCTAACAACTCCTATTAAAGATGAAGACCTTTTAGACCTTAAAGTCGGTGATGTGGTTTATTTGACTGGCCGTTTGGTAACTTGTCGTGACGTTGCCCATCGCAGACTAATCGAACAAGGTCGGGAACTACCAGTTAACCTTGAAGGAGGAGCGATTTTTCACGCTGGCCCTATTGTACGTAAGAAAGGTGAAAACGACTTCGAAATGGTTTCGATTGGGCCAACAACCAGTATGCGAATGGAAAAATTCGAACGGGATTTTATCAAGCAAACTGGCGTTAAGCTCATTGTGGGTAAAGGTGGCATGGGACCAGAAACGGCTGCTGGATGTCAGGAAAATATTGCCGTTCATGCAATTTTCCCAGGTGGGTGCGCAGTGCTCGCAGCAACCTTAGTTGAAGAGATTGAAGGTGCTGAATGGCAAGATTTAGGTATGCCAGAAACGCTTTGGATAAATCGAGTGAGAGAATTTGGTCCCCTCATTATTTCTATCGATACTAAAGGCAATAACCTGATTCAACAAAACAAAGTTGAATTTCAGGCCAAGAAAGGCCCGATTTTAGAAAAAATTAGCAAGCAACTGAGCTTTATTAAATAAACCACTCTTTAGATGAAGGGAAAACAAAAGCACCCTTCATCTTTTTTTATTTTTGTACTAAACGCATCGCATGAGGTGTTTTCCCATGCCATCTTTTATAGGCATGTATAAAACTGGCAGGCTCGGCATAACCTAACCACTCGGCAATCTGCTCGATAGATACTTTAGGCAAAGCTAGATATTGTTCTGCCAAAACTTGCCTGACTTCTTCACGAATCTGAATAAAAGTCATTCCTTCAGATGCCAAGTGACGGCGTAAAGTACGAGCATTTAAATGCAAACGATTGGCAACCATTTCCATAGAAGGCATTTCGCCTCGTAGATTCATTAATTGCTGTTGTACCAAATTAATAAATTTCTTTTGTGATTGGCGCTTATCTAAAATTTGCCGACATTGTTCTTCAGCTGTATGTAGCACCAGCTCATTTGCCATTTGCAGCTTTTGATTAATTTTTTGTGCATCAAGCAAAACAAAACTTTTGCTAGAACCAAATTCAGGCATGACCCCAAATAATTTTTCATAAGCTTCTAAATTACCTGTAGGCTCAAAAGAAAAAGCCAAATATTGGCAAAAATCATCTTGTGTTAAATCACGCTGCACGGTGATGAGTGCTGCAACATCTCGTTCAATAATAAACTGTCGAACTGATACTGGAATACCGTCATCTTCAATATCGACACGTGTTCCAGCATCAGTATCTGAAACGACAAATCGGGTAAAAGCAAAAGTAAGTGAAAAATAAGTGAGAGCTAAATCTAGTGCTTCACGAATGCTGGCACTACTCATCAGTGCCATACCTAATGGCCCAAATGTTGTGAAATGATAGCGTGTACCTACTTCTAAGCCCAACACTGGTCGGTCTGGAAACTGTGCAACCAGATTATGAATGAGCTGTAATTCCTGTTGCCCTGACACCACCATATTCGGGTCAAGCAACTGCTGTTGACTTAAGCCTGTTCTATCTAAAATGGTCTGATAAGAAGCGCCTGCTTGTACTGCAAAATCAGCCATTAACCGAACACTATGTATGCTGCGTTCAAATGCCCAAGCGTACGTCACTGTACTTCCCAAAATGTCCTCGAATCACAATATTTTGTCCTCATCCATCCTCTAAATCAAGCAAATAAACGTCTATTCTGCATACAGGAAATTGCGATTCTTTCGCCCACTGTTTTTAAGGATTTAGAGCAGCCTATGTTTAATTCGTCGACTAATTCAAATAAAAATATACGCATCGCCATTATTGGCACTGGCTTTGGAGGTTTAGGTCTTGCAATCCGGCTGAAACAGGCAGGATTCAACCAGTTTACCTTGTTTGAAAAAGCTGCCGATGTCGGTGGTGTCTGGCGTGACAATACTTATCCGGGTGCTGCATGTGACGTGCCATCACATCTGTACTCTTTTTCTTTTGAACAAGAGCTAGGATGGAAAAAGCGCTACGGAACTTCTCAGGAAATTTATCAATATTTACGCCACTGTGCCGATAAATATGAAATTCGCCCGCACATTCAATTTAATACTGAAATAGCCAGCGCCGAATTCGATGTATTACAAGGTGTATGGCACATCCAAAGTACGACGGGTGAACGTTTTGAAGCCGAGTTTTTAGTAGGTGCTGTAGGTCAGTTGAACCGCCCTGCTTATCCAAAACTCAAAGGTATTGAAAACTTCAAAGGTAAGGCATTTCACTCAGCGCGTTGGGATCATGACTATGACTTAACTGACAAACGTGTTGCAGTGATTGGTACGGGTGCAAGTGCAATTCAATTCGTACCTGAAATTGAAAAACAAGTAGTGCATCTCGATGTTTATCAACGCTCTGCACCTTACGTGATTCCTAAACCTGATCGGGTTTACCAGCCTTTAGAGAAAAAAGCGTTCCGTAAACTGCCAATTTTGCAAAGTCTGGATCGTGTATTGCAATACGGAAACCATGAAATTCGTTTGCTGGCTTTTACAACCTCACTCAATGAAATGCCTTTGGTCGAATATTTATTCCAGCGCCACATTCGTAAAGTCGTCAAAGATGGGAAATTACGCCATCGTTTAATGCCGGATTATCCAATTGGTTGTAAACGTATTTTGATTTCGAATCAGTGGTATGAAGCGCTCACTCAACCTCATGTCGATGTCATTAATACCGGTATTCAAGAAATTACCGAAAATGGCATTTTAGATACTGAAGGAAATCTGCGTGAAGTCGATACCATTATTTATGGTACAGGCTTTGCCGCAACAGAGTTTATGGCACCAATGCAGATTACAGGTCTTGAT
The DNA here is from genome assembly GCA_031277915.1 of Acinetobacter sp. Lineage (GTDB taxonomy): Bacteria > Pseudomonadota > Gammaproteobacteria > Pseudomonadales > Moraxellaceae > Acinetobacter. The sequence continues at coordinate 32,250 of JAITLL010000040.1, forward strand.
GGCCGCACCTTAAAAGACACATGGAAAAACGGTGCAGAAGCCTATCTTGGCTTGACTGTGAGCGGTTTCCCAAACTTCTTTATGCTCTATGGTCCAAACACTAATCTTGGGCACAACTCAATTGTTTATATGATTGAAAGCCAAGTGAATTATATTTTAGATGCTATTCAAACAACCATACAAAATAAAATCTTGTTCACCAATGTTCGTGCAGAAGTTCAACACGAGTTTAATCAAAGCATTCAAGAAAAAATGAAAAAAACTGTCTGGGCACAAGGTTGTACCAGTTGGTACCAAACTGCTGATGGCAAAAACACCAATAACTGGCCAGGTTTTACTCTTGAATATCGACGACGTACTCGTCGCTTCGATATTGAAAACTACACTCAGGTTTCGGCTATTTCTTAAACAAGCTTCACCATAGGAAATGAGAAAAATAAACGGAGAAATTTATGAAGTCTTTTAAAAACAAAGTTGCAGCTGTGACAGGCGCGGGTTCTGGTATTGGACAGGCACTTGCCATTGCACTGGCAAAACAAGGCTGCCATCTAGCACTTTCCGATATCAGTGAAGCTGGATTAGCCAAAACAGTCGAACTATTAGCGCCCTATTCTGTCAAAGTGACTACTCAAAAAGTAGATGTGGCTAAACGTGATGAAGTTACAACTTGGGCAAAATCTGTTGTAAGTAAACATGGTCAAGTTAACCTGATTTTTAATAATGCTGGTGTTGCAATAGGTAGCACGGCTGAAGGTATAAGCTATGAAGATCTTGAATGGCTCATTGGTATTAACTTTTGGGGCGTGGTTTATGGTACCAAAGAATTTTTACCTTACTTAAAGCAAAGTGGTGATGGGCATATTATTAATATTTCTAGTATGTTTGGCTTAACAGCTCAACCGACCCAAAGTGCTTATAACGCCAGTAAATTTGCCGTTCGTGGTTTTACCGAGTCTCTACGCCAAGAACTGGATATGCAAAATGCTGGAGTGAGTGCGACTTGTGTGCATCCGGGTGGAATTCGTACCAATATTGCCAAAGCTGCTCGTATGAATAACAGTGTCCAGTCTTTAGGAATGGACCCACTAAAAAGTCAGGATGCTTTCGATAAATTACTTCGCACCCCAGCCGATGATGCAGCTCAACAAATTTTAGAGGCTGTTCGCAAAGACCGTCGCCGCTTACTTATTGGAGCCGATGCAAAAGCCGTTGATGTGATCCAGCGTATTCTTCCACAAGGTTATCAAAAGATTTTTGCAACAGCGACTGCCTTGCAAACTCGCCTACTCAACAAATCAGCAAAATAAAAATAGTGGTCAGCATACTCTTCATTTTAAGAGATGCTGACTGTCATTACAGGCTTAGTATGAGTCCTTATTATGAAGCAGCTTCTTGCATGGACTATCCGTACCACGCTACGTCCAGCTTTATCCCCTAAAACACCACTAAAGTTACAGCGTTTTTGTAGCGATGCAGCCAGTACTATTGTGCTGGGGCCACGTGGCTATAAAACAAAAAAGCAAACCATTGCTCAAGTACCAACAGTTCATATTCAGCCCAAAATGACTCAATCAGGACTCGGCATCTTGTATTTGCATGGCGGTGGATATGTGGTGGGTAGCTCAAAAAGTCACGCTAAGCTTGCTGCTCAAATCGGACATGCCGCTCAGGCACAAGTCTGGTTACCTGAATATCGTTTAGCTCCAGAGCACACAAGTCCTGCTGCTATTGAAGATGTCATTGCAGTCTATAAAGCTTTACTTGCTCAAGGACAAGACCCGAAAAAACTCGTGATTGCTGGTGACTCTGCTGGAGGTGGGCTAAGTTTAAGTACTGCAATTGCAATACGAAATGCAGGGTTACCCTTGCCAGCGGCTTTAGTTTTACTTTCACCTTGGGTTGACTTAAGTCTTTCTGGAAACTCTATGAAAACTCATGCAGCTCAAGATGCGATGTTGTCAGAGGACTGGTTAGTTTGGTGTGCAAAAAACTATTGCGGACAAAAATCGGCAACCGATCCAATCTGTTCCCCACTCTATGCTGACTTAACTGGATTACCGCCTATTTTGATCCATGTCGGTAGCGAAGAAGTTTTATTAGACGATGCAAAACGGCTCGCTAAACAAACCGAAAAAGACGGTATTCCGACGAATTTTAAGGTTTATGACCGAGTCGGACATGTTTTTCAGTTTCACGCAGGTATACTAAAAGAATCTAATGACTCAATTGAGCGCATTGGGCAATTCATTAATAAACATACACAGTCAATATAAAAAATATCACTAGACAGGAGCCTTCGTCATGACAACAAACAATTATGACTATGATTACCTCATTATTGGTTCAGGTTTTGGTGGTAGTGTTTCTGCCTGCCGTCTGACCGAAAAAGGCTATTCGGTTGCCGTAATGGAAATGGGCCGTCGCTGGAAAGCTGAAGATTTTGCAAAAAATAACTGGAATACCCGTCGTTGGATTTGGCGTCCGGGCATGAAACTTTTCGGTTATTTCAATATGCGTTTTTTCCGCCATGTCACTATTATTTGCGGAAACGCCGTAGGTGGTGGTTCAATTACCTACGCCAACACTCTACTCGTTCCACCCGAACATATTTGGGATGAAGGCACTTGGGCAGATGCAGCGGACTGGAAAAATGAAATGCCTCAGCACTATGCTGAAGCAGAACGTATGCTTGGGGTAACTGATAATAAAATTTTAGGCCCTGCCGATCATATGCTTAAGAAAATGGGCGATGCAGTTGGTGTTGGGCATACCTTTAAACCGACGCGCGTTGCAACGTTTTTTCCACCCGAAGGTGAACAAGGCGGAAAGACCTACCCTGACCCGTATTTTAACGGCGAAGGTCCAGACCGCGGAACCTGTACCGCATGTGGCGGCTGTATGACAGGTTGTAAACACAATGCAAAAAATACACTCGATAAAAACTATTTATACTTTGCCGAAAAAAATGGCGCCAAGGTTTATGAAGAAACCAAAGTTGTTGATGTGAAACCGCTCAATGGTAAAGCCGATGGCAGCGATGGTTATGAAGTCACGACTGAATGTTCAAGCTCATGGTTTAACAAACAGCGCCGTACTTGGCGTGTTCGAAATGTGATTTTCTCGGCGTCTTCTTTGGGTACCCAAGAGATGTTGTTCCGTTTAAAACAATCAGGTTCTCTGCCGAATATTTCTGATGACTTGGGTAACCGGGTTCGCACCAATGCCGAATCTATTTTAGGCGTTCGCTTTTTTGGTAAAGATGTCGACATGAGTAAAGGTGTTGCCATTGGTTCAAGTATTTATATTGACCATGACACCCACATTGAGGCGACTCGCTACCAAACTGGCTCAGATGCCATGGGTCTCATGTGTACTTATATGGCAAAAGGCAAACCGGGTTGGACGCGTATTTTCTTTTGGTTATGGGCACTCATCTGCCATCCATTTATTTTTCTACGCATGAGTAATCCAGTTGGTTTTGCGCGGCAAACTTTAATTTTCTTAGTGATGCAAACTGCCGATGCTTCAATCAACATGCGCTTGAAACGTAATTGGTTCTGGCCTTTTGGTAAGGTGTTATCAAGCGAAGGAAAAAAGCTACCAGTTTATATTCCACAGGCCAATACCTTTACTGAAAAAGTCGCCAAAATGTTTAATGGACACCCCATGACAACCATTACCGAAATTTTATTTAACGTGCCTTTTACAGCCCACTGTATGGGTGGTTGTGCAATTTCCTCAAGCCCAGAACGTGGCGTGGTAGATGGACAAAACCGTGTCTTTAACTATAAAAACTTATACGTTGTAGATGGCTCAATGTTAGGTGCCAATTTGGGCGTTAACCCAAGTCTTACCATTACAGCTTTAGCAGAACGTGCAATGTCGTATATTCCAGCTAAGCATACTTTGGATGAACAACAAGACCATAGAGCAGATACAGAAAACGCAGAGATCACGAAAGCATCGGCTTAAGATAGAAATTTGTTTTATAAAAAAAGCCTATTTTTAAATAGGCTTTTTTTATTTCGTTTTTTAAATTACATCGCTACGGCTTTAGCACGAGCTGCATGCAATTTTTTATAGCTCTCGATCAGACGTAAATGGCGATCAAGTCCTTCTAATTTCATGCTTGTTGGTGTTAAACCATAGAAACGAACACTACCATCGACAGAACCTAATACCGCATCCATTCGTGTGTCACCAAACATACGGCGGAAGTTAATTAGATAGTCTTCAAGCTCTAGCTCTTCATCTAACATCACTTCAAGCACCACGTTCATGCACTGATAGAACAAGCCACGCTCAACGGTATTGGTGTTATATTGCAAATAAGTTTCGACAAGCTCTTTTGCTTCTTCAAACTGTTGTAAAGCAACATAAATCAGCAATTTCAGTTCTAAAATTGTGAGCTGTCCCCAAACTGTATTGTCATCAAATTCGACACCAATAAGTGTGGTGATTTCTGTGTAATCGTCTAGCTCACATTCTTCTAAACGCTCAACCAACGCCTCAAGCTGTTCATCATCCAAACGATGTAGATTTAGAATATCTTCACGGAATGAAAGTGCCTTATTGGTATTGTCCCAAATCAAATCTTCAACCAGATAAATTTCTGAATAATCTGGTACTAAAATACGGCAAGCAGTCGCACCTAAGTGCTCATAGACTGCCATATACACTTCTTTGCCCATCTCTTCGAGAATACCAAACAATGTTGCAGCTTCTTCTGCATTCGACTCTTCGCCTTCTCCAGAAAAATCCCACTCAACAAAGTCATAGTCAGATTTAGAGCTAAAGAAACGCCAAGAGACCAAACCGCTTGAGTCAATAAAGTGCTCAACAAAGTTGTTCGGCTCAGTGACCGCATTACTTTGGAAAGTCGGTTGAGGTAAATCATTTAAGCCTTCAAAACTACGGCCTTGAAGTAATTCAGTCAGACTGCGTTCTAACGCAACTTCAAAACTTGGATGCGCACCGAATGATGCAAACACCCCACCCGTACGTGGGTTCATTAAAGTCACACACATTACAGGGAACTGGCCGCCTAGTGATGCATCTTTCACTAATACAGGGAAACCTTGCTCTACTAAGCCTTTAATACCAGCAACAATACTTGGGTATTTTGCTAATACGTCTTCAGGAACATCTGGAAGTGCAATTTCACCTTCTAAAATTTCACGTTTAACAGCACGTTCAAAAATTTCTGACAAGCATTGAACTTGGGCTTCTGCCAAAGTGTTGCCCGCACTCATACCATTACTTAAGTACAAGTTTTCAATTAAATTTGATGGGAAATAGACAACTTCTTCATCAGACTGGCGCACAAAAGGTAATGAGCAAATGCCACGCTCTAGGTTGCCTGAGTTGGTGTCATATAAATGTGTACCAAGTAACTCATCATCTGGGTTGTAAATCTCAAGACAGTATTCATCTAAGATTTCTTTAGGTAATTCGCCATTTGGACCCGGTTTAAACCATTTTTCATCTGGATAATGCACAAATTCAGCATTGGCAATTTCTTCACCCCAAAACTGGTCGTTATAGAAGAAGTTACAGTTTAAACGCTCAATAAACTCGCCTAATGCAGACGCCAAAGCACTTTCTTTAGTTGCACCTTTACCATTGGTAAAACACATCGGAGACTGTGCATCACGAATGTGTAATGACCATACATTTGGAACAATATTACGCCAAGATGCGATTTCAATCTTCATGCCCAAATTTGCCAAAATAGCAGACATATTGGCAATGGTTTCTTCTAATGGCAGGTCTTTACCTTGAATAAAAGTATGGCTTTCTGAAGTTAAGCTTGGCAATAACAATGCTTGTGCATCTGCATCGATACTTTCAACTTCTTCAATAATAAATTCGGGACCCGTTTGAATCACTTTTTTAACAGTACAACGGTCAATCGAACGTAAAATTCCTTGGCGATCTTTCTCTGAAATATCGGCTGGTAATTCAATTTGAATTTTAAATGTTTGTTTGTAGCGGTTTTCAGGATCAACAATATTATTTTGCGATAAACGAATATTATCGGTTGGGATATCTCGAGCGGCACAATACACTTTTACAAAGTACGCTGCACACAATGCTGATGACGCTAAAAAATAGTCAAATGGGCCCGGTGCCGAACCATCACCCTTGTAGCGAATTGGTTGATCGGCAATTACCGTAAAGTCATCGAACTTAGCTTCCTGTCGAAGATTGTCGAGATAATTAACCTTGATTTCCATGCTGGCACCTAAATATTTTTATGTGTCAGCACAGACACATAAAATTCTAAATATTGAAAAATAAGCCGAATCACAGCGAAGAAATTGACTTAAAAAAATGAGAGATTAAAGCCATGTGTTTAATGAACAACTCAATTGGCTTTAATAAGATTGGCGGTATTATAGAGGGATTTTGTGCAGTTGATAACTAAAGTTAAAACATTGCTGCTCACAATGTTTTAACTCGTCTTTAATTTACTTAAACATTGAGCATTAAAATTTAAAGGTGTAATCAACATTCAATTGTGCTTCATGTACTAAACTTGTTCAAATGTCGAGACTTGTTACGCTGCATTTAATATTTATCAGCATGTGACCCTATTGCTGCCAGAATCATTTTTGAAGCTCCAGCTACCCTAACCGTAACTCAAAACTCTACACAATTTTTTTAATTTTGATACTGATGATCCAATATTATCAATGACCAATACAATTTAAGATAGAAAGCACAATGGCATGTATGATGCCGATCAATAAGTACAATCTTTTTTCATTCATCATCACTATTCAACCATTATTAAATGATATTTCATTCAATACCTACATCACTGCTAAGATAACACCGAAAACTAAAAAGTCATTTCGATATGCAAAATCAGACTGCTCCAAACCTCCCCTCAACTCAACTTGGAAAAGCACTGCTTTGTCTTATGACATCGGCATTATTATTTTCCATTATGGGGGTATGCATTCGTTTTGCTTCACAAACGGTAGACAATGCGACCATCGTGTTTTTTAGAAATGCAGTAGGTTTATTTATTTTTATTCCTATGCTTTTAAAGCAGGGCTTAGACTTCGTTAAAACCGATAAACTCTGGATGCATACATGGCGAAGTCTAGTGGGACTTGCTGCCATGTATGGCTTTTTCTATGCGATTGCGAACTTAAAACTCTCAAATGCCATGGTTTTTAGCTATTCATCTCCTATCTTTATTCCTCTCATTGCATGGCTTTTCTTAAAAGAAAAAATTACTAAATCAATGATTTTTGCTGCTGTGATTGGACTCGTTGGGGTTTTATTTGTCGCTAAACCCGACCAAGGTTTATTTAATGCCCTATCTTTTATTGGCTTAGGTGCATGCTTTTTATCAGCAATGGCCTTTGTCACCGTAAGGGCTTTAACCAGTACAGAGCCGCCTGAGCGTATCGTTTTTTACTTCTGTATTTTTGGCAGTTTAATTTCATCTATTCCAATGTTCTGGCATTGGCGCATTTTCACTTTGCATGAACTGGCGCTGCTCATTACAGCAGGTCTTTTAGCAAATATTAGCCAACTATTTATGTCTTATGCTTATAGCTTAGCGCCAGCAGGACAAATTGGCCCAATGAATTACATTGCCATTATTTTTGCAGGAATTTGGGGATTTATTTTTTGGCATGAATTACCCGATCTATTTAGCATTATCGGCATATTTATTATTTTATTTGCCATATTGCTCTGCAATCCATTTTTGCAGAAAAAGTTACTCTCTCGATTTCAGTAGCAGACAAACCTTATTCTCATTTAGGTACTGTCTTCGATACTCATTTGGTGAAATGCCTGTCCAATGACGATAGGCTTTTCTAAAATTAGAAGTATCTGAAAAGCCAATTCTTTCGGCAATTTCATCTACGGTTAAAGTTGTTTCTCGCAAATATTCATCCGCAAGACGGCGCCGAGTTTCATCTAATAAGTCTTGATAAGTCAGACTAAAACCCGCCAAGCGCCGATGTAAGGTACGCTTTGACATATGTAACCGTTCAGCCATTTCTTGAGCTGATGGAAAAAGCCCTGTTCCATCCAATAAGATTAAACGGATTGTTTTCACCAACTCAGGCTCTTCAAGTTCAGCAGCGCCTAGCATCCGCTCACAAAACGACTTACACATGTCCGCGGTAATCGGGTTGGCATTCGGGCAAGGTACATCGAGCCATTTTAAATCAAAGTGCCATTGCATTACCCCAGCATTAAATTGAATAGGACAATGGAAAACTTTTTCATATTCTTCTGCATAGTGAGGCGCTGGATAGGGCAACAAAAGCTTCTTGGCTTGAAATGGTCCTTCAAGTACACGTTCAATTAAGGTTTGCATAGAGCTAAACCAAAACTCGCACACTAAAGGTAAGAGCTTACCAAGCGCAATAATGTCCTGCCCTTCAAAAATCGCAACATCATCTCGAATATAAAATGACTTCTTTAAAATAGGTCCTGCAAGCTTAATGTGTCGAATACCAAGCTCTACCGCTTGTTTGAAATTACGCGAAGAATATAGCGCGTAACCATACACCCCAAAATCTGACAGCCGCTGCTTTTGTCCTGCGCGTAGTCCAATTAAGGGATCATGCGATAGCTTTTGAATATTTTGAAATAACTGAATTTTTTGAACTTGAGAAATATATAAAGAGGATTGATTCATCGTATCTGGCGAAATATCTGTGCCAAATAGAACTTCTGATATTGAATGGCCTTGCGAACCCATTTCATCAAATAAACTGGTCAAACCTAGCAAATATGTATTCGAACCAAAGGATGTATTATCATAATTTCCTTCAATAATGGTATTTTCATTTTTATAAATATTTTTAGGCATTTAACTCACACCATCCCTAGAGTGACGTGCATAATGGCACTAAATTACCTCTTGTTGTCTCAATTTAACATCGACCATACGACGCTTCAAGCATAAAGTATGATAAGCAAAAGTATGGAAGGAACAATAATGGAACAGTCCACCTTAAAAGAATATAGCGGCTCTGCCACTGAACATATGGAACTTATTTTTTCCAAACAACGTGCCAATTTTGAGGCAGATCCCTACCCAAGCCTTGAGTCACGCCGCACAAAACTGCATCAACTCAAAAAACAAATTATTCGTTATCAAGATGCTTTAGCTGCTGCGATTAATGCTGACTTTAGTTCAAGATCACTTGATGAATCCAAATTACTCGATTTGCTTGGCTCTGTGTTAGAAGCCGATCATGCGATTCATCATTTACGCCGCTGGATGCGCCCAAGCAAACGCCGTACCGAGCTTTTATTTTTATCAAACCGTTTAAGTGTGCAATACCAACCTAAAGGCGTGGTTGGTGTGATTGTTCCTTGGAACTTCCCCGTTTATTTAGCACTTGGCCCACTCATTGCCGCATTAGCTGCAGGCAACCGAGTCATGATTAAGCTGCCTGAAATTACCCCAAATACCAATGCAATGCTTCGCCGCATGCTTGCAGAAGTCTTTAATGAAGATGAAGTCGCTGTGTTTGGTGAAGAAATTACAGACCCAGCAAGATTTACCTCTTTCCCCTTTAACCATATTGTCTTTACTGGCTCCCCTGCGATTGGCAAAGTCGTCATGCGAGCTGCTGCTGAAAATCTAACACCTGTTACACTCGAATTAGGCGGTAAATCGCCTGCAATTGTAAGCCGCAACTACCCGCTTGCCGATGCTGCAAAACGTATTACGCATGGTAAAGCAACCAATAGTGGTCAGATCTGTGTATCCCCTGACTATGCGTTGGTTCCAAAAGAAAGTATTGATGAATTTGTGGATGCTGCAAAATCAAGCTTTATAAAAATGTTTGGTCAAAACATCGTAACTAATGAAAATTACACATCCATTGTGAATGACCGCCATTTAAAACGTATTCAAGATATTTTGACCGATGCGCAAGCAAAAGGTGCACGTATTATTCCTTGCGACACTTACAGCTTTGACCAACAAGGTCGCAGAATGCCTGTACAGATTGTGCTGAATTGCACACCAGACATGCGCATTATGAAAGAAGAACTCTTTGGCCCTGTTTTACCTGTAGTGGCTTATGATTCTTTAGATGACGCGATTACCTATATAAAATCGGACGAGCGACCTTTAGCACTTTATTGCTTTACACATAGTTCAGTAGAACGTGACCGAATTTTACGTGAAACTCATTCAGGTGGTGTGACCATTAATGACTGGGGCTGGCATGTAGTTAACCACGATGCTCCTTTCGGTGGTATCGGCAACTCAGGCATGGGGTCATATCATGGTGAAGAAGGTTTCCGTGAACTTTCACATGCAAAAACTGTTTTTATTCGTCATCGATTTTTTCCGACTCAGCTTTTCCACCCTCCTTATGGAACATTCCTGCAAAAATTAGCGATTCGCTTCTTCTTGAAAAAAGGCGATCCAACTATTAAATAAAGACTATAAAAAAGCCTCATCATGAGGCTTTTTTATTGAATTAAAGGAATATTTATAAAAGCCAACCGAAATAAAAAAGCTAGACTCTCGCCTAGCTTTAAAATTTAATTATCTAGTTAAATATAATCAGCTTTTTGTGCTTTTAAAATATCCAGTTGCAACATCTTTTTCTTTTTATATTTATAAGCAATAAATAAACCAATAAACCATACTGGTGAAAACTCTAATGCAATCAACGTATCATGATCTAAAGCTAAAATGACGATCGTAAAAACTAAAAATAACATGGTTAGCCATGCCATAAATAAACCACCCGGCATTTTATACTTTGACTGGATATGTAATTCAGGGCTTTTCTTACGATAATAAATATATGACATCACAATCAACATAAATGTAAAAATACATAAAATTGAAGTGAGTGCTGAGATAATCGTAAATGCAGTCATGACATTTGGAACAATAAATAAAATAGAAGTTCCAAGCGTTACACAAGCCATTGAAAATACGAGTCCTTGAATTGGAACTTTTCTTTTAGATAACTTACTAAAACTTTTAGGCGCATCGTTGTCTAACGCTAAACCGTATAACATACGACTGGTTGCAAAGATGCCGCTGTTTGCCGAAGATAAAGCAGAAGTGGCAACAACAAAGTTAATTAAACCGGCAGCAATCGGTAAACCAACTAAAGTAAACATTTCCACAAATGGGCTTTTTTCTGGTGAAATTTTTGCCCAAGATGAGACTGCAATAATACAAACCAATGCACCTACATAGAACAATAAAATACGTAAAGGAATAGAGTTAATGGCTTTTGGAAGTGAAGTATGCGGGTCTTTTGTTTCTGCGGCAGTTGTACCAACCAGTTCAATACCCACAAATGCAAATATGGCGATTTGGAAACCAGCCAAGAAACCTGTTACGCCATAAGGAAACATTGATTGTGTTTCAAACAAATGGCTCACCGAAGCTTTAACCCCATTTGGAGAAGTAAACCCGGTACTAATTAAATAAATACCCGCTAAAATAAACAGAATAATTGCGGTAATTTTGATGAGTGAGAACCAAAACTCAAGCTCACCGAACAGTCGAACTGCCACAAAGTTGAGTATGGTTAAGACTGCCAATGAAGTAAATGCTGGAATCCAGACGGGTAAATCAGGATACCAAAACTGCATGTACCCTCCAATCACAATCACATCGGCAATAGCAGTAATAATCCAGTTACACCAATAAGACCAACCTAGAAAAAAACCTGCCCATGGACCTAAATAAGCGGTTGCGAAATCGGCAAATGTTTTAAAGTTCGTGTTAGCAAGCAACAATTCACCCATTGCTCGCATCACGAAGAAAAAGAAAAAGCCAATAATTAAGTAGGTTAAAATAATTGAAGTCCCGGAAACACTTAATGTTTTTCCAGAACCCATAAATAATCCAGTACCAATTGCACCACCAATCGCAATCATTTGAATATGACGGTTGGTCAATGAGCGTTGCAATTTCTCCTCTTCTTGTTCAGTCATATGCTGACTACCAAGGAGGTCTCCTTCCAGGAACTGCTTTCCTTTATTATTACTCATGTAATATTGACTCCAATTTATAGCAACCGTTATAAATGTTTTAATAATATAAGTGATATGGGCTTCGTTTGAGCTGAATCAATCATCCTACAACTATTACTAAAACCACCTATAATTTAGTAAATTCCATTTTTAAATCTTAAAATAGTTATTTAAAACAATAAAATATAAACCATAGAACTATCCTATTATGCTTCATCATCTTAATCTCTAAAATGAAACTTTAAGCCCCACTCATTCAATTAAGATGATGTATATCCATATCGATTTTTTGATTCTGGGATAATATAGTATTCCTTGTGAAATTTGGTGAGTTATAAAAACTCACTGCCTAATTAACCACCATTTGCAAATCTTGAGTATTTTCCAACCTATTTACAGGTTTTAGTTTCGAAGCCTGCTGAATATTAATACTTAGTACACGAACCAATGCACCATTTTGAATATTCAGATGTTTCGCCTGTTCAACACTCAGTTTTAATTGATTTTGATAAGGTGAGCTGTACACCACAATTGCCCGATAGTTTTCATAATCATCATTAGCAACAATGTAAGGTTCATCACCTAAACTTAGGTGAGTAGACTCTACAACTTGTACAGTTGAAATCTGACTTTCCTTAATAGCCCTTAAATTTTCAATATCGGCCTGTAGTGTTGCTCCACCATCAAAAATATCGACATAGCCTTTATAGCGAAGTCCTTCTTCAAGCAACAGATTGTAAGCTGGTCGTGTATTTGGATGAACCATACCAATTGCAGCTTTAGCATCGTCCGGTAACATATCGACATAGAGCGGATGCCGTGGCATTAACTCGGCAATAAAGGCTTTTTGTCCTATTCCACTTAAATAGTCTGCTTTGGTAAATTCAATATCAAAAAATTTATGGCCTACGGCATTCCAAAACGGTGACTGTCCAGTTGCATCAGAATATCCACGCATTTCAGCCACAATCGTTTCTTCAAAATATTGGCGAAACGCAGATAAGAACAAGAAACGAACTTTAGACAAAAACTTGCCATTTTTATTTAAACGGTAATCTGGGTCTAAAAATAAAGTGCAAAGTTCACTACAGTTGGTATGGTCATTACTCAAATACAAAGTGGGTAAAGCTTTATAAACACTTAGCGGTTCAGAGGCATGAACTTGGGTTCCCACATGGAAGTTGTACCAAGGCTCTTTTAAACCCAATGCAACTTCAATACCGCACACACCCACAACTTTATTCAGTTCAGTATCTTCTAAGACAAATAAATAAACCTGATCCGCTTTTGACAATTCACCCGCAACCGTTTTACAGGCGCGTTCAATACGCGCAGCCAACTTTTCCATATTGGGCTGTAAAGATGTCAAACCAAAACCCGCTTTTTGAGCCAAAAGGTAAAGATCATTAACATCCTTAGGTTCAATGTAGCGAATAATCATCATGCTGCTTGTTCATCCTTTTGAATTTCGATAAAACGAGCAACTGCGCGTTCAAACCGTTTTAAACCTTCGTCAATATCAGCAAATGGAATAATTAAAGATGGTGTAAAACGTACAACATTTGGTCCAGCAATCAGACTTAGTAAACCTTCCTCACCTGCAAGGTTATTAATATCTTTAGCTTTACCTGCAAACTTATCTTTTAAAACACAACCTATTAGCAAACCTTCACCACGAATTGTTTCAAAAACTTCATATTCTTCATTTAATTTATTTAAGGCATTTTTATAGTAGTCATAACGTTCTTTGACACCGTTAAGCACTTCAGGCGTATTAATAAACTCAAAAACTGCACCAGCAACTGCACTTGCTAATGGGTTACCACCGTAAGTCGTACCGTGCGTACCCACTGAAAAATGCGGCGCAAATTTATCAGTTGTTAACATTGCACCCACGGGGAAACCACCGCCTAGTGCTTTTGCAGTAGTGAGGACATCTGGTGTAACACCAGAGTTCATATAAGCATAAAGTGCACCTGTACGGCCGACACCTGTTTGTACTTCATCAAAAATAAGTAAGGCACCAAACTCATCACATAGTGCGCGCAAACCTTTTAAAAATTCGATGTCAGCAGGAATAACGCCGCCTTCACCTTGTATTGGCTC
>JAITLL010000079.1 GCA_031277915.1 Acinetobacter sp.
ACCGTTATAAATTCTTGTTGTTTCTAAGTGAGATAAAAAAACTGTGCCCTTTCTGGGAGAAAAAAAGGCACAGCAAAGCCGTAGAGACTGTGCATGGCACATCTCAAGTTTTGTTGTTGCTAAGTTTTAAATAAGAATGACTTAAAGCCTGAAAACCTTATGGCATTCAAGCTGCTTTAAAATTTTTAAGCGGTATCGTTATAGCTTTTGGCATCGAGAGCCAAGAAATAATGAATGTGCAAAGCCAACTCCTTTTTATTGGGAGTTCTGCCGACATTAAAATTATGGTGGCAGAACGGAAGCAGGTTGACGAACTGGTCACACGAGGCCAGCACACTCGAAAGTGTCCCACTCCCGTCCTACCGCTACGGGAGGGAACGAGGTGTGCACACAAAACTACTCCTCAGATGGAATAATTCTGATACTCGTGTGAGAGCGGTTCGTCAAAACCGACTGGCAATGTAGGCCAGCAGGCAAAGAATAGTGCCCAAGTCCCTTGCAGTCAAGCACACAAAATGACATTTGTTTTAAATTAGATCATTAAAAAGTAAGGATAAATAATTAACAAATTATTGTTAAATTGGGGTTTATAAAGGAGCAAATCAAGCGAATCACTCATAAGCGGCATATACGTTTCTCCTATGACCAAATTATCAAGAATAGGAAGTTCGAAGCCTAAAACAAAAGTGATAAGTCATACATAAGCATATGAAGGATGACAGGAATTGCCTTTACAAAGAACTCCGAATACAAAACCCAGAGACAGAATGTCTGTTTTTTTGAGACTATTCATAAGAAATACTAAGAATTTTTTAATATTATTATGCCTGCTTTTAGATATATTTATTTAATTGTATTTTTGCAGATTAATAAATATTCCTTAATCATAAAAATTATTTATTATTGAGATATATTAAAATAATCAATAAAAGCATAAGTAAAGTAAAAAATAAAGATCCCATACATGTATATGATTAAAACTTAGGTAAAATATGCGATTAATGAATTTTATTTTTAATATATTATCTTTATCATTTTTAAGTATAAGTGTTCATTTTATTGGATATTATATAGTTAATAAATCAGATGATGGATTAATTATTAATCTTACGATATTTACCGTATTGGGTATTACAAGCATTATTATTTCTTTATCCTTAATCAATAAATACGTTTACACATCAAAATTACCTTCGTTAAACTCAACACAGTTTAAACTAGACGCATCTAGAGTTTTTTTCTGGATATTTTTAAGCTTAGCTTTTTGTTTCATTGCTTTTGTAAGTACTTTTCTATTTATTGGAAAAAATATCTATATCACACAAACACCCTTTCTATACAGCCTATATTTTTCGTTTATTTCGGCCCTATTCCCTGGTGTTGTAGAAGAAATTTGTTACCGTTGGTTTCTTTATGGAAGATTAAAAAAAACTACAAACAAATTCTTAGCAGCCACTGTCGTAGGCATCATATTTTCCCTGTTACATTTTAATCAAGTCAACACATTTGAATCAAAAGTTTTATTATTATATGCAGGCATTTCAGTTACATATTTATTTTGTGCTCTGTACGAAAGTACAGGAAGTATTTGGCCTTGTGCTATCTTACATACTGCATGGGATATGTTTTCGATAAATACTCTAGTCCATGTGCAATTTGCATCCAAATTAGAACCCGTTAAGGCTTATCAACTTATAGTTATAACACTTCAGGATAGTAATATATTGATGAGTGGTGGTGACTTTGGTTTTGAATCCAATATTAGTTCTATAACATTGTACTTACTGGCAGCCATCAGCCTAATTATGTATCAAAGAAGCTCTATATCTAAGCAAAGAAATATCCCTCAGACGGAATAATTCTGATGCGGTATACAGCAGTCTGCGACTATCAGTTGGCAATGTCTTTTATCTTAGAAATATCTATAATAAACATAGCAGATTCTTAGAATCACTGCTCTATATGGATATTGACGGTGAAGTAATATGAAATATTCTTCTCATGCTTATGATGAAGCATCTCCCTCTGAAGAAAGCCTTTCCTCGGTTCATCCCGATTTACGTGTCGGATTTATTCTGATGAATAAATTTACGTTAGCGCCTATTTCTGGTTTTGTAGAGTCACTTAGATTTGCAGCAGACAAATCTTTTCGTAGTTTGCAAATTTACTGCAAATGGGACTGGATGACTTTTAATAATGCATCGGTTACTGCCAGTTGCGGACTGTCGGTTAACCCAACAACATCACTTGATTTAAAAAATTTAAAAGAAAATTATGATTACATTATAATTGCAGGTGGCCTACTCACAGAAACACGGGACCCGCCAGAAAAAATATTAGAAATACTCAAAGAAATACACAACGCAAAAATACCCATTATTGCCTTTTGTTCAGGCTGTTTTGTTTTAGGAAATGCAGGACTTATGGACGGTCGAAAATGCGCAATTCATTTCACCACCCGAGAAGAGTTTTCAGAACGATTCCCTAAAGCCATTACAGTGGTGGATAAAGCTTATGTTGAAGATCAAGGTATTTTTACCTGCCCCGGCGGAACAGCTATAGACTTGGCAGCCGATTTAATACGGCGCCACTGTGGTGATATTCGGGCACAAAAAAGCTTAGAGTATTTACTGATTAATGCAGATAAACAGTCAATTGAAACAAAACTAGATATGCACTTGGATAATCCAAGTACCTATGAAAATAGTATGGTTTCTAAAGCGATTTCGTTTATGAGTGAAAATTTAAGTGCTCATTTTACCCTGAAAGAAGTGGCCGAACATGTGCGTACCAACCCTAGACAACTGCACCGCGCATTTTTATCGAGTACCAATGAGCCGCCATCCAATTATTGGCGCAAATTACGACTAGAGCATGCAAGGAAATTACTTGCTAACACAAATGCTTATATTACGAATATCGCTATTGAATGTGGTTTTTCTGACGCTTCTCATTTTATTCTTTGGTTTAAAAAACAATATGGTGAAACCCCTTTTACATATAGAAAACGCCGTCATGAGGTAGAAAAACTCAAATAACAACGAGATTTAACCATTCAGCAAAAGTGCAATATTTTATATAAATTGTCCTGTACAACCTATTTTCTAACCTTAAATTCTTTTAACCTGTCAGGCTCCGTGTTTTTTTCTACTTCCTGTTAGCAGCTCAGTCCATTATTTGAGTTATCCAACTTTCTTATGTCAAAAAATCTAGCAACATTGATTGGTTTAAGTGCCATTCTCATGTGGGCATCTATGGTCGGTCTGGTCAAGCATATTACCGCCGCAATCGGGCCAGATATAGGTATTACGCTGATTTATTCTTTCAGTGCAGTGCTATTGCTTATTATTTTTAGAGTTCCAAATTTTAAGCTCATTTCTAAAACATATTTAATTTTAGGTACTGCTTTATTCATTGCATACGAACTCTGTTTTTCATTTGCAATTGCCTATTCCAAAACAGCTCAACAGGCTATTGAAGTAAGCATTGTTAACTACTTGTGGCCAAGTTTAACCATTTTAGCTCTGGTTATTTTTAAAGAGTTGAAATTTAATTTCATGATTATCTTGGGTCTGTTGATCTCAGTTACGGGTATTATCTTTATTCAGGCCGGTAATGACGGTTTTAGCCTAAATAGTATTCTTGAGCATTTACACAGTAATCCTTTAAGTTATATTTTGGCTTTTATTGGTGCCATTATCTGGGCTTTTTATTGTGTAATCACCAAGAAAATGAGCAATGGACAAAATCCAATTTCTATTTTCTTTATTTGTGTTGCACTGACCCTATGGTTAAAGCTGTTTATTGCAGGTCACGCTACTGTTCCCACCCTCGATTTAACCACATGTGCCTCGCTAGTGGTGGCTTCCGCCGCGATTGGTTTGGGTTATGCAGCTTGGAATATTGGTATTATTCACGGCAATATTACCATGTTGGTGGTGTCTTCCTATTTTATGCCCATTATCTCATCTGTTCTTGCCATGCTGGTTTTGCAAACGCAATTGTCCATAAGCTTTTGGCAAGGCACAGCCATGGTGACAGCAGGTTCATTTATTTGCTGGGTTTCAACCAACTGGAACATTGTTTATCCTTTTTTCAGACGAATCAGCCGTGAAATCCGTTATTTGTTTAAATTGAATCGTTGGAAATGAAACTTGTATAAC
The DNA here is from genome assembly GCA_031277915.1 of Acinetobacter sp. Taxonomy (GTDB): domain Bacteria; phylum Pseudomonadota; class Gammaproteobacteria; order Pseudomonadales; family Moraxellaceae; genus Acinetobacter. The sequence goes on from JAITLL010000079.1 coordinate 4,164, forward strand.
CTGACCATTGAGTTTTAACGCTTTTGCCGCGTGGCAAGCCAACATAAAACTGAACCGATACATACCATAGCCGCCCCCTGCCAAAACGACATGGAAAGTGGTGTATGTAAAACGATTGCTGCTAGAGCTGCTGAAAATACAGGTATAAAGTAAGATGCCCCTGCAAGAATCGTTACATTGCCATGCAAAATACCGACATTCCATGCCGCATAGCCAAAACCCATTGCCGCAGCAGCAAGTGCAAGATAGATCACGGCGTGGAGGTCAAATACCATTGGTGCACCGCCAATGACCAAGTATTTCACCCATAACACCAGTGCTGTAAGCATAAAAAAGAGTGTTACGCCATTTTTCCCGTTGGCTATTCTTGCAGTTACCGTACAGTAAGTCGCCCAAATTAATGCACCGATAAAAGCCAACCCATAACTGAGCGGATTGTCTTTGATATTTTCGAGCATACTTGCCAAATCAAGCCCTTGTTCACCACCAAGTACCCAGCAGATTCCCAAAATGGCAATCACAAAGCCGGGAATCACCAACCAGTTAGATTTTTGATTGTTAAATAAGATAGCTGCGACCATAGTTAAAGCTGGCCATAAATAATTGACCATGCCCACTTCAATAGCTTGGCGGTTGGTATTTGAATAACCAATAGATAAAGCAAGACATAACTCATAGGACACAAACAATAGGCTGCCCCAAATTAAATAACGTTTAGGGAATTCACTCAGTTTTGGAAATCCAATGCTAAGCAAGAGAAAGGCAGAGGCAACACTGTATATCATGGCAGCGCCGCCAGTTGCGCCCAAGCTTTCACTCACACTACGAATTAGTCCAACAATAGAACTCCATAGCAAAACAGCGATGAGTCCTATTAACGTTGCATTTCTCTTGCTGATCATATCTTTAAATCACTTCATTCATTGTCATTGTCGCTAAAAAATGAACTATAGATGTAGAGCTATAACTTTCATTTTTTAGCAATTTTCAAAATTTAAAAGTTATACACTAACATCACATTTAAGAGTTTGTTCCACTTACCATCATCACCTGCTGCAAGTGAGCTACCATTTCCACCTACAAATGGGTCATTTTTACTCATTAAATATTCGGTATAGAGTGAAACATTTTTGTAGTCCCATGCCACACCCACGATGTTGCGCTGAGAGTCTTTAAAACCCTGTTCTTTCTTGTTGAAACCACTGAACACCACATACGGCGTTACGTTAAGTGAGTCTCGTACATTCTTAAATTTGTAGCTGGTATCTACAGTGTAGAAATAGCCCTTATTGGCAATGTCATATTCACCATCAAACGAACCAAAAGTAGAGCTTGATGGGCTTAAGGCATCTTTGTTGCTAATGGACTGTCTTCCGCCTGTAAGCACTACATTTAAGTTTTTATAATTAATGCGGTTAAATACCGCCCATGTGTTTCGATTTCCATCGGCAGAGGTCTTTTTGTTTTCAATGTCTGAATACCAGTAGCTTCCCCCAACCGATACTTTTAAATCATCTGTACTTAAAAACTTAAGATCTTGATCTACTCGTGCCATCCACATGTTTTTTTCATTCAGATTCGTTTTAAGTGGATCAGATGAAGTCACTACATTAGCCGTATAGCGTGCCGAGTCTTTACTACTTCCGTGGTAGTTGCCACCGTCAGTTGCAAAATATGCGAGGTCAACTTTGGTCGCTGTTGGCATTTCAAAGTGATAGTTCACGCCTAAATCTAAAGCGTCTTGCAGGCCCATAGTATTGTTAATACCCGCATAGAAACTAGTGTCCCAATAGCGGCCCGGCCCCAAAGGAATTGGTTGTAAACCGACCGTAATATTATCAGTTGCATTTAAACGGTAGCCTGCATAGGCCTGTACCAAAGTTGAGAAATCACAAAGAGTATCGTACTGATAACAACGGTATTGAAATTTACCAAACCAGTCTGGTGAGTCATAAGCAACATTTAGAATAGCAGCATCGAACTTAATTTTTTGATCAGACGCTGGTTCACCATAGTGCTTATCTTGATAGTTGGCCCGTAAAGTTCCCGAAACAGTCACCGCCCCCAATTCACTGGTTGGGTCACCCAAAGTCACTCCAGCAAAAACAGGTGTAGACATACAGACTACAAACAAACCCATTCCTACTTTTTTGATATAGACATTATTCATTTACATTTCCTTATTTAAATGAATTTTGGACAAAATAATCCCTTCAAAAACTTTTTTTGTTTTCGAGTAAGACGTTAATGTGTGTTTTTAAATGCCCTTAGCTCCTAAGAACCAAGGGCTGCAAAGCAATTAAGGCTCAGAAACATCAATCCAGATGGTCTTTAACTCAGTATATTGATCATGCGCCCAAATCGATTTATCTCGGCCACCAAAACCAGATTCTTTATAGCCACCAAACGGTGTCGTAATATCACCTTCACCAAAGCAGTTCACGGTCACGACCCCAGCACGAATAGCGCGAGAAAGCTTGATCGCATGGCGTAAGTTACTGGTATAAACCGAACCTGCAAGGCCATAGACCGAATCATTGGCAAGTGCAATGGCTTCATCGACTGTATTAAATGTGGTCACTGACAGAATTGGGCCAAACACCTCTTCTTTAAATAAGGTGTCTGTCGCCTTAATACCATCCACTACGGTTGGCTGAACAAAAATATCTTGTTCCGTGTTACCACCAAAAACGATGCTTTGTTTTTCAGCTTTTGCCTGATCGATATAAGACTTCACTTTTTCGTAGTGTGACTTACTGACCATCGAACCCAGTTTATTCTCTGGATCAAGCGGATTACCCATTTTCCATTCGTTTAGATGAATACCGATTAAACCTAATAGCTCATCTTTAACATCGGAATGAACAATTAAACGCGAAGATGCAGAACAGTTTTCACCCATGTTCCAAAAAGCACCATTCACAATATGCTGTGCAACCTGATCTAAGTCATCGACATCATTCATCACTACGGCAGGGTTTTTCCCACCACACTCAAGAACAACACGTTTTAGATTCGATTCGGCAGCATATTGTAAAAATAGACGGCCTGTTTCAGTTGAACCGGTAAAGCTCACCATAGTGACATCCATATGTCTGCCTAATGGCTCACCGACTTCACGTCCACTACCTGGCAAAATATTGAACACACCAGCCGGAATACCAGCTTCGGCAGCTAACTCAGCCACACGCAGTGCGGTTAAAGTGGTTTCTTTAGCTGGCTTGATAACTATAGAACAGCCTGCTGCCAAAGACGGCGCAATTTTCCAAGCCAGCATGAGCAATGGAAAGTTCCAAGGTAAAACAAGGCCTACTACACCAATCGCTTCACGTACCACAAGCGACAAAGTATCTGAACCTACAGGTGCCGTATTGTCATAAATCTTGTCGATCAGTTCTGCATGCCAACGAATGGTATGAATCATTTCTGGCACATCAGTTAACTGACATTCACTGACTGGTTTACCACTGTCTAGACTTTCCATGACAGCCAGTTCAACCGTATTTTTCTCTAGAAGGTCAGCAAACTTAAGTAAAACGTGTTTACGTTCATTTGGAGATAAACGATGCCAGCGACCATCCTCAAATGCGGCTTTAGCTTTAGCAACAGCAAGGTCCACATCTTGGCTATTACAGGCAGTAATTTCTGCCAGTAACTCACCTGTTGCAGGGTTGGTCGTTTTAAACGTTTTGCCTGACACAGATGACTGAAACTGACCATCAATAAAGGCTAAAGTCTGAAACGATAGGTTTTTAGCAATCGCCGCATATTCCGCTGCACTAAGAAGCTCAGACATTAAACACCTCCTGTAATGGCTGCAACTTCACGTTTCAGTTCATCCACAATCACTTTGAATGCTTGTTTCTTTTCTGCATCCATATCTTGTAACGGCGCACGAACACTGCCTGCTTTTAGACCATTAAGTTCACAGCCATATTTAATACATTGAATGAAATGACCCGTTTCAAGGAAATCCATTAATGGCATCATTGCAGCCATAATGCGGCGGCCTTTGTCGAAGTCTTTCTCAATCACACAAGCTTCATATAAAGCAATGTGTTCACGAGGTACAAAGTTTGAGCCTGCACAAACCCAACTACGTGCGCCCCATGCAAAGAACTCAAGCGCCTGATCATCCCAACCACAAGAAATTTCAAAGAATGGATAGTTACGCGCCAGCATATGTAACTGGTTCATATCACCAGAACTTTCTTTAATACCAACAAAGTTCTTTGATTCGGCAAATACAGTATCAAAAAACTCTTTACCCATGCTTACGCCCATACGCGCAGGATAGTTATAGAACATGATGGGTAAGTCTGCTGCTTTATCAATTGTTAAAGCATGAGCTGCAACTTCTTTTTCAGTTGGCAATGCATAAGGCGGAATAGTCACTAAAATACTGTCAGCTTTAATTTCTTTGGCCACTTTTGCATATTCAACCGAATCTTCGGTACGAATTGCACCTGTACCAATCATCAATGAAGTACGTGAACCAATGACATCTTTCGCGTATTTAGCAAGGTCATAACGTTCTTGAGCAGTATGTGCGTAATATTCACCAGTTGTTGCTGCCACAATAATGCCGTGTACTTTTGCATCAATTAAATATTCTAAAACTTCTGCAAAAGCAGTTTTATCAATTGAACCGTCAGCAGCTAAAGGAGTGATTGCTGGTGTATAAATGCCTTCAAAAAATGTCATGATATTTTCTCCGTTTTAAAGTGTGTTGATGGTTGCCATAATCAATTTGAGAGACTGAGATTGTGGCAACACAATCCATTGTTAATTTTTTAAAGAAGTTGCTTGTTCCAAGTTCAACCCTTTGGTTTCAGGGGCTGTCATAATGGAAACAATCAGACCAAGTAAGGTGACGCCTGCTGCCACAAACATCGTGTTGCCAATACCAATGGTGTCTAATGACATCGGAACCAGCCATGTACCGACTGCTGCGCCGATACGAGAAAATGAAGTTGCCATGCCGACACCAATGCCACGCATTTCTGTTGGAAAAAGTTCGTTTGGATAAACCAGTTCCAAAACTTGCGCCCCACCAATCAACACCGCATATAAACAAAACAGTACCAATACCAACATTTGTGAGCCGTCAGCAAATGCACCTAAACCCAGCAATGCAAGACCTGACCACAAGAAGCTATGAATAACCATTTTACGGCGGCCCATCGTATTGATTAGCTTGGTTGCAATCACACAGCCCACTACAAACATCAGCGTAATCATGACTGAACCGTATTCAGCCCATGAGCCTTTTAGATTCATTGCATCTAAAACACGAGGTGCAAAGGAATACACGGCAAACACAGGAATCACCGCACACATCCAAAACATCGAACAGAAAAATACGCGTTTGCCATAACCTAAAGCTAAGATTTCTCTAAGCGACAAGCTTTTAACAGCTTTCTGAACAGGTACATTAGCTAGTGAAAAAGAGGGCCCGTATACTTGTTTAATAATGACTTCTGCTTCTGCATTACGACCCTTGCTAATGAGCCAGCGTGGTGATTCTGGTGTGCCAATTCGGATTAAAATCAAGGTCAGACCAATCACGGCAGGACTCGCAAACACCCAACGCCAAGCTTCTGTAAGATCCATTTTTAAAATCATATTGCCAAAGAGATACGCCAACATTGCGCCAAAGAACCACATAATTGTGAGCATTGCTAAACGAGGGCCACGTTCTTTGGTTGGTAAAAACTCGGCAAGCAATGAGCCGCCTGCGGCATATTCAAAACCTACGGCAATCCCAATCATGAAACGGCATAAAAACAGTACCCATCCGGAATCGACCCAAAGCTGAGCCACCGAACATAAGGCAAATAATGTTGGGGCAATGAAATACAGTTTCTTGCGTCCCATCCAGTCACTTAGCCAACCACCTAAAAAGCCCCCAAAAAACATGCCAAATAGTGCGGATGCCGCAATCATGCCTTGCCAGAAATTGGATAACTGTAATTGCGCAGCAGCCTGCATTAATGCAACACCGATAATACTCAGAACATAACCATCCAGTAGCCAACCGCCACCTGTACGAATACTCAATAACTGATGAAATCCATTTACGGGTACATCATCAATTGACATATGATTCGTTGTCATTTTTATCTCCAATACTCGTCCACCGAAGTGGATGTGTTTCCTACACATTTAAGAAATTTAAGGTTGAATAGCCCCTGCGAAACTGAAAACTCAATTTCGCCACCTTCGCTGTTTAAAGCTGTTTACCTAATTAATTTGATCAAAAAACATGTAAACCTGATGCCACCTACATCACTCTTCCAACCCTGCTTTTTTTTGCCCCCACCACAAGGTTGCATTAACACCGATGGATAAGAACGGCTCAGGCGGAACTTTGTTTGGACCTGAAGTTTCTAAAAGAAAATCGATCAGGTCACTGCGCTGGCCTGCAATCCAGTCAGCCAATAAAGTCCCTGTGACTGTTCCTCGAGTAATTCCAAGCCCGTTACAACACAAAGCACCATATACATTTGGAGCAAGCTGCCCAAAGAAGCCTTTATGGTTTTGCGACAATGCCAGTGAACCACTCCACGTATATTCAAAGTTCACGTCTGGCAACATTGGAAAACGATTGTCAAAGGAACGCTGATGCTTAGAAATAAAGCGCTCTAAACAATGCGGCTTTGGTTTTCCATTTGGGTTAAAACTAAAACTGTTACGCATTAAAATACGGTTGTCGTGGGTACGACGAACAGTACTACCAAAAGGATCTGATGGAATCACGCCCCAGAAATCTTTACCACCCAGTTCGGCTTGCTCACTTGGTGTTAAAGGACGAGTCATGCTTGCATATAAAAAGACAGGCAACATGGTGCGTTTTAATTGTGAAAAACCAAAACGTTGCCCAAAAGCGTTATTTGCCAAAATCAATTTATCCGCAGTGATTTGACCAAGCTCATGCTTTAATACAACTTTATCGCCGTATTCAACTTCAGTAATTGCGGTATTTTCATAAAGCGTCACATTCGACGGTAAACTGTCTGCTAACCCTTTCACCAAGGCTGATGGTTGAAGCAGCATCGTTCCTGGTGTGAACAGTGCTTTTTTATAAAATGAGGTTCCAATATGGCTTGGCAATTCCGAACCATTAATCACTTGATACTCTTGCCCGAGTTTATCTAAACCACGTTGATAAGCTTCCAAAACCTTAATACCACGGTCTTCTACCGCACCTTGATATTTACCGCTTGGGCGCATATGACAATCAATTCCGTGTTTATTGACTAAGTCATGCAAAATAGACTGACCTAACAAGTTTAGCTTCAGTGTGGTTTTGGCAATGTCGATATCACCGATATAATCTTCGGCCCCAATATCATGTGGAAGATCAATTGCAAAACCCGCATTGCGACCTGCTGTACCAAATCCAACTTCTTGTGCTTCAATCAAGATCACTTCATCATTTGGAAAATTGAGTGCCAATTGACGTGCCGCAGCCAAGCCCGTATATCCAGCCCCAATGACAGCCCAGCGCGCTGCGCTTTTACCTGTATGGCTTGGTTTAACCATTCGTTTTGGGCTTAAGTGATACCATGCACATCGCTGGTCATCGGCAGGTAAGGCTGTAACTTTAGTCATTTCAAAAAACTCCATTTATATTGTCCACTCACCTACTTTTCCTGTAAGTGAAAGTATTATTTGTAAAAAGTTTTGCCTTTAATTAATAAGTAAGTGGAACATCAATACCTTCCGGAACAACATATTCAGTCATTCGACGGCGAGATAAATCCATGTGCACGCGGATCAGCTCACCAGCTTCACCTGCGTTGTGATGCTCTATGGCATCAATAATCTGGTCATGTTGAAGAACTGCGGTATCGAGGTCTTCTTGCATATCTGATGAAGTCGGCTGGCGATAGAAAATCTTTCCTAAACGCGCATGATCAATCAGCAAACGTTCTAGACTCGGCATGAGATATGCATTTTGGGAAATCTTTCCTATTTCCAAATGGAATTGGTTGTTATAGTAAACACGGCCTTCCAAATCACTTTCATCAATGGCCTTACGAAATTGCATCTGAATTTCTTTCAACTGCTTAATATCAATTGAGCTTGCATTAATTGCTGCTAATTGTGTCGTAGCGATATAAATTAATGGCGCAGCGAGAAAGAAATTACGGAGTGATTGATGGCTCATTGAAGAAACACGAGCAGCGCGATTTGCTTCAAGCTCAAGGTAACCTTCGGCTGCCATTTGACGGATGAGTTCACGAACAGGTGATCTGGAAATTCCAAATTCTTCACTTAAAGATATTTCATCTACAATAGCGCCCGGTGCCAATTCCATACTAATAATGCGGCGTTTTAATGTTTCGGCTAATCGTATTTTCTTATCCATGTTGACCACTCTATCCTTAAGCCTGAGCTTGGTTCCTACCTTTAATAGAAAATGTCTACAATTTGTATAATTCTCCATTTCTCAGATAATACAGTGTGTCTACAATTGAAAAAGATAATGAAAAGGACAGAAAATATAATAAATTTACCTAAATAAATTTTTTGAGCATAAATTTAATAAAAAGTGGCTTAACCAAGAAAAGAACAGGTAGGCTACGAACTAGAAAAAATACATATTATTGATATTAAATAATTTAATAGAAATCTTGGGAGAGTTTTGAACCGCTGTACTTTGTAAATTACAGCTTATTTTTATATAAATAAGTTCAAAAACATCTACCCAATAAAAATGCTTTATTTCACTGTAGTGCTGTAAAAACTATCAATGGCATCAACCATTTGCGATAACCCTGGTTGCTCTAATGGATAATGCCCAACATTTTCCAATATCACAGTTTTTACAGGGACCTTGTGAATACGACTAAGAAATGGCGTACTTAAATCAAGCGGAGTCCAACGGTCTTTTTCAGGTTGCGTTAACAAAACTGGGCATACATCAAAATCTTCAGGTGCAACCTCAGGTTTGTAATGTATATATGAGTCTAAAAAGGTCAGAGAAACCGAGTTTCCTGCTGAAGTTTTATCTTTCATAAAGACCTTTAAAGCATCTTTATTATTGACTAAAGCACTCATTTTACTTGCCCAACTCATTGGAACATGCATAGCTGCTAAAGGTGTCTTAGCAGTTAGATGTGTGATTGGCGTTCCTACCCGACTCATAAACAAATTGCTTGCTACAGTGTCTTTCACTTTTTGATTGCTTGTATCAAGGAAGGTCATTCCAACTATAGCTTTAACCTTTTTATTTTTGGCAGCAACATGATAAGTCAGCATGCCACCAGCACTTAAACCATACAGTACAACCGGACGATTATCTTTGGCCAATTCCACATCAATTAAGTCGCTACCAGCCTGCACCCAATCGTTATAACTTATCGGCTTACCCTTTCTAACTTGAGTAACACCATAGCCAGGCATATCTACAGCAATTGTTTCATAACCTCGATCAGCCAATGGTTTTCCTAAAATCATCGACATTTGTCGACCATTGGTACCCACGCCATGAAATAGAATGACCTTAATTTTGGCATTCGGATTACGGTAAGTATCTAAATGGATGTTATTACCATTCCAAGCCCACCATTCTTCTTTTGGTAACTGGTCTTTAGGAATATGAAATTCTTGAGGAAGAAATTGTTCAATTTGTTGCCAAGCTGCTTGATTTTGATAACCCATTACAGATTCTCCTGATTTTATTTCTTGAGCTGAAGATACACCTGTCACACAAACCATTAGGCCAATTACGCCTAATTTACTCATTAATTGCCGCATCATATTTATCGGCTTTACTGGTTGAACGGTATTCATTGTTTTACTACTCGTTGCTCTCTGATGAATCAATACTAGGCTTTAGTCTTCTTATCAACCATGCTAGATTGGGACACGCATTTTAGTTTTTAGGCCAACTGATGTTAGAGTTTCAAGATTATTTACGAGCTCCATCTAGCGTGCAATTATTATTAGAGTTTGGTGAACAATTAAAAATACAAAAAGCACAGTTATTGGCTGGTACAGGCCTTAGCTTCACACGATTAAATGATGCTAATAGTGTTATAACCCCAGATGAAGAACTCGGTGTAATTAATAATTTAATTCATATTTTATCTTTTGATACTGCTGGCCTAGGTCTCATCATAGGTTTTAGACATCAACTGACCACATATGGCATTTTAGGTTATGCACTCATGAGCAGTGCCACAGGTTTAGATGCGATGAAGCTCGTACAACGCTATCTAGCACTTACCTATACCTTTGTTAAAATTAATTTTTCCGACGAAAATGACGAATGTATTATTAGTTTTACTGAACCTGTAGGCCTCACAAGTGAATTACAAAGATTTGTACTTGAGCGTGCCATGGGCGCCACGCTGCGCGTCATCCGTGATATTTATGAAGGTTCATTTCAATTAAATGCATTTCATCTTAAAGATTTAGAACCAAAACATTGTTTAATACCGATACCCAAAGAATATTTAAATGTGCCAATTGAATTCGGTCAAAAGAGTAATATTCTGAAATTTAATAAATTTCAATTACAACATGAACTTCCACATGCAAACTCAAATACCGCAGCCATGTGTGAGCGTTTATGTATGGAGCTTATTACACAGCGTCATACCACGTTAACCACTACCATGATTGTGCGTGATTTTTTAAGCAATGCACCTTCTGGCACATTACTTAATCTCAATGATATTGCAACTAAATTAAATATGAGTGAAAGAACACTCAAAAGAAAATTACAAGATGAAAATACCTCGTTTAGGACCCTACAAAATGAAACCCTACATGAACGGGCAAATACACTCTTAGCGAAAGATTTAAGCTTAAGCCAGATAGCAGAAACCTTAGGTTTTTCTGATTTATCGACTTTTTCACAAGCTTATAAACGCTGGACAGGTATTGCCCCAAGTCATTATAAAAAGAGAAAGATTAAATAAAGATCTATCTAACAAAATTTAATGCACCCATAAGCAAAGTCTGTGCAACCGTAAATGAGCATGAAAACTTAAGTTTTAATTTGACCCTAAAAAATAAAAAACCGCTCCATCACCACATCCCTTTCCTCAAAATTGTTTGAGCTTAAAACCTGTAGCAGCAAACCATCTATAAGGTTTACAACCATGTTGGCATCGAATTTTGGCTCGCGGGTTTCTCCGCTAAAAATCAGGTCAAAAAGCTCATGGCGAAGCCATTTTCGATATTCAACTGCCATGCCGTAAGCCTTCGGATAAAGCTGTTTAATTTCAAAAATGGCTTTCAGTAAAAGGTTATATAAGCTGTTTAAATTGGTATGTAAAATGATAATTTCTTTAAGTTTATCTTTTGAAGTGTAATAACGATTTGCATAGATAATGGCCAGCACTTCCTCTCTGAGTAAGCTTTTTTGAAAGGCAATGCACATTTCAATCAGGTGTTCTTTCGAGCGAAAGTAGTTGTAAAGTGTTGCTTTCGGTATTTTGGCTTCTTTGGCAATGAGGTCTACCCCTGCGGTGTGAAATCCATAAGTGGTAAACAGGCGTATAGCCGTTTGAATAACATGTAATTTTTTGGAAGAGGTTTCTAAATTTTGCATAGTTTTACCGTTTTAAGTTCTTGTTGTTTCTAAAAGAGAAAAAAGCCTGTGCCTTTTTGGGAGAAAAAAAGCACAGCAAAGCCGTAGAGACCGTGCATGGCACATCTCAAGTTTGTTGTTGCTAAGTTTTAAGTAAAAATGGCTAAAGCCTGAAAACCTTATGGCATTCAAGCTGCTGTAAATTTTTAAGCTGTGTCGTTATAGCTTTTGGCAATGAGTGCCAAGAAATAATGAATGTGCAAAGCCAACTCCTTTTTATTGGGAGTTCTGCCAGGCATTAAAATTATGGTGGCAGAACGAAAGGGGGTTCGCGGACTGGCCTTAAGACTCCAGCACACCCAAAGGTGTCCCCCTCCCGTTCCACCGCAGAGGGGGCACGAGTAACTAAACACTAAAAGTATAACCTTTAATGCTCCTAAGGGACGGTCCGCGACGACCGACTGGCAATGTAGGCCAGCAGGCAAATGGTAATCTTCAATATTTGAGGTGTCAATGTGAAATTGTCTAGAAAATATTTAAATAATTATTGTTTTTCATTAAATTACATATTTAAGCTAAAGCTTAATTAAATATAGTTAATAAAAATTAAATGATCCGTTACCCTCTACATTTTTATAGTGAAATATATCGTTTTAGCGGAACCCATATTGCTTCGCCCGCCAAACGACAATGAATGTAAAAGCTAACAATATTAAAATAACGAAAGGAAAAGTATGCACTCCAAAATCACTCAGCAAAAAGCCACCAATAACTCCTCCACCAGCAATCGCGATATTCCAAACCGTGACTAACATCGATTGAGCAATATCAGCCATATCATTTGTCGTTTTCGCCAAGGCCGTTTGAAACAATGTTGCAGCACCACCAAATGCAACACCCCAAATTGCAATTGCCACATAAACAGGAACCGCGTGATTAGCCATGACCGCCAGCAAAAGGGCGGAAAAGCCAAATAATATTATGCTACTGAGCGTTAATAGGCGTGAATATTGGTCAATCAGCAGTCCTGTAATAAAGATGCTGAATAATGATAGACATCCGAATATCAGTAAAATAATGTCCGTATTTTTAGCTAAATCAGCAAGTGTTAAAAACGGAGTAATGTAGGTATATAGAAGATTATGGGCAAGCACAAAGCTTAGAACAGTAAATAATATGGGTCTGACACCGGGTAAAATGAATACTTGTTTTAAAGATATACGTTTATTTGTAGCCTGCCCCGCAAAGTCAGGTAGTGTGAGACTCCCCCACACCACTAAAATAATCGCAAAAATACTCATAACACCAAAAGCCATTCGCCAACCGAACAGTTGTCCAAGGTAAGTCCCTGCTGGCACACCTAGAGACAAAGCCAATGGTGTTCCTAACATTGCTATTGCTATCGCACGCCCTTTTAAGTGTTCTGGCGCCATTCGCGTTGCATATCCAGCGAGCAACGCCCAAAGCAAACCTGCTGAAACACCTGCCAAAAATCGAGCAACCATTGTTAAAAGATAACTGGTAGATAACGTTGTAATTAAATTTGTGAGAGCAAAACCCACTAGAGCAATGAGTAACAGAGGTTTACGTCGAATACTTTGAGTCGCATTCGTTAATGGAATGGCTGTTAATAAAGACCCCATTGCATATATCGTGATTGTTTGTCCCGCTAAGGATTCAGAGATATTTAAACCCAAAGCTAATTGAGGTAATAGTCCCGCAGGTAAAGCTTCTGTCAAGATCGTAACAAACGCTCCCATAGCGAGGATGAGTAAGGAAACAATAGGCAGCAACCGATCATTTGAGTGTGAGCTGCTCATTCGACAACTCCTATCGCTTTATAAACTGCATCGCGTAGGTCTGTAACAAACTTTCCAGACATGCCTTCATAAAGCGTGTTTGTAAATGCAATCACAGTCAGATTATGTTTTTTATCAACAAACCATGAATGACCGTAAGCTCCTCCCCAACGCCATGTTCCCTCTGACTCTGGTGATAGTGCTTGCTGAGCGTTTCTGAGTACTGAAAATCCGAGACCAAAACCAAAGCCCGGCGCATTTGGTAACTCATAACCACCCGTTTGATCTCTTGTCATTTCATCAATTAATTCAGTGGGTAAAAATAATGAGTCTTCCTGACGAAGAGCTTCTAATAAGCTAAAAAAATCCTCAACGGTTCCAGCCATGCCCGCACCACCAGAGAAAAATGCTTGCGAATTAAAAATACGGCGAGGACTAAAATTAATTCCGACACATCCCTCAAATGGTGAAACCACCTCTTCTTCTAATAAAACATGCGGTTCAGGACTATCACTCACATAGGCAGTTGCTACATATTGGTTATCTGGTACAGCAAAACCAGTGTTGTTCATTTTCAATCGATCAGTGACTAATTCTTTAACTGCTTGATCTAAAGGCTTGCCATACGCTTTTTCAATTAATGCACCTAATACATCGGTAGCCAAAGAATATCCCCATCCTTTCCCTGGTTCATAGAGTAAAGGTACGGTAGCGATTCGACGTAGGTTTTCTTCTAAACTAATATTGGATGAATCCATGCCATCAGATACATCTGCCTGTGAATATGCACCACCGTTATCTGGTTCAAGAAACCGATAGCCCAAGCCTGCCGTATGACTAAGAAGTTGACGTAGAGTAATTGGAATAAATTTTCCATTTTCTAATTTAGGCTGGAAATATGGCAATTGGTGATGAATCGACTCATCTAAACCCAATTTATTTTGAGCAACTAAAACTAAAGCAGTCGTTGAAACAATGACCTTGCTCACTGACGCTAAGCGAAAGACAGTGTCCGTGGTCATGGATATTGATTGCTCTCGATCAGAAAGTCCTAATGCCTCACGGTGTATAACTTTCCCATGTTGAGCCACAATAACCGCAGCACCTACTAACTGGTTATTGTCTATAGCTTTTTGAACAACATTTTGCACTAGGCTTAAAGAGGTCGATGGTACAGTAGTACTTGATTCAAACGCTTTAGAATTCATATTAAAAACTTCTTTTCATATTCGAGATTTATATACTAGGAAGACTCCTATTAAAGAAAAAGTCGGTTATAGTTCCTTGTTATACGGAAGTTTTGTTCCGTAATAAGGAGAGAAGAATGGATAGCCTGAATGGGTTTACCGTATTCGTTAAAATTGCTGAGACTGGAAGCATTGTGGCAGCGGGACGTTCATTAGGAATCTCAGCTTCTGCTGTTGGTAAAAGCTTGATTCGCCTTGAAGAAAAGATTGGTGTGCGACTTTTTCATCGTAATACACGCAGTATTAATCTGACTGCTGAAGGAATATTATTTTTAGAGCGTAGTCGGCGCATACTGGCTGAAATTGAAGCCGCAGAGATGGAATTATCGCAAGCGATTAAATCTCCTAAAGGACGGTTACGTGTAAGTTTACCTTTGGTTAGTTCACTGGTATTACCTGTACTTGGTGACTTTATGCAGGAATATCCAGAAATAGAATTAGATCTGGATTTTACAGACCGATTGGTCGACGTAATTGAAGAAGGATTTGATGCTGTTGTTCGTACAGGTATTCCCACAGATTCACGCTTAAAAGCCTTGAAACTAGGGACTTTTAGACAATTACTGGTTGCCTCTCCAGCGTATTTAGCTCAACGTGGAACTCCGATAGTACCTGCTGATTTATTAGAACACTCTTGTTTACATTATCGATTTTCTCATAGCGGCAAGCTTGAGAAATGGCCCTTAAAAACAACTGAAAACGAACCCGACTTGCAACTTCCAATATCGATGATTTGTAATAATATTGAGACACGAGTTTGTTTTGCACTCAAAGGTCGAGGAATTGCTTGCCTGCCTGACTTTTCGATCAAAGAATTATTAAATACTAATGAGTTAGTTCAAGTATTACCCGAGTTTATAGATAGAACAGGCGTATTTAATGTACTCTGGCCTGCAAGTAAACATCCCTCTCCGAAAGTTCGAGCATTTGTTAATTTCTTGTCTGAACGTATGTTTGAAAAATAAAAAGCTCATCAAAATTTAGTTTATAAAATAGATATAAAAAGCTGAATCTAGTTATTTATAATCAGTCTACTGAAGGACCATATCCTTCAGTAGACTGGTGAAAACCATCAAAAATAAAGATAGAAATATTTAACCTGTAGAAAATCTAGTTAGACCCAAATATTGTGCGACTCTTGGAATTTTACTAAAGCAAAACTTTTCGAGTAATAAAACAACAATTAAGGTTAAACCCAGTAACGGCAGTATTATGCCTATTATCACAATCAATACTTTAAATGATAGGCTCAGGCGGTAAGGTAAACTTATAGGTGGAGCACCTAGCTCATGTTGTGGTTTGCGCTTTATCCACATGAGTAGTCCACTGATACTCACTAGAATCAGAGCAATGACAGTAAACACTCCAATCATAAGATTCAGTAAACCAAACATTTGACCTTCATGGATCGCAACGCCATATCCAATCAAACGATCAAGCAATAGTTTATTTGCAAATGTCTCATGTTTAA
This sequence comes from Acinetobacter sp., assembly GCA_031277915.1. Taxonomy (GTDB): domain Bacteria; phylum Pseudomonadota; class Gammaproteobacteria; order Pseudomonadales; family Moraxellaceae; genus Acinetobacter. Next base: position 20,229 of record JAITLL010000079.1, read on the forward strand.
TCACTTTTCCATGTTCATCAAAAATAAAGATTTCTCTTAAAGGCCTATTTTGAGTTTGTGATGAAATGCTCCAAGTCCCTGCCATTGCACCTGAAAGTTGAATTTGTATCGGCGGCTGTAGTTTGAAAATATCAACTTTTGAAATTAAGTCATCCAGCACATGTGCCTGTTCAGCATTCAATTGAGTAGATTGAGATACCATCATATGATGATGCTCAGATTGCATATGTTTAACAGCTTGGTCGAACTTTTGTTTTTGATGATGTGATTCTTCTTTGCTACTGGTCGTCCAATCTTGCTGAACTACAGTTGGAGCAGACCATTGCCGAATATTTTTTAGCATCCCGCCCCATGAAGCTGTCCACGGTAATCCTGAAATGAGTAGAAATATCGTAAAAAACGCTACCCAAAAACCAGTCACCGCATGAATATCTTTCAAAAAGGCACGACCTTTACGGTTTAAACGCGGATAGACCATACCTCCAAATGAAAGCTTTCCACCTTTGCCCAACCATAAATAAATACCTGTCACAATCATGATAATGGTCCAAGAGGCAGCAATTTCTACAACTCTAGAACCATTATCACCCAACATTAGCTCTCCATGTAAATGAAAAACCTGTCTGGTAAATTGATCATCTTGATTAATGATTTTCAAAATTTCTAAAGATTCAGGATGAACATAAACTTTATAAACTTCTGCATTTTTCGCGACTAAAACACGAGTTGCAGAATGCTCATTTGGCCCAAGTTCTACCGCAGAAAAAATAGAATTTGGTATTGCTTTTAAAGCAGCATTCACCTGAACTGATGGCGACTTTGCTTGATGTACAACCAAATTGTTATATGGTCGATCAATCCACTCATCAATTTGAGGTTTAAAAAGATAAATTAAACCTGTAAGCGAAAGCCATAAAATAAAAGGTATACAAAATAAGCCGGCATAAAAATGCCATCGCCATACTGTTGTATAACTTAACCCTTGTTTTGGGTTTTTCTGTGTAGGTATTTTCTGCTCTGTACTACGCTGTATCATCTGCATAGTGTGACCTCCATAGAAAAATACAACGATTAGAACTAAAAGCTAAATCTCTGTATTTTTACTCATTCAACAAAATGCAAGATTAAAAGGTGTATTTAGCGCCAACGGTTACTGCTAACGGCAATGCATAACTTGGAACAGTACCTGAACCTGAGGTATTTACGCTGCCATCAGCCAGATAACTTAACCCTTGATCATAGTAAGATGTGTCACCAATATTTTGAGCAATCAGGTACAACTTTAACTTGTCATTGGCTTGATAATTGACACTAACATCTGCTGTCAGTGCGCCATCATTTTTCTGAGTATGTGCTGTATTGTTCCAGTAGTCAGGGAAATCTCTTAGTTGTAAAGCGATATTGAGTTTGTCTGTTGCTTGCCATGCAGCTCCAGCACTCACATTCCATAAAGGAATTTGACCAAGTTGTTGTCCAACTGGTGTAACAGAAGCTGGATTAGTGGTCGATACTAGTTCTGCTTTAGTTCTTGTATAACCAGCGTTTAAGCTAAGCCCGTCAAGTATCTGCCAGTTTGCAATAAGCTCAAAGCCCTGCATTTTTGCATCACCAGCATTAATGTACTGTTTCAAGGTTTGAGCAGATGTAACGCCTGTACCACAGTAGTTATTGGCCGCTGAACATCCTGTTTTTACAGTCGCATAGTCAATATAGTTATTTACTTTGTTATTAAAATAAGTGCCTGACAAACTAAAGTCTTGGTATTTGAAATCGAAACCAGCTTCAGCACCTTTGTTGGTTTGCGCCATTAAATCTGTATTTGGAATGGTATACCCCGTCCCACTCACAAAACTACGATACATTTGATTTAGCCCAGGCGCAGAAAAGTTTTTATACGCGGCAGCGCGTAAATCTAACATATCATTGACTTGATATTTTAAGCCTATACGTGGATTAAAATGATTTGATGACTGATCTGGCAATGCATTATTAATATCACTCCCACGATAATTTCCATAGGTTTTTGCATCACTTGCTTTCCAATAGTCTTGACGTAAACCTAAGGTAATATCTAAAGGAATAACAAATGGTCTATACACTCCCTGAGCAAATATTCCTGCAAATTGGTGATTTGCTTCCGCAGTAATATTCCCCTGATATCCTGAAGCATTATAAATATTTAATGGATCTTTAACTCCAATTTGGCGGTAGTCCACACCAACTTTTAAGTCTGTTAAGTTTCTCCATGCCGTTTGTAAATACATCGATGTTCCAAAGCTATCGTATTCTGCTTTTTCTTTTTGGCTCACGAACGGCGTACCATTATTTGGTGTTGCTAAAGTATAACCATTGTTTGAAGCATTCTGAGTCTCCATTTCGGTATATTGATACCAACCCAGCATATTCAAGGAAGTGTCTTTGGTAATATCAGTCTTACCACCTAAAGATGCTCGATAGGTATTCCACTGGTTATTTGCCAAAGCATATGTCGAATGGTCTTCACTGGTTTGGCTAGCTTGTAAAGTCAAAAAATATTGTGAGAAGTCTGTAGGCGTATAAGTTGTCTTAAAATAAACATTATCTGTCTGCGACTGGGTTGTTGTCATTGCAGGATGTCTATATTGCTCTGGTATTTGTTGATAGCCATCCGATCGACTTCCGTCGTAACTTAGTCCGACTTCCCAGTGATCATCAATTTTATAGCCCGTGCTTATGCCATAACTTTGACTATCAAAACTGCTGGCACTCACACTTAACTCTGTTTTATTTTCAGGATGACGAGTAATAATATTGATTACCCCACCCATCGCCATATTTCCCCACAAACTCGTTGCGCCACCCCCTCGAATGACTTCAATTCTTTCAACTTGATCTTTTGGAATTTGTGCCCAATTGATTGTACGAAAGTATGGATCATTGACTGGAATGCCATCGAGTAACACAAGCGTTAAGCCATTGGTTGAAGTGCCAAAACCACGAATATTAAGCATTTGCCCTGTAGGATGAATTTGTGTTGATGGCCGTGCAGGCACAACAATTCCTGGAATTTTATTAATAATTTGATCAATACTTGTTTCTGGCGCATTTGAAATTTGTGTACGTGTCAATACCGTTGTACTGATGTCCATATCTTTTAGCGCAGTACCACGACTCGCCATAACGGAAATTGTTGGTAATTGATCAACAGACTTTGCTGTTTCATTTGTGATTGATGGAGTGGTCGCTTCAGCATGAGCTTGTTGTATACCTAGCGTGATCAAGCTCATCGCAATAGTTAAAGCTTTAGGCAAATAATGTTGTTCAGCAATATTCATAAAATAACCCAATTCGGATCAGAATTTTTCAATACGATGACTCCATACCAAGCCTTATTGAATGTCGTTATACGACTCAATAGACTCAAATAAGGAAAAATAATGAATTAGATCAATTTCATACAAGTTGTATAAAATTAAATCGCGAACTGAATTTTTGGGGGAGCTCTATTCTGGAACAAATAGAAATAGAGTTTTTGATGTAACTTAAAGAAATATGCTGTTAGAGCAACTCGAACGGGTTCACAAAGCAAAATACTCAGTAAAATGAGTAAACAACTCAGTAATACTGGACTAAATTGATGTCCAAGAAGTAAACAGAATTTACACGATAAGCTATTAGCATGCTGATCATGAGTAGAAGTATCAGAGGCTTTTATATGCTTGATAAGCTTTGAATGCTCTTCACTTTGTACATGTACTGTATGCTTCACTGGAGCCTGTGTATGATGCATTTCATGTGCTTGATGACTAGAAATTGATGGCATTACACTTACACTGGCCAACTGCTCACAAATACCGAAATTTAGCTCAGGATGTTTTACAAGAATAGGCGTAATAAAAACAGAAAGCTGCATTAGCCATGCAAAGATGGCTAAAAAAATACAAGCAGTCCGATGATTCAACATACGCAATGTACAAAAAATGAAACAAGCAGATTATAAAGATTTTTTTAATTATTGTTAGATATATTTATCTATATTGATTCGATTACCAATTGAGGCTAATTAAACTTATAAAATAGGAAAAATCAAAGTTTTATAAAAAAAGCTATTTATGCCTTTAAGAAATCAGATTTTTTGTTATAGTGTTGCGCAACTGATTTCCATAAAGTGATTATTTGGGTGTCAATGGTTTTAGGCAGATTGCTTGGTTTAGCAGCAATCTTGTTACAAATCGCTGTTTTCTTACAGCCATTACTACCAGAGAAATATCAAGTTTCTCCAGTATGTGAGACTATTGCCCAAGCACTTCAACTCAATCACTCTCCAGAACAGCATTCTCACCATTCAATGCATCATGATGATTTATCTCATCATCAAATGCATGATATGTCCCCTTCTTCCGTCACCAAAGCTGAAGCGAAACAAAATACGACACATCATCATGATGCCGGTCATCAATGTCAGTACTGTGTTGTTTACAGTCATGTGTTGCCGTTGCCAGATCTAGATTTAAAGCAAATTCTAGTCAGAATTCAGGTTCGGTTTCTTGCTTTTCTAGAAAACTTTTTTCATGTTTTCTTTAAGCTTCAACAGCTCTTTCTTATTCCCCAAGGCCGCGCCCCACCTTTATTACTATCAGTCTAACTTGATACTCAAAACTTTATGTTTTGAAAAAATTATATTTTTCAAGAGATTATAGTAATGCTTTCTTTTCAAAATCATGCTCTTAACCGGGTAGAGACAACTACAACTGTCGTTTTAGCAAATCAAATAAAATTTGAGGTGCTCGTATGACTCTAGGCTTAACAGCACTTGAATTGGCTCGAATCCAATTCGCATTTACCGTTTCATTTCATATTATTTTCCCTGCAATCTCAATTGGCCTTGCAAGCTTCCTTGCTGTTTTAGAATGGCGTTGGCTGCGTACCAATGACGCTATCTATAAAGATCTCTTTAAGTATTGGGTCAAAATCTTCGCCGTTGCATTTGGGATGGGCGTTGTCTCGGGTGTGGTCATGAGCTATCAATTTGGAACCAACTGGAGCGAATTTTCACGCTTTGCAGGTGGAGTTACAGGCCCTTTACTCACCTATGAAGTTCTTAGTGCTTTTTTCTTAGAAGCTGGTTTTTTAGGAATTATGCTGTTTGGCTGGGGCCGTGTGGGCAGAAAAGCTCACTTCTTCGCAACGCTTATGGTTGCGATAGGTACCTGTATTTCAATGTTCTGGATTTTATCTTCAAATAGCTGGATGCAAACCCCTCAAGGGTTCTCAATTGAGAATGGCATCATAGTTCCTCAAGACTGGTTTGCAATTGTATTCAATCCTTCCTTCCCTTATCGACTTGCACATATGGCAATCGCAGCTTTTATGGTTGCAGCTTTACTTGTAGCAGGTACCGCAGCTTGGCATTTAATTAAAGGTCGCCGTGATGAGTTAATAAAAAAGTCGTTTTCTATGGCTCTTTGGCTGATTTTAATTTTAGCGCCAGTACAAATCTTTGTTGGTGATGCACACGGTTTAAATACCTTAGAACATCAACCAGCAAAACTTGCAGCAATGGAAGGTCATTGGGAAACCAATCATAACGAGGGAATGCCACTGTACTTATTTGGTATTCCAGATATGCAAGAAGAACGCACTAAGTATGCGATTTCAATCCCAAATCTTGGAAGCTTAATTCTTACTCACTCCAAAGACGGTAGCGTAAAAGGTTTGAAAGATTTTGCACCAGAAGATCGTCCAAATTCGACTGTAGTATTTTGGAGTTTCCGAATTATGGTCGGGCTTGGCATGCTTATGCTGCTTTTGGCACTTACAGGATTATGGCTAAGAAAAACTGGCAAGCTTTATGAGAGTAAATGGTTTCATCGATTCGCTTTAGTTATGGGCCCGTCAGGTTTTATTGCTTTACTTGCGGGTTGGTTTACTACAGAAGTTGGACGTCAACCTTGGGTTGTTTATGGGGTCATGCGAACTAAAGATGCATTATCTCCTGTATCTGCCGAACAAGTCGGACTCACGCTCATTATTTTTGTTTTGGTTTATTGCATCGTATTTGGAATCGGAATTTATTACATGCTGAAATTGATCAATAAAGGGCCTGAGTTCACTTATAGCCAAGTTAATGAGGTGGGTGGTGTTGGGCACTTTAAAACACCAATGCGCCCTCTAAGTGCAACTGATGAACATATTGACGATCAAGGACAAGGAGCATCTTCATGATTGATTTATCTTTGATCTGGATTGTCATTATTGCAATTGGCGTATTTATATATGTTGTACTTGATGGTTTTGATCTAGGTATTGGAATCTTGTTTCCTTTTATCAAAGACCAACAGGAACGCGATGTAATGATGAATACCGTTGCACCTGTCTGGGACGGTAATGAAACATGGATGGTACTTGGCGGTGCTGGTTTGTTTGCGGCATTCCCGATGGTTTATTCAGCAGTTTTATCTGCTTTATATTTACCTATTATTCTCATGGTGATCGCACTAATTTTTCGCGGTGTCGCTTTTGAGTTCAGATTTAAAGCGAATCGAACCAAATACTTATGGGATGCTGCTTTTATTGGAGGTTCTGTTTTATCAAGTTTTTTACAAGGCGTAATTCTTGGTGCATATATTCAAGGTATCCATGTTATTGATGGTCGCTATGCAGGTGGCGGATTAGATTGGTTAACGCCTTTTTCAGTTTTTACAGGGTTCGGCGTAATCATTGTGTATGCAGCACTCGGTTGCGGTTGGCTCATCATGAAAACTGAAATGCAATTGCAAACAAGTATGTATCGCTTAATGCCAAAACTAATTATGACGCTATTGTTAGTTTTTATTGCTGTGAGTGTTTATACCCCATTAGCTCATCCGGTTATTGCAGCACGTTGGTTCAATGCGCATCAGCTTCTTTACTTTAGTCCGGTACCTATTCTGGTCGTAGTTTTCACTTATCTCACCATTAAAGCTTGTCAAAAACAGCAAGAATCAATGCCCTTCTTATATACCTTGGCTTTAGTATTTTTAGCCTATACAGGTTTTCTAATTAGCATTTTTCCATACGTTATTCCGCCATCAATTACGATTTGGGAAGCCGCAGCACCTGCCAATAGTCAATTGTTTGCGCTTATAGGTGCGCTCGTACTTATTCCTATTATCATCATCTATACCATTATGGCTTATTGGGTGTTTAGGGATAAAGTACGTGTAGGTGATGAAGGTTATCACTAAGAGTAAATGACATGAAATTATCGAAATTCCAATGGTTTATTTTACTCTGGGTTGCTGGTTTCTTAAGTCTACTCACTATTGCGATGTTCTTTAGATTACTTTTGCAGCTTGCTTATTAAAGGAGGAGCAAACAGTGGATATGCCCTCCATCATGCAAATGCACGAGCAAGAGTTTGGCTATGAAATTATCAGAGCACGGCGCCAAATGAAAATTTCACAAGCTCAACTGGCAAGTAAGCTAGGAATATCAATACGCACCTTAGAAAGTTGGGAAAGAGGGATTAGGCACCCTTCTAAACCTTCTCAAGCACTTATTCGGCTATTTATTAAATCACCCGAATTTGTTTTGAAAAATCTGACCTAACAAGAAAAGACCATGCACATGCATGGTCTTTTCTTCTTTATTTTTTACTTAATCAAAATTTATCAAGGTACTTAAGCCATCTAGCAAACTTGCTAGCGCCTAATGTTATGTTATAACATAACATTAATTTCATAATTTAAGTTCTTAATCAATGAATCTTGTTCTCCCAGATATCTCTGCCGAGCCAACTTTACCAAATGCCTATAGCCACCGCCTAGATTGGGTCGGTATGGAAAACATTGCATTACCAGTCCGAATTGAAAATACCTTATGCTCAAGCCATGTAAATGCTTATGTCAGTCTGGATGATCCCTTAGCAAAAGGCATTCATATGTCGCGTCTATACACACGACTTTTAGAGTTAACATCACTCGAAAACATAAATATGCCTGATTTAAAATTAGTCTTAGAAGACTTTTTAGACAGCCATCAAGATTTATCGCAGCATGCCAAAGTTGAAATTCACAGTCAGCTTTATATCGAGCGACCAGCACTGGTCAGCAAGCTTTCAGGGTGGAAAAGCTATCCTTTTGTTTTGTCATGCCAACTTTCTAATGATCAATTTGAAGCAGAATTAAAAGTCGAGATTCCCTATTCTTCAACCTGCCCGTGCTCTGCTGCACTTTCAAGAAACATTATTCAACAACGGTTTGAGTCTGCCTTACAGAACCAAGAACTTCGACTTAACCCCCAAGACATTATTGAATGGTTAAATACCACAGATGCAATTGCAGCAACGCCACATAGCCAAAGAAGCTTTGCCCTTCTTCAATTTAAATTAAACCAAGACTTTCACGAAATTCCACTCATCGAGTTTATAAACCAAGCTGAACTGGCCTTAATGACGCCCGTACAAACTGCTGTAAAACGGATTGATGAACAGGCATTTGCGGTTGCCAACGGTCAAAACTTAATGTTTTGCGAAGATGCATTAAGACGACTTTACGGCTCATTTATACATCACAAATATATTCATGGTTTCAAATTTAGAGTGACTCATGCAGAAAGCCTGCATGCACATGATGCTGTGGCTCAAGGGTCTTGGCAGTGGCAGGACATTATATAAGCAACTGAAACTATGGACTATTTTTTTAAAAACTTTTATTTCTCATCAATTAAATAGTTTCAGCCTACTCCTCTCACCACCTCAACTTATATAAACAGATATAAACGGTAACCCCATGCTACGTAAAAACCCATCTGGCCATCTCCCTGTAATTGATCAATCGGCCTATGTCGATCAAACCGCCATTATTTGCGGCAAGGTCATTGTTCATGCCAATGTATTTATTGGCCCTTATGCGGTGATTCGTGCAGATGAAACCGACGAAAATGGAGAAATGCAACCAATTATTATTGGCGCAAATTCCAACATCCAAGATGGTGTTGTGATTCACTCCAAAGCTGGTGCATTAGTTGTTATTGGTGAAAATACATCCATTGCCCACCGTTCAATTATTCATGGGCCATGTGAAATTGGTCATCATGTTTTTGTCGGTTTTAACAGCGTCATATTTAACTGTAAGGTCGGTAATCACAGCGCTATCCGTCATAACGCAGTGGTCGATGGACGTGATTTACCTCACCATTTTTATGTTCCCGCAATGAGCTACATCAATCCTAAAACTGACTTAAACCAATACCCTCCGCTTGATATTTCTACCAGTGAGTTTTCAGAGAGTGTTGTCTCAACAAACATTGAGTTAGTCAAAGGCTATAAGGCATTACACAATGAGTTTTAAACCCTATTCTAAAATTATTATTCGAGATGCCAATGTAGTGAATGAGGGAAAACAGCAATGTGTAGATGTACTCATTCAAGATGGTCGAATCGAAAAAATTGCTCCATCAATTGCTCATGTTATTAATGCTAAAACCATTCATGCTAACGGAAACTGGCTAATTCCCGGAATGATTGATGATCAAGTCCATTTTAGAGATCCTGGTTCGCCACATAAAGGCAGTATTGCATCAGAATCTATGGCAGCAGTCATGGGTGGTATTACCAGTTATATGGATATGCCAAACACCAATCCCCCAACACTATCTTTAGATGCCTTAATGCAAAAAAAGCAAATTGCTGCCCAATATAGTATGGCAAATTATGCTTTTCATTTTGGAGTAAGTTCTCAAAATTTAGAGATTGTTGAGCAACTTAACCCCAAGCTCATTAGCGGTGTAAAAGCTTTTATGGGGGCATCTACTGGCAATATGTTGGTTGATGACCCACAAGTGCTTGAGCGTTTATTTGCCAATGTCCCGACCATTCTTTTAACGCATTGCGAATATACACCGCGCATTAAAGAAAGAGAGAACTTATATTTCGGGAAATATGGTGAATATATTCCAGCACATCTGCACCCTAAAATTCGCGACAAACAAGCATGCTTTGAGAGTTCACGTTTAGCAGTGTCTTTAGCGGAAAAATATGGAACTCAACTGCATGTATTACATATTAGTACAGCCAAAGAATTGTGCTTATTTAAAGATTTACCTTTAAATCTAAAGCATATTTCTGCGGAAGTATGTGTTCATCATCTTAGTTTTGATGAATCAGACTATGCTGCGCTTGGACATTTAATAAAATGTAATCCAGCCATTAAAACTCAACAAGACAAAGATGCACTTATCACTGCTATTGCTCAGACCAATCGCTTAGATATTATTGGTACAGATCATGCACCACATACATGGGATGAAAAACAGCAATCCTATTTAAAAGCACCCGCTGGCCTTCCTTTGGTTCAACATGCAGTTCCTGCACTCATGGAACTTGTGGCAGATAAAAAAATAACGATAGAAACAATGGTTAAGAAAACATCCCACCAAGTCGCTGATTTATTTAAACTCAAAAATCGTGGATATATCCGCGAAGGTTATTGGGCTGACTTGGTTTTACTTAAAGAAAATAAAGAGGCTATTGCGGTCAAAGATCAAAAAAACTATATGCGATGTAACTGGACGCCATTTCAAAATAAAACCTTCCGCTATGACGTCGATACAACTATTGTTTCAGGGCAATTGGCTTGGCATCAAAATCAGTTATTTTTAAGCTGTCGAGGCAAAGCCTTAGATATAGACAGATAACTATGGACTTATATTCTTACGTTTATAAGAAAAATAAGAGCATCCAGCACACGATGCCATAATAATTGCTATCCCGAGGATCTGAAAATGATTTAACTGTTCATTTAAAATCACCCATCCAGCTAAAGCACTCACCGCGGGTGATGCGCTCACTAATATTCCAAACACTCGCGGATGCAGTTTTTTCATAGCAACCATATCTAATATAAATGGAATAGCACTCGCGAGCATCGACATGAGTAAACAGGTAAGAAGAATCTTATAACTATCAAAAATATGGATAAAGTGAGACGCCCCTAAAGGGGTTGCAAACAAAGCCGCTAGAAACATTCCTGTTGCAACCGAGCTACCGCCACCTTGAGCAACTTTAGAACCATAAATAATATACAGTCCCCAACCCACGGCAGCCACAAGCGCATACGTCATACCAATAAAACTAAAGTTATTGTTTGCATTACCCATAGGTAAAAAAAGCAAACCAATAATAGACAAGCCTCCCCAAAAATAATCTAATTTATTTTTAGACATTAAAATAGCAACCGTAAGTGGTCCCAACACTTCAATAGAAATAGCGATCCCCACAGACATATAAGAAAATGCTTTATAAATTAAAGTATTCATTAAAGTGAGGATGGCCCCATAAATAATGAGATTTTTCCAATTGGTCTGCTTATTCCAGTCTCTCCAAGGTTTAAACACAATCCATAAAAAACATGCCGATAAGGCAAGTCGAGTTAAGGTAACGCCTTCTGCGCTAAGAATGGGAAAAAGGACTTTTCCTATCGATGCGCCTATTTGCACAGAAACCAAAGATAGAAATGCGGCTGCAAATGCTATGCCTTGTCTGGAGTTTGTCTCAATCATCATATTTACCATTCTAGGAATGATTGAAATTTTAATTCTATATAATCAATATATTTCTTCTATTTCCCCCAATAAAACGATTAAATAACTCTATATTTAAAGCTTAATGAGAGATTTACTCATGTCAGATATTTCTTTAGATAATTTTGATTATGCAATCTTAAGAATACTTCAAAAAGACAATAAAACTTCTCATCGAGAAATTTCTGAAAAAATTGGTCTATCTGCTGCGTCTGTTCAACGGCGTATATCTCGTATGGAGGAAAATGAGATTATTTTAAGAAATTGCGCCATCTTAAATCCGCTTAAATTTGGTGAAAAAATTACCTCTATCATTGAAGTCCGCCTGAGCGAAGACCGTTCTGTCGTTATGGACAGAGCAAAGCTGTACTTTGCTTCAGTTGAAGAAATTCAACAGTGCTACTTTGTGAATGGAGGAGTCTCATTTATCATTATTATGCTTAGCAACAACTTATCTCATTTTGAAACTTTGGTTAGAAAACATTTCGCTGACAATGAAGACGTCAAAACCTATAGAACTCTCATTGTTTTAGATCGTGTAAAAGTAAACTTTGAGTTAAATATTTAAACTTTTCAATTTTAAACTTTAGAATATTCCAGTAGTTCAGGTTTCACCTAGCTAAGCAAGTTAAGAAAATAACTGCTAAGACTATGTCATAAAAATCCCGCAGAAATTGCGGGATTTTTTGTAGTGAGTTGAATTACATATGACCGCGTCCGTGGCTATGCATATCAGACCCATGATCGCCATGTGCTTTATTATGATAGTAACCCTTACCATGATGCGGGCCAGAATAAGCGCGATCATAACCATGATGTGAACCACGATAAGCATGACCATAACCATGATGCGAACCATGATAAGCCTGACCATAGCCATGATGTGAACCGTGGTAAGCATGGTCCTTTGCAAAAGCTGGAACAGAGAGCGCAATCAGTAAAGCGGCAAAAATAGACTTAATGTACTTCATGATAAACTCCTTTTTATTTTAGTACTGGAATTTAAAGTAATACATAAGTGTATCGTTAGGAACAAGTGCTTATCTGTACTGGAATGTAAATTTTAACCTGTAACCCAGTTTGTGTTTCTTTATCAGTGAAACTGAAATCGATTTTTGCGCCCCAACGTGCGGCAAGCGTATTTACAATGGATAAGCCTAAACCTGAACCCACCTGCTCACCACCAAGTATTCGATAAAATGGGTCTAAGACTCTTTCTCTTTCACTCATAGGAATACCCGGCCCATTATCTTGAACTTGTAAAATCACCTGCCGATTTTCTTGATGTACCGACAAATCGATTCGCCCTGCTGACGGCGTATAGCGAATCGCATTATCAACTAAGTTTTTAACGACAGTCATGAGTTCTAACTCATTGACCCATACTTGAGCATCCAACACCCCTTCAATACCAATATCAATCTGCTTTTCTTCTGCCAACGGCATCAAGTCTTCCAATACTCGGCGATAAATGCCCTGAACAGAAACCCATGCTTTTGGAGATTCAACATTGGTCTGAACCTTAGCCAATGTTAAAAGTTGCTCTAACAGGCTTCGTCCGCGTTTAATGCCTTTTTGTAATACATTTAAGCGCTCTCTAGCTGTATCAGACATATCGGCATCTGCCAATCGTTCAGCCTGTAAAGAGAGTGCTGTCAGTGGTGAACGTAGTTCATGTGCTGAGTCGGCAACAAAACGCCGCTGTGTTTCCATCGATCGTTCTACACGTAAAAACAATGAATTGATCGCAACAACAAAGGGACGAACTTCTGTTGGTAAATGGGTACTTTCTATTGGACGTAAATCTTGTTCAGCACGCTGGTCTATTTCATTTGAAAGTGTCGCAATTGGCCGAAACATACTTCGAACTAAATGTGAAACAAGGAATAACAAAACCGGGATAAAAATTAAAAAAGGCATGACTGTACGAAAAGCACTGTCATACGCAATTTCATTTCTTAAACTCGATGGCTGAGCAACCACAATGCGGTCACCACTAACCAGTGTTTTGACCAGTACACGAAAAGTCTTATCCCCCACGTCTTGGGTATGCAAACCATCGGGCAGCATTGGTGATATCGGTAAGATACCATTTGTATCTACAGTAGTCTGATTGGCTTTTAAATGTTGGACAATCACTTGAGCCTCAGCATCACTCCCTTTGAGATGAGTTATCGGAGCAAGACTAGAAGACAACTGTTTTTGGTCAATAAGCTGAGCGACTTGCCGTAAAATATCGTCCTGTAACTCATGGGCTTCATCAAAAGCAAATACGAATGAACAAATCCCTGCGACCAAAGCAACAAGTAAAATTGAAACTGATAAAGTGAAAGATAATTTGAGCTGAATCGAATTATTCAGACTTTTTTTGACACCATCCATCCAGCTCCCCTAATATTTTTAATGACTTCAGTTCCTAATTTTCGTCTTAAGGCATGAATCAGATATTCAACCGCATTACTTTCGACTTCCTCTCCCCAGCCATAAATACGGTCTTCTAACTCACTACGAGATAAAATTGCGCCCGGTCTAAGTAGTAAAGCATGAAGTAATGCAAATTCACGGTTCGATAACTGCGTCGGAAGTCCACCATTTATAGCGGCCTCTTTTGTTACCGGATCGAGAGTCACCATACCATTACTGAGTGTAGGTGTCGCATTACCCACCTTGCGCCGTAGCACAGCTCGAATACGGGCAAGTAATTCAGCCATATCGAAAGGTTTTAATACGTAATCATCTGCACCGCTATCAAGTCCATTTAAACGATCTTCTAACCCATCACGTGCAGTAATAATCAGTAAAGGAATTGGATTATTTTGGGCCCGAATACTTTTAAGTACCTCTAGCCCATCTTTGTTTGGTAGCCCCAGATCAAGAAGAACGACGTCATAATGTTGACATTCCAGAGTGCTGAGTGCCACTTGTCCATTTTTAACCCAATCAACTGCATAAGAGGCATCTTTTAAAGCACTCTGAACAGCGTCGCCAATCATAGGGTCATCTTCAACCAATAGTACTCGCATCGGAACTCCACTTCATATTTATTCGTTCGACTGATCATCTAGGCATACGTATCAATCAGACTTTGCCTTGAAGCATATCAAAAGTTTTTAATAATTGAGTCATGGCATTTTTACAATCTGCTTGCTTGGCCGGATTAGCACGCAGTGCTGCTAAAGCCTGATCAATTGACTTATCTAACACATGCCAGTCGTCTGCTGCTCTTGGTTTTAATCCAGCTTCGGCAGAGTCCCACGCCAACTCTAAATCTTTAATTCGTGTTTTAGCAGCAGGTAAATCACCTTTTTCAACTAGCGCATTAACTTCAAGCGCAATGTTATGAAAAGCAGTTAAATCACCCAACTTAGAAGCTGTATGAGCTTGGGCTGTTTGAGTACCTTGAGCAGTTGTATCGGTATTTGAAGTGCCCGAATGCTTAGAGCATCCTACAGCTAAAGTCACAATAATAGTTGATGCTACAACAGCAAGCGGACGAATCAATGAGCGTTGTGATTTCATAGTTTTCACCTAAAAAAGTAAAGAAAATTAGTATTTGGTTTGCACAGACCGATTCTGTGTTACATAGGAATTAAACTGGGCTTTGGTCACTAAAATGACAATAACAGAAAGGAAAATAATACTGGTCCACATGGCACCCAAACCTAATCCACCATATGTGTGATCTTGCGTTAGGAAATCACCAAGTGCGGCACCAAATGGGCGTGTTAAAATATAGGCTATCCAGAAAGTGAGTACGGCATTTACTCCCATGCGCCACAGAATGAAAACACTGCCAATCAATGTACCAAACAGTACAGCACCCCAAACAAAGCCTAAACCTAACGCTTCGGTCGCCAAGTCTCCTGCTGCTGTGCCGAGCGCAAAAGTGCACAAAATAGCAGCCCAGTAAAACAGCTCTCGTCTAAGTGAAATAACTTCATGAATCGATAAGGTTCGCTCAACTCGGTACCAAATGAAAAAAATCACGGCGAGTGCAACTGAAAATACGGATGTGCTGAGGTATAAACTAATATTTAAGCCATCAGTTAATAAATCAGTGATTTGTGTACCAACAATGCTCACCAGTACAACGGTCAACCAGTAAATCCACGGTACATAGCGTTTAGTACGCAACTGAATCGTCAGCGCAATTAATAGTAAAGCGGACATAATGGCACAAGTAATGTTCTGACCAAGACCAGCATTTACAGCTAGAAAGTCAGCCCCTGTTTCACCAACAGTGGTTGACATAATTTTGATAATCCAGAACGACAAGGTAACTTCTGGAACTTTATTCAGCCAACCACTGGTACTGGCCATTTGCAAGTTACTCATGGTGTTTTACCAAACTAAATGGACTTGCAAGCAGTTTAATTAGGCTAACTTAGCTGAAACATAGGTACATATTTTTATCGGCCGAACACGTACTTTTTTCTTTTGCTTTATTTTTAAAACACAATTTTTATAAAGATTATTAGAATGTCTTCATATGCAATTTGAATATTTATTTGACTAAATTTTATAGCTTTTTAAAAAATAATACTTCTTTGATGAAGTAAATCGCTATAAGCTCAATGAACCACTTATAGAAAATTATTCCAATGACTGAACACCCCTTACTACAAGAACTTAACTCACGAATCCAGTATTACTCTACAAGGACAGACCATCCGCTTAAAAGAATTTTGATAGGCTACCAAGCCTATGCCGAACTCATGCTATGCGCATCTTTCTCACATGAAGTCATAAATTCGGCTATTAGCCCAAACAAACGAAAATATAAAAATTTAAAAATCAAAGTCACTCAAGATGATGACCAACTTGATCTTGAATAATCGAATCAAACTCAATTAGTAGAACTTTGCTTCACCTATGGGACGAGTTTTAAACCGTCTATGAAACCACATGTACTGTGTTGGGGCGATACGGATCTGGTTTTCAATAATTCTGTTGACGCGTTCAGCATCATAAACTTCACACCCACTTGGAAAGTTTTCGAGTTTAGGTTCGACCAGTACGTTGTATTGAGGGTTTCGGATATCCCCACTTCTATAAAAATATAATGGGATTGCAACAGCATTTGAAATATCCATAAGCCTTCGGTGTGCTGTTACTGTTGCAGCTTGTATTCCAAAAAATGATGCCATAACCCCTTGCTTTAAACCGAAATCCTGATCAGGGCTATACCAAATTGCATGTCCCTTTTTTAGTTTTTCAATTAAGCTACGCATGTTATCTTTCGCAATTTGATTTTTATAAACCCGAGCTCGACTACGATGAATAAGAAAATCCATAAAAGGATTATTTTGAGGTCTATACACCACATCCATATCGAAGAATAAGGTACAAGCAGCACCCCCTGCATCGAGTAATGTACTGTGTGTGCCTAATAGCAAAATACCCCGATCCCGATTGTCATTTAGATGTTCTAATCCTTCTATATGAACCCTTTTTTTAAACCATGCTGGGCAATACCAAGCATTTAAGGCTTCAAATATACCAATCATTGTGTCAGTAAAAACCAACTTCGCTTTAGCTTCAATTTGCTCGGGTGTTTTTTCCGGAAAACACGCTCCTAAATTTCTTAAAGTTGTTTTCCTTCTGGAAGCCAAGAGTATCCAAGCAATTTTTGAAAAAAGTTTTGCTAAACGCCACTGGATTGCCCAAGGCAAATAGGCAAGAAATATGAGAATAAAAGCTGAAAACCAGATACCCCAATATTTTAGTGATAGAAAGGAAAATTGAAACTGCCCAGATTGATACTGCGGTTCAGATTTCGTCATACTATAAATATCAAGAGGTATAGAAAATCATGCTAACACACGTTAAATCCATATGCGTTTGCAAAGTATGTCTTAATATTGAACTTATTTTATTAAGAAAATTTATACAATAAGCTGATTAGCGCTCATATTTAGGTCTTAATTTTTTTAAAGAAATTAATAAATAATAAGTATTTATAAAATTTAATTACTTTATTTTTAAGCACTATCACATCTAAAAACTTAAAACGTTAAGCCTCTCATCACTTGCAGAAACGTTGAATACCTATCTTTATGTTCAAAAGTAAACTTTACTTCTGAGCCACCTGTGAACTGAACTCGAATCGAGCTTAACAGGATGTGGAATCAGGTTAATATCTATTTTAACTTTGCTGTCAAAAAGCGTACATTTAAAGGCATCTTTTCAGTAGATGAAATACTTTTTATTTTCTCTCTATCCAATTGTGAAAGAACGCTTTTGCTTATTTTTTGAAGTGCGGTACTTGTTCTATAAAGTCATTAAAAGACATAGGACAACCCCATAAATAACCTTGAAACTCCGTACAAGCATTATTTTTAAAAGCGTAAAACTGTTCGGCCGTTTCTATTCCCTCGACTAATACGCGAAGGTTTAAGTCCAGACCAATTTTAATAATACCCGTGACCAATTTGTTACTACGTTTGTCATCTAAAGCTGCCTCTACAAAACTACGATCAATTTTAATTTGGCTAATCGGCATTTTTTGCAAATAGCTTAAAGATGAATAACCTGTGCCAAAATCATCAAGAGAAAGCTGAATTCCATGTTTTGACAAGAAGTGCATTTTTTCGATCATGCTAGCGCAATTATTTAAAGCAATATTTTCAGTAATTTCTAATATGAGCAGCGCCGGATTTATGCCATGTTTCTGAACCATACCAATCACAGTTTGCTCAAAGTGCGGTTGCATAAAATGATCGGCACTGATATTGATTGAGAGTGTCAGGTTTTTCGTCTGTTCTTTTTTGCTCCATTGATTCAACACACAACAGGCTTGTGCGAGTACCCATTCACCAATCTTGGGCATTAACTCATGAACTTCAGCGACCGGAATAAAATCTTTTGTCGGAACATACCCTAAAACAGGATGATGCCATCTAAGCAAAGCCTCTGCACCAATTAGGGTTTCAGACGAATCTATTTGTGGCTGATAAAAAAGCTCGAATTGTTTTTTAGTAAGAGCCAGTCTTAAGTCTTGCACCAACTTATTTTCTATTTGCATCTCTAATTGCATGGTATAAATTGAGATACAAATCATAAGTGTAGCGACACAAGTCACAATCCATCCGCCATGATGACGAATGTTTTCTGGCAAAGGGATTGCCCCAGAGATATTAAAAGAGCTACCACTAAAAAATATAAAGCATGTAATCGACAATACAATCAAAATAAATTGTAAGAAACTTGGCTCACGGCGGTAATTTAAATACCCCAATATCGCTCCGGCAGGCAAAAACAAATGTGCCACTCGAGGATAATCAATACTAGCCACATCAAAAAACAGGCAAAAAACCACTGGAAAAACCAGCAGCACCACTTGGGATAAAAGAATGCCTGCTGAAATTTGACGTATATATAGTAAAAAAAGACTAAATAGAGATATCAGTGTGAAAAAGATATCCATAGAAACAATAAGCCACATTTGTGCTATTGCGAAATATATAGTCCAAAGCAAACAAAAGATAAGGCAAATAAAGATATTGGCTTTGGCTGCAATGGTGAGTTGTTGATCCTTTACAGCACTATAATTTTTCTTTTGTTTTTTTAAGTAAGGCGAAGCAATCATAAATAAATCAACCGTAAAATATTTCGTCATAGATCCCCAACGTGATCATTGATACTCCATTTCAATATTTACTCATAAAAACGTAATGTTTTTTCCCTGTTATTTATACTTTTCGTTTTAATGTAGGTTAGGTATTGTTTTAATAGTGGTGATACAGTTCGGTTTTTTAATTGAACGATACTGCTTTAAGCACCCTATAATTTTAAAGTATCATGAGCTAACGATACATGCCCCTGCTACTAAGGTACAGTCTTTAAATGTTTAAAATTGAAGCAAATGTCAAAAATATGCGCTTATTGTAATCTTACACACCCTTAAATGCATAAGATTACCTGTTCAAGAACTTTAAAAATGGCTGATTTAGCCTTCAAGTTTTATCTAAGATAAATAGCAACGATTACTGCAAAAACACCATATAAGCTGCTTACGGCAACTAACGCTCGACCATCGACCGACCCACGGCGGAATAACGTCCACAAAAATACAATAGCGAGTGCAGTGATCACACCAGATGCTAATAGCACGCCATCAAAGCGCCACGGTGTGAAGAAAATACCCAGCGCACTGGGTATGGTCGCCTGAATCATCATGGCTCCGGAAATGTTCGCTAAAGCTAAGCGTTCTTTGCCTTGGCGCACCCAAATCAGCGCATTCATAATTTCAGGTAACTCAGTTGCAACTGGACTAAGTAGCAAAGCAACCATATGAGGTGGCCAGCTTAGTGCTGTACCAATCGCTTCAAGTTGAGCCACAAACGTGTGTGATGCAATACTAATCACAACCAAAGCCAGCAATACTTGTAGACCAGCCCAGCCCAAAGATGGTTCGGCTGTGTTTGGACGAAACTTGAGGGGTTCGAGCTCTTCTTCTTCAGCGCTTGTGTCTGATTCTCTAATCTCACGCCAGACATAAGCTGCATAAGCCGCCAAGAATAAAATACCTAACCAAGGCTTAATGGCAAATGCAACTAAACCAAGCGCCACTTTTAATACAAAGATGGCTAGAAAAGAAACCTGATCTCGACTTAAACGAGCGTAATCAACTTGCACCTGATTCGATGCGCGTGCCAGCTTTTTGCGATGAAGAATTAATACTAGACCAACAACAGCATAGCCCAACGTCGCCAAAACCAGTGGGCCGCCCATTGCAGCCCCAACACCCAAGTCTTTTTGTTCTGGGGTATTACCAAATACCACGGCCATAAAAGTGACCGCACTTTCAGGCAGCGCTGTACCAAAAGCTGCAAGTACTGAGCCTACTGCGGTTGCACCCAGGTTAAGACGTTTACCAAACCATTCAATACCATTGACGAAATATTCACAGGCGAGATAAATTGCCCCAGCGGACAAAAAGAATAAGATAAAAGTGAGGAGCATAGGAATAGTTCCAGCCGGGCGAATAAGAAACCATTGGCGCGACAACACGCCTCGCCCGACTAGCAAAGCACGTTGCGGCCAAAGGTCTCGCCTAGCTCACACTGTATATATACAGCGGCTGAACACGCCATGAGATACTCATCTCAAGTTTGTTGACGTGGTCTTCCTAGCTGGGTACTAGGAATGGCTACTCCCCAATGACAATGGGGTGGATTCTACCAGTGTTTTCGTCGCAACTCTACAGAGTTGGTCAGACAAAATGGATTTCTACGCTGGCATGTACAATTTCTTCATGGATAGATAATGCCCTTTTGACCAAATCGGGTGTTAAATCTGTTCTATTGGTTTCTAAGGCTAAAATGCATGAGAATTTCCCCTTGCCCACTTTCCATACGTGTAAATCCGTAATTTTCACTTGGGACAATTGCTCTATAACTTCTTGTATTTCTGCCACCACGGGATGTGACATTTCGGCATCTAGTAAAGTTTTTCCTGTGTCACGCAAAAGCCCCCAAGACCATTGTGCAACAAGTATGGCTCCTACGATCCCCAATAGCGCATCTAAAAAGTTCCATCCAAAATACTTACCTGCAATAAGTGCAACTATGGCCAATACCGAAGTTACGGCATCGGCAACCACATGTATAAACGCAGCTTTATGATTTAAATCATGATGATGGTCATGTTCATGATGGTGGTGACTATGTGCATGATCGTGATGATGGTCATGTTCATGAGTATCATGTAATAACCATGCGCAAATGATATTGACAGCCAAACCAACAACAGCAATAGGAATCGCTTCATCATAATGAATATTGACAGGATGGAGTAATCGATCAATAGATTGGGCACCCATCAAAAGCGCAACAACCATTAATATGATTGCACTGCTATAGCCACCCAAAATTTCAATTTTCCAAGTTCCGAAACTAAAACGTTTGTCATGGGCATAGTGACGGGCCATTTTGTAAGCAACATAAGCCAACCCTAGCGCAACCATGTGTGAGCTCATGTGCCATCCATCGGCCAAAAGTGCCATGGAATTAAATATCCATCCCCCTACGATCTCAAAAACCATCATCACGGCAGTTAAAATTGTTGCGATCAAAATTTTCTTCTGAGCCAGAGGATTACCCTCATCAAACTGATGAGAATGGTAACGTTCTAAATTGCTGTTAATTTCCATATTTATGGTCTTTTATTAATACTCCCCCATAGTATATATTTTTTGGAAGAAAAAAAGGTTACATCACGACCAAGACAAGAAAAATTTAAAATCGGATTAAATGCATTTAAGGACAAGGAACTTTTTAGAGAAATCCTTACTTAGCCATGACCTACAATTTATCAACTATATTTCAAAAACTTATATAGATTAAAAATGCTCTACTAGACTAAAAAAACCTCTCCACCACCGCATTCCTTTCTTTCAAACTCTTTGAGCTTAAAGCCTGTAACAGCAAACCATCGATTAGGTTGACCACCATGTGGGCATCGAATTTTGGCTCGCGAGTTTCTCCGCTAAAAATCAGGTCAAAAATTTCATGGCGAAGCCATTTTCGATATTCAACTGCCATGCCGTAGGCCTTCGCATAAAGCAGTTTTATTTCAAAAATAGCTTTGATTAAAAGATGGTACTGGCTGTTTAAATTGGTATGTAAAACAATAATTTCTTTAAGTTTATCTTTTGAAGTGTAATAACGATTTGCATAGATAATGGTGAACACTTCTTCTTTAAGTTTGCTTTTTTGAAAGGCAATACACATTTCAATTAGATGCTCTTTCGAGCGAAAGTA
>JAITLL010000028.1 GCA_031277915.1 Acinetobacter sp.
AGCACTGGTAAGTAACGAACTACTTTCAGCCAGCACACCAGCAAAAGCAGTCCCAGCGGCAATTCCCCCCACATTTTGATTTACGGGTATTTTGGACTTGGCTTTTTCTAAAGAATGGACTGAACCTTCCACCAGTTTTAAGTTTAACTTTAAATCTTTCATTTAAACACTCACCACCGCGCTATTAAACTCTTTCTCTTCTTCTTTAATATCTTTAAAAGAATTTTCAGCACTCGTTTTTAACCGAAATGCGCACTTCTGACACCAGTCTTGCATCGCATTATCCAAGACATAATTTTTTAAATAAATCTCTAATACAACAAGTACAATACCGGCTAAGCTTAACATCGCACCCGCCTGTATAGCTCGCACCCCTAAAAATGCTCTTCCTAAAGCATAACGTTCAATATTAGTGTAATAAGCTGTATTTCTCATTAAAGGTAAGTTTAATAATGCATTAATACCTACAGCAAAAGTTAAAAATGAAGTTATACCCTTGAAACTATTTAGAGCTATAGCATATGGATTGCCCTCTTTTCTTGACTTTACAAAACCTTTCACATCAATAATTAATGAAATTGTTGCACCTGCAATCGCAAAATATGCACCACACTTGGCAATATAAGCAGCACGCTCTGCGAATGAAAACTTCTCCATCGAACTACTACCCACTTCCAAAATAGCAGCTACTGTTGCCATCATGCCGGACATATATGACAAAGCATTATCTACGGATGGATCATTATTAAATTTAGAAACCTGTGTTCCAAAGTTAATCAGCTCAAATATTGCAACCACACCAGATACACGCAAACCTGCACTTGGTGAACTATTTGCAATAATCCGATCAATTTGTTTTGCTGCTTTACTTGGGTTAGTTGCCGATGAAGAATACTTTTTCCAGTTGTTCTGCACCATTTCAGGTGTCAGCTTAATCCGACCCGTTAAAGTTTGAACTGGAATAAGATAATACAGAGAGTTTTTTGCAACATGCTCAACCAATGCCCCACTATGGGCAAAGGTATAAAATGTTAAGCGTCCAAGTTTTTTTGCAAATTCTGAACCTGGCGTATATTTCATGCTCCACTTCACTGCACTTTGGGTCAGTTCAGACATCCAGTAAAACGTTTTTAATAAGCTAAATTTTTGCCCATGTAACATATAAACGTTATTGGTTTTATCTACCGCCCATTCTTGCCAAGCTTTATCCGCAGCAACAAATGCAGCAATAACCGTCTTTGCTGCATTTTGTCCATCATCCCAAGAGATATCGATAATACTTGGTGCCGCTGCATTATATTTATTCTTTAAACTCTCTTGGTTATAACAAATTGCCCTCATATAAATATTTTCTTTGGCAATTTTTTCCACCCCTAACCAAGTTTCAAGCAATGCTTGCCCACTCGGCACCCCACTCATACCATTAATCATATCCATGGCATGTACATAAAAAATATTTCCATATGGAACTTGCACTTGATCATCATAAGCATGAAGGGCATTTATTACAGCCTTAGACAATAACCATTTAATATGATCATCTCCTACGGCTCTTGCTCCTGCTAAACATTCTTGAATTAATGCGTTAATTTTTTTATCAAAATTTGATTTAGCCACCATATCTAAATTTGGCTTATATTTTTGAATCCAAATCTGTTCTCCGTCCCTCCTACTTAATTTCCCCATATCTTCAGTATAAATACCTTTATTTGCTCTTTGTTTCTGCTGAGCCTCTTTTAATAGTCTCTCTTGTTCTTCTTTTGACTTTCTTTTATATATTTTTTCTAACTCATAATTAATATCATCAGCATCTGTTAAGTTTTTTGGAAGTTCATCCCACAACCCCATTAATACTTTACTTTTGGTTACCTGAGTACTCAATTGGCTGCGTTCATTTAACAATCTATTTTCTAAACAAATTTTGATACTATCAATACATTGAGAACTATGTAACCGGTGCTCGTTTGTAAAATCTCCTTCTTTTTTAGCTAAAAAATCCATTACTTTTTTAAATTCTGAATTACGCAATGTATTTAATTTTCTTGTAATTCCTACAGGATCATATAAAGCCATACAAGCAAGTGATTTAGGCTCATCTTTGAATTTATTTAATGTTGCATCGATACGGTTTTTACCAAAACTGTTTAGATTATAAATCGTAGTTTTAAATTGGCTTGCAGCAATACAATGTTCTTGTGTACTTCCACCATTAATTAAAATTTTCTGCCATTTTCCTTCTGTTACGAACTTATCAGCATTTTTTTCATACTCGGATATTTTGGCCTTACTCATAGGCACATGCGTATGAATAATATATGCAATCTTCGCCTCATCTTTAGGATTACTTTCTACAGCTATGACAGATGAATTAAAACTATGACCTGCTCCTTTACATGCGAACTCTGGAACACTTTTAGGTGCCTCTTTACCAACAGGGAAATAAGACAAATGTCCATTTGGGGTAACTTTATATCCCGCCCATTCCAACGCTCCAGATGTTCTTTTCACTAAACGATAAATATATCCAGTATCAATCATCTCAACCGCATATTTGAGATGGCTTAACTGAATATCTTTAACATTTTTACCTAAGGTTGCAGGCAAAACAGGTGGATTATCTTTAACAACGGCGTATCGTAAAGGTAAAATATTAAAGCCTTTTTTGCGGCAAAAATTTGAACATTCTTTCTGTGACTGCCCCGCACTACTATTTTGCATATTTGCAGCAGTTGACTGTTTTGCTGACTTTGCAATTTCACTTTCTTCAATCTTCTTATTAATATCTTTAGCAACTGTTGGGTTACGCATATCGCCCACTGGTGTGGTTTTTCCCATAACAGGAATTTTACTCTGCTTCTGTTTTTGCTGAGCAATCATTTCATTAAATGAATTATTTGATTTTGACTTACCCAATATCATTTTTTGATTTTCTGTCATCTTTTTATCCATTCAATTCTTTAGCTATCTGTTCATATAAGTCTTTCGTTACATAATCCATAGCATCTGTAAAAGACATTTCATTCATTACACAATGGTCATAAAGCACATTGGTTATCACAGGATGCTGTATAAAATTTTTATGTATAATTTGGCTGTACAGACCATATGTGACTAAATCTAAATGATTTTGAAGACCATAATCATAGTAAGCCTCTTTAAGATTTTGGTGGATTTCAACTGGATGAATTTTTATTAGATCAACTTGTTCAAATTCATTTAATTGTTGAAATACATTATTAGCAATTTCAATTAGATCTAAAGATATAGATTGCTCAAGGTTCACTTTTGTTAGATTCAAGATTGATCGTGATTCATCGTAAGACTTAAAGCTAAATAGACCTTTTGGGTGCAAAAAATGCCATTCTTTAAAGCCATCCAATAAGCTGCCTACATGTTCTGTTTTAAAAATCTCATCCAAGTAGATCATGACTCTAGGATCATACCAACGGAAAAGAATTTTTTTACCTTGATCAGAAATCACTAATTTAGTTTTTATCTGATCACGCAATTCTTCAAGTGAGCGTGTCTTCGCCACGCCAAACCCATGAACAAAATAGTAATCATTCGTAATATTTTTATTTCTCACTAGATTTTGCAATAAATCATCTTTGACCTGCTCAAATATTTTTTTATCATCAATACAAATAAAAAAGAGGTTTGATTTTGCAATTTCTTTTTTATGAGCTAAAGGGATATATGCAATATTTTTGTTTGATAAATTATCTATTGCCTCGTTAAAAATAGAATCATTCAATGTAGTATCTAATAAAAAAATGATCTGACCATATTCATTCAGAATTTGGATACACTGTTCTTCAACTTTAGAAGTTATATCTTTTAAATCATTATATTGAGTTATATTAAAAACAGGCAAACTCATGATAAATCTACCTTAGCCGAACCATTTTGAGCAGCTTGAGTCTGTTTAGCCGAACAGTCTGGTAAATCTAATACAGGTGGATTTATTGATGAGCCCCCCATAAATACATGCTGCCCTGCTTTCACCTCAAACTTACCACCCGTGACAGGGAAAATGCCTGAACCATTGAGTTTCACTTGAGACCCATTTGCAGTCAGATTAATTTCAGTTGGACTAGTAATATAAACAGTGTCTTCGGTTGAAGTAATCTGCACACTTTTTCGGGCAATGATATCCAGTCCATCACCTTGGGCCTGAATTTCTACTTTGCCTTGGCCAGCAAAAAGTCGAGCACCCTCCCGAGCTGCAAACAGACTAATCTTTTGGCTCGCATGACCCACTATATTTTTTTGTGTACTGAGATTAATACTGTCACCAGCACTTTGAGTGAGCTGTCCATTTGCACTAAGGTGTATATCTTCATTACTACTTACAGCAATACTTTTTGGAGATGCCAACAGCATTACCGCCGATTGAAACTCAGCAGCCTTTTTAGGATCTTCTTGTTTAAGAACCTCTAAGAAAGTCTGAATGTTCTCAAGCATATCCAGTGGGTCAGTCTGCTGATTTTTAGCCACCTCACTGAGTGCCTTGGCATTGCTAAGGCCGCCTTCAATTTGTTGTTTGGCCTCGCTTGCATCAAGGTGTACGCCTTGAGCTTGGTCTTGTTTATGGGTGCTAATGAGTAAGCCACTACCAGCTCGTACCGCACCCCATTGGTCAGTTCTAAGTTCAAAGCCTTCGCCACGACCATCGCTCTCGGCCTTGTCTTTTGGATGGCTTAAGTTACCGAGGTTGAGTTGGCTAGCTGCATGGCTGCTTTGTAGCTGGGCACTAATTTGACCTGTGGTGTCATCAAAACAGAGCTGGTTAAAGCCTTTGCCGTCGACTTCTTCTGAACGGATACCGCTGAGCTTTTTAGTGTCAGGTAATTGGCCTTTTTGGTCGAACTGGGTTGGGTGGCGCTCGGCTTCATGAATGCGCCCCACCACAAACGGGCGGTCAATGTTACCGTCAAAGAAATCAATCACCACGATCTCACCCACACGTGGCAAGAAGCGTGCCCCATAACCGGCACCTGCCCATGGGGTGAGCACATCGACCCAAGCCGAGTCGGTGTCATTGTCGTTACTGCCTGCTCCACCGTCATGACTATGGTCATCAGCTCGGGTAAACAGGAAACGGACTTTAATACGTCCCCACTGGTCAACATGGATGCTTTCGCCTTCCAAGCCCACCACTTTAGCGCGCTGTGGGTGAGCTGCTGGTCGGTGCTCTAGCGGGTGATATTCAGGCACAGCTTGAATGTTGCGTCGAACGACATTGAGTTCAGCAAAGTGGCGCTGCTCTGGGTTTTGTGTGTCGAGCTGGGCTGCCTTGAGTTTGCCTTGTGGTAATAGGCGTTCAATTTGCTGTTGTAATTCTTTCGGTAAATTATTCTGGTTGTAGTAGTGTTTGCTTAAAATTAAGAACTCTTTATCCGCACTGTCATGTTGGTCGAGTTCTGGGTGGTCATTCAGTTCAAACCAGTAACCCACTTGTGCATCACGGACGTTACCTGAAACCGTAAATTGTTTAGAGCTCAGGTGATGATACGCATTAATGTGCTGGTTCAGTTGTTCAATCTGGCTATTACCTGAAGCTGTGGCTTGGTCTTCACCGTTTAAGTCCTGCATCCAAGCAGGGCTAACATGCCATGCATCTTCAAGATTCAGACTAGCATTATCATAGTGTTCGCTGTGCTTTTGTGTGCCTTGTACGCTGCCACTGCCTTCTTCTTGTTGTAAGGCATCGGCTTGCCAACGTTGCACATGAACCGAGGTTGGTTGTAAACGTCGTTCTGCCTTGACTTGGGTAATAGTGTCGAACTGTTCGGTAGCACTGCTACGTTGGTAGCGTAAGTTACGGCGTTCAAGGGCTTTATAGTTTTGATTTTCATCAATTAAACGTAAGACTTGTGGCTGAATAGATGCATTCGGGTCGGCAACAAAAAGCTGTGATTCATCCACTAACCAGTTAATGCCTTCACTACGCCACAAACGGGTTAAAAAGTCATAATCGCTTTCGTTAGACTGCATCACAAATGGACGCACATCGTAGTCTTTGGTTAAACCTGCTGTGTCAAGCGTTAGACTTGAGGCAAATAACGGGCTTTTGCCCTGCCATTCTTTAAATAGAATTTCGCTAATATCGCGCACGCTTTTATTCATAAACACGCGGCTATTACGGCGTTTATGCCAAAGTGCGGTTGGGTCTTTTAAAGTTAGATTATAAATGGTGAGTGAGCCGTCGCTTTGCCCTTGGCTCGCTTCGGTAATAATACCTGTAGTTCTAAAAAACTGGCCTGCATCCGTTACCTGATCGATGGCAACCTGACAACCAATAAATTGTTTTAATGCAATATGTGCGTTTGTCGACAGACACAGTAATTCAGCAACGCTGCCCTGATTGAGCGTATGTCCGCCTTCAATACGTTGTAAGAAGACTTGATTATTTAATAATGCGTTGGAAAATTGCACATGCAATACGCGATTCTGTGCGACCAAACCTAAACTATCTAAAATTTGAAATATTTTATGGGACATCGTTCTTATAAAACTGAGTCATAATTAGCGATATTTTATAAAAAACAGACAGAATTGTCTATTTATGTGGCTTTAAATCGCTTCATTTACATTGCTTTTATTTTATCAAAAGGTAAAACGAGCCACTAAAAAATCTATAAAGGCACGCGTTTTAGCCGGTAAATTAGAGGTATTAGGATAAAGTAATTGAATACTTTGTACCGGTAACGAAAAATCAGGAAATAACCGAATGAGGCGATTTTGTTGAATATCTTCATCGACTAACCATGCAGGACAAATCGCCACACCTAAAGATGAAAGAGCCATTTGATGAATTGCTGTAACCGAGTTTGATTCATACTGACTTCGTATAAAAGGTAATGAATATTGCTCCCCTAAGCTATTTTGCAAAATATATTGTGAATCTTGCCAA
Source organism: Acinetobacter sp. (assembly GCA_031277915.1). Lineage (GTDB taxonomy): Bacteria > Pseudomonadota > Gammaproteobacteria > Pseudomonadales > Moraxellaceae > Acinetobacter. Next base: position 6,917 of record JAITLL010000028.1, read on the forward strand.
TTTAATAAAGTGTGGCCAATCCAAGGAACATCCGCTAAACCAGATATATTTTCTACAGGATGGCTTTTTATAAATTGTGGCGTTGCGACAAGATAAATTGGATATTCTCCGATTTTCCTTGTTTTTAGAGATGAGTTTTTTAAATTTCCTAGTCGAATAACCAGATCTAACTTTTCAGTGACTAAATCATCAAGCGATGAATTAAACGAATATTGTAAACGTAAATGTGGATAAAGCCGACAAAACTCAGGAAGTAAAGGCAGAATGAAGCGTTGGCCAAATTCATTCGTAGACGAAAACCGTAAAGTGCCTGTAATGCTTGTACCTAAGTGTTGGCTTCGTTCAAATGCCTCATCAATCTGAAGTTGGATTTGTTTAAAATCCTCATAAAAATGCTGACCGATTTCAGTTAATGCAATATTACGGGTGTTGCGAATTAACAGGCTTGTATTTAGCTGCTTTTCTAATTGTTTTATATCAATACTCACCATTGATCGGCTTAAGCCTAAAATTTCAGCAGCCTTGGTAAAAGAGCCAGAGTCAACGACTTGTAAAAAACTGGTAATTTGCTTGAGGTTTTTTTGCACAATTAAGCCAATTGTTTAAAATTATCAAACAATGATTTTACTTCGCTTGCATCGACAATAAAAGAGCTGGATCTTACCCTGCCTACACGGAGGTAGGTATGTCTTATCGATATAAAATAGCGACAGTGTTTTTACTTGGGTTCTTTATTGATTGCATCAACATTTTTATGTCTGCAATTGCTTTGCCTCATATTGCAGCTTCATTTTCAGTCAGCCAAACCATGGTGGCTTGGATAACAAATGCTTATATTCTAGGTCTGATTTTAATTATGCCCATGAGTTTATGGTTAGCAACTAAGCTTGGGAACCAAAAATTATTGTGTTATTCGATGCTGTTATTTTCTATAAGCATCTACTTTATTGGTTTTAGTGAGTCGATTTATAGCTTAATTTTTTGGCGATTTATTCAAGGCATAGCTGGAGGTTTATTAATACCTGTTGGCCAAGCACTGGTATATGGCTTATTTCCAAATCAAGAACGCCAACGCATTTCTACATTAATTATGGCAATTGCATTGATTGCCCCTGCATTTTCCCCCGCGATTGGTGGTGTGATTATTGATTCATTGAATTGGAGATGGGTCTTCTTATCTAACCTTCCTTTTTCTTTACTAGCGGCAGCTCTAGCATGGTTATGGGTAAAAAACACACAGAATGTGTCTAGTGAAAAACCAGATATAAAAGGCTTAGTGATTTTTAATTTAAGCCTATTATTTTTATTACTCTCCTTTTCGTTCTATAGCGATTACCATAACCTCTTATTCGCATTCACTAGTTTTCTAATTTCAGTCGGAATGCTTATTTTTTACATTCGACATGCGAAAAAAACCTCTCATCCTGTTCTTAATCTTCAGTTATTAAAAAATAAAAATTTACGCAATGCATTTATTATTTATTACGCTGTTCCGGGTATTTTTACTGGAGTGAATGTTCTCAATATTTTTAATTTACAGCTTAACTTTGGCTTTAATGCAAAACAAACCGGTTTATTTATGTTGCTCTATGCAATAGGTGCACTGGTCTCAATGATTAGCGGAGGCCTGCTTTATCAGCGGTTAGGGAAAAAATATCTACTCCTTATTGGAATAGCGCTACATAGTCTGGGTATCTTTCTTTTGTTTTGTATATCGAACCATATGCCCATCAGCTTTTTAGTGATTGCTTATTTATTGATGGGTATGGGAGGTGGTCTAAGTGCCAATATTGCCCAAATTAGCTCATTGATTGATTTTACAGGCCAAGATTTATTACAAGGAAGTGTACTCTGGAATATTAATCGACAAGTTTCATTTAGTGTCGGAACAGTTGTTCTCATTTCGATATATAACTTGATGTCTGGCTCAAGCGATCTCATTCGCTATCAACATACTTTTTTAATTGCAGCTTTACTCTGTTTACTTTCACTCATTCCCGTTTTAAAGGAGAAAACCCATGTCTAAACAAATGGATCAGGCCATTCAAAGTGTCATTGACCTACATGTTTTAATAGAAAATGTATTTACAGGCCAAAATGCAGAGCAAAGTCTGAGCCCGCTTTTAGATAGCTTTGATCAAAATTTTAAGATGGTAACGGTTCAAGGTCACAGCATTGGTTTCGCAGAAGTGAATAGTTTATTTAGTCAGAGTATCGGAAAAAAACCTTCTTTAAAAATCGACATTATTAAGAGTACAACTTTATACGAATTTGAAAATTATTGTTGGGTGCAATATCAGGAACATCAGCAAACTGATGAAACCGAAACATTACGCACTTCGACGGCCTGTATTAAAGTAGAAGGTGAAAAATGTTATTGGGTTTATTTACATGAAACTTTAGTTCCCTCGTCTTCTTAACTCATCTAGAGCGCCATAAAGATGGCACTTATTTTGCTTAACAGTATTAGGTAAAAGCCAATGATATCAATATTGTCTTTGACTGCAAAAGACACACCATATTAGAGGCTCGTCAGTATTCTGACCTTTTAAAACATCAATTTGTGTCTGGATTTTACATCGTTCATATCACATCTCCAGCTTGGTATTACCAAATTCAGTTTTTAAGCGTGGTTTTGATAGATGTGGCTCAAATTTGTGAGTAATTTTTGCGTATAAAAAAGCCCCATACAAAGGGATGGGGCTAATATTTACATTTTTAAGAAAGTTAGTTTTTTAACCTTAAGACTGATTAATCATCGTATGCGCCCATACCGATAAAGACTCTAGAACAGGCTTAAAAGAGTGGCCTAATTCGGTCATTTCATAGACCACCTTAATCGGTGCTTTTTCACCATAAACGGTTCGAGAGATTAAGCCGCTTTGCTCTAATTGTTTGAGTTGAAGGCTTAAGGTCATTTCTGTGATGGTTGGCATTAATTGATTGATTTCATTAAAACGTTTTGGCCCATCTTTTAAGTAATACAAAATAACACCTTTCCATTTTCCACCCACCAAATCCATAGCCATACTGATATGACATGGATAAGTTTTTCCATTCATGCTGATTTCACATTTATTTTCAGTATTTGCCATTTTTAATGCCACCTATCAACTTTGATAGTTATTGTACACCCATACTATAAAAATTATAGTTACTATGATTTTTATAGCTACAAGGCATTATTATGGCTTTACTTATTTTGGCTCATCCCTACTACGCTCAATCAATTGCAAATAAAACGATAGTGAATGCACTTATAAAAACCTATCCAGACATTGAAGTGCGAGATATTTTCCAGCTTTATCCGGACTATAAAATTGATGTCAGTGCTGAACAAGAAGCGTTGTTACGCCACGACACCATCATTCTGCAATATCCAATGTTCTGGTTTAATATGCCGGCGATTTTAAAGTTATGGTTTGATGAAGTTTTTACTTATCAGTTTGCTTATGGCTCTCAGGGCGACAAATTAAAAGACAAAAAAGTTATTATTAGTATGACAGTCGGGCAAAAAGAAGCCGACATGGTAACCGAACAAGAAAACTTAATTGATAGCTTTTTAAAAGCGGTTCAACATTCAATTCTATATACACAAATGCAGATAAGCGGCACTTATTTGCTTTATGAAGTCTCGCCTGTAACTGGCAACTCAGAATCTGAAATTAAGTTAAAAGCGGTTGAGCATGGTCATAAAGTATTAAAGCATTTGACCGAAGCATAAGATTTAAAGAGAGCATCAATACTGCGGGATCAACTTCTTCAACAACGCCCATAAACTCATACCCAAAGATATCGCCATGTTCAGTCTTTGGGATTTTGCCCCGATATAAATTTAAGTAAGAGCGCGCATATTATTATTCCTCTATTTCCTTTCATGTCATTTGATTATGAGGAGGCTTTCTTTACTGTTTGCAACGATTGTTATTTTTCACGTAAGGCATATTACTCAAATGCAAATAAATGAAGGCTTCGCTCTGCCCTAAAACGTGCAATATAGAGGTGAAATCACTCCGATGAACAAAAATTCCACGCTATTCAAAAGCATGCTAATATCCAAATTCTGACAATTACTCATGTCAAATTTACTTTAGAGGGAACAAGATGTTAAAAACTCAAAAAATCAACATCGTACAAGAATTTGATGCACCCGTAGATAAGGTCTTTGCGACCTTAAGTGAACATGAAAACCTAAGTAAACTTTTTGCCCCTGCTAAAGTTACTCGCATTAGCAACGGAAAGGATGCACGCAATGGTGTTGGCTCTGCCCGCAAGATGTCTATTCCGTTTACACCTTCATTTGTAGAAACAAATTTAGTCTATAAAGAAAATGAACTTATCGAATATGCGATCACAAGCGGAATTAGCCCAATCAAGGCGCACTATGGCGTGATGAAATTTACTGACTTGGGAAATAATCGAACTCGTTTAAATTACACTATTAGCTTTAAAGGCCGCGTTCCTTTTATTGGCCCAATTATTAAAGCAGCTTTAGAAAATGGCGTGAGCCGTGGTCTTAAAAAACTTAAGTTTTAACCCGCCCTATCAAATAAAAGCCCTGTTACGGGCTTTTATTTTTTGAGTATTTCTATGTAAGCATCGCTATAAAATATTCGAATTGTTTATCTCTTTCCTCTATATGGGTATCGCTGAGCCTTTGAATAATAGTTCCTTCAATTATATGTAGAAGTAGTTTGGCATCATCATAAGAAGTATACGTTTTAAGCATTCTTAGCTGGCTATAAATTTCATTGGTGAGCCATGTTCTATATTTAATGGCAGTTTGGTATGCATTGGGATAAGTATTCTTGGTTTCAAAAATGGCTTTCAATAACAGGTAATACAGCCCTTCTAAGTCTGTATGTAATTCATAAAGTGTTTTGAGTTTGTCTCTCACACTTATGTTCTGGTCATATTCCACCATTGCTGTGACTTTGTCTTGAAGCCGTTCTTTTTGCACGAGTAGGCAGATTTCAATAAACCGCGCTTTGGACTGAAAGTAATGATAAAAAGTCATTTTTGTAATTTCAGACTCTTTAATAATTCTGTCGACACCAACGAGATGAAAGCCGTGGTGGTGAAATAAATCAATTGCTTTATTCACAACTTTTAACGCGCGTGTAGAAAGTACTAAAGGTGACATATTTGTACCGTTTAAAATAATTTTTTGTTGTATATAAAAGAGATAGAAATGCCGTCACTCTTAAATTGAGTGCTAAAACAGGCATACAGAAGCAGCACAATAAAGATGTGCTCGCCTATCTCAGGTTTATTGTTGCTATGATTTTTGAGTCGTAATGATTTAAGGTCGTAGAAAATCTACAAACGGTTAAACCGTTTTAAATACCAGTTAGGTGGTATGGGTAGAGAGAGTTTGGCGAAGGCCAATAAATGAGAAGAATTAGTACGCATAGCGGACTCCTTTGTTAATAAAAGAAATCCTACCGATCACTGCTAAATGATGGTGGCAGGACGAAAGAGGGTTAGCAGACTGGCAACAAAGAAACCAGCACACCCGAAGGTGTCCCCCTTCCGCCCTACCGTAGAGAAAAAGGGGGCGAACGAGTTCACGATACACAAAACTAGGTTTTGAATATCGTCTTTGTTAAATAGGGTCTGCTAAAACCCGCTAGCGATGTAGGCCAGCCCGCAAAGGATAGTATTCGCTTTTGTTGGCGTCAAGCGTAGGAAATGACAATTGTATTAAAGTAGAGCGGTTAAGTTTTAAATTATTTTCAAGTTTAGAAGATTTAAAAACTAATTGAATATTGATATGTAGGATCTGTTTGTCTAGTTATAAAAATTAAATAAAAACTGAAGAATGAAATAACTATCTCTGCTAAATAATTATGGTAGCAGAACGAAAAAGAGTTAGCAGACTGGTGCCAAAGAGACCAGCACATCCTAAGATGTCCTCTTTCCGTCCTACTAGAAAGAAAGGATAGTATTCGCTTTTGTTATCGTCAAGCGTAGGAAATGACAATCGTATTAAAGTAGAGAGGCTGGAATAAATAAAAGTTATTTAATTGGTTTAGTTCATTATGAAATTTCTAATATCTTTTAGTATGATATATTTTCATTATAAAAATGATTAGAGTTATCTAATGACATTAAAGTCTTTATATATTGAGCTTTATTATGGAGAATATTCAGCTCAAGAAAAAACGGAAAAGATTAATAAATATATTGAAGAAAACGAAGATGTCCATATAGATTTTTTTACCGAGCTACTACAGCCATTTAATGATTATAATTCTTTATTACTTCGACACATAAACTTAACAGATTCTAGTTTTTCATATAATTGTATTGAAGCAGAAATATTAGCAGCTAGATTTTTTTTAGATATTTTAAATAATTATCAAGAAAACAATCTAAGCCCAGTTCAACTATGTACTATTTTCAATAATTTAGAAACAGGTTTTATGGGCGCTCCAAGAAATCTTCCAGATAATATAATTTATTACCCAACTTGGCTCGAATCTTTCTACGATGCTTGCGATTGGTGTGATGAAACATGGACTTTAGAGAATTCTCCTCACCTAATTGAAGCCACAAAACAGCAAATCCATGTCATAGAAAAATGGCTATTCTTCAAATAGTGATAAGGCATCTTTATTGCCATTTTCTGCTGCTTTTCTTAGCCACTTTTCGGCTAATTCATTGTTTTGTTGTACGCCTTCACCTTTAAAGTACATCATGCCCACAGTAAATTGTGCTTCATCGTTTTCCTGTTGAGCAGCTTTACTATACCATTCGAACGCTTTTTTATAATCTTGACTTACACCTTGCCCAAGCGCATAACACGCCCCTAAGTTATTTTGTGCTATTGAGTTTCCTTGCTCAGCCGCTTTGCTATATAACTCAAAGGCTTTTTTATTATTTAGTTCTACACCCTTACCTTGCGCATAAAGTGCAGCAAGATTATTTTGCGCATCGGCATAATTTTGTGCTGCAGCCTGACTGTACCACTCAGAAGCTTTCTTATAATCTTGGGTAACCCCATAGCCTTCTTCGTAAAGTATGCCCAAATAGTATTTAGCTTCAGCATTATCTCGTGCAGCAGCTTTGTTATACCATTCAAATGCTTTCTGATAGTTTTTAACTCCACTATCACCATTTGCATAATATGCACCTAAATTATTCTGCGCTTTCACTTCCCCTTGTTCAGCAGCTTTACTGTACCATTCGAATGCTTTTTTATAATTTTGCTCTACCCCTTGTGCAAGAGCATACATTGCTCCCAAATTATTCTGCGCTTCCGCATTTCCTTGATTAGCAGCTTTACTATACCATTCAAAGGCCTTTTTATAATCTTGAGGAACAACTTTCCCCTCTACATATAGTTCACCAAGTTTTGCTTGAGCTTCTGCATCGCCTCTTTCTGCCAAATGAGAAATATCTTTAAAATCTGGTTGATGGCTACAAGCTAATAAATTAATTGCTAAGAAAATAATGCCAATTTTTTGAAGTTTTTTTCTTAAAATAAAAAACATAATAAATATTAAATTGTATTGGGTGATAAATGTATTTAAGAATATTAGCATAAATCCTCAAGCACAATTGAGCAAAAACCCGATCAAGCCCACCTTATAAACCATCCATTAATCCATCAACTTTTTACGGCGATACAACCCACAATTTCCAGAAAATAGCGCTGCCAATAAACACGTAATGATGGCGTAAGTGGCAACATTCATTCCAAATAGTTCAATTGCTAAAATAATAGACGTTAACGGGGCCTTACTTGCCCCTGAAAACAAACTCACTAACCCTAAGCCTGCAAGCAATGAAATTGGTAGGTTTAAAACCGCCCCTAAAGCATTACCTAATGTCGCGCCCACATAAAACAACGGTGTAATTTCGCCACCTTTAAAGCCCGAACCTAAAGTAATTGCAGTAAAAACGGTCTTGTTAAAAAAGTCGTAAAACTCAATCGGTACATAAAAAGATGCGATGATTTTATCCGTACCCAAGCCATTATATTGCTGATGCGCAGTAAACAAAGTAAGTAGCATAATAATAATACCGCCAACCATTGTTCTTAATGGCAAATAGCGAATATACTTGTAAAAGAGGTCACTCGCCAAATGAATAGCTGCAATAAAGAAACGTGCAGCTAAACCAAAGACTAACCCTGCTGCAATCAAGCTCATGAGCGTGCCAAAATGAATAGCTGGAAACTCGCTAATGACGTAAAAAACATGCGGGTGAACAATATCGAACAGCTCAGGCATGGTCGATGCAATAAGTGCCGACACAAAACATGGGAAAATGGCTGAGTATCTTAAATTACCTAAAGCGGTAATTTCTAAACCATAAATTGCACCTGCTAAAGGTAAGCCAAAGACTCCTGCAAAACCCGCACCAATACTCGCAATTAAACAAATTTTTCGGTTATCTTCCGAGATTTTTAATATATGGCTAAAGTGGTCAATTAAAGCACCTGAAAGCTGAACTGCTGGCGCCTCACGCCCTGCCGAACCACCAAACAGTTGCGTTAAAATTGAAGTAATAAAAATGATGGGACTCATTCGTTTTGGAATAAACGACTTCGGCTGGTGAATTTCATCTAAGAGTAAATGAGTTCCCCGTTCAATCGGTGATCCATATTTTTTAATGAGATAACCAATACCAAAACCCACGAAAGGCAAAAAGTAGATGAGCCAGTGATGCAGACTTCGGACTTTATTTGAAATATCAAAAGCCACAAAAATTAAAGTCGATGCCAGCCCTGCGACGACTCCAATCACAATGGATATGACGAGCCAATAGATACTGTATTTTAGAATTTGATCATATTCAGATGAAGGTAGAATTTTCATTCGCTTTCTTCAATTCGCCTTTGAGTGAGTGCCAAATTCTCAAATTGTTTTTATGCCGCCAGCTCATTAAGTGAGAAATGCTTAAACTGGGCTAAAAATTAAAGCTCGCATAAGCGAGCTTTAAATACAGTGGTTAATATTTATACTACAAATCTGTGATAAATATCTCATAACCCGGACAGGCTTTCAAGGTGTAAATAGTGAAGGGAAACCTGAAAAATGCCTGATTGAGTTAATTAATAAGCATTCGATTTGACCCGATCAAAGTAAAAACATTATCGGGGCAAATGATCGATTCAAAACTTAATTAATGCTACCAATCACAGTTTCTGCATGGCAGGTTGCACCCTTCTCTGCACTAATCTGAATAACACCGCTGCGATGCGCAAGTACCTGCACTTCCATTTTCATCGCTTCCATAATGGCAACCACTTGGCCTTCGGTAACTTGCTCACCATTTTCGACTTTCCAAGCGCTAATCACACCATTAATTGGGGCCAGTAAATGCTCAGCACTTACTTCTGGCTCGGCAGATTGTGCTTGAACTGCGGTTGCTGGGCCTTGTGCAAACATACCCGCAGGTAAACCTAAACGGTGTAACTTGCCATCAATTTCAATGTAGCTGAGCAACATTGGTTGTTGATGGTTTGGAATGCCGCGTTTAGTCGGTTTCAACTCTTGTTTAAAGTCGTTTTCGATCCAACGCGTATGTACATTAAACTCATCTGTAAAGTCAGGTTCATTAAGTACCGCACGGTGAAAGTCTAAAACCGATGCTACACCTTCAATTTTAAATTGCTTCAAAGCACGTTTAGCGCGGGCAATTGCAACCTCACGGGTTGGACCAGTCACAATCAGTTTTGCCATGAGTGAGTCAAAATGACTAGACACTAATGAACCTGTGCGAACACCTGTATCAACTCGTACACCGTTACCAAATGGCGCTTCAAATAAACTCAACACACCAAAGGCCGGAATGAAACCACGTGCTGGGTCTTCGGCATTTATACGAAACTCAATGGCATGCCCCTGTGCTTTTGGTGTTTCTTTAATAGAAAGCGCTTGGCCCTGTGCAACACGAATTTGCTCAACCACCAAATCGACTTTTGAGGTTTCTTCAGTCACTGGATGCTCAACTTGCAAACGTGTGTTTACTTCTAAAAATGAAAGCTTGCCGTCACGACTCAGTAAGTATTCAACTGTACCCGCACCCACATAGTTTGCAGCCTGACAAATGTTTTTTGCCGAGGTTAAAATTTGCTGATAAATCTCATCGCTAATAAATGGCGCTGGCGCTTCTTCGACTAACTTTTGGTTACGGCGTTGCAATGAGCAATCACGTGTACCAAGCACCACAATATTGCCATGTTGGTCGGCAATCACTTGCGCTTCTACATGGCGGGGTTTATCGAGATATTGCTCGACAAAACATTCACCACGACCAAAGGCAGCTTTTGCTTCACGTACTGCCGACTCATAAAGCTCTTTCACTTCTTCGAGTTTCCACGCGACTTTTAAGCCACGGCCACCACCGCCAAATGCAGCTTTAATGGCAATCGGTAAACCAAACTGTTTAGCAAACTCTAAAGCTTCATCTGCATTGTTAAGTGGGTCTTGTGTACCTTGAACTAACGGCGCACCAACCGAAGCAGCAATTTTACGCGCTTCGATTTTATCACCTAATTTTTCAATGGCACTTGGAGATGGCCCCACCCATTTTAAGCCAGCATCAATTACAGCTTGAGCAAACTCAGCACGTTCAGATAAAAAACCATAACCGGGATGTACCATAGTCGCTTTCGATTTCTTTGCAACTTCGATAATCGCTGGAATATTTAAATAGGTTTCACTCGCCTTCGCACCAGCCAAGCCCCATGCTTCATCTGCCAGTTCGACATGCATGCTGCCAATATCATCATCTGCATATAACGCGACCGATGAAATGCCCATATCACGGCAAGCATGAATAATACGAACAGCAATTTCACCACGGTTAGCAATCAATAATTTTTCTGTATTCATCATTCATTCTCAAAATCTGTAAATTCGGCAATTTTTTTAAATTTGATGCGGCAACCTGCTGGAATCTGTGCCACCAAGTCCCAATGGTGTTTAGCAACAGAGCCAATGACGGGATATCCGCCTGTTAACGGATGATCATTCATAAACAAAACTGGCTGACCACTTGGTGGAATCTGCAAAGCACCAATGCATGTGCCTTCACTTTCCAGTTCATGGGTAATTTTGCGAGTCAAAGACTGTTCACCTGAAAGTCTTAGCCCGATTCGGTTGCTTTCATTGGTCACTAGCCATTCTTGCTGACACAATAGTTCAATACTGTCTTGTTCAAACCAGTCAGTGCGCGGCCCCATCACAATATCTAACTCAACCACTTCACCTGCTTGAGGCAAATTGCTTTTACCTACTTCATTTACGCTAATGTTGGCTGCCTTTATCTGCCCTTGGTAAATGGTATCTCCAAGCTTTAAAGGTTCTGGCCCTAACACCGCCAAGCTGTCAAATGAGGCGCTATTGAGTACTGGTTCAACATCTACACCACCGCGAACTGCCAAATAGTTTCTTAAGCCTGCTGTTGGTGGCTGAATTTGAAACTCATCGCCTTCGTCTAGATCAATCGGTTGATAGCTTGCAAAATCTGCGGTTTGACCGTCGGCAAATTTCACACGAATGTTTGAGATCGCCCCAGCAACAGCAATAACGCCCGCATGCTGCATTTTGGCTTTTAATCCACCATTTAAAACTTCAATAACAGGTGTATCGGTTGGATTCCCCACAATACGGTTGGCACTATGCATGGCAGATAAGTCCATTGCCCCTGTAACCCCAACGCCAATATTGGTCTGGTTTAAGCGCCCTTCGTCTTGAATGAGCATCTGTAAACTTGGGGCAGTAATCGTAAACAGTGGCACAGATGGTTTCTGTTCAACCGTACGCGTGATTTGCTGCGGTACATTCACAGTCGTTGGGCGATGCGTGACATCCTCAAAATGTACGGTCATGCCCGGTAAAAGTAATGCTGGATTTTTACGCTCTAAATCCCACATTTTTTCCGATGTAGTGCCAATAAGCTGCCAGCCACCCGGACTGTCTTTTGGGTAAATACCAGAGTATTTTCCAGCTAAGCCCAAAGAGCCTGACGGTATTTTTTTACGTGGAACTGTTAAGCGTGGAATATCGGTAAAAGGCTTATCAGGACTGCTCATATAAGCAAAGCCCGGCGCAAAACCAATAAAAGCGACATTCCACACGCTTTGGTGATGTTTTCTAATCACATCGGCAACAGATAACCCTTGTAACTCGGCAACCTGCGCAAGGTCTTCGCCATCGTAACGAATCGGCACAATCACTTCTTGGCCGCTACGCTCAAATCCAGAATCAACTTTAAGGCTCTGAATTGAAGCAACCAGCGTTTTAAAGTTGGTTTCGATCTCGTTGAAAAAAACCAAAATTGTTTTTGCAGCAGGGACTAAGTCTTTAATTCCATTCAATTGCGTATTTTGCAATTTATTGTACAACGCCAAAGTTTCCTCTAAGCTCGCAAGCTCAATCAGAAAACAATCGGCGTTTACCGATAAAAAACGCATTTGCTTATCCTTTTAATTCTTCTTTAGTCCAATTAGCCAATCCAAGCACGGTCAGGAATGTCGGTAATAAACATATGACCCGGTGCATGACTAATCGCAAAAGGAATTTTTGAGTTCATGACTGCTGCTTGTGGTGTTACCCCGCATGCCCAAAACACAGGAATTTCACCAGCTTCAATACGAGAAGCGTCACCAAAGTCTGGCTTGTTTACATCCGAAATTCCTAAGCTTTCAGGGTGCCCAATATGCACAGGCGCACCATGCACACTTGGCATGCGTGCGGTAATTTTTACCGCTTCACTAATTTGATGCGATGGAATTGGTCGCATGGAAACCACCATATTTCCTGAAATACGCCCTGCCGGTTGGCACTGAATATTGCTCAGATACATCGGTACATTGGTATCGTCATGAATATGGCGAACTTCAATGCCTGCTTCTTGCAAAGCGGTTTCAAACGAAAAACTGCAACCAATTAAGAAAGTCACCAAATCAGGATGGGTGTTATAAATCTCACTCGCATCGGTCACTTCATCGACCATTTCGCCATCTTTCCAAATGCGATAGCGCGGAAAATCGGTTCGAATGTCTGAATCTGTGGCAAGCTTGGTTGCATAGATGCCTTCTTCAAGCACATCAAGTACTGGGCAACTTTGCGGATTACGATGCGCATAGAGTAAAAAGTCATATGCCCACTCTTTTGGCACCGAAATCATGTTGACCTGTGTCATACCCGCAGCCATCCCTGCTGTCGGTTTATCAAAACCTGCACGGATTTTTAAACGCGCATCTAAAGCGGCTTCAAGCTGAGCTGGGTCGACTTTAATATCCTTATACATTGTGCTCATCCTTATGCTTTGTTTACAAATGGGCGAATTTCAATATTGTTTTTTACAAGCTCGGCTTTAATGGCTGCCGACATCTCTAGCGCCCCATCGGTGTCGCCATGTAGGCAAATGGTGTCGGCTTGAATTGGAGTAAATACGCCGTCAATTGACTCAACCCCACCATTTTTAAGCATTGAAACCACACGGCTCGCTACAAATGCCGAGTCGTGTAAAACCGCACCTTCTAGACGACGAGACACCAGTGAACCATCACTGTTATATGCACGGTCTGCAAATGCTTCAGATACCACTTTTAAGCCAGCCGCACGTGCCTGCTCGACTAAGTTCGATCCCGCCAAAGCCACTAAAACCAATTCAGAGTTATACATTTTAATCGCATCAATTACGGCTGCTGCCTGAGCTTGGTCATGTGCAATGGTGTTGTAGAGAGCGCCATGCGGCTTAACATATTGCACTTTTGAACCTGCCACTTTAGCCAAGCCATCGAGTGCAGAAATTTGGTAAAGCACATCGGCAATCAGTTCGTCACGTGACAAATCCATATTACGGCGGCCAAAGCCTACAAGGTCTGGATAAGACACATGAGCACCAACGGTCACACCAAGCTCCGCTGCTTTACGAACCGTTTTTAAAATACCGAGCGGGTCGCCAGCATGGAAGCCACAAGCAATATTGGCACTGGTCACGACAGGTAAAATCTGATCATCATTACCCATTTTCCATGAGCCAAAGCTTTCACCCAAATCACTATTTAAATCTACAAACATGGCATTATTCCTTTATCACTTAACAAAGTCTGGCTTAAAGCTTGGTCAAATAGTTAAACACTGTCGTAAACGACATATAGCCCATCCACCACGTCAACAGACATGTTAATCCACCCAAAATAAGCAACCATTTTGGATAGTTGTAATTACCCATTAAATCTTTACGGCACGCGGCAACATACACAAAAATTGTAAGGCCAATTGGCAACACCAATCCGTTAAAACCACCTACAAAAATGAGCAGACCTGCTGGAGTTGCACCCAATAACACATAGAGCAATAAAGCCAATGCAATGAAGGTAATGGTCGTATAATTGTTTTGTTTTGGTGTTAAATTCTTTTTAAACACATTAAAGAACGACACTGAAGTATATGCTGCGCCAATGGTGCTACTAATACCTGCTGCCCAGAAAATTAAACCGAATAATTTAAAACCAAATGTACCCGCTGCATATTGGAATGCTTGAGCTGCTGGATTGGCGTCATGGCTGGCTAAATCAATATTTGCACCGCTTACCACCACACCTAAAAACGCTAAAAACAATACATAGCGCATGATGCCGACAACAATAATGCCCTTGGTCGCAGCTTTAGCAACTTCATCAATATTTTCAGGGCCAACAGCGCCTTTATCGAGTAAACGATGCGCACCCGCATAACAAATATACCCACCAACTGTACCACCGACAATGGTGGTAATAATGGCAAAGTCGATATGATCTGGAGCAAAAGTTTGGTGCACAGCTTGCCCAACTGGAGGCATTACAATCACAGCAACGATAATAATTAGGAGGATTTTAAGCAATCCCAACACGATCATGCTTTTATCCATAGCAAGCGTTGCTTTTTTGGAAGCAAAAATTAAGATGGCTAAGGCACCACTTAAAATACCACCCCACTTTGTATCTAGGCCAAAAAGTGCATTTAGACCTAAAGCTGCACCTGCAATGTTACCAACACTAAAGAAAAAACCACCCAAAATCACCAGAAATGCCAGTAAATAACCACTACCCGGTAATGCTTTATTGGCAATATCCGATGCACGCATTTGGGTCAGTGTGACCACTCTCCAAATGTTTTGTTGAACTACATAATCAATCAGAATAGAAACTAAAATTGCAAAACCAAATGCAGCGCCTAACTTCACTGTAAATACAGCAGTTTGGGTTAAAAACCCTGGCCCCATTGCAGAGGTCGCCATCATAAAGATTGAGGCAACAATGGCCCATTGGCGATCTGATAGAAAAGAAGATTTCAGTAAAGACATATTAATGCGTTCCTCATCCATTTGAGCTTAACAACGCTATTTTCAAGTTGAACCAAGAACATCATTTTTTGTCCCAAACGATATTCTTTAATCCTTTAAAATGACAAAGATTCCCTGTTCCCCAATCAACTTAATCGGTGATCAAATCTTGTATTTAAAATAAAAACATACGTAATCCCTACGAACAATAAGACTTTTTACATAAACCTAAAAAACCAAGTATTTGATTTTTAATATTTTTAAATTTATTCAAAAAGAAGTATAAATTTTACTTATCGAACTATATAAGCTGCCTTTATGACTTTACATACAAGCAGCAATAATTTAGATAAGAAAAATGAGATGAAACGATCACTAATCCTGCTTATTTTTTGATTTGCTCATTGAGTCTTTTCATGGCACTCGCCGACACTTTTACAGCAACTTCTGTCAGTTTTTCTTTCAATGCAACATCATTGCCATGAATATAAATAGACGTAAAGTGAAAGGTCTTTAAGCGAATAGGTGTATTTAATATTTCCAGTCGTCCGTCGGTAATTTCCTTTAAAGCCGTTAAAGTCGGCACTACCGCAATACCCAAGCCCTGCTCGGCAAGACGCAATAACGTCGCTAAAGAATAACTGGTAATTGAAAGTGGCTCATCAATGCCCTTTTCTTTCATTTTGGCCTTTAATTCTTTATAAGGATAGGTAATTTTTGGATAGGTTAAAATGGTATGCGACATTAAGGCTTTAAAAGACATTTGCCCAATTCCACCTTTAAAAGATGGCGCTGCCAAGAAGCTCAGCTCAAAGTTGCATAGCGACTGTTCTATACACTCAAAAGCTAAGGTTGGCCCAAGTAAAAAGGCCATGTCCAAGTCACCTGTACGAACCCCTTCTTGCAAGTTAGGTGTCAGATCGACCACAATTTCAACTGAAATTTTTGGAAACTCTTGCTGAACTTTTTCGATATATTCGACCAGCCACGTATACACAATCGTTTCGGAAACGCCTAAACGTATGGTTCCCGTCAGGTGCTGGTTTTCGGTCAGTTCTGCGACCAGATCGGTTTCTAAGCGCATAAACTTTTCGGCATACTTAAATAAAGTCATGCCTTTATGAGTCAGTTTAAACTGCCGCAAGCTTCGGTCTAAAACTTTAAAACCTAATTCATTTTCAAGAGATGTGATTTTTTGAGATACCGCAGGCTGCGTCGTTTGTAATTTAGTTGCAGCCTTGTTGAAGCTATTTAAAGTCACAACCCAATAAAATGCTTCAAGATTCTTTAAATTCACTTTTCATCCTGTCTTAAAAAAACTCCTCTCTTTTATAGTATGAAAGGTATTTCCATAATTAAGCTAGCGACATCGACAATTTTTTATTCAAGCCGCCCCGCATCAGAACAACAAATACTCATTTAATCATTTGAAATAAAACATAATATAATATTTATTTTTAATCAGTGATTGCACCAGCGGTCATATTCACAATAGTTGCGGTCATTGAGTTCGCATGTTCCGAGGCAAGAAAAGCAACGGTTTCTGCAACTTGTGAAAGTGTCGGTAGTCGTTTTAGCATGGTGCTCTGAGCAGCACCTTCAAGCCATTGCCCTATGCTGAGCCCCATGGCCTGTGCTTTAGACTCAAACAATTCGCGCGTATAAGAACCCGCTTGAACAGCATCAATGATTGCATGTGAGCGCACACCCAATACTCTTATATTTTTAGAACCTACCTCACTGGCAAGTGCTTTAATAAAAGCCTCAATTCCTGCACAGCCCACAATATGTCCTAAATGTCCCGGTATCGCCATCCGTGCTGAAGGTGCCACAATCGAAATAAGGGTTCCGCCACGCTCACCGCCCATATAAGGCACTACAGCTTTCGATATATTAAACTGAGCCGTTAGAAATGGCTGTATTCCTCCTACAAATTCGTTAAGGTTTAATTCCAAAAGCTCTTTACCCTGATTATGTATAAAACTCGTCGCATTAATGACGATATCCAAACCACCCATCGCTTGGGCAATTTGAGCAACTGCCTCATTGGTTACCTGGCTATTTAGCACATCAACACTAACGGTATGTACTACACCTTCATGTTTTTGCAGTTCTGTCGCAATGTTTTGCAGTTTATTTAAATCCCTTGCGCATAAATAAACATGTGCTCCTTCACGAAGGAAAACCTGCGCAATCGCAGTGCCAATTGCACCGCTGCCTCCAAAAATTACTGCTACCTTTCCCTTGAGCAACATACGGCATCCTCTTGTTATTGTGCGCCAGAGTTAGGTTATGACACACATTCAAAAGTGATGCAATTTTATACAGTTTAAACTTTGTATTGGTTTATGGGAGATGAACAAAAATAATATCTAAGTCTTGTTTTGGTACAAACTTGGTTTTGCTCATTTGAAATTGAATCGGACTAATTTTATTGACTTTGCCATCCCAACAAAATGAAACCAGTTCGTCTTTATCACGTTCAATCGTTAACTTAAAGTTTTCAATAGGCTTTGCCCAGTTAGCACCTGTCGTCAAAATATAACCTAAAGCACTAAATGGAGAATGTTCTGCCTGAGCTTTTTTAAGGCCCTGCTTAAATTGTTTATCCATGCAAAATTGCTTGCTATCTTCATCTGGATATAGCGCAACAGAACCACCTACTAACGGCTTATATTCATGATGAATTTTAGTTAAGCCATTTGCTTTGAAGGTTTGCTTCCAGCTATAAATGACTTGAGATGACCACGGGATTACATCATCTTTTTCAAATTGAGCTACAATTTTCTGCATTTGTGGTTTATTACATTGTTTTAGTCTATCTAGATAAAAGTCATAATCATATTTAGTAGGTGTCCATGGATTAAGCATGTCTTTTTCAGTAAAACCGCATTGCTTAAACTCATCGGTTACATCAATTAAAGGCGATTTTTCATCTTTTTGAATAAACGTTCTGACATGCATTTCTGGCTTTATATTTTTACCATCCACCACAATTTTAAAGCTTTTTAAAAGTGCTTCCGTATTTGCAAAATCAGACTCAAAGAAATTATCAATGCGTGGTAGTGGAAATAAAATAGTTTCAGTGACATCTTTATTGCTTAAATTTTTATAAAGATAGTCGACCTTAATCATCTTTTTACTAATAAATAAATCTTCACTTTGCATCGCAACTTGTGAGTTTTTAAGATACTGAATACCCCCTGTACCGACATAACCCGTAGAGTCATTGGCTAAGCTATAGCTTGAGAGTGGAATCAAAACAGCTAAAGTGATTGTAAGCTTTCTCATTTTAAAGTCTCTATATCGTTTTTCATTATGGAGTATCAATCTCATATAAATAATAACGGTTTAGCTGTGTTGCAGTAAGCATGACATCAGCTATTTAAGAAAAACAAATATTGGATAAGAACATCTTCATTTATATTTGGGTTTGAAAATTTGTCCTTTTATTTTATGCAAACAACTAGATTGCTCTATTTTAAATCTTTCTTTTAATTTTCAATTTATTAACTTAAAAACAATAAAACCGCCATACCCCCAAATGCTTATTGAGCATAGTACTAACATTCACAAACATCAGTTACGGGAGTTACAACGGTTTTAAAAATAATTGATTAAAAATTATTTTGTAGCGACTTCTTCATGACTATGGCTCTCTTCTTCATCTTTAGCCAAGAAGCAAACACCAGCAAAAATAAGAATAGCGCCTGTGACTTTTGTAAATGTTAGCGGTTCATTAAACAGCCAAATCGACAAAAACATGACAGTGATGAGTTCTAAATGTGAAGCTGCAAAGGCAGGACCAATAGGTGCATGCTTTAATAAATTCATCCAGATAAAAAAGGCACCTATATACCCAATGAAAGCCCCATAAATCCAAGGATGTCCAAATACTCGAAGCAGCCAATCTACATCAAAAGTTAAAGGCATCGCATGATTTGAAGCCAACTTAAAACTGATCTGGGCCAAAGTATCGAAGAGCATTAATGTTAAAAAACCAACAATATAAAATTTTCTCATGCTCCAATCCCAACAATAGTCACTCCGAGTCCAATCAGAATCACACCAATTAATCGATTTCGAGTTAATTTTTCTTTAAAGAATAAACGCCCAGCAAGCATAATAACGACAATATTAATGCATCCTAGCATCACTCCAACAGAAAGTGGAACTAGCGAGAGGAAAGCAAGCCAAACGACAAACTCAAAGATATAACAAAAAACCCCTACCCATAACCACGGGCGTTTAGCCATGAACCACCAATGTTCAAGCCCTTCGTTGGTTTTACTTTCATGAGCAGCGGCCTTAAAAGCCAACTGCCCAACGGTATCAATCAAAATGGTTAGCATCCATACACTGAACACCACAATATTCATATAAGTTCACCAATCTTTTCAGGTGAGACTCGTCGTTCCTGTCTAGTTGACAGCGTCTCTGGCTTCTTTTTTTGCTGTTGGTACTGCTGAATAAAATGAATGGATTCGTCAATCACTTGCTTACGATCATTATCAATGGTGATCATGTGATAGCTGTTATAAAGCCAGATTAAACTCTTAGGCCCCTTCACTTTGGCATAAATTAATTCACTGTTTCTGCGGTGAGCAATATCATCGTCATAGGCATGCAGTAACAGACATGGCGCAGTGATATTTGAGAGATTTTTGCGAACATTGCGCGAAAGTCGCTGCAACTGGAACAATGAATGCCAAGGGTTTCCCGGTAAACCTGCTTCGCTACTTTCACCGCTGTTCATGGCCTGAACAATACGTGAACGCAATACCTCATTTTTGATGCCGTAAGGTTCAGCTTCATCAAAGGTATTATTACGGAAAATATTTAGATAATGAACACTCGGCAAAACAATAGGTGCAAGCATTTTTGACCATAAAGGAATGCTCCAGCCATCGTATTGAAAGGTTGGACTATAGGCAATCACTCCGGCAACCGGATAAGACGATGCATACTTTAACGCCAACAAAGATCCCATCGATAAGCCTGCAACAAATAACTCATCGGTATGTTCTTTTAGCTTTTCTGCTGCTGCAACAACACTATTGAACCAATCTTCCCATCGACTGTTCACAAGGTCTTCAACGTCACCACAATGCCCAGCCAACTGTACACCATATACGCTATAACCAGCCTGATGAAGTACGCGTGCAATTCCTCTCATTTCATTTGGCGTACCAGTCAAACCATGAATAAGTAGAATACCAGTTCGGTTGCCCGATAAAAAAAATGAGTTGTCTTTTATCATGTAATCACCGTTACTGGAGTATCTATTCCAAAATCGCTACTTAATAGTTTAGCCAAAGGCTGGTAAATTTCTGCAAAGTTCTCAAACTTTGTATGGAAAATCTGCTTTTCTATACAATGGTCTATTAGAGATTTTTTTGCAAAAACATAATCTGCATTACCTGCGAGACAATAATCTGAACGACCATCACCAATCAAGATAATATGTTTTTGAGGTTTTTGGTTGGCAACCTTACATTTACACGTTCCACTTTGACTAACACAGTTCACCTCCTGATTAGGGAACTCTAGTCTCCATGACCTTTCACCTTTCTGAACCAGATGATTTGCAATCACAGGCAAATGTTCTAAATTATATTTTTTTAAAATATGACGAATCACAAAATCGAGGCCATCACTCACAATCGTCAATGGAATTTTATATTGAACAGTGATCTTTACTAATTCTATAAAACCCAGATCAATTTCAATTTTATCGAGACATTGCTGCAACTCATCAACAGACACATCTAATAGTTCAATCTGTTTTTGCATACAAACTTTAGAACCAATTTTTCCTTGTTCCCACTCTTCCTCAATTTCTTCCCAACCAGCTTTTGCATAAGTTTCAAGCAAATAGTCCGTTGTATCTTGTAAACTAATTGTTCCATCAAAGTCACATAAAATATGCCAAGGTACAGTGTGATCTGTGTAGTAGTGCTGGTTGACCATGAACATAAAATGCCTCATACAAATAATCTAAGAATTTTTATAAAAATCACAGTATGACTTTAGGCTGCAAATCTTAAAATTTCTTTAATTAAAAGTCTTCAAAAAAATTTGGAATAAAGTATTATATTATTCCATCAATTACAAAAGTATAAATAGAGTTCAGATGATTTAATGGTTGCAAAAAACACTTTCTATTTTAAAGAAAAACTTACTAATCAATTTTTTAACCAAGGATTCACACAAAAATGAATCTCTCATTTTTCTTAAAGAGTCTCTTTTTGATCTAAAACTAGAGCTTTTTGACCAGAAAATACAAAATTAAGTTAGTTTTAATTTATTCTTAAGATTTGTATAAGAATTACCTTTTATATTCAAAAAAATTTTTGAACTGAACATAACTGAACACCGTTTTTTCTTCACCCTAGAAAGACTGAATATGATTAAACCATTGAAAAGAATCTCCATAGCAATAGTAATCACCAGTAGCTGTTTTTACTGCTCTGCTTATGCACAAGAAGAAAGCTCATCGCCAGATTTCACAATGGGTTTTAACTATTCTGTAAATTTTCAGGCTTATAAAGGCCATAAAACATCTCAAACGCTTTTGCCTGTTTTTTTCTACGACAATGACAAATTCTATATTGAAGGCGACGATGCCGGTTATTACTTGTTCAAAGACGACAAAAATCAATTACGCCTCGACGCTCACTATGACGGTAACTCATATGATCCAAGTGGTGAACTATATTTGCTAGATAAACGTAAATGGTCTGTTCTAGCAGGTGCAAGTTATATGCGAATTACACCTTATGGTGGATTTAAAGCACGACTTAATACCGATACCTTATCCCGTAGTAAAGGAACGATTTTAAGAGGGTCTTATATCGCTGAACTAGATAAAGGCAATTTAACCGTCTATCCTGAAGCAGGTTTCCAGTGGAACAACGCAAAATATAACCAATATTACTACGGCGTAAGTGACGCTGAAAGTAAACGTAGTGGTATCGCAGCATATCAACCAGGTCAAAGTATAACGCCGTTTGTAAGTATGACAGCCAACTACTCACTTTCAAAACACGTAAACGCTTTTAGCTCTATTGAAGTTAATTATCTATCAAACGAACAATTTAAAAGTCCAATGGTAAAAAAACGCACAGACATTACTCCTGCTGTGGGGCTTACCTTTACTTTTTAAATGACAACTCTTTTCACTCAGCCTCTGTATCTAAAACGTACATACTGAAAACATCAACCGTAAAAGGAATAGAAGTATGAACAACGATCATACATTCAAGCAAGAAAGCACTTCTGCAACAAGTTCTAATAACCGCGTTCCACTTAATGAAGCGCAACTTTTAGCAGATGAGGCAAAGTATTGTTCACATGGTGATACAGTACACTATGTAAACCCACCTAAGATTTTTACGGATTGTCAGGGCAGCTATATATTTGATGATCAGAATATCCCATATTTAGATTTACAAATGTGGTATTCGGCAGTCAACTTTGGTTATAAAAACCCACGTTTAGACCAAGCACTTATCGACCAAATTCATAAACTTCCTCAAATTGCCAGCCAATACTTACACCCAACTAAAATTGAACTCAGTAAAGTTATTGCTGAAGACATACTTAAAAAGACAGGTGTACAAGGCCGTGTTCACTACAACGTTGGTGGTTCACAAGCAATTGAAGACTCATTAAAAGTTGTACGTAACTTTACTAAAGGCAAAAGCCGCATGTTCGCTTTCGAAGGCGGTTACCATGGCCGTACTTTAGGTGCATCTTCAATTACTTCAAGCTATCGCTACCGTCGTCGCTATGGCCATTTTGGTGAGCGTGCTCAATTCATTCCATTCCCATATCCTTTCCGTCGTCCTAAAGGCATGACACCAGAAGAATATGCAGACAAGCTAGTTGCTGAATTTGCACGTCTTTTTGAAAATGAATACCACGGTGTTTGGGACCCTAAAGTTCGTGAAAGTGAATTTGCTGCTTTCTATATCGAAACAATTCAGGGTACTGGTGGTTACGTTATTCCACCGAAGAACTTCTATAAAGGCTTGAAAAAAGTTCTAGATGACCACGGTATTTTATTGGTTGTAGATGAAATCCAAATGGGCTTCTACCGTACTGGTAAACTGTGGTCTTTCGAACACTTCGACATTACACCAGACGTTGTTGCATTTGGTAAAGCGTTAACCAACGGATTAAATCCTCTTGCTGGTATTTGGGCAAAAGAAGAAATGATTAATCCTGAAATTTTCCCAGTTGGTTCAACTCACTCAACGTTTGCATCTAACCCACTTGGTACAGCAGTTGGTCTTGAAGTCATGAACATGTTGGCTGAAAAAGACTATGAAAAACAAATCATGGAAAGCGGTGCCTATTTCCTAGAAGGTCTAAAAGACTTACAATCTCGTCATCCAGAAATTGGTGATGTTGATGGTTTAGGACTAGCATTGCGTGCAGAAATTTGTCAGGCTGACGGCTTTACTCCAAACAAAGAATTGTTGGATAAAATGGTCGATATCGGTCTTTCAGGTACCCTTGAATATCAAGGACAGCAATGTGGTTTGGTGTTAGATGTAGGCGGTTATTACAAAAACGTAATTACATTTGCACCATCTCTAGAAATCTCGAGAGCCGAAATCGATCAAGCTATGGTATTACTTGACCAATTATTAATTCGAGCTAAACGGGAAATTTAAAATCAATTTATGACTATAAACCTGAATCAGTTAGAACCTCAGGCAGTGGTGGATGCTTTTTTAAAGCATCCACCTTTAAGTTTTCAGGTTCATTCTCCTAACAATTTTTTGCCTTATTTTTATACAGAGTTTGATTTATTAACAACTCTAGATACTGACCTTCTTAAAAAAATTAAAGCGCTGCCAGGGTATCAAATCTGGGGAAAACTTCTTCATTTTAAAACGTGTTTTATCGGTACCACTGTTACAGAATACAGCCTATTACCCGATCAGCTTTCGCTGGACTCAATTACAGATTTTTTAAAAAATAATGACCAAAACATCAAATTAGGTATTATTAAAGATCTTCCTTTAAGTTCACCTTTACTCAGTGATCTTGAAAATAATTACAGTCAAACTTTTATTCAAGAAGCAGAAAAAAAAGGGTTTTTATCTGTTGAAGGACAAGCCTTAGCATATGTCCCTATCGACTTTTCAAGTCGCGAAGAATATCTCTCAAGATTATCTAGACCTCGTCGTAAAAACTTTAAACGTAAACTCAAAAGTTTAAATGAACTCAATATTGAACAATTGTCTACGGGTGACGAACGGTTTAACGATTCTCGATTTAGAACCTATTTATATCAACTTTATCTCGCGGTTTATCAACAAAGCGAAATACATTTCGACTTACTAAGCCCTGAGTTTTTTTCAGAAATTCTTCAAGATGCAAACAGTGGCGGCAAAGTCTTTTTATATTGGGCAGATGACACCCTTGTAGGCTATAACATTTGTTATGAATATAAAGACAATCTGGTTGATAAATATATTGGGCTCAATTATCCACTCGCAAAAGAATACAATTTATATTTTATTAGTTGGTTCGTAAATTTAGATTATGCATTAGCTAACAACCTCAAGTTCTACATTGCAGGATGGACAGACCCTGAAGTCAAAGCTCAACTAGGGGCAAAATTTACATTTACCCGTCATCTGGTATGGATACATTCCCCTGCATTACGTTTTGTTTTAAAAAAATTACGACCTTTATTTGAAGCAGATCATCAGTGGCATGTTAAACAGGAAACACGATCATGAATCTGGGAAATAACAGAACACCTGTCGTTTTAAATTTTGACGATTCTGCGGGTGATCCTGATGATGCGGTACGTATTGACCTAACTTCATGGCAAGAAGTGATTCGATTTGGTTGTAAATTAAAAGAGTTCGATGAGTTACGTACACACCTAAACCAGCATTTACCTTCAAAACTCGGTTGTGTTCTTTTGGGTAGCGGTGATTATCACCACGTTACTCAGCTTTTACTCGAAAGACTGCCCTCTGATGAACCTCTTCACCTGATTGTCTGCGACAACCACCCTGACAACATGCGTTATCCTTTTGGTATTCACTGTGGTTCATGGGTGTATTGGGCAAGTAAGCTTCCACAAGTTGCCAGAATTGACGTGCTTGGGATTAGTTCAAGTGATATTGGATGGCTACACGCCGTAGAAAACCATTGGTCGCCTTTACTAAAAGGTAAACTGCATTACTGGAGTATTCAGCAAAATGCATCATGGGTGCGTTTTACGGGCAAAAAGAATGCATGGCAAAATTTCAATCATCCAGATGAGTTGCTAACTGCATTCCTGACAGAACTAAAAGCATCGAATTCGCCTATCTATTTATCGATTGATAAAGATGTATTGTCGAGCGATGTAGTAATGACAAACTGGGATCAAGGCAAATTTCTAGAAAGTCACTTACAGAGCTTAATTGAAGCATGTAAAGGTCGTTTAGTTGCAGCAGATATTACGGGTGATGTTTCTGCCTATCATTATAAAAACTACTTTAAACGATTTTTAGCAGCTTCTGATGGACAAGAAGAACCGACTGCCGAAGAACTCTCAAATTGGCAGTTAGAACAGAAAGCACTGAACTTGCGTTTAATTCATGCCATAGATTCAGCGTGGTTAGATCAATAAGAAAAAACCCACAACATGTGGGTTTTCTTTTAGTTACTTCGCTGCGTTTACGCCAACGATAAATTGACTACAATTCGAGCCTTCAGAAGCATTGCCCAACTGCTTTTCAGAAAACTTAAATTTTGATGCCACAGAAGCATAATCTTGCTTAAGGGTTTGACCTGTGAGTTCACCTAACTCTTTTACTTGCTCAGGCTTTAAAATCCCATGTTCAACTGCTTGATTTACCATTACACATGCAGTGGTCATGGCATCATAACGTGCGGCAGTTTTAGAATAACCTAGAGCACCCACTACACCACCAATAATTAAACCAACTACTACAGCCAAAGTTACATGCATTTTATTCATTTTAAATACCTAAAAATCTAACTAAAAGACGAACACATTAAGGGTTTGTGTTCAAGTAACATTAAGATAGCTATTTTTATTTGATATAAAAAGTTAGATTATGTCAGATTTATTGATAGATCATGTTAAGTAGTTCTCTTTAACACCTGCTCTATTTGAGTAGTAAGGCTGCTAAATGTCACTTCTCCAGCAATGACCTTTACTAAATGAGATTCTTTAAATATAGCTATCGATGGTACTGACTTAATACCATACTGCTGAGCTAAATTTGGTGATTGCGCTATATCGACTAGCCCAAAATTGATTGGTCTGCTCGCCATATCATCAACAACTTGTTGAAAAACCGATTTCATATTTTTACAAGGTTGACACCAAGAGGCTGAGAAAAAGATTATTGCAACTTGTTCGTTTAGCGGGTTGGTACTACGAATAGCAGAAGAAAAATTGTCTAGTGTTAATACATGAATATCAGTCATTTATTAATATCCTTTAGATGAAATAGGATAGTGTTTGGATTTAAAAATCCGCCAACCTATCCTATCGGCTAAATTTCAAGCGCTACCTTTAAACTGTAAGAACGATATAAATTCCCATCCAAATCATGGCAATTATTTGAGCAAAGAAAAATATAAAGCGCCATGTGGCAACTCGATCACTTTGCTCCAGACAAATATGAATCAAACTTTGGGCAATACGTGCAACTAACACGCCTATCGCCAAACTATCGAGCATTTGACTATTAAGCTCAAAGTGGTTGATGGCAATAACAATAGCTGCAAAAATAGGAAGATTTTCAATACAGTTACGGTGTGCTGCCATTGCTCGTTGATACCAATCACTCCCTTGTGGCTGGCCTGCTTGCCATTCACTTATGGTCGCACGACCAGTCAAAATTCTTGACCAACGATAAACCCCTACCGTGCTAAACAAAATAAGTAATGTCCAGCCAGCGAATGCAAGCAGTATCCAAGTCGGTAAGTTCATCGTTAATATTCCCAAATTTAGAAAAAAAGAAACTGCGTTCATGCATGCGTTACACATGTGAACGTAGTGATTAAGCTTGAGGTAAATTTAGTATATTAGATAAATCTAATTTAGCAATAGTTAATTTAGATTTATCTAATATAATGTTTTCAACTCGGCTTATCCGCTATAATCATGAAATCTTGTTTCGTAATTTCTCTTATGAGAGTGACATGACCGCTAGTTCCCAAAATGTAGATGATCTTTTTTTAATTGAAGGCGCTCAGAAAGCCTCTGATCTTTTAAAGGCGATTAGTAATAAACATCGTCTTTTAGTCTTATGTTTATTAATTGAAAAAGAAGAAATGACAGTCGGCGAAATCCAACAAAGAATCTCTCTTAGCCAATCTTCTCTTTCGCAGCATCTTGCAAAAATGCGTGAGGAAGGTTTAGTAACTTATCGCCGAGAATCGCAAACGTTGTACTACCGTATAGAAAACCCCGATATCGCCAAAGTCATCGCTCTACTTAAAAGTATTTTTCACTCATAACCATAATTGTGTGGATATGTATGGCTGCGATAAATCATTTTGGGAGTGTTTTATCTCAGCAACTATTTTGAATGACTACCCAAGAACCGCTCTACCACAGCGTCTCTTTCTTCCAAACTGTTTGAGTTTAAAACCTGTAGCAGTAAAGCATCTATAAGGTTTACCACCATATTGGCATCGAATTTTGGTTCGCGGATTTCTCCGCTAAAAATCAGATCAAAAATTTCATGGCGCAGCCAATTTCGGTATTCAACTGCCATGCGGTAAGCTTGAGGATAAGCGACTCTAATTTCAAAAATGGCTTTGAGTAACAAATGGTACGGGCTGTTAAAGCAGACATGTAAGCGCATAATTTCTTTGAGCTTAGCGCTTGAAGTGTAATAACGACTTGAATAAATGATCGCTAATACTTCTTCTTTAAGTAAGCTTTTTTGAAAGGCAATACACATTTCAATGAGTTTTTCTTTCGAGTGAAAATAGTTATAAAACGTCATTTTTGTCACTTCGGATTCTTTCACAATCAAGTCTACGCCTGAGGTGTGAAAGCCACGAGTGGTAAAGAGTTGGATTGCGGTCTGAATAACCTGTAATTTTTTGGAAGAGATTTCTAAAGTTGGCATAGTTTTACCTTTTTAAATTCTTGTTGTTTCTAAAAGAGAAAAAAGCCTGTGCCTTTTTGGGAGAAAAAAAGCACAGCAAAGCCGTAAAGACTGTGCTTGGCACATCTCAAGTTTTATTGTTGATACAAATTTTTGGGCCGTAATGACTTAAAGCCTGAGAATCCTAAAGGCCATCAAGCTGTTTAAAGATGATTTAAGTGCTGTCGTTATAGCTTTCGGCATCGAGAGCCAAGAAATAATGAATGTGCAAAGCCAACTCCCTTTATTGGGAGTTCTGCCAAACATTAAAATTAGGGTGGCAGAACGAGAAAGGGTTCGCGGACTGGTTTCGACTCCAGCACACCCGAAGGTGTCCCTCTCCCGTCCTACCGCTACGGGAGGAGACGAGGAGATGCTCACACAAAACTATTCCTCAGAAGAAATAATCCTGATGTGGTCGAAAACAGCGGTCCGCGACGACCGACTGGCAATGTGGCCAGCAGGCAAAGAATAGTGTCCAACCCTTTTGCAGTCAAGCACACAAAATGACATTTGTTTTAAAATAGATCATTAAAAAGTAAGGATAAATAATTCAGCTTTATTATTAAAATTTAGTTTATAAAATCGAAGAAATTTATATAGATATATGAGTTTTGATAAGTCAAAATGAATGTTTATTTTAAAACCATTTATAAAAAACTGTAGATGAGTCTGAATATAGGAGGACATTTAATGAAGAACTTTCTAACCAAGAAAATGTACACGACTAGAGCTTTATTTTTTGCTGTAGGCGTTATGACTTTGAATGTTTCCCCTATTGTTATTACTCACTCTCACGCAGCGACAGAACAAAAAATGGATACTTTATCTAACAAGCTTTCATCAATTTTTGCAGATAAACCCATAGAAGCTTCTTTATTTAGTCCTCACTTTTTACAACAGGTTTCCATAACACAAATTCAAAAAATCGTTGATGATTTAAAAGCCTCTTTAGGCCCATTAAAAAGCATGAATGTTTCAAACGGCTCTGGGACTATTGATTTTGAAAAAGGAGAATTACCTGTTTCAATTAGCTTAGATGAGCAAGGGAAAATTAGTACCCTTTGGTTTAGCGCGCCTCATTTAAAAACAGTAAGCCTAGACGAAATGGTTAAAGGTCTACATGAAAACGCAGTCGGTAAAACCTCTCTTTTAGTTGTTGTAGATAACAAACCAGTGGTTGTTGAAAATGATAAGACCCCTATGGCTGTGGGTTCGACTTTTAAATTACTCGTTTTAAAAGCGTATGAAGATGCGATAAAAAAAGGCGAATTAAAAAGAGAAACTATTGTTTCTTTAAAAGAAAAAAATCGCTCACTACCTTCAGGAGTTTTACAAAACCTGCCTGCAGGTACACCTGTAAATCTCGAACTTCTCGCGCAGTTAATGATACAAATTAGCGATAACACAGCGACCGATAGCTTGATAGAGGTATTAAAGAAACCTCGTATAGAAGCTCTATCAGCTAGAAATATCCCGATGCTGACCACAAGAGAGCTATTTCAACTGATTGATCCGAGCAATGAAAAGCTAAGAAATAAGTTTAAAACAGGAACAAAATCAGCGCGCCTAGAAGTGCTCTCTGAGTTAGACAAACTCCCGCTACCAAGTGTGAGTAGCATTGGAAAATCGGCTACTTGGCAAGATGCTGAATGGTATATATCAGCCAATGAGATTTGTCCTCTGCTTGAAAGTGTTCAAGATGCCCCTGCTCTGAATAGCTATTTAAACCCACTTTTTAAAAATCTAAATTGGCAAAAAATTGGCTTCAAAGGTGGTTCTGAATATGGCGTGATTAACTTTTCTGTGATTGGTAAAACTCAAAAAGGTCATAAAGTTTGTGCGGTCTTTACCGCAAATGGAAATGAACCACAGCCCGAGTCTAAATTAGCAATACTATTTACAAGCATACTCCAAACTGTTGATTCTATGAATTATTAAATCTAGTAGTTAGATAAAGTATTTACCTAATTTTAAATTTTTTTGAATGACACATCTTCTAAATAAATCCCTGCCTTGTCAGGGATTTTATAATAAAAACTATGCTGGTATTTCTATACAAAGCGTATTGAATTGACCCGGTAGTTTTCTAATTATATTTCGACATCATTCATAATCCGATTCAATGTAGAACGTCCTAGCTCACTCATAGCCGGATTAGTTGTTTCATAGTACCAGACCAATCCTATTGCTTGTTGAAATGCCCATGCAGCACCACGTTTCCACTCAAGATCACTAGAATTTAAATTACGTCTTACTATACCTCTTCTTTCTTTATCAAAAAGATGCCATGTAGAAACCAAATCTAAAGCAGGATCAGCCGCACCAAAGCCACCACAATCCAACAAACCAATAAGCCTATTATTTTTGACAAGAATGTTAGCCGGTATAAGATCTTTATGACTCATGACATCATGATCAACTTTAGGGAGTATTCTAAATTTTTCCCATAAAGCACCTAATGTGCACGTGTCTAAAAGCGCTTTACTTTTTTCTAAGCATGTTGATATCCATTGATCGTGATCTGCAAGATTTCCACCTCTCCCTTGCCCATCGAAAGTACGATTATTTACATTAAGAGATCGCAATGAGGTGATAAGACTTGAGATATCGTTTGCTAAAGAAACAGATGAAGAAAAACCATGAGGCGTTGCAATATCACCCTCTAACCAAGTTTGTAACATCCATGACATTGGATAAAGTGGACTTGGTTTACCAATACCGATTACCTTCGAACAAGGAAAGTTTGCATACGTAAAAAACTCTTCAATAGCCAGAGCTTCTTTTTGCACAATGTTATAACTATCTTGTTCATCTATTTTCTGTAAAGGAAACTTAGCAACCAGATTTGTTCCTATTCTAAAAATTGCACTCGTAGTTGCTTGGGTATTTAATTGTTTAATTTCCATTTCTTGGTATTGAGGAAATTGTTTTGCAATTAATTGAGTGACAATTTTTATATCTAAATAGATTTGATCAGGATGCATCATAAAGTTAAGAATTTCTCAGGAAAAATATATTTCCAGACTAATTTAACCGCAGTTCTAGGAAAGATAAAAGTAAAAATATTTTATAATTAAGGTATTAGCAAAGTAGTGATTGTTAAAACAGAAGAACAATATGATCTCTACTATGCAATAAGTGCAAAAACAGAAACTCTTATGATCGACACAGACTATAACTCACGCTTATCCTATAAAGGAAAGCTTAATTTTACACCTCTTTCTACTTAAATTAGCGTGGGCAATAGAAGAAGCTTGAAGTCCTATATTATATAGAGAACAATCAAATAAACTGAAGTTGAATTTCAACAGCTTCTTTTTTCTCATCTTTTATAAAATCCTCAGGCAACCACTGCTTTCTTTTTTTTCTTTCTGATCTCACTTTATCATTAAATAAACAATTCACTTCTGATCTATATTTTTTCAATAAAGGGCGCTCATCCTCTATATTTTTTAATCGATCAATGATCTGCTCGATTGGCCCTATTTCACTGCCAATCCATTTTCTATTTTTTAGCTCACAAACAGCATAAGTAGAACCAGAGCCACCGAATGGATCTAAAATAATATCACCCTCTTTAGATCCTAACTCTATAATCCTATCTAACAATTTAATGGATAGTTCATTGGAATCTTTACGTTTTTTATATTTAGAATGCCTTACAGGAGAGATATCTAACCAGACATCAGTCAAACTAACTCCTAACGGATTCATTTTTGCTTTATAACCACCATAATCTTTTGTCTCTTTGAAACAATGAGGACAGGTATTCATTTGTAATCGATCAGGCTGAAAAATATTAGGTTTATCATTTTTTACATAGTAAAGTAGGCCATAATGTGAAGGATATAATCTTCCTTTAATAGGTAAAGAGTACTTAATATCTACAGCTATCCAATGCTTAAAAGTTAAATATTTATTTAAATAGTTTGCTGTATACGTTAACCATTTTGGGAGATTCCATATAAATAAACTTCCCCCTGGTTTTAAAACTCTAATACATTCATTTAACCATTCTTCAGTCCATAGTATATATTCATGTTCTGGCAAGTTATCATCCATCTTTGATGGATAATTTTTTGATAAATTAAATGGTGGATCTGCAAAAATTAAGTCTATTGACTCAGTTTCTACTGATTTAAGTACTGCCAAACAGTCATTTTGATATAACTCTCCTAATTTTGTTTTGTAATTAGGTACCAGATTTTCAATTTTGCTTTCAATTTTGCTATGTTCTATGTTCAAATAAATATTTTGAGCATTTTTTACCAGAATATCTGTCAAATTTTGATCAATTTTTCCATATATCAATTTTAAAAAATTCTGATCAATTTTTAAATATTCAAGTAATCTTTCTTGATCCTTACCTAACGGAAATATCCCACTTAAATATTCTTTTAAATTTTTTTTAGGTATATCCAACTTTTTATATACTTTATCAATTTCACTTAGATCAGAAATCTGCAATAACCCAAATAAAACTTCTTTATTGAACATGCATTTACCTTAAAAGTCCTGGACGTGACTATAGTCTGTAGAACTATAGACTTCAAAATTAAATCATTGTAGCAAATCAGGGGCTTCTATGAATATAGAAAATGCATTTGCTACAGTGTTAAAAGACTTACGTACTCAAAAGAAAATTTCTCAGGAGAATTTAGCTTTCTTAAGTGGGCTAGATAGAACTTATATCTCTCTTTTAGAAAGAGGTAAAAGGCAACCTACTCTTACTTCACTTTTTTCTATCTCTAAAGCACTTGACATGACCTTAGTCGAATTCACTATCGCTTTAGAGGAAAAACTTTATGAAAATCAATAAAATTAGAATTTTAATAAACACATATCAAGGGGATATCGATTCTGTTATTCAAAATCTAACTTATGGAATATCAACAACTAGTTGGCCAACTGGTACACTATCTTTTAAATTAAACCCTATCCGTAAAGGCAATGGGGTAAAACCCATAAAGAATAACTGTATTACTCATTTACAATCATTAGGTTGGACTGCTGAAGCTAAAGTTCCTGGCTCTAATTTAGGGCCTCTGGATGCGGTATTTACCAATCAATGTAATGAAAATTTTGCTTTAGAATGGGAAACAGGCAATATTTCTTCTTCTCATCGAGCGGTAAATAAACTTGTATATGAGATGTTAAATCAAAGATTACAAGGAGGTTTTCTAGTTCTTCCCTCTAAAGATTTTTATCATTATTTGACAGACCGTGTTGGTAATTTTCCAGAGTTAGAACCTTATTTTCCTGTTTGGATTGCTCATAGTGTAGTATTAAACAACCACTTCTTAGCTATTATTGAAATTGAGCACGACGAATTAGATCAAAACTCACCTCTCATACCAAAAGGTACTGATGGACGTGCCTTAAGATAATCGCTATCAATTATATCAAACTTACTAATACAAGTTAGTAAAAATATTTAATTTTTATAGAATTAATTGCTTAGAGCTTAGCTCTATTTTTAAGGAAAAACCGCCAGAAGGCGGTCGCTGAGTTAAAATCAGCAGGTATATAGAAGTATGGTGGGCGAATACTCAGCAATAAAAAAGCCAAACATTGTTTGGCTATGAGTCACTAACAAGTTTAATCCAACTCTAATTGCTGTCTTAGCTTTAAAATATCGACCAGTCCTTTATCTCTTTTTTGGTATAAATCGACATCTTGATATTGCATTAAAAGCTCATTGGTTTGGGCTTCTAGCAACTCTGTGGTTTCTTCCGAGTGCTGAAAGGCTTGCATATCATTCCACCATTCGGTCATTGGTGGCCCTAAGTGATGAATCGCCTCTTTAAAACCCTTCTGGTTTGCAAGCTCCATATTTATATAAGGGCCAAATAATGCCCATCTCAGCCCAGGCCCACTGGTGATTGCGATATCTACATCTTCTGCTGAGCAGACCCCGTCTTTAACCAATGAAAATGCCTCTCGCCATAAAGCAGCTTGTAAACGATTTGCGACGTGCCCTTTTACTTCTTTATTTAAAATAATCGGGTGCTTACCTAACCTTTGATAAAATGCAGACGCTCGTTTTAAAAGCTGTGGATCTGTTAAGTTTCCTCCAACAATTTCAACCAAAGGTAATAGATGAGGTGGGTTAAATGGATGACCTAAGAAAATACGCTCGGGATAGGTTGCATCTTTTTGAAAGTCGGTCACTTTCAAGCCTGAAGAGCTTGAAGCAATAAGTGTTTTTTCAGGGCAATATGAAGTAATTTCCTGATATAACTTTTGTTTTAACTCTAAGCGTTCTGGTGCATTTTCTTGAATGAAATCGACATCGGCAACAGCATCTTTTAAGTTATTGTGAAGTTCCAGATTTAACAAAAGGTCATGTAAATTATAGCCATTAGGCTCTTGCTGATCTAAAGCAAGTAAATCACTAAGATTGGCATATATCCGTTTTTTAAAGAACTCCTCATCTATAGGGTAAGGGTCATATACCTTTACTTTAAAACCTTTATATAAAAATAATGCTGTCCAGCTTGCACCAATGACACCTACACCAACCACACAGACTGTTTTAATGTCTTCCATATTTTCCCTC
This sequence comes from Acinetobacter sp., assembly GCA_031277915.1. Taxonomy (GTDB): domain Bacteria; phylum Pseudomonadota; class Gammaproteobacteria; order Pseudomonadales; family Moraxellaceae; genus Acinetobacter. Next base: position 41,918 of record JAITLL010000028.1, read on the forward strand.
ATCATCCTCTTACTTTTTAAAACTTCCCTAATTTCCCTTTACGACTTTAAAAATAGTCAAACCCTTAGTCCTTTAAACGTTCAATACCCTGCTTTTACACCGTCGTAATTGCATGAGATTATTTTTATAATAAGCACACCCTTCCCAAAGTTCATCTCATTATTGTACTTTTCTTGCATTATCTTTATTTATGAAACTGAAATGATGACTGATAATTGCAGCCCTATACGCGCTAAGCGTGTATGATTACGCAAGGTTTTTAGCTATTTTAATGGTTATATGACGAGTACCCTTTTCGACCACAAACAAATTGAAGTAGTTTCTAGTTTCGCTGAACTTATAAATACACATTTTCAGAGAGAAACAAACGCTATTTGCTGGTCTAGAAATTTGCTTGGCGACTTTAAAGAAATCGTAGATAAGCTCCAGTTAATAGATAATATTACAGAAATTTCTGTCGAAGATCTTTTAGTCCTGCAACTTTCAGAACAAGCCCATTTGGCACGGGGAATTATCCTAAACGATATTCAACGCTTAACAGATCTAGGCGCATCGCCTTCTCTTAATTTACTTAAAAACTATGAACGTGATGAAGAGCTAGACTTTATTTCAACAGATGTCTATTCTTTTCATGTCGATCGCTCCCCTATAGAAACTGATACATTTTTATGTACTTATTATGGCGCAGCGAGCGATATTGTGCCTAATGATCAGGTTGAGCAAAAAGTTTTAATTCCAGAAATTAGAGAAAAGCTTAAAGAATTACATGATGGCTCAGAAGCCGAGTTCGAAAGCTTTCTGGCAGAGTATTTTTTTGATTTGCATTATCAACCCAAACCTCAAGCACAACCTATAAATTTAGGTATGGGTCATTTGTGGCGTTTAGCAGTAGACCATCCTACTCAAAAGGTATTACCTTGTGTTCATCGAGCACCTGTTGAAAAAGAAGGTGAATATCGGTTGCTGTTGATTTGTTAAGTTATTTGCATAAGATTTAGATAAAAAAACACAAATAAAAAAGCCTACCCACCTGGATAAGCTTTTTTTGAATGAAGCGATTGCTATGTGACGTTAACCTTACGCCAGCTTCTTTGTTTCAATAAAATGAATATCTGACATTTGAACATCCCAGAACTCATTCCATAAAGCACAATATTCTACACATAGGTTTGTTAAGCTTTCATAATCATCTTTTGTGATAGCTTGAGCTAATGCAAACCATAGGTCATCTTCATGGTCATCATCCGCGGCTTCTGATGTCTCGTCAGTAGACACACCATGTACGTGGTAATAGCCACCACCCTCAACATCAACACCCACAGCTTTAGTCGCCTCACGTAGTGGAGGACTAAAAAGAATCACCTCTTCCTCTGCAACAGCAAGCAATGCGACAACTTTAATGTAGCTATCATAAGAAGATTCCAAAAAGGTTCTCACCTGATCTGCGATTTTTGAAGGTTGATACGTTCTACGATCTTGTTCATTTAAACCGTAATCATTCAATAAATCTTCATAGAGTGGATAGTGTGCGTACTCAGGGTTACCTAAATAATAATTTTCTTGATCTGTTCCAGGTCGAAAACCAAACTCATCAAGCACATTCAAGCTTAATAAAACACGCGGAAACATTTTAGCTCCAGAGTGTAATTTCGGTTCTAATTGCTTTGTCTGGAACTGAGCCATTAATAAGGCGTCAGTAAAGATCTGTACAATAGCGTGGCGATATTCCAAATGAATTTTTGTTAATGTGAATTTATCAAGCTGTCCGTTATTTAAAACTTCGATTGCTGGATGTTGGCATACTGGTAATTCAGCAATTTTACCTCTTAATTGTTTGAGAAATGCTAGATTTTCTTCCCACTGTTCTGAAGGAATACTATTCTTCATCCCCAGTAATGCCTTTTGCCTTGGATTATTAAAATCCTCAAATTTTTTTGACATAATCATTCTCAATAACAAATTAGTTCTTATAGTTAGGTTTTGAGTTCTCCATTATTTTAATTGCGCATTCATTTGCTACTCAATAAAATTGTATACTCATTCCTAAACAATTCGATATTAGGTTTATTGTTTAAACAAATCAATCCATCATTTAATGAATTTTTTTAATAAATTAATTAACAATTGATAGCAAAAAATATTGTCATTTTTATTATTTCATCTGTTGTATTACGACAATCTTTTCAATATGATTAAAATTAACTTCTATAAGAGACCACTTTAAAAAGAAACGGATTTCAAAAGATTTACAACGGGGAAATCGATGTCAAAAAGAGACACAATTATAACAACGGCTATAGCCCTTTTTAATCAGAAAAGCTATAACGGTATTGGAATTGATAAAATTATTGCTGAATCCAATGTCGCAAAAATGACATTCTACAAATATTTCCCTTCCAAGGAAAATTTAATAGAATCATGTCTTTATAGAAGAAATTCTGATATACAGGCTGCCATATTAGAAAGAATCAATGCAAATGACTTGCCTTTAGTTCAGCTCAGGAGTTTATTTGATTGGTATATTGACTGGATTTATACCGAAGATTTCAATGGATGTTTATTTAAAAAAGCAACTATGGAAGTAGTTCAGATTTATCCATCGCTTAAGACTCCAATTAATGAATATCGTGAATGGATCTATCAGCTTGTTTTTTCAATATTAATTAAGTTCTATGTTGAAGACCCAGTTGCATTAACTACATTATTTCTCAATATTATTGATGGCATTATTATTGATGGCACAATTGATAAAAGTTTAGTTAACCCTGAAAAAACATGGTCTTATATGAAAAAGATCATTGAGCTTGAAAAAGTTGAAGAACTCATTGCCGTTTAAACCATAAAAAGAGATTTTTTTATTTATTTTTAAAAATAATCTCTTTTTTAATTATTTTAAGTCTACTTAAGCTTATATTCATTAAACTGTCACTTTCGGTTATATATAAACACATTCAAATTAATTTAACTATTTAATTTTTTGATATTTAAATATTAAATATAACACTCAACACATGGAAAATTTTAAAACAAGAACAAATGCTTTAAGCAGAAGTACATCTGCTTGTGTCTGTCAGTAATATGTCTTTACGCGCATTTGAGGTCTGAATTTTATACCGTCTATTCACCGATTAAGCTAATTTATACAAATATGACCTAAGAGCTTTGCCGATCTTTTAACATATAACTTTACACTATCACAGCCTAAAACCGCATAAGCAACAACATGTAAAGGAAGCTTTCGTATTTGAACGTTCTAAAATTCAAGATACAGAAAATTCGTAAGCGAATTCTTACTAATATCTTAGTCAATATTGATCTTGATTTGGCAAAGGAAGTGGCTGAAGAGTTGGGCCTATGCTGAAGAAAATGCAGTAGCTAAAATTCTGGTATCTAATGCAACTCTGGTAATCTCTAACGATAAACAGAATATAGCTGTAGATGTTAGACAAAATAGTGAACCATCGGTGACTGCTGTAGATAGCAACAACCTTGATAAATTCAAAAAAAGATGGCGAGCGACTCATTATATTTTAAAAGTTAATAGACTCTTAAAACCAATCATTCCATCGGGGGTGATAAACAAGAGTTACTACAAACACTGTCTATAGTGAAAAATGTAGGTGTTTTAACTTTTGATAAGTTTAAAAGGGTAAAACAGCAATTTAAAGAGTTTATTCAGACACATCATATGTTGGATCGAAAAAACAAAGCGATTTCGACTTAATAAAAAAAGCCCTCCAAGGAGGGCTTTTTTAGATTTTATATTCTACAGAAATAATTACTGTGGAATAATGTTTGTAGCGCTAGGACCTTTTTGGCCTTGAACAACGTTAAAAGTTACGCGTTGGCCTTCATGTAAAGTTTTGAAGCCAGAAGCAGCGATTTCTTTAAAGTGAGCAAAAACGTCTGGACCTGAATCTTGTTGAATAAAACCGAAACCTTTAGTTTCGTTGAACCATTTAACTGTACCGGTAGCTGTATTGTTAGACATAACATATATCCTATTGATATTTAAGAACTTAAAGTCATGAGACATGACGGGTTTAACTTTGAAAAAATAACGAATTGAGCTTAAGATCTTAAAAACGGAGGATTATGAATAAAGCTTCGATACTAAAAGAGGATTTACTAAACTAATAAGTCTTTTTTCTAGTTAAGTTAATTATACACCAAAAGATCGCCTATTCAAGCAAATTATATGAATTATTTATTACTTCTATACTATGCACTTGTCTGTCTATGTAAAAATCATTACAAAATATTATGTAAGCTAACAATAAATGATCTGTTATACAGTTTTATAAAATTAGATTTTTTATTATTACAAAACCTTCATTCAAATCATAAAGACCACTCTCAGATACTCCCTCACACTAAATAAAAAAATTGATTTAAATAATATTATGATTAATTATTTAAATGATCACACACTACCCACACCCCATAAAGAGCAACAACCAAAAGTTGTTATATTTAAAAAATCATTACAACTAAATGCATTCATACCAAACAAATTTTTAAATAGGTTACCATAATTTCAATATATAATTTAAAATTATTCTTTATTTTTTAAAATTAGAATTTTATTTTAAATAAAATTAACTACCAAACACATGAGCACCAATTAAAATCAATAATTTTTATTTTAAATATCATTGGTTAGTGAGGTATATAACATAGCGATGAACCCAGCAAAAATACCTACGTCCTCTTATTTTATTCTAGGTAGAATAAATTATAAATTTGAAGTATAAAATGTTGGGGTGATAACGATCTAGCATTCACATATTTATTTATCAATATGTAGACTTTACTTCCTAAAGATGGAGATTACTTTTTTCACAGCGCAGACTTTTACTAACAAAAATAAAATATAACAATAAGTTAAATATCTACAGAAATATTTATAGGTCAATAGGCCATGTCTTCTAAAGAGCATCAGACTGCTCACTTAAGTACTCAGTAGCATAGCGTGAACTCTAAGTCTTTAGAGGAAATGACCAGCTTTGTATTAAAGCAAGTTGAAAAGAACTTTGCAAAAAATGGAGTTTGTCGCCCGTTGTAGGAGTAAAATACTAGACAATTACCTTGGTAGTTGACATGATGTTAAATATAAAAGCTATATTATTAGCTCCAACATACGTTATTTATGATAATCAATTATCTCAAAAAATAGAGTATAAAACCATAGTAAATATTTTTATAAATACTTATATGATAAAATATAAAAATACATTTAATCTAGAGTTATTTCTTATACACTTGGATTAATTTCAACATCTCATTTATTTTTTAATAAGAAATATAAAAAAACCATTAGCATAAATCATGAACAATTCATCTAAAGTTTAAAAACATATACAACATCACTTTCCTATATTATTAAAATTTAATTTTCAGTTTTACTAAATCAAAAAAAATAAATTACTCCAAATATAAAAGTAAAGATTAGATTGCATTTAAAATTACAAACCACCCCATTTATTATTGATTATTTAGTTTAAAATTTTTAAATAATAGGTTAACTTCTAACTAGTTTTTATTAAAGCTAAAAGTTAGCCACCTTTTGAATAAAGAATAATCACACTTTATATAAAAACAGCAAATATTATGTCTACTGGACCATATAACATTAAAGAACTGGATGTATTGATTGCTTCATAGTGTGCTTAAGCTGCCCTCAGCTCATATCAGCAACGAGCCTATCTATAATTCTTTGAACTTTGAGGACACTCATGCATCTACATTTTATTGTTCATGAAGATTTTGAAGCACCTGGTGCATACGAAATTTGGGGCAAAAGACATAACTTTGAAATGACATATTCAAGAGTGTATTTAAATGAGCCCTTACCTTCTAAGGTTGAAGGGATAGATTTCCTTATTGTGATGGGTGGCCCCCAAAGTCCAGATACTACTATCGAAATGTGCCCTCATTTTAATTCACTTGCCGAGCAAGCGGTTATAAGAAAAGCGATTGAGGCAAATAAAGTGGTTTTAGGGGTATGTCTGGGTTCACAGCTTATAGGGGAAGCTTTGGGTGCGAATTTTGAGCATAGTCCAGAAAGAGAAATTGGTAAGTTTCCTATCATGCTAACAGAACATGGAGTTAAACATTCGCTATTTTCACACTTAGGAAAAATAACAGAAGTTGGACATTGGCATAATGATATGCCCGGCTTAACGAGTAATGCAAAAATTATTGCTTTTAGCGCAGGGTGTCCACGACAAATTATTGAATATTCGAAATTAGTTTATGGATTGCAGTGTCATATGGAACTGACACCTGAAGTCGTTGAATTGCTTATTCAGCATTCGGCCGTTGAACTGGATCAAGCTTATGATTATAAATTTGTGAACACGCGTGAAGAATTACGAAGCCACGACTACCAAGAAATGAACAAAAATCTGTTTATTTTTCTTGATAAACTGAAAGAAGAATATTTAAAACTCAGCTAAATAACAGTAAAGCCCTTTCAGCAGGGCTTTCTTTCATGAAGTTAAATCTTCATTAAGTTCTATAAACTCCCCCCTCCATCAACATTTAGAACTTGGCCCGTAATAAAACCTGCATGATCTGACAGTAAAAAAGATACGGCATGTGCAACATCTTGTGGTGTGCCGATTCTTCCTAAAGGAATACTTTCTAATATCGCTTTTTCAGCTACGCTTCCAACTGGCCTGGTTTTTCTAAAAAGTTCCGTTTCAATTGGCCCTGGTGATACACAATTGACTGTTATTCCGAACTCAGCCAACTCAAGTGCCCAAGTTTTAGTACAACCGACCAATGCACTTTTTGCTGCTGAGTATGCTGTCCGTTGTTTTGCCCCGTAAATCACCCTACTCCCAATATTAATAATTCGCCCAAAGCGTTGTTCTTTTAGTTGAGCAACAAAATGCTGAGTTACTTGTATAGCCGCTCTTACATTTAAGTTCCAGACCTCCTCTAAGGCAAGAAAGGAAATCTGGCCTAAAGGTTGAGGTAGACTAATTCCTGAGTTATTCACTATTCCATGTATGACATGAGATTTAGCAATTAATGCTAAGGTTTCTTCAGTCTGTTCTATATTGGATAGATCACAACTAAAAAGCTGTCCGGGAAAGTCTATATGGTCGATATTTCTGGCAATGCCAATCACCTGATGCCCCTGCAAGGACAGTTCGTTGCTAATTGCTTTTCCAATACCTTTAGTAGCACCTGTAACTAAATAAGTGTTTTTCATAGCGAATCCTTATTAGACATAAAATAGTTTCTGGTTCGTTCTCCCCTGTTAACTACAAAATAATAAAACGTTAACTATGATTTTTTATGACGATAAATAGATTTATATAAATTCAAAAAAACTATAATCAATATCCCCAAAATGGATATCACTTTATATTGATTTTCTTAATTGAAATTAAGAAGTGGTTGTATTTGTATAAGTTAAAAAATTGGTATAGTCATTTAGCTTTAACTTACCTTCTAAAAGATTATTTTAAACAGCTAGATGGGATTTTTAAGTTTCAGTAAATGCATTAAAAAGAGTACGTAATAATGAAAACCTCTGTAGATGAGAAAAGAAAAAAATTCCGTGATCTCCATAAAGACGGATGTTTTATTTTACCCAACCCTTGGGATGCAGGCAGCGCAAAGGTACTCGAACAACTCGGCTATAAAGCACTTGCCACAACAAGCTCAGGTTATGCATGGTCTTGCGGAAAGACCGATGGTCAACTCGACCGAGATGAAACGTTGGCACATTTACGTTATATGGTTCAGTCCACTAACCTGCCTATAAATGCTGATTTTGAAAGTGGCTTTTCAGATACAACTCAAGGTGTTATTGAAAATGTTCTAATGGCACTTGATACAGGTATAGCGGGTATTTCTATTGAAGATTCGACTGGAAATAGTGAAAAGCCGCTTCGTGGAATTTTTGATGCAGTTGAAAGAATACGAGCAGCTCGTTTAGCGATCGACCAAAGCGGAACTCACGCTATGCTTATCGGACGTGCTGAAAACTTTTTTGTTGGTGTGCCCGATTTAGAAGATACCATTAAAAGATTAAAAGCATATTCAGAAGCTGGTGCTGACTGCCTATATGCACCTGGTATTAAAACTCGTGAACAAATCATCGCTGTTGTGAATGCCGTTTCACCAAAACCCGTAAACGTTTTAATTGGCTGGGATACTGATTTAACAGCAGCAGAGCTTGCAGATTTGGGTGTAAGACGTATTAGTCTGGGTGGAGCATTAGCTCGTACAGCGTGGGATAGTTTTATTAAAGCAGCAAGTGCGATTGCCGAATCAGGTGATTTTCATTCGCTCAATACTACGGTTTCAAGTAGCGATCTAAATAGTCGATTTAAATAGCATTTGAATCATCTTCCTGATTTGATAACTTTTAGCGAGGACCTCTGTTATGGCCCCAAACATCATGCTTTCAAGTAATCGTATTCGATTACGCCTTTTGACCATTGAAGACTCAAAAGATTTAGTTACCGCTGCTTCAGACGGAGAACTATGGAACCTCCCTTTCACTGTCGTACCTTCAACAGAAACAGTAGATGACTATATTCACCTTGCGCTAGAAGGTTACCAAGCAGGTACTGTTCTTCCTTTTGTTATTGAAGATATTGCTACAGGAAAAATCATTGGGTCTACAAGATTTTGGAAAATAGATAGAAAAAATTTAAAGTTAGAAATTGGCAGCACTTGGTACTCAAAATCTTGGCAGCGAACATATGCAAATACAGAGGCAAAATATTTGCTGCTTCAATATGCCTTTGAAGAGCTAAATTGCGTTAGAGTTCAGTTCACAACAGATGTACTTAATGAAAAATCACAGAATGCAATTTTAAGACTCGGTGCCCAGAAAGAAGGTGTGGTTAGAAATGAGCGAATTATGCCTGATGGGAGAAAAAGGAATTCTGTCAGATTCAGTATCATTGATGAAGAGTGGCTGAGCATAAAAGATAATCTAATTAAAAAGTTAAATTATTATTAATTTTTCCTGCAGCTTTATTACCTGCAACCATTGCAAATGAGTCTCATTTATATATACTTTACACACTTTTTTTTGAGTCTATAGACGGCACTCCTATTTGTTTGAATGGCCGCTCTTTTTCAGCCTCAACACGATTTTCTATATCACTTAGGTATACGTATGTTTGCTTTCTCCCCACGTAAAAATTTAATTACTGTTGAAATTTTAAAACATAGTAGCCCCTTGCTTTTATCCCTCATCCCGATGATGTCTTGGGCAGAAACAACCGCGATTCAACCAGCGCAATTAGAAACCATTAAAGTTCAGGCTGAGGCAGACTCAAGCTATATTGGTACACAAACGGCGTCGACCCTACGAGGCAAACAAAAAAATCTAGAAAGCCCGCAAACCGTAAACGTCGTATCTAAGCAATATATGAAAGATTATTTACCTGCAAACTTGGACAATGCATTGACTCAGGTCAGTGGCATTACGCAGGGCAATACTTTAGGCGGTACGCAAGATACTGTTATGAAACGAGGTTTTGGTGACAATCGTGACGGTTCCATTACCGTAAATGGTATGCCGATTGTACAAGGCCGAACCATGAATGCGGCAGTTGAACAAGTTGAAGTTTTAAAAGGCCCAGCTTCATTACTCTATGGCATTATGGACCCGGGTGGTGTGGTCAATGTCATTACAAAAAAACCCGAGACTACCCAAAAAACCGAACTTTCAGTTTATGGTTCAAGCTTTGCAGCGGGTAAAAATGGTCTAGGCGCAAGCATAGATACCACAGGGGCAATTAGTGATAGTAACTTTGCCTATCGCTTTATTGCCGACCATTCTGATGCTGACTATTGGCGTAACTTTGGTAATCTCAAACAGACTTTAATCGCTCCATCTGTGGCATGGGATAATGGTCAAACTAAAGTTAACCTAAGCTATCAATACCGTCACTTTGATGTGCCTTTTGACCGCTCTACCGTGTTTGACACGAAAACCAACAAAGCCCTACCCATCTCTAAATATCAACGTCTAGATGAAGCTTTTAACCAAATGAAAGGTGAAGATCATTTGGCACAATTGTTGGTTGACCACAAACTTAATGATAACTGGTCAGCTCACTTAGGCTATACCTATAACTACGAAACTTATGATGCCAACCAGTTACGTGTACTCTCATTAGATACTACTAATCACACCGTTAAACGCCGCGCAGATGCGACTTTAAATGCAGAGAGTATAGACAGTAATGCCCAAGCATATATCACCGGTTCAACCAATCTGTTTGGTTTTAAACATGATATTCAATTCGGTTCAGACATTGAGTACCGTAAGTATTTCCGTCCCGACATGGTCCGTAGTACTACTACTTCCACAATAGATTATTTAAATCCAAGTTTTGGAACTGTCGAGCCATCTCTTGAAATCAGCAAAGATGATAGTGATCAAACCGATAAACTGCATACCTATGGTTTTTATGTGCAAGATGCAATTCACTTAAATGAAAAATGGATTGCTGTACTTGGTGGCCGTTACCTAAACTATCAACAGACTGCTGGGCGTGGTAGACCGTTTAAAGAAAATACCAACACCAATGATGATGCTTGGCTTCCACACGCAGGTTTAGTTTATAAATGGAATGACCAACTTTCATTCTATGGTAGTTATACCGAGTCACTTAAGCCATCTTCTTCAATTGCACCTTTGGGTGGCGATGCTGTCATTAACTCTGATGTTCAACCTGAACAAGCCAAGTCTTATGAAGTTGGTGCAAAATATGAGTTAAATGACCGTATCAAAGCCAACTTTGCACTCTACGATATTAAAAAACGTAATGTCTTAGTAGCAATCACTGAACCTGGTCAAGAAACAGAGTTACATACTACCGGAGCAGTGCGTTCTAAAGGAGCTGAACTCGACCTGACAGGACGAGTAACCGATCAACTTGATGCGACCCTCACCTATGCGTATACAGACGCCAAAGTCACTAAGGATGAAACTGGCCTTGAGGGCAATCGCTTGAATAATGTAGCGAAAAACACTGCTTCTTTAGCACTGGCCTATAACTACGGGGAACTTTATAACGGTAATTTACGTTTTGGTGTAAGTAGTAATTATGTTGGCAAACGTGCTGGAGATGCAAAAAACACCTTCGATCTGCCTGACTATACCCTTGCCAATGCTTTTGTGAGCTATGACACGACCATTGCTAAACAAGCAGTGACGTTCCAATTTAATTTAAATAATATCTTTGACAAAACCTACTACACAGCTAGCGTCAATAATTTGGCAGTGTCTCAAGGCGACTCTCGCCAAGCAGTATTACGTGCAACCTTTAAATTTTAAAACAGAGGATCAGAGCAGTGTTTAAATCACTGCTCTTTTGAGATCAATATGAAAAAGCTTCTTTCTATCTTAGTTTTAATTGGCACACTGTTTAGCTCTTCCATTTATGCCCAAACACGAATTGCGCTGATTTCACAAGTCAAGGGTTCATCGGCTAGCACAGATATTGCCATTCAAAAATACTTGCAAAGCAAAGGCTATCAAGTTGAGGTATTAGATCAATCTGTTTCACCAAACAATTTAAAGAATACAGATTTAGTGATTATCTCTTCTACTGTCGCTTCTAAAAATATGCAATCAGGATGGCGTCAACTGCCCGTTCCACTTATGACGTGGGAAAACGATTATCTTGATGACTTGGCGATGACCGGTAAACGCATTAATACCGATTTTGGTGAAGTCGAGAAAGAACGTTATTTGTGGTTAGTCAATGCACCACATCCATTGTCTGCACATCTTCTTGCGGGAACTCACAATGTGTATAAAGCACAAGCGCCTATGAGTTGGGGCAAGCCTGGTTTAGGTGCCACCATTATTGCGACTATTTATGGGCAACCTGAAAAAGTGGCAATTTGGGGTTATGAGAAAGGTGCAACTATGGATTATGAATCTTTAGCACCTGCAAAACGACTCATGTTCTTTCTTAACAATGATACCTTTACCAATCTATCTGACGATGGGTTAAAACTGTTTGATGCCTCAATCCAATGGCTCATCAATAAATAAAATCATTTGTGCAGCTCACAAGGTTTCATTCATTAAACTTTGCTGAGCTGCAATCAATAAACCACATTCACACGTACCCAATCTTCATACTTTGTTGCCTGAACATTGGTACTCGATGTAATCATCCCATGAACAGGAATATTTTCTTTCATTCCAGTTGCGACGCCTGAATGTATTTTACTTCCTGCTCCTCCCCAAATTTGAGTATGGCCTGCATCTTGAAATAATACATATGCGACAGATGCTGTGTTTGCAGTAGATTTAAGTTCAAAGTTATTGTCTGAGGTTATAGCCAATTGATACGGTGTATTATGGGTGCATTGGACAGATATATTCGTTGTTGCAGGAGCAACTGGTTGAGCACGTAAAACTGAACCAAAATCTAAATTTCCTTGTGTCGAAACCTCACAACTTTCAAGAATGGTTAAACTGACCTTTAAAGATGTCGATGCATTTCCCGCCTCTGCGTTATTTATTATCAGCATTCCCATAAGAGAAAATAAGGCGTATTTAATGAGATTCATTTCTTCTCCTTATCTTTTTGTTCTAATAGCTCGTCATTTTTTATTATCATTTCTCTATTTCTATTAAAGAAATAATTCCAGGATCTTTTAGTTATAAAACTTAATACCACCTACTGTCAATCATCAATAATTGCATGATTTTCATATTATTTTTATAATGTGTGATGGACTAAACGTAATCAATTTAATTTAAAAAGTAGTTGATGTTTTTTTATTTCTCTTAACCCACATTTAACCAGTAAACTGTTTGGTAACTCAATTAATGGTTAACCCCAAAAGTTCTTTATTCAGGTCGTTCAACGGTGTCCATTGGCCGCACTTTATTGAACTGTACAATAGTTTAACTCACTGAGTAGTATTCATTTTTTTATGAGTGACATAGTTAAGAAAAACTTACTTTTATGACCTAGCCAGAAATACAATTTTATAGCTTGAATGAACTGATGCTTTCTTATTATTATTTCGAAAGTACTCAATACAATAAAATGGAAAAAAAATGCCAAATCAATTTGACTCCGTTTCTATAAGAAAAAAAGCAAATGTTCACTTCGAAGGCCATTCTGTGAGTCACATCATTGAATTTGAAGATGGTACAAAAAAAACGTTAGGAGTCATTCTTCCTACCGATAAATCGTTGACCTTTAAAACTCATGTATCAGAGCGTATTGAAATAATTTCAGGAAAATGCACTGTTCAAATTGGTGATGAACCAGAAGCTAAAATTTACTCTAGTGGTGAATCTTTTAATGTTCCTGAAAATAGTAAGTTCAAAATTATGACAGATGAAGTAATCGATTATATTTGTCATTTAGATGAATAGATTAAAAATTATTTTTCCAATATTTAAAAAGAAGAAAATATTTTTAGTACTTATATTTTCATCAACTCAATGAAAGGATGATTTTGTACGTCGATACTGCCCTGGCAATATACCAGTATGCTTTTTAAATGCTTTTCCAAACGCAGCCTCAGACTGATAACCGACCTCTAATGCCACTGCACTCACCTGAGAATCTGTTTTACTCAATAAATGGCAAGCCACAGACATCCGAACCTGAGTAATAAACTCAAAAACAGTCAATCCCGTTGTTTCTTTAAAATGTCGGGCATAACTTGCTCTGGACATTGCCGAAATTTGGCCAAGCGTATCAATGGTCCAGTTTTTCTCTGGATATTTTAATAAAGCCTGTACAGATACGCTCAAACGAGGATCTACGACCACTGCTAAAGTATTCATAGGACTATGAGCATTTTCTCCAAAACGGCGCAGTGCAATCGTCAGTAAAGACTGACATAGCGCCGTAACGATTGCTAATGCCCCAGGAAAACCCTGATTTGCTTCTTGTCGTGTCCAATCAACAATTGCCTGTAATGGAATGTTTGACTCATCATTTAACAGTGAAATATGCAACTGATCTGGTAAAGACTGAAATAATAATTTACTTGCTTCATGCTCATATTTGAAATGACCACATAATAAATCAGCTTCAACCACGCCATTACCAATACGATTCATCGGTAAAATTCCACTGTCATCTCTGTATGCAGAATGAAATAGATTCGAAGTCGTTACACTCCGAATAGAATGTGCCGCTCCTCTTGGAAATATTACAAAATCTCCGGCTTGAGCTTTCAAGATGCCTTGTTCTGTTTCGATTAAACACTCACCCGCCAAAACCAAATGAAATGGAGCAGTTCCTTTTGAAGATACCGTATGTGGAATTTCATAGGTACCAGACATTTGGCAACGCAAATCTAGTTCGGCCTGAGGTTGTGCAATCTGAATCAGTTGAGTCAAAACATCCATGAGACGAATTCGCTAAAATTAAGTACCTTTAATCACTCATCGTACCAATTAATTTCTTATACTGCCAGAATACGACGTTTTTTTACTCAAAAGGAGATCGTCATGTTGGACTGGGATACTTATCGCAAAGAACTTTTTTCCAAAATTGGAGAGATTGCCACACTTTCACCAGACACAGCTCGTGGTTATCAAACCTTATCTGGTGCAGTACAAAAGAATGGCCGATTAGATGCAAAGACAGCCGAATTAATTGCTATTGCCGTTGCGGTCACAACACGTTGTGATGGTTGTATTGCGGTACATGCAGATGCAGCTTTAAAACAAGGTGCTACTCGTGAAGAAATTGCAGATGCCCTTGCCGTTGCTGTTGCGCTCAATGCCGGAGCTGCTTTGGTCTACTCAGCACGAGTGATGGATGCAGTTTCCTCACTTGAGAAAAAAACGGTTTAAAACTAGTGGTAGGGCCATTTTATGATATCTACTCAAGCACAAACTCCGACTGAATCGCAGGGTCTATTTTCCTATTTACCCATTGCACTATTTGGTTCAGTCATGGGACTCAGTGGACTTAGCCTCACATGGCGGCTTGCTCATAGCAGTTTTAATGCGCCACTTTGGATCTCCAATGTGCTTGAGGGGATTGCCCTCATCTCATTCATTGCTCTACTAATAAGTTATAAGCTTAAAGCAATAACCAATTTCAATAAAGTCCGCAGTGAATTTATGCATCCTATTGCTGGCAGTATGTTTGGAACGCCATTGATTAGCATGCTATTAATTCCAATTTTATTAGCAAATCAAAATTTGCTAATAGCACGTGTCATCTGGGTTATTGGTGCTATTGGCATGACATTACTGGCATGGTTCATGATACTTCGCTGGGTGAGTGTACGTCAGCAGTTTGAAAATGCAGTACCCGCTTGGATTGTACCAGTCGTCGGTATGATTGATATCCCCCTAGCCGTTCCAGCCTTGGGTTGGGTCAATGAGTTACACGGGTTTATGGTCTTTGCAACAGCCGTAGGCCTATTCTTTGCCATACCATTGTTTACTATTATTATGTCGCGGCTTATGTTTGCCGAGCCTCTGCCTATAACGTTGCAACCTTCATTACTTATTCTCACAGCACCTTTTGCAGTTGGTTTTTCAGCATATACCACCACCATTGGTCAGATAGATGGATTTGCCGAAGTTCTCTATATGCTCATGCTATTTGTACTTGCCATTGTGATTGTGCGAATGCGTCATTTAGCGTATTGCTGCCCATTTCGTGTCTCGTGGTGGTCTGTTAGTTTTCCACTTGCAGCATCTGCCAATGCTGCTCTTCGCTATACTACTTTTGCACCGCACTGGGTAACTCATACAATTGCAGTTTTACTTCTTGGATTAGCCAGCTTGGTTATTATGTTATTACTCATAAGAACAATTTTTGGAATTCTTCGAGGAGAATTAAAGACATTAAGCACATAAGTAAAGTGTAGTAGTTACTCATATCCATACATTCAAGTACTGTGAGTTTCACTGCGCTAGCTAAAATTTTAAATATCTAATACTTTTTCTTTCATCAGTTTAATATGAAGCTAAATAACTGAATAATTCTGTTCATCCTCGCAATTGCAAAAAAAAAGCGGGCAAAGTAATATCTGAGACAACATAATACAATTTTACATATTGTTGACCTTCTAGATTCAAAACAAAGAAGGCTGTAAAGTTGACTTTAAAATGAATAATTTTGGCAGTTAAAGCCCCCTAGTTGTTAATTTGAGAAATGATTGTTATGAAAAAATATCTATTCCTACTTGTACTCAGCTCTTTTTCGGTTCATTCCTTTGCTGCCGACAAGCTCAATGGTACTGTCTGGAAAACCATCGATGATGAAACCAATCAGCCTAGAGCACTCATAAAATTTAGCGAAGATAAAAATGGTGTTTTGACTGCGAACATTGAAAAAATTTTGGTTCCAAGCGAAGCAAACAAATGCACAATGTGTGAAGGTACGTATAAAAACAAATCTTTAATTGGTTTAACCATCGTCAAAAATTTAAAAAATGTAAGTGAAAACAAATATGACAAAGGGTCTATTCTCGATCCGCAGTCAGACAAGACCTATCGCTTTAGCGTATCGGTATCTCCAAGTTGGGACAAACTCACCGCACGTGGTTATATTGGTATCTCTGCAATTGGTCGAAACCAAACGTGGTATCGAGTTAAATAGGCTTCCCTCACTGTTAAACTCGGGTTTATAAATTAGCTTGAATAAAACAGCCTACTCGTAAGAGGCTGTTTTAATTTTTTATAAGCATTTATTTTAAATAGAAAATTTTAACTTTTTTAATTTCTGACATATTTAGTATCACAATATTTATATCTCAATTATATTTTCAATTTTCCCTATAAAATTTAGAGAAACCAATTATTTAAATTAATTAAACACATTAAGTAATTATAATGTTTTAATCAAAATGTCACCTTTATCACTTAAACTCAAAAAACCGACCAGGCTCTGGATTTAAGGTTATGTTTTATAAAGATATATTCTCTGGGGTGAAACATGATTGGAGTCTTAACAATCAAACACACATCCAGCAATCGCTTCAAGATGATGGCCTAATTATTTTAGAAAATATAACAAGTAAAGAAGATTTTTTAGCTCAAATCTCACATTTAGGTGAAATTGTCTATCATTTTGACTCCACGGAAGATGGACTAACCCACATTGTGAATTATGCTGAGACCCATAACCGAGCGGATGCGGCACTCTCTAATCGTTTAGGACTAACTCAAGGAGCTTTAACTCCCCACACTGATCGAAGTGGTCTGGAAACTCCGCCTTCTCTCTTGGCTTTCTGGATTGAGAGCCAATCACATAATGGTGGTTCCAGCCTTTTTGTTGATAGTCATCTTGTATTTGAAGAACTATCTGTCATTAACCCTGAAGCAACGCAAATTTTGACACGACCCAACTCGGTCATATTCAAATCTGAGAAAGGTTTGTTAGAAAGTAGTATTTTTGAAATCGATCAACAAAATTTATATGTCCGTTTCCGTTTTGACAAAATGGTGTATTTCTCAACCGAAGTTTCACAGGTCATGCCAGATTTACTCAAAATGATAGAGAAATGTACGATAAGACGTAAGTTGGGTGCAGGAAATGGCTACATTTTAAACAACCGAAGGTGGTTGCACGGCCGAACGCATTTTTTTGGTGATCGATCAGCTTATCGACTATTAATGAAATAAAAAGCATAAAAATTAGAGTGTAAAAAATATGAGTATAGATATAACAACTATTAGTCATACCAGTTTGCAAATTAATGAAGATATTTTGGGTTATAACCCTAAAGCTATCTGGGTTCTAGATGGAGCCACCAGTATCTCTGGGAGGAAAGCCCAAATTGCAGATCGGTTTGAATCGGATGCGTCTTGGTTTGTGAATCAGTTTTCAAATTTTTTTTCTAATCTTAATAGTGATGCCGAGTTAAATACACAACTTAAATCAATCACTGACAAGATCCAGCAAGATGCGCCATCTGTTTGGGGAAATTGGGATGACCAAGATGTTCCTTCTGCAAGTTTTTCCGCAGCCTTTTATGATGAAGAAATCATTTCTTTATATAACTTAGGCGATTGTAGAATTCTCTATCAACTTGATGATGGCCCTATTCAAGCATTTGGTCAGTCAAATGTTGAAGCGCTCGATCAAGATCTTTTAGAACAATATAAAACGCTCAGTCTGCAAGTTCCACGCCCCTCACGTAAAGAAATTTGGCAACAATTGGTTGCTCAAATTCGTGCAAATCGTTTACGTATGAATCGACCCGATGGTTACTGGATATTAAGTCCGGATGGCCTTGGTATTGATCATTTACAGCAAGTTCACTTACGTTACCAGCAACATGCCAAAATCTTGCTATCTTCTGATGGACTATATCGTTTGGTCGATACCTATCAGCAAATGAGTGCTGAAACATTTTTTACTCAAGCTTTCCAAAAAAATGGATTAAATGCACTTTTATTACAGCTAAGAGAAATTGAAAACGAAGACCCTGAAGCAATTCGGTACCCACGCGTCAAACTACAAGATGATGCAAGTGCTGCCTTAGTTCATATCAATCTATAAGGTGTATACATGAATCAACACATTCCATCCGATGCACAGGCAACGCACTTTCCAGTCTCGGTAAAAGGTATTTTAGTGCTGGATGAGCAGATTTTGTTGCTCAAAAATGAACGTGATGAATGGGAACTTCCTGGTGGCAAATTGGAACCTAATGAAGACATTCCAAGCTGCTTAATCAGAGAAATTAAAGAAGAAACTGGTTTAGATGTGCAAGTGGTTGCAGTGCTTGAACCTTATATCTATAAAGTATTAGATATTACGGCAGTTTTAATTATTCCATTTAAGTGCCAAGTCGAAAGTTTTGAATCCATGGTCATTAGCCATGAACATAAAGAAATTGGGCTGTTTGATGTACATACACTAGATCAGATTAATCTTCCCGAAGGATACAGAAAAACAATTCAACAATCCTTAGCGTACTAACTAAACTATGTGGATTCAGTTTAAACAGTGGCTTCCGATTTTATCCATTTCACTGACAGCTTTTTTATTGGTAACCAGTGAGTTGATTCCGATCGGCATACTGAATCAAATCAGTGCTGATTTAGCCATTCCCCCTTCTCAGATTGGGCTAATGATTAGCATCCCCAGTCTGATGGCAGCCGTTTCGGCTATTTTATTTCCATTTATATTTAAAAAATTTAATCGGCAGTTCATCTTTATTAGCTTAACAGTCATCATGATCATTTCTAACTTGCTTGTGTATGTCAGCCATGATTACCCGATCATTTTGTTTGGACGACTGATCATTGGAATTGCGATAGGCGGTTTTGCCACACTTTCAATAACCTCATGTCGGCTTTATACACCAGATATCAATCACATTGCGACAGCCATCAGTATTGTAATAATAGGAATGACCTTAGCAACAGTACTTGGTTTACCTTTTGGAATTTGGATAAGTCATGTACTGGGCTGGAGACAAATTTTCCTCATTATTTCCTTACTCAGTCTTGTTCTATTGATAATCCAACTGAAGTTTTTGCCACAACGCTATGCGACAGAGGTTATTTCTTTTAACAACATCCTGATTTTAATTTCTAATTCTCAAACCCGTATTCATATCTATATCGCACTCCTCATCTTTTTAGCGCACTTTATTTGCTACAGCTATATTTCAGTATTATTTGAGCGTGTTTTTAGCTTAACTACACAAATGACCGCTCTTTTACTATGTATCTTTGGGGTGAGTAGTATTTTGGGAAATTTTGCTGCCTCTCGTTCAAAGCAAAATAATGTAGACCGTTATTTAGTCTCTTCTTTTTTTATCTTTTGTCTCAGTCTTGGCTTAATTTTGAGCCATTTAACCCTCTTACTCTATATGGCATGTGTGCTCTGGGGGCTGGCATTTGGTGTTTTTTCATCGGCAATCAATATTTTTATTACGTACCAAATACCAAAGCATATTGAGAATGGAATGCCTCTTTTTATCGCTTTAATTCAGTTGACCATTATGTTTGGCTCCTTCTCTGGAGGTTTTTTACTCAATCAATTTGGGATTAATTCTGTATTTATAAGCTCATTTGTCTTATTCACTCTTTGTACTTTTTGCTTTGTATTGTATGGACTTAAAACAACTGGACTCAGAGAATTTTCTAAATAAGCCCAAGTATGAGTAAGGCTAAAAATATTTTTTGTATCTACAGATACAACTGTAGTACTCAATTTCATTGCATTTTTTAAGTTTCATACTTTTTGGGGGGCAATACTAAAAAATAGTGGAATTCTTCATAGTATCTCTACTGCTGATCAGCACTAAAAAAATAGATTTTACTGGTGAAACAGCACAAAAATAAGACTGTAGACACATTTTTAAAAAAATGCGATAACTCAAACACAGTTTAAGAAGCACTGCAAATCATCTTGTTTGTTAAAGACCATGTAGGATTAAATATGAAAAAGTTACTATTAGTTTCGACTATTTTGACAGCAGCCGTTTTAGCTGGGTGTAATGGCAAAGACAAAACCCCTGCTGCTGACTCAGGAGCCGGTACTCCAGCAGCACAAAGCAATACCAGCCAAGCTACTGAGAAAACAGTAAAATATATTACTGAAGATAATCTAACCTTTAAGCTAAAAACGAATGATAACTTTACCACTGCGACATTAGAAGATAATCACGGCAACAGCTATGCACTCAAAAATGCTCCTGCAGGAAGTGGCATGCTCCTTGAAGGTGAGAATGGTGTTTCTGTTCACACTAAAGGCAAAGAAGGAATGATTGAAATAGCAAATAAGGTATTTAACGTTAAAGAAGTTCAATAAGTTGTAACTCTGGAATTTTACCGCTTGGGTAAAATTCCAGTAAAAATGATAAGCATGTATACAACTTTCTAGGATCTTAGTCTTTTTAGATGAATGCAAATAGTCAGAAGGTACGAATTTCTTGGTTCAAAATTTCAAGCCAATATAAATTAATTTAGTGAGCTGCATTTGAAATGACTTTCCAAAGGTAGCTTGCTAAAAAGCACTATTTAATAAACTCTTTTAAAAAACCTATCCACCACCACATCCCTTTCTTCCAAACTGTTTGAGCTTAGAAACTGTATCATCAAACCATCTATTAAGTTTAAAACCATATCGGCGTTGGGCCTTAATTCATGGGCTTCTAAACTAAAAATCAAGTCAAAAATTTCATGATGTAACCATTTTCTATACTCAACTGCCATGCCATAAGCTTGCGGATAAACCACTTTAATTTCAAAAATGGCTTTGAATAACACATGGTACAGGCTGTTAAAACAGACATGTAAGTGCACTATTTCTTTGAGTTTATCTTTTGAAGTGTAATAACGATTTGCATAGATAATGGTGAACACTTCTTCTTTAAGTTTGCTTTTTTGAAAGGCAATACACATTTCAATTAGATGCTCTTTCGAGCGAAAGTA
>JAITLL010000043.1 GCA_031277915.1 Acinetobacter sp.
AAGGTAATCGTAATATCTCCTCGATCCACAGGGAAACTTGGGACAGGGCAAAAGATACGATAAGACCTTACATATAGCTAGCAAAGAGCATGTAAGAGATGGATAGACACAAATCTTAGATTGCTCACCGTTGCAGAAAAGCCCGTGAAACGGGCTTTTTTAATGCCTGTAAAAAAGCTATTTATTGGATGACCAGATCATAAATAAAGTTTTTTATGGCACCATTTTTACCATTTGTTCTTAAGTAAATAAAACGATGTAGAAATAATAAATTTTTTTAAACATACAGACTATTCTGTATTGCAATTTAATTTATTTATAGGTACATTTACTTAACGGTTTAAAGTTCAAGTTTAATAATGGACTCATGGTCGTTGTGGGAGATCTAAGAGCCTGCATTCTTCCCCAAGATGCGGGTTTTTTTTATGCCTATAAAAAAGTGACTCTTAACTCGACTTAAATAAAAAATATCTAATTTTCTGTTATTTATTAAGTTTTAATAAGCCTACGATCTAAAGATTACGTAGGCTGTACATGTTTAAAAATTTAGGCGCGATAGGCCAAACATGCTTTAGCACAGATTTGACAGTGCTCATGGTCATGTTTACTGCATTCTGCTGCACAAAGTTGACAGGCATTGGCGCACAATTGCATTGCCGATTCGGCCAGCTCAGAATTTCTTAACTCTAGAGAGGTACATAGTTGGCAGGTTTCTACACATGTCATGCAATGTTTAATACACTCTCGCATCATATGAACATGTTCCTCTTGCAAACATGCAGCTGCACAAGTTTTACAAGCGATCATACATTCAATACAGGCTTGAACTGAGGTAGAGGTGTCACAAAATAAAGCTGAGTTTGTTTCTTGTTGAATTTCCATAAGAGTTCTCCTGTCGAAGACTATTATTAAAAAATGGAATATCGTTATATTTTCTATTTTAGAAGATCGTTTTTAAGGTATGGCTGTTTGTAATGAAAGGGCTACAAATCGCTAATACATAATTAACCTCGTAGTAGAATGTTACATCGAGTTTTTAGCTTTAAAACTCTTGGTTTTTGACAATAAGGGGGTAATTAGATTTAAGGATTGTGTTAAATTTAATTTTATATAATACTTTTGGCTAATTTCTTATTGTGTGAATATTAGGCAAATTAGGGATGTGAACTTTGAAGGACACGAAATGGAAAACGTTAATCAATACGCTCACGGAGCTGAGCATGAAGTCCACATTCATTGCAAACGATCATTAAGCACATTAATACTGAGTATGTTCGTATTAATTACAACTGGTCGTTAAAAGAAAAAGCACCCGAGGGTGCTTTTTCTATATATGTACTATAAATAGATATGTTTAAGAGTCTATAAAACCATGACGTTTTTTATAGGCTTTGCGGTCATAAGAAGGGATGTTTGATCGCTGGAGATCAATCGCAAGTTGTTTCTTGTGTTGGAACTGAACTTCGTTAACAAGAGCAGCATAAATTTTGGGTCGATCAGTTTTAAACTTTTCTACATCCAATAGAATCTTATCTTCATTCTTGACAATGTATACAACAGAACCATTGCCATTCGTTTCATAAACAGTCCAACCAAGCCGTACAGTGTAGAGGCCAGACGTCTGATTTTTCCCTAAATAAGATTTAAAACCATCAAGATGAGGGCGAGCATAAGTAGTCATCATGCATCCTCCATCAACTATTTAAATCGATGAGGGATGGGAAACAATATATCTATTCAGTAAAATCACGATTTTCATATGTATATATTGGTCAATTTCAAGCGGTGTGGTATTTCTTTTCAATGGCGGAAAAAAATATGACAATTTGCTTAAAAAATACTCAAGATAATTTCTTAATTTTAAAAGATAAATCATTACTTACTTTGAGCTCATTTTTAAATTAGAGCAGTATTTTTAAAAAATTATGTGACGTATTTTGCAAATTTAAAATGGAACACATTATAATGAACTAAGATTCACTTTTTAATAAGTTGCTAATTTAAAAAAATAAAAAGTATTTTTAATATTTCTTGTTACAACGATTTTGTCGACAATATATGATTGTTTTTGACATATTTGCCTTGCGTAATTATTTGAGTTTCTTGCCTATGATGGTGTCATTTTTGTTTATTGGGCTTGTAGTCACTATTTTATTGACTCCAGGACCAACAAATACATTATTAGCCTCAGCTGGCATACAGGCAGGGGTAAGGCAGTCTCTTAAATTGATTCCAGCAGAAGTGATGGGTTATCTGATTGCGATTACGTCATGGGGTGTTTTACTTGAGTCTGTGTCCCATTTCATTCCATGGCTTCCAGCTATATTAAAACTGATGAGTGCGAGTTTTATTCTTTATCTTGCTTTTAAACTCTGGATGACATCAACTGAAGATATTAAGCTAGACCGACCACTTATTACGCCGAAAGCTTTATTTCTGGCTACACTCTTAAACCCGAAAGCTTTGCTTTTTGCGACGGCTATTTTCCCACATGCAGCATGGGAAGTACCGTACTTGTATTTTATTCATATTATTGTCTTTTTATCTCTAATTACCCCAATTGCTTTTTTATGGATTATGTTTGGGACAGTATTAATTTCAAATAAAGTCACTTGGTTAAATCAACGTAATTTACAACGTACAGCTGCATTTATTTTAACTTTCTTTGCAATGCCAATCGGCTATTCAGCGATTAGCTCATTTTAGACCTAACAATTTAATTTATATTAAAAATTTAATATACAGGAGTTTTTTATGAAAAAATTAAAAGTCATTATCAAGGATCAGTTTGACAAAGAATCAATTGCTTTGGCAAAAGTTAGACCAATGAATGATCATGCGCTTGAGCTTCATAAAAGTGTTGAACATATTGAAATTAATGATGATATTATTCTACCCAACATGGATTTACTGTATGAAAATCCCAAAGATGGCAAAATTTATCAATTAATTGGGCCATTTAGTGAGGAATAGTAAATTAAGTTTCATGAATAGATTTTGTGTCTGGTTTAATCTTAATAGAAGAGGCTTTAGTTAAGATATGGTGAAAATTAAGCCAAACTAACGTATAGACACAATTAAAATATTGAACATCGAAATTGGTTATGGGACTATGTTTCTGCAAAAGTGTGATGTAATCTACATTTTTGTATTTCAGGACTAAGTGGTGTTCACTAAGCCCATTTCTTCAATGAGAAGTAGAAATGGGCTTTTTTTATAGAAAATTTATTCTTTAAAAGTCTCATCTAAAGCTTGCTGAACGGCTTCAATCCGGGTTTTACAAGCTTTATAAGCACTAATCGACTCTTCAACAATCTTCATTAAATTATCAATATCTGGGCTTTCCTGAGATTCAAGTAATTCTGCATTTCGCTTTAAGATGTCATGACCTTCTTTAAAAGATAATGCTTTATCATTCATTTGGAATTACCTCAGTAATATTAGCTTTAAGAGTGCCATCTTGCATTTCAACTGTAATGGCAGAGCTTGAGATTTGGTGAATAGATCGAATCGCTTTACCTTCTGATCTCACTATTGCATAGCCCTTCGCTTGAATTTGCTGTGGATTTTGTAGAAGAATTTCTCTCATAAGAGATTCAGTTTGTGTCAAAGAAAATTTAACCTGTTGGTGTGACACAAATTGAATGCGTTCTTTTAACTGCTCAAGTATCTGCTGTGCTGAATTGAGCTGGGCTTGAGCAGAAGATTTAATATGATGAAGATATTGATCACTTTTACTCTGATATGTCGTAATTTGGTGCCGTGACAAGAGCTTAATCGTCTGTAGACTGTCTACAGCCTCTTGGACACGTTCAACAATATGGTTGCGAATACCGGCAATTACTTTACTTGGAGTATCAAACGAACGGTGTGCAATTTCATCAAGGATTGTATGATCTTTTTCATGTCCAATACCCACCCAAATCGGTACACTGCGTTTGCAGAGTAGGGCTGCAAGCTCATAATCATTTAAGTAAGCTAAATCATTAACAGCACCACCACCACGAATAATTACAATCAGATCTGGCGGAAAGCTAAAAGTACTGGCCCATTGCTTTAATCCTGTTGCAAGAGATTCCATCAAGCTAGCCGCCGCCATATTTCCCTGGAAAGTCGCATTTTGATAAACAAAATGGCACACATCATTTTTTTCTAAAGCATCGGCATCTTTTTTAAAGTCACCTAGGCCCGCCGCATTTTGAGGAGCAATCACTAGAACATGTTGAATATCAAAAGGAGTAGGGAGAAGCTTATTTTTATGAATTAAACCTTCTTGTGTGAGTCGCTCAATAATTTGCTGATAACGTTTAGCAATTTCACCTAAGGTAAAACTTGAATCTATTTCTTCAATATTGACTGAAAATCCATATTGGGGGTCAAAACGTGCTCTAATTTTGATGAGAACATTTAAATCACTTGAGAGTTCAACCCCTGTTTCTCGTTCAAATTTAAGAACAATTTTACTGGCAGAAAATTTCCATATAGTTGCTTTACAACTGGCAATAACCTTGTCTGTATCAACATCTTTTTCTGCAAGCTCTAAATAATAATGTCCACCTTTAAGATTTAAATTCCGAATTTCTGCTCTAACCCATACTGGCTCATCAAAGGTCAGGCGTATCACTTCCTGCACAGTGCCGAGATATTCACTAAGGGAGAACTGAGGATCAGACATATAAATTATAAATGATGGGATGAAGCTAGATAGTATAAAAGCTATCCAAGCAAGGCAATTGATGTCTATGAATATCGGGTTCTATTTAAAATAAATACAACAATTTAAAGAATCAAAAGTTGAAGATTGATATGCATATTTAGACTGAATAGATAAAATGAAAAATTAATAAAAAGATAATTCTTAATAATTACAAACGATTAGAAAATAAAGTTTGCTTTATAAAATATATGGGCGTATAAAGCTTACTTCCAATTGCGGGATGGAGCAGTCTGGTAGCTCGTCGGGCTCATAACCCGAAGGTCGTTGGTTCAAATCCGACTCCCGCATCCAAAATATTATGCTCTGTGATGTACCACTTTTCATGATACGAACTTATGAAAAGCAATTAGCTTATAAATAACCCTATATGAAGCTAAATATTAAATTCTAGACGAACTGTCCATACCTTAAATCTAGCGTTCTAATTACATACCGTAAAATCACATGAGCTCAGTAATGAGTGAATGATTGTGAATATAGTAAATGAGTGGCACATTGCCACAGCCGTAAATGGCAATGAAATTAATGTGAGAGTAATTCCTCATATACGTAAGCAAAACTCGCTTGATGGCTATCGTTGGGTTGAAGTTGGAAAGAAAATTCAGCTTCAAACTGGTGAAGAAATTGAGTTGAACCAAGATGGTAAGAGCTTTTATGCTGCATTCAATCAGCTTTATCGTCTAAATTGTTATTGCTAACACATAAAAAACCTATCTCTTTAAAGGATAGGTTTTTTTATAACTAAAATAATTAGAACTATATATGCTGGTCAGACTAAATTATGAATACATTATTATTCTAGTTATATTTTAATTAGCCCGCTCGCCAGAACTGACGACCCATCACCTTAAAGTTTTTTCCGTTCTCTTCGGTTACGCGGCGATCTCTAAATTTTTCATTTAAGCTATGCAAAATTAAAGAACCATCTGCCTCTTTAAAAATTTGTTTAATCATTCCTTCGCCAGCAAAGTAAACCGCATAAATCTCACCATCAATGACTTCAGTCTGAGAAATATCAATACCGACCAGATCTCCATCTTTAATGTAATCGGTCATACTATCGCCTTTAGCTTTAATAATACGCATGCATTCTTGGGGAACACGTTTTTCTTTAAAGAAAGAAGCTGGAAAAGGGATTTTTCCATTCATTGCATCGAAATGGAATTCGATGGACTCACCTGTACCACAGGAAAAGCTCGCCTCAACCACCGCGATCCATACATATTGATCTGCTGCATCGCCACTCACAACAGTAGGGCTAAATACATCACTTTCCCTAAAAGAATCTTCTGTATTTCCTGTGGTAAGCCAATACGCATTTACACCTAAAAACTGTGCAATTAATGGAAGAAACGCAGATTTTAAGTTTTTTCCCGATTCTAAAGCTTGATAAGCAGGCTGAGACATTTTTACTGCTTCAGCAACTTCTGCCTGAGTTTTTTTAGCTTTAATTCTTGAATCTTTTAAACGGTCTTTAAGAGCCATAATGATCGCACCAGCTAGCTTATAACAAATATATAACTAAAGTTATATTTAGTAAAATAACTATAGCTATTGACCTATAATAACTATAGTTATAATATCAGTTGTATCTTAGGGTGAATAGATAAAGTTTAAATTGTATTTGAATCACTATTTATAGCCTTATCAATATGTTGAGATGAAAGCTAAATGTGTTTTGTTTCTAGAGGAAGCAAAATAAAAGGGGATAGCTCAATTATTATTTACAGATAGGCTATCAAAAACAAAAAATGAAATAAAAAAAGCCCGATTCCGTGGATCAGGCTTAATGTTCATCGATAAAGGGTATCAAGAACATGACAAATCTAGCAAAAAATTTAATTCGCCACAAAATTTTCCGATATACGGCAATATGTTATCTCAAATTTTTGGTCAAAAACCTACAAGTGAGTCAACTCATTAATCCTTTAGTTCTGGCTTATTTTTATGGCAATACCATGAATTTTGAAACTAAAAGATTGATGAGCCTAAGAGGCTTTTGCATAGCAAAGTGGTAAGTAAAGAATATGAAAAATAACAAGGTAGTACAGAGGCTTATTTTTCAAGCTTTGCTTTTTAAACAGGATTGAATTATGGAAAATTTTTTAAGACAAAGTGTATTAACCACTGTTTTTCATCTCTATGGTACCGTCATGATGGTTGCTCTAGCAATTACCTTAGTTGTAGCTGTTGTTCTCATTATGCGCTTTCCACGTTCGCCTCAAGAATGGGTGGTAGCTTTGATCTGTACTATTGTTTCAAGTTTAACTGGTGGCTCATTCATTATTATGAAATGGGACTTACATGAATGGGTGACAGATATTTGGGGAATGATCACTTTAGGTGGCTTCTTCTTTATTTGCGGATTACCTGGCTGGGCAATTGTGAGATGGATTTTTAATTTCATTAATAAACAAGAAGGAAAGACCATTGTTGAAGTAATGAAAGACTTAAAAAAAGCAAAAGATGATATTCAAAGCTAACACTTCACAGGCTGAAATATAGATGAGGACAATACAATGAATATTGAACAATATTTAGATGAACTTATAAAACGTGAAGGGGGATATGTGAACGACCCAAGTGATCATGGGCATGCCACTAAATTTGGTATTACACAAGCTGTTGCCCGTGCTTATGGATATCAAGGCAAGATGGAAAATTTATCTTTAGACGTGGCTAGAGATATTTATAAAAAGCAATATTGGTTTGAACCACGATTTGAGCAAGTTAATTTGATTAGTTCCCCCATAGCTGAAGAACTATTCGATACTGCTGTTAATTGTGGTATTGGTTTTACAAAACCACTATTACAACGTGCTTTGAATTTGTTGAATAGACAAGGCAAAGAAGGTTGGGTTGATCTTGTTGTCGATGGTGAATATGGGCCAGCCACTTTAAATGCTTTATCCATGTATATTCAAAAACGCGGTAATGAAGGGGAAAAGGTGTTGGCACGACTTCTTAATATTATGCAAGGTCAGCACTATATTGAAATCACCGAGAAAAACTCAAATTACGAGCAATTTTTTTATGGATGGCTGGCGAAGCGAGTAAACTTATGAAAAAGCCAACTTGCTAAAATTGTTTTAAGCATAAATGCGATGAAACGTTTAACAAGTTGGCTTTTTCTTTTTTAATAGGGTAGTGCTTAATGGATTATTGAGTAATCAGTAAAATAGCAAGAAGAAAGAAAATACAACCACTCACTTTATTGAGTCTTGAAAAATTATTCCCTGCAAGCATTTTTTCCTTAAAAATTGAAGAAAAGTTGGCATAAAGTAAATGAATAAAAAAACCAATTAAGCAAAATGTTAAAGATAAAACAAGAAACTGGTTTAATATTTCTTTTTTAATATCAATGAACTGTGGAAAAAGTGCAATAAAAAATACGATTGTTTTTGGATTAAGCAGTGAAGCAAGTAAACCCTGATAGAAAAGTTTTGATTTTCTTACTCCTTTTTTGTCATGTTCAGTTTCTAATAAATCTTGAGTCGGAGATTTTTTGATAAAATTTTTATAGCCTAAATACATCAAGTAAAAGGCCCCGATAAATTTTAAGATGGTGAAAATGGTTGGATTACTCGTAATAATAAGTCCTACACCACTCGCAGAAATCACTGCAATAATGAACATACCGATAATTAAACCGCTAATACCAAATAGAGCTGTACGTACTCCGTAATTGATTGAGTTCGTGACTGTAAATAAAACGCCTGGTCCTGGGCTTGATAAAGTAAGAAAAGCAATGGTTATAAAAACTAAAAGACCGTTCACGTTGTTACTTCCTGTTTATCATCAATATGTTAAATTGCATTCTTAGATTAAATCACAATAGTTAAATTGTATACAGACAAGTACGTATATTTGTAAAACAGTTAAGTTATTTTATAAACATCTATAAGCTGGTATTGATGTCATGATTATAGTCGATTTTCAGGAAAAAATTGTTTGTGAAAAATTGAAATATACTTAATTAATATATAGAAAATGATCTTTTTCTTCTTATTTTTATTTAAAAATCAATAAATTATTCTTGTTGGTGTGGGGCTATGTTTAGTGTGAATTTAATTATTTAAGATATCGATTGCAATTCGTTAAGAAGCGTGTATAGTCAAGCGTAACTACAAAAATATTCATGTTCGCCTAAATCTCTCTTTCGCAGTTTTATTTATAATCCTCCGTGTATTTTTAGATATTTAAGTAAACGTATATTTTTTAGCTCAATTGGTTTATCCAATAATAAATGATAATTGTTTTAAAAGTTAGGATTAATTTATGTCTAATACTACTGGTACAGTAAAGTGGTTTAACGAAACTAAAGGTTTTGGTTTTATTCAAACTGATGAAGGTAAAGATGTTTTTGCACATTTTTCTGAAATTCAAACACAAGGCTTTAAAGTTCTTTTAGAAGGCCAACGTGTTCAGTTTACTGTGACACAGGGTAAAAAAGGCCCACAAGCTTCGAATATCACAATTGTGACGAATGCCTAAACTTACATAATTTGATGATTTTATATGACTTCTTTAGAGCGAATTGCTCAAGTAAATGATCTAAAATTATCAGTGTAGTTAAAAAACCCACTTCTTCCTTTGTGGGTTTTTTTACATGAATAATCAAATAATTTGATTATTTGTTTTATATAATATAAAAACTAAATATATTCTGAATAAGTTAACTTAATAATTGGTATAAAAATGGATATTTGTATTGGCGGTATTTTAAACGGTAAAGTTAGAAAGAATAATGAGAATTGTTTTAGTACGGGAAATCCTCACTCACATGATATAATTGAATATCAAAAGCAATATTTCCATTTAAGCGGAAAACTTTTGTCATTTTGGGTTTGTAATGAGTTAAATTTTCAAGAAGCAGCACGTATAGCTGAAAGTTTCTTGGAAAAAGAACAAGGATTTTTGAAGTAAATATTAAATAAAGTAGTTTAGACATAATGAAGATTAAGCTCTTTCAAGTAAGAGATAAGCTAAAAATATTTTTAATTACATATTTTTAACACTTTGGACTAATTTGTTATCCCTAAAGTCATAAGTAAAGAGTAATCTAAGCTCAATGTATAGATTTGTTGTAAACTTAACATTTATAAAAATTTATTAAATTTTTATCCTATTAACAATGCATGACTTAAGTCATAAATAATATTTCTTTTTGTAGTATATCTAAGGGAAGGAAATACTTCTAAATGTTGAATGTAAAACAACTGAATATTTGCTTTATTGGCAGCAGTAATCTGTCGTTAGCTTTAATTGGAGGCTTGGTTTTAAAAGGTTTCCAAAAAGAAAAAATTAATCTTATAGAGGAAATTAAGTTCGATAATAAAATTATTCTAAAGCAAAACCAGTATGAGGTGAAAAAGGCAGATATTATTATTTTATTGCTAGACCCCAAAAATCTAAAAAACATACTTGTGCCATTAAAAAAGTGGCTAGTTGATAAAACTGTTGTCTCAATGATGGCTGGTATTAATATCAAACAATTAATGAATATTACTGGTTCAAAAAAAATTATAAGAATTATCTCTAATCCACCTGTATTAACTTATACCGGTACACATGTGCTAATTGGTTCAGAAAATTTAGAGCCAATAGATAAAGAAGCAATTGAGGAAATTTATTCGGCAACAGGGAAGACCTATTGGGCAAATTCAGAATCGGAAACTGATGCTATTATTGCTTTGTCTGGTTCAGGGCCAGCTTACTTTTTTTATATTCTCGACAGTATGGTAAAAACAGGGATTTCCATGGGGCTAGATAAGCAATTTGCTTTGGATTTGGCACTGCAAGCTGCTTCAGGTGCTGTGGAAATGGTTCGTAAAAGTAACGTTCAGCCAAGTGAGTTATGTGGAAAGGTAACATTGGCGAATGGAATTACAGAATCTGCATTAAGAATGTTTGAATTAGGAAATCTTTCTGACGATATTCGCCTGGCTTTAAAAGCGGCTTATCATCGTAGTAGGGAAATAAGTGCAGAAATTAATGCAGAAATTGCTAAACGCTAATTTAAAGTTGCTACTCAGTACCTTTCAATCTTGAGATCATTTCTATTTGAAAGGTACTTGCCTAAACTATTATTTTAACCGTATGAGAGAAATAAACGTTCACTTACTCGTATCAGTGATAGCTACCTCCCTACTTAATTTTTTAATTTAAAAAATTTAAGTTATGGATTTTGCAAAAAATATTCCCAAATAATAAAGCCCAAACCGAACCCTAACATTGAGTAGAGAGTAATAATAAATAATACAAAACTAGCTTTATTTTTCTTTCTTAAAAAATTCATGTTAGCTACCTCGTGTCTAGATAATGGCTATCATGAACAAATGTGATGTGTAATCATAGATACAGAGTTTTTTAAAAAAAATATAACAGATAAGAAGACTGTTATAATTTACTCATTAATTAAGTTTTTCTTAAATTTTCAGGAAAGTAAGCAATAGTCATAATATGCTGTAGGATAATTAAAGTGATATTTATTTTTAAATTTTACTGATTTTTATATGCAAAATGATCGATATTCATAAAATATATTTTTTCAATTAATTAGAAATAACAAATTCAGTAGGTCGTAATCTTGATAAAGAATCTAGCTGAAAAATATAGGAATTTATTTATATATTGTGACGGGGAAGTTTGCCTAATTTAAAAGTTGATCTTTTGAGACTTAAATTTTAGAGGATAAATTGCTACCCTTACGCTTGAAATTAAGGTGAGATTATGAAATTTATATTCCTCTTTATGAGCACTATCACACTTCCATGTTATGCGGCATCAGAAACAATGGAGGTTCACTATTGTCAGCTTGTGAAAAATGCTGCAAAAGGAGTGATGGATGCAAGACAGCATGAGGTGCCAGTGATTGAACTACAAGAGATTGCCAGTCATCTTGAAGAAGTAGAGGCGAAGCAACTTTATCAAGAACTCATTGATACAGCATACTCTTCAAAATTAGTTGAAGATCCTTTAATTAAGACAAAAGCTGTTGAAGACTTTCAGACGGTATGGCATGAAAAATGTTTAGCGAGAAGTTCTGTAAGCTAAGTTGTGTACATGTAAATGGAACCTACTTATGTAGTAGGTTTTTTTAAAGTGATTAAAATAAATACTAGACTCCATGAGGTTCAAAGTAGCTTTAATTTTATGACATAATTATTAAAAATTTAGAATTAACAAAGTATTTACAACAGATTAAGTTATATAAAAGTTAAAAAGATTATTTCTAGAAAAAAATTGTATTTTATTTTTACTCTTAATTTAACCTTAAGGCTTGGGCTTTTAGATATCGGTTAATAAATACGTATGTTTGGAGAACATACAATGATTAGTCATGAGAATTTATCTAGAACCTTGAGTAAAGTTCCAGAGGTTACTTTACTGTTTTGGATTATCAAAATCGCTGCTACAACCTTAGGTGAGACTGCTGGAGATGCATTATCCATGTCCCTCAATTTGGGATATGTGATCAGTACTGCAATTTTTGCAGTGATCTTTGCAGTATTTGTCGGGCTACAAATTAAAGCTAAAAACTATAATTCGTTTTTTTACTGGGCGACGATCATTGCTACTACGACGCTAGGAACAACGATCGCCGATTTTGTTGACCGAACTTTAGGTGTGGGCTATGCAGGAGGAAGTTTAATATTACTTATATTATTAGGCCTCTCTCTGTTTGTTTGGTATTTAAGTTGTGGCACGATTTCGGTAAAAAGTATCCAATCTGCTAAAAGTGAAGTCTTTTATTGGTTAACCATTATGTTCTCTCAAACTTTAGGGACGGCATTAGGTGACTGGACGGCTGACACTCAAGGGTTAGGCTATACGAGCGCTGCTTTAATTTTTGGTACTTTATTGTTGGTGTTAGCAATCTGCTATTTTTATACCAAAATCTCAAGAACCTTATTATTCTGGTTGGCCTTTGTTCTTACTCGACCACTCGGGGCAGTTTTAGGTGATTTCCTCGATAAACCTATTGCACATGGTGGATTAGATCTAAGCAGATTTAGTGCATCTTTTGTTTTGTTGGCTTTTATTGTGGTTTGTTTAATGGTCTTTAAACCTAAAGCAGCACAAACATCTCATTAATTTTATAAATTGAGGATTGTTATTGTTTTTTCTAATTTATAGAGATATAGATAATATTCCTCAAAATTTTAATTATGAATAATTGGTTAATAATCTATGGTGAATTTTTAATATAACTTATTTTGTGGTTAAAAAATATAAAAAATAAAATTAAAAAAAAGTTAGAATTAAAATAGATGAATTTAGAGGCTTATATATATTTAAATTCATCTGATTCCATAATTAAATTACTTCTTAATGAGTGTTTTTATTAAGAAATAATACTTTTAATTAATAATGAAATTGATTTAATAATTATTGGGAATTATATTATGATTAATAAAACTTTACCTCGAAATGCATTACCTTCATTTTTTAAAGATGTCGAAATTGTGGGTTCTGCACAGGATGATTTTCTAAAATATCAGTTAGATAATCAATCAACTGTATTGAAAGACACAAAAGATGAAATTGTACTTGGTATACAAAATACTCCACGGTTAGTTACCTCTGATCGAGTAAAAAGCCTTTATGTAAATAATGATTTTAAAGCTATACAAAATCTACAAAAGGAGGCGCAAAAAGATATAGATCCCATTCATGAAAATATTAAACTTCACAAAGAGAAAGCTTGGACACGCGTACGTGGAAAAGATGGAAAGGAATTTTATCTAAGCTATTCAAAAAAAGGCAGTATGTGGGTTTTCCCCGAAGAAATGCGTACCATGACTGACGCTGAAGGAAATGTCACATACCAGTGTGTTATGCAAATCGGTTCGTACACTGCAACTGGAAATATTGTAGGTATACATTCTTACAATTTCAGCTATAAATCAATACTTCCTATTATGGCTATAGCACTTATTGTTGCTGTGGCATTGGCGGCTATTCTATTTCAAGCATTGGCATTTGCTGTTACAGCTTTATCGTTAGTCTTAGCGACTGCTGCATCTGCTCTTGGTTTTGCTTCTTTTAGTTTTACAATCGGTCCTGTGGGTTTATTTGTTTTAGCCGCAACAGTTATTTTTATTATTGTCTTTATTGGGTTAATGGCATTATGGAATTTTATAAATAGGAAATATACGATTAGGTTGCAGGTTTATAATTGGGATAAAAATTATGACTGGAAAATTGTAGATGATTTTAAGTCGAACTCTATTACTCCAAGTACTAAGGATCCAATTTTAATTGATATTCCGAAATTTGATCCAGAAGTAATTTATCCACCTGGTTTTGACCCAGTAGAACCTATTGATCAAATTTGTCATTATGCAGTTATTATTTGGGAAAATGATAATACCTTTTTAGAAGGATGTTCGATGGCATTAAGATTCAAAAGAGGAGATAATCCTAATTATGGATTTATGTGGGCTTTTTCATGTCCACGCTTTAAAGACAATCAACAAGCTGCTACAAATCAGTTAACTACAGCTAAAAATTATCGTGAAAAGGAAGTCAAATGGAATAAAGATCCTTTGGGATTTACAATCTATGCAGGTGATGATCAAAAATCAAATATTAAATTTGGTTTGTCAGCATTAAGTGGTGCAGATGATGACCTTTACACAATAAATATTAATATTTGTCCAACCTGAGATAGTTATTATCAATATTTAAATAATTAAATTTTTTAATCACTCTAATAATATAGAGGCCACATTACTCTGTTGGGTGATGTGGTTTTTTATTTGAGGCTAGATTTGATCGAAATTTAAGAGACTTTGCGTGTTATCCACCAAAATAATAGCGCCAAGCAACTAACACTTGCACCGAGTGTACATACGCCAAGCCATCCAGCATAAGCATAAGTAACAGTTGTACTAATTGCACCTAGTCCACTTCCTACCGCATAAAAGAGCATGTATAGCCCAACGAGCCGACTATGCGCTTCTGGATGAGTACGAAAAATCATACTCTGGTTGGTTACATGCAGAGCTTGTCCACCTAAGTCTAACAATACTATGCCAATTATGAGCGCCCAAAGTGAGTAGTCCATGAGCGAGAGTGGTACCCATGCGCTTAGCAATATTAAGAGTGCTATGGCGCTTGTACGTTGAGCATATCCGCGGTCAGCCCAGTGCCCAGCTCGTGCGGCAGCTAATGCACCTACAGCCCCGACAAGCCCAAAAGCTCCAATTACAGTATGCGAAAAACTATATGGTGGTGCACTTAAAGGCAGTACCAACGCGCTCCAAAAAATATTAAATGCCGCGAACATGAGTAAAGCTAAAACACCACGTACTTGTGGAGTTTTCTCTTGGCGAAGCAGTTTGAACATGGATGTTAAAAGCTGTGGGTAGCACATGTTAACAGGCCGAGTTTTTAAATGAGGAAGGCATTTCCAAAGTGGCAATGCAAGGATGAGCATAAGTATTGCTGCGCAAAAGTACACACCACGCCAACCAGCAATATCGCTAATTCCTCCTGAAAATATGCGGGCAAGCAGTAAACCAATAAACACACCACTTTGTGCAGTACCTACTACATGTCCTTGCTCATGTGGGGCAGCAGCACTTGCAGCATAAGCAATTAGTCCTTGAGTCATGGCTGTGCCGAGTAAACCGACAGCAAGCATTCCTGCCAATAGAACACTTGCAGAATGAGCAAAGGCAACCACGAGCAATGCAGATACTAAAGCCAGTAATTGTAGGGCCATTAATCGACGCCGATTTACAAGATCACCCAACGGTACTAGAAACAATAGGGCAAGGGCGCAGCCAATTTGTGTGGCTGTCACTACACCACCTATGGAGGCATGGCTAACATTAAAGTCTTTAGCCAATATGTCGAGCAAAGGCTGCGCGTAATAGACATTTGCCACACTCGCACCACTGGCTATAGCAAACAGCAAAATTACGCCACGAGGCATGCTTGAAAGCGGTTTATCACTTTTGGCGTGTGAAATAGAAGATGCAAGAGAAGCTTTCATGGCCTAAATCCATTCAATCTAGTTTTAAAATGCAACTAGTTGAATGTTAAGTCTACTAGTTTTAAAATGCAACTGGATGGCTTGTTACTGATTATTGATAAGGAAACTCAATGACGAACTCTACATTGTTAAAAGATGAGCCTTGTCCTGTTGCGCGCTGCGTCAACCTTATAGGAGACCGATGGTCACTGCTTATTGTGCGCGATGCTTTTGATGGAATACGTCGTTTTAAAGATTTTCAGCAGAGCTTAGGAGTGGCTAGAAATATTCTTTCTGATCGACTGAAAAAGTTAGTAGATGCTGGTGTTCTTGAAATGCAAGATGCTTCTGATGGTACGGCTTACCAAGAGTATGTATTGACTATTAAAGGAGAAAGTTTGTTTTCAGTAGTGGTTGCTTTACGACAATGGGGAGAGCATAACTTATTTGAAAGTGGTGAGCGCCATTCTCTATTAATTGATAAAAATACAGGACAGCAAATTCCATTTATGGCACCCGTTGGACAAGATGGAAAAGTGCTCAGAGGTTCAGATACTCAAGTACAGAAGGTTAAATGAAGTCTTATTAATACTTTATTTTAAACGTAAAAAAGCCCTTGCTCGAAAGCTAAGGGCTTAGTCATTCATTGATCTAGCAATGAACTATATAAGGCTCATCTCATACTAAAGCCAGTATATATGAAATTGAGTCAATAAAGAAGGTAAACATGCCAGAACAGAAGTTTAAAATATTCTTTAAAGCTATTTTTATGAGTAATAGCCAATAAAAAAACCACCTAATTCTTTTGAATTAAGTGGTTTTTAAATTTTGGAGCGGGAAACGAGACTCGAACTCGCGACCCCAACCTTGGCAAGGTTATGCTCTACCAACTGAGCTATTCCCGCAATGTGAGCACATTATAGAGTGTTTCATTAAAGTGTCAACACTCTTGTGATCTAATTGAACGTTTAATCAGCACGACGCCAAACTGTACCTTGACGAGTATCTTCGAGTACTACGCCTTGGTCGAGCAAAGACTGACGAATACCGTCTGCTTTAGCAAAGTCTTTTGCTTTTTTCGCATCAACACGTTGTTGAATGAAATCTTCAATTTCAGCATCAGATAAAGCAAGTGCTTCTTGTCCAATATCTGATTTTAAGAAATCATCTACATTGTGTTGTACCAAACCTAAAATGTTGGTGAGGTGACGTAATGTCGAATAAAGCACAGTCGCTTGGTCAGCTTGCTCTTCTTTTACAGCACGGTTTAACTCTTTGTTGAGTTCAAACAATACAGCCATAGCTTCAGCCGTATTGAAATCATCACACATCGCATTGTTAAAGCGTTCAATAAAGCTCTGATCAAGCGCTTCAGTTGTCGTTTGACCGTACACTTGCTGGTAAGCTTTAAATGAATGATAGAAACGAGTTAAAGAAGTTTTTGCTTCTTTAAGCGCTACATCAGAGAAGTTCACAGGACTACGATAGTGTGAAGACACAATAAAGTAGCGAATTACTTCAGGGTGGAATTTCTCCATCACGTCACGAATAGTAAAGAAGTTGCCTAAAGACTTAGACATTTTTTCACCATCAACGTTAATAAAGCCAACATGCATCCAGTAATTTACATATTGCTCACCAGTTGAGGCTTCACTTTGTGCAATTTCATTCTCATGATGTGGGAACATTAAATCTGAACCACCACCATGAATGTCAAAGTGGTTGCCTAGGCAGCAAGTTGACATTGCAGAACATTCGATGTGCCAACCCGGACGGCCATTGCCCCAAGGAGATGCCCAAGATGGCTCATTTTCTTTTGCATGTTTCCAAAGTACAAAGTCAAACGGGTGTTTCTTTTCAACTTCTACGTCAACACGTTCACTTGCACCAGCTTGCATATCATCAAGCTTACGACCAGAAAGACGACCATATTTTTCAAATTTGGTCACTTCAAAATACACATCGCCGTTTGAAGCAGGGTAAGCTGAGCCTTTATTGACTAAATTGCCAATCATATTTTGCATTTGCTCGATATATTCAGTGGCTTTCGGTGCTTCGTCTGGAGCTAAACAGCCTAAGTTCGCTGCATCTTCATTCATTGCATCGATGAAACGAGTAGTGAGCTGTTGAATTGTCTCGCCATTTTCATTTGCGCGTTTGATGATTTTGTCGTCAATGTCAGTAATGTTGCGAATGTAGCGAACATTCCAACCCTGACTACGTAAAAAGCGAATAATGTAGTCAAATGCAACCATAACTCGAGCATGTCCGATATGACAGTAGTCGTAAACGGTCATACCGCAGACGTACATGTCGATGTGACCTTCTTTGCGAGGTACAAATTCAACTTTTTTTCGTTGCTCAGAGTTATATAAAACAAACGGTTGCATAAGGGTTTTCAAACACTCAACAAAAATAGTGTTACATCATAACTGATGCATCATTTTTCACAAAGTTTTATGCACGAATTTTATAAGCTTGTGAAATCTTATACATTTAAAAACGTGTAACTGATTGAGTTATGCTAGAATGCCCCCAAATCTTTTGATTAAAATCACCGATCTCAATTGAGAGATCAGATCAATTATTTTGAGTCAAACTCGTATGCCTAATCCTACAGATTTCCAGAGCAGTGCATTAGCTACATTGCGTATTGAGCAACAAGCCATAGATGTATTAGCAACACAAATTGATGACCGTTTTAGCCGTGCTTGCGAAGTACTGTTGCAATGTAAAGGTCGTGTTGTGATTACAGGTATGGGTAAATCTGGGCATATTGGTCGAAAAATGGCAGCAACTTTTGCCTCGACAGGTACACCATCTTTCTTTATGCATCCTGGTGAAGCAGGGCACGGCGATTTAGGTATGCTGGTTCGTGGTGATGTACTCATTGCAATTTCCAACTCAGGAAAAAGCGATGAAATCATGATGCTTATGCCACTGATTAAACACCTCGGCGTACCCATGATTACGATTAGCCGTAATGATAAAGGCCCAATGCCGCAAAATGCCGATATTGCATTAACTTTAGGTGAGTCTGATGAAGCTTGTCCTTTAGGTTTGGCACCTACTTCAAGTACGACTGCAACATTGGTATTAGGTGATGCTTTAGCCGTTGCTTTACTAGAAGCACGTGGTTTTACTGCCGATGACTTTGCACGTTCACATCCAGCTGGTGCATTAGGGAAACGTTTGCTTTTACATGTAAAGCATTTAATGCATACAGGCGATGAATTGCCAAAAGTTTCACCAGATACTCCAATGAATCAAGTGCTTTATGAGATTTCAAATAAGCGTTTGGGCTTAACAACGATTATTGATGAACAAGATCATTTGCTTGGTATTTTCACTGATGGAGACTTACGTCGCCTGATTGATAAACAGCAAGGTTTTGATGTGAATTTGCTTGTTTCTGACGTAATGACAAAAAAACCGTCAACGATTTCTCAAGAGGTACGTGCTGTAGAAGCTCTACAGCAGCTTAACCAGAAAAAAATCAGTCAATTTGTGGTAGTCGATGACCAGAATAAAGTGATTGGTGTAATTAGTATGCATGACCTTATTCAGGCAGGGGTGAATTAATTCATGGCATCGTATGCATTGTTAGAACAAGCACGTCATTTGCAGGCATTGGTTCTGGATGTTGATGGTATTTTGAGTGATGGCTTTGTTACCTTAACCAACACAGGCGATGAAATTAAATCGTTTGATATTCGTGATGGTTTAGGCATGAAACTTGTTCAAAAAGCAGGTATGAAAGTCATTATCATTACTGGTCGAAAAAGTAATATCGTTGACAAACGTATGTCTGATTTAGGTGTAGACCTTGTTTTTCAGGGTCGTGAAGACAAAGGTTCAGCACTTCGCGAAGCTTGTGCACAATTTAATATTCTGCCTTCAGATTGCTTATATATGGGCGATGATTGGCCTGATCTTTCGGCTTTTGCGATTGCCGGAATGAACGTTACTGTGCCAAATGGGCATGAAGAAGTGCGTCGCCGTGCACACTTGGTTACCCAAGCGATGGGCGGTCGTGGAGCTGTACGTGAAGTCTGTGATATGTTGCTGATCGCAAAAGGCATTTACCAAGAACTTCTTGAAAAATATCTTGCAGTACCGCATTAATAACAAGATTACTTAAAAAGGTAGGCTATTCCTGCTCATGGATACCAGAGTTTTATATATTGTTGCTGTAGTGGTTGCTGCTGTAAGTGGTGGTTACTACTACTATAGCGGCAAGGCAAAAAAACTGGACATTGGTTCGGCGAAGAATATGACGTATTCAGCGCAGGGCGTCCATTTGACTCAAACTGATGACAAAGGCAATTTGTATATTCGTGCTGAAGTTCGTCAGCTTGAACAGGATATGCAGCAAAAGACATCCAAGTTGGATCAACTTAATGCCTCTATGTATAAATTAGGTAAAGTTGATGCAACATTCTTTGCTAAACAAGCCTATGGATATGATGATAATCAAAAGGTTGTGTTATCGGGTGATGTGGTAGCAACTAAGCTGGCACCTCAAGGAAAAATTGCATTCCATACCGATGAATTAACAGGTTATCCAAAAACCAGAGATATTGAAACGAATCATCAAGTGATTGTTCAGTCTCCACAAGGCGAGTTTGTGAGTAAAGGATTAAAAGGCAATTTGAATAATGGTCAGTACGAATTTTTTAATATTCGAGGAAAGTATGCACCAAAGTCTTAATTTAAAACGTTCTTCAGCTTTCCTAAAACAAGCTGCGGTAATTACATTCGTTGCTTTATCATCTGCTTCGACTTTTGCATTGCCGTCTGACCGTAATCAACAAATTTCATTGGTTGCAGACCGTGCCACCTATAATGATAAAACGGGTTTGACGACTTACACGGGTAACGTCGTGATTGAGCAAGGGACAATGAAGCTTCAAGCTGATTCGATTGTTGCAAATCTAAACTCGAGACGTGAAATTCAGGTCATTACTGCAAAAGGTAGACCAGCCAAGTTCCAACAGCAAGTCAATGCAAATAAAGGCGTTGCACGTGGTGAGGGGCAAACGATTGTCTATAACGCCGATACAGGCATTATTACTTTATCTGGCAGTGCATATTTATATCAAGATGGTTCAAGTATTCGTGGTAACTCTCTGAAATATAGTATGAACAAAGGTGATGTTGAAGCCCAAGGTTCTTCTTCAAACCGTGTACAAATTATTATTCCACCTTCAAGTTCAAAAAGTTTCCCAGGAGCGCGTGACTAATGCAACAAGCTCTTCAACAACCGCAAACTTTGTGTATTAAACACTTAGCAAAAAACTATAGTAAGCGTTGGGTGGTCAAAGACGTCTCTTTTAGTATGCAAAGTGGACAGATTGTTGGCTTGCTTGGTCCTAATGGTGCTGGAAAAACGACGAGCTTCTATATGGTCGTTGGACTGGTCCGTATGGATAAAGGCGAAATCCATCTTGATGACTTAGATATGTCAGACTTGGCGATGCATGAGCGTGCACGTAAAGGTATTGGTTATTTACCTCAAGAAGCCTCTATCTTTAGAAAATTGACGATTGCTGAAAATATTATGTCGATCTTAGAGACGCGTAAAGATTTAAATAAACAGCAACGACAACAACGCCTTAATGAATTATTAAATGACTTTAAAATTAGTCATATTAAAGATTCATTAGGAATGAGTGTTTCTGGTGGTGAACGCCGTCGTGCAGAAATTGCTCGCGCGTTGGCAGCAGATCCTAAATTTATGCTCTTAGATGAACCTTTTGCCGGTGTTGACCCAATCTCGGTTGGGGATATTAAAGACATTATCCAGACACTAAAAGATCGTGGAATTGGTGTACTCATTACAGATCATAATGTACGTGAAACTTTGGCGATCTGTGAGCGTGCTTACATCGTAAGTGAAGGTTCAGTTATCGCTGAAGGTACTCCACAAGAGATTTTGGATAATGAGCAAGTGCGTAAAGTCTATTTGGGTGATGATTTTACAGTTTAATTAAAGTCATTAATCTAATTGGTTAAAAAGAGGTCAAGGCCTCTTTTTTGTTTTTTTATATTTTATAAATAAAAACAAATACATATACCGCTTATTTAATAAAAAAATAATGTGTGATTTATTCGACCAATTATGCTGTTTTAGTTGAAAAACTATGTAGAATGGAGATGCTTTTAAACGATAACAAACAACATCAACAAGATAAGCATGATTGGATATAACCAGAAAAGAGTGAAAGGGAAATGTAGAAAGCAGGCTTTCCTGAAAGGGCTTATGCTTCTAAGTACACTACATGTACCTGTTGTGATATATGCTGCTAAACCAAGTGAGCAATATCACACCCTGAAAGAGAACCTGTCACAACTTTTTGTCCCTAAAAGTAGTGATGAATTTAAAGTTGCCAAGATGCAAGAGCTTAGTAATTTTAAGCTAGATCGTTCTATTGTGCAGGAATTTCCAACTGTTCAACTTAATGATAAGTCGGTCTCATCATTTGCCAACTTGTCATCTAGAACGATGACCTTGCAAGATGCTGTAAAAATTGCCATTCAGCGTAGTCCGGATATTTCACAATCTATTGCAACTTTAGCAGGTCAAAATTCAGGAGTTGACGTCGCTAAAGCAGGTTATTACCCCCAGTTAGCTGGAGGGGTTTCAACTGGTGATTTAAACACTGGAGAGCGTGGTAGGCAGTTACTCACTTTAAGTGCCACACAACTGCTTTATGACTTTGGTAAAGTCAAATCAGGTGTCAATGTTGAGCAATCTAAAGTTCAGGTTGAACAAGCGAATGTATTGGTCAGTATCGACACTCTAGCGCTTGATGTTGCGCAGACCATCGTTAATATCCAACGTTATCTTCAACTTAATAAAATTGCTGAGCAGCAAATTGTTGGTATTCAACGTATTCAGGACATTGCTAACCTACGTGCAAATGCTGGTGTAGCGAGTCAAGCTGACCCTATTCAAGCGCAGTCATATTTGCAGGCCTCACAAGCTATGTTGATTGCCCAGCAATCATTGCTACGACAGTATCAACAGCATTTAAGAACACTATTAGGTGCTGATGTTAGTCGTACTGGATGGATTATTTCCGAAGATCTAGTCAAGCAATCAGACTTATATAACGAACCTGAGTTTAATACCATTCCTAAAATGATTGCTGCACAGGCAAGTGTTGAAGTCGCCAAAGCACAAAAAGAGCAAACCCGTTTAACACGCTATCCGACTTTAGCGGTAAAAGGCTCGGTCAGTCAGGCGATTAATGGCAAAAATCCAAATAATAACAAAGATGATGGTATGTATAGTTCCGTCATGCTTGAAGCAACGAGCCAGTTTTATCAAGGTGGGGCAACCGCTTCACAAGTAAAAATGGCAAGCTATGCTGAAGAAGCTGCTAAATCTAAAGTGAATTCTGTTTATATGGATGTTCTGGATCAAATTAGAACAAGTCGTGAACAAATTGAAAATAAACAACGCCAAATACAGGTCTTGGTAAGCCGCCAAGCAACCACGGTTCGTACGCGTGAACTGTACCAAGAACAATACAAACTCGGTACTCGTACACTCGTCGATTTATTAAATGCTGAACAAGCTATTCACAGTGCC
Source organism: Acinetobacter sp. (assembly GCA_031277915.1). Taxonomy (GTDB): domain Bacteria; phylum Pseudomonadota; class Gammaproteobacteria; order Pseudomonadales; family Moraxellaceae; genus Acinetobacter. Next base: position 23,299 of record JAITLL010000043.1, read on the forward strand.
GACTCGGACCTCGAATCAGCACGTTATGATATTTATAACAGTATTGTTCAGTACATAGCAGCAACAGGACGTTCCCGCCAAGCCTACGGCTTAAATAATATTTCAATTCAGGGGTTCGAAGTACAACCATGATGACAAAAATAAATTACCAGCCTTGGTTACAGGCAGTCTTAACTATTGCCAAACATTATCGAATCGAACCATCAGAAGAAAGAATTCGTTTACAACTCGATTGGAATCAAAATCAGAATTTAGATGACGTGTTGCAGTTAATGACGCGTCAGGTCGGCCTGAACCTTCGTAAAGCACCATTTTCCTTAGACTTGTTAAATCCATGGCGTTTACCTGTTATGGTGGAGTTTAATGATGGGCAAGTCGGTGTCATTGATAAAGCAGATACGCAAGGAAACGTCAGTATCCAGTTCAGTGGAGACCAAGGGCTTTCTCAAAATTTATCTTTAGATGTTTTAAAAACGACACTTAAAAATGTCTATATTTTGCGTCCTGAGACATCTATTCCAGATGCCCGTATTGATGAATATATTAAGCCATACGAAGCAAACTGGTTTTGGTCAATTGTTTTAAGAGACTGGAAACGTTACATTGATATTATGTTTGCCTCGCTCATTGCCAATATTTTGGCACTGGCAACCATTATTTTCTCGATGCAAGTCTATGACCGTGTTGTACCATCTCAGTCGATTCCGACCTTATGGGTTTTGGCAGGTGGTGTACTGATTGCAGCACTGTTTGAGTTTACTTTGCGTATTTCACGGGTATATCTATCTGACATTATTGGTAAGCGCGCAGATTTACGTGTCTCTGACCGGGTATTTGGTCATGCCTTAAGAATTAAAAATAAAGACCGCTCTAAATCTACCGGTAGTTTTATTTCTCAAATTCGTGAACTCGAAGGCGTTCGTGAACTGGTTACCTCTACAACGATCAGTGCGATTGCCGATTTCCCATTCTTTTTCTTGTTCTTGATTATCTTTGGGATTATTGGCGGGAAATTATTTTGGGTCATGCTCGTTATTGTGCCTCTTATGATTTTGCCAGGTGTTTTGGTACAAAAGAAACTGGCTCAGCTTGCACAAGAGGGTATGAGAGAATCTTCAATCCGTAACGCAATTCTTGTAGAGGCGGTGCAAGGTATTGAAGACATTAAGCTATTACGTGCTGAATCCCGTTTCCAAAACCAGTGGAATCACATGAATGAGGTTTCAGCTGATATTGGGATGAGACAGCGTAAAATTGTCGGTAGCTTAATGGCTTGGACCCAAATGATTCAGGGTTTAACGTATGCCATTGTGGTATTAGTCGGCTGTTTTGCTGTGATGGATGGAGAGATGACAACGGGTGCACTGGTTGCATGTTCAATTCTTTCTTCACGTATGTTGGCACCAATTGCCCAAATTACAGGGGTATTAGGCCGTTTACAGCAAGCAAAAGTTGCTAAACAAAGTTTAGATGAACTTATGCAGCGTCCAATTGATCAGGCTGATCGTGCGCATTTAGTTCATAAAGCGGTTTTAAATGGTAATTACGAACTCAAAAATCTAATGTTCCAATATGGTGACGACGACCCAAAACCAAGCCTTGCAATTCGCCATTTACAGATTCGTGCTGGTGAAAAAGTTGCAATTTTAGGGCGTAATGGTGCAGGTAAATCGACACTGCTTCAGCTTCTATCGGGTATGCAAGTTGCGACTCAAGGTGCTGTGCATTTAGATGGTTTAGATCTCTCTTTAATTGATCCGTCAGATGTACGTCGTGATATGGGGCTTCTGAACCAGAATGCACACTTATTCTACGGAACAATTCGTGAAAACCTAACCTTAGGTGCACCACTTGCCACCGATGAAGATATTCTTCGTGCATTGGTTGTGACAGGTGCATTACCTTTTATTCAAGAGAAGAAAGAAGGACTCGATCATCTGATTTTAGAAGGTGGAGTTGGTTTCTCCGGTGGTCAAAAGCAAGCCTTATTGCTTGCGCGTTTATTGATTCGCCAACCGAATATTTTATTACTGGATGAGCCGACCGCAGCGATTGATGATGTGGCAGAGAAGCAACTCATTGATCATCTAAAAGGATGGTTGGCACATCGGACATTGGTTGTTGCAACCCACCGCCGTGCTGTTTTAGAACTGGTTGATCGCATTATTGTCGTGAATGAGGGCAAGATCGTGATGGATGGACCAAGAGATCAAGTACTTAATCAATCAACAGCCCAACAAAAACAAGTAAGCCAAGGGGGTTAATTCATGAGCGAACAACAACAAGAACTTACCCGTTCAATGAATGTATCTTATAGTGAACCGCCATTACCACGTGCCAGTTTAGTGATCTGGATTGTGGGTATTGGGCTTGTCATTTTCTTTATTTGGGCATGGTTTTTTAAGTTAGAAGAAGTATCGACTGGTACAGGTAAGGTCATTCCATCGTCTAAAGAACAGGTAATCCAATCTTTAGAAGGCGGTATTTTAACTAAACTGAATGTACAAGAAGGTGACATTGTTCAAAAAGGACAGATCCTTGCCCAGTTAGATCCAACTCGATTTGCGTCAAACGTGGGTGAGTCAAGATCTTTACTGATTGCAGCTCAAGCAACAGCGGCACGTTTACGTGCAGAAGTGAATGGTACACCGCTAGTTTTTCCTGAAATTGTTGCAAAAGACCCAAAGCTTGTACATGAAGAAACGGCTTTATATGAATCTCGTAGAGCTGATTTACAGCAAACGCTTTCGGGTTTAAAGCAAGCATTAGAGTTGGTTCAACAAGAACTAGCGATGACTGAACCTTTAGTTGCTAAAGGTGCGGCCAGTGAAGTGGAGGTTTTACGCTTACGCCGCGAAGCGAATGATTTGCGCAATAAAATGAACGATGCACGTAACCAGTATTATGTGAAGGCTCGTGAAGAATTATCTAAAGCAAATACGGATAGCCAAACTCAACAACAAGTGGTGATGGGACGTAACGACAGTTTAGAGCGTGCCGTGTTTAGAGCACCTGTGCGAGGAGTTGTAAAAGAAATCACAGTGACAACGCATGGTGGTGTTGTTCCACAAAACGGTAAGTTAATGACAATTGTCCCAATTGATGAGCAATTGTTAATTGAAGCCCGTATTTTGCCTCGAGATATTGCGTTCATTCGCCCTGGTCAAGAAGCTTTGGTCAAGATCACAGCTTATGACTATTCAATTTATGGTGGTTTAAAAGGGAAGGTGACGGTTATTTCTCCAGATACCATTCGTGATGAAGTGAAACAAGACCAGTTCTACTATCGGGTTTATATTCGAACTGATACCGATAAGCTTTACAATAAACAAGGTAAAGCCTATGGGATTACACCGGGTATGGTGGCAACTGTAGATATTCGTACTGGTGAGAAAACTGTACTAGATTACTTGCTTAAACCATTTAATAAAGCGAAAGAAGCATTGCGAGAAAGATAATAAAAAAAGCCCCGAAGTTCGGGGCTTTTTTTATAGGTTTGATTCTATTAAATTCACGTTATAATTTGATTTTTATTGTGCTTTATTTAATTTATGGCTTTTACGATTGCATCACCAGTTACATTTGAAGAAGAAATTAAAAAAAGTAGATTTCAGGCAATTGCTGTGCCAGTAGAAAATGAACAGCAAGTGAAAGAGTTTTTAGAACTCAATAAAGATATATCGACCACGCATCAATGTTGGGCATGGAAAATTGGACATAACGTTCGCTTTAACGATGATGGTGAGCCATCTGGTACAGCAGGGCGTCCAATCTTGGCAACTATTGAAGGCAATGATCTGACCAATATTATTGTGATGGTGAATCGCTGGTATGGTGGAATCAAACTGGGAACCGGTGGTTTGGTACGGGCCTATGGTGGTTGTGCTGGGCAATCATTATTGTTGGCGGAGCGTATTGAGCTTATTGCAAAGAAAACCATCTACTTTTCTTGTCATTTTAATGAATGGGCCATCTTTCAATATGAGCTTACGCAGCAACAAATTGATTTTCAGGAAACCTATACCGCAACAGGTGTAGATATTGAAGCCCGATTGCAAATACACCAAATTGGGCCACTTGCCTTGAAACTCCGAGATGTGACCCGTGGTCGTGAAGAATTAAAAATTGAGGAGGAATTAACTGATGACTGATTCCTTACTCAAATACCGTGAGCAACATAAGCACCGCCTAAATTATATGCCTTGGTTATATTGGACTCTAAAGCCTAAACACCGTGCTTGGGCTGAAGAATGGCAAAAAGAGTATCAAGCTTATTTAATGGATATGGAAACAGTCGAGATCGGGGAGAACTGCTTTATTTCACCGTTAGCTCATATTTTTGCTGAGCCGGGCCGAAAAATTACGATTGGTGATAATTGCTTTGTTGCAGCTGACTGTAGTTTGCATGGGCCACTTGAGATTGGTAATGAAGTCGCAATTAACCACCATTGTATTTTAGATGGTGGTCGTGCTGGTATAAAATTGCATGATCAAGTTCGTATTGCTGCTTATTGCCATCTTTATGCATTTGACCATGGTATGCAACTAGACCGTCCGCTTTACCAACAACCTGTTCGTTCTCAGGGAATCGCAATTGAAAAAGATGTTTGGTTAGGGGCACATGTCGGGGTGAAAGATGGTATTAAAATTGGCAAACACGCCGTGATTGGTATGAATAGCATGGTTACCAAAGACGTTGAACCTTATCATATCGTGGGTGGAAACCCTGCAAAATTTATCCGTTTAAGAGAATAATACGGTCTTAAGAATGTAATAAAATGTTTGATCTTTAAACAAAAAGTTTGTTTTTAATACATAAACCTTAACATACAAATTTTTATCTATGTTAAGTTAAAGCTAAGTTATAGAAAAATCTCCAAGGCAAATAGACCTGAAGAAGAGAGGCAAAAAATGAACCGTGTTATTGCGTGTATTGACTCATCACCTTGTATTAATGCGATTGCAGATGCAGCAGCTTGGGTTGCTAAAGCAACCGGACGAGAGCTTGTGTTATTACAAATTCTAGATTACTACCCAGCAAGTTATCACCTCGGTGAAATTAGTGGTGTAATCGGCTTTGAAAGCAATGCGATGTTGCTTAAAGAGTTATCTGAATTGGAGCAAAAACAAAGTGAATTTGCTTTAGATTACAGCAATAATTTACTCAGACATATTTCTGATGTAATTAAAGAAAAACACGGCATTACTTGTTCAAAAATTCAAGAAAAGGGTGATTTTTTAGAGCAAAGTTTTAATCTTTTACATGAAAACGATATTGTTATTTTAGGTCGAGTTGGTGAAAGAGCTGCTGAAAAACATAAACCAATTGGTAGTAATGTTGAAAACTTTATTCGCGGCGCGAATTGTACAGTTTTGACAATTGGTGAAAACTTTAAAGTACCAACGCGTTTTATTTTCGCCTATGAATATTCACCTACATGTCAAAAAATGATGCACCGTATTGCACAAAGTGATTTGTTACGGACTTTACAGTGTCATCTAGTATATGTCGGTGACCATCCTGAAATATTAAATGAACCAGAACATTACCTAAAACAAGCGGGCATAGATGTGGTTACTGTTTACCGATATGGTGATGTAGCCCAAAATATTCTTGAATATCAACAAGAACACGGTATTCAAATTATTGTACTGGGTGCATTTAGTCACAGTAAAATTCATCAGTTCTTCTTGGGGAGTATTGCAACAACCATATTTCGAAATGCGACTGTACCATTACTTGTGGCGAAATGATGAGATTTCCATATAGTTATCCGCAAATCTTGTGGATAACTATATGGAAAAGCAAGGGTAATAAAAGTAATCTATTGATTATCAATAATAAAATAAAAAAGATGATTTTTTAACCATTATTTCACAATTGCAATTGCGAAGCCATCATGGCCTTTTGAGCCAACTGTTTGTAACGCTGTACAAGACAAGATTTGGGGGTGATTTTTTAAGGCTTTGAACGTTTCACGAATGCCTTCAATGCTTGGTTTTTTGTTTTCCGGATTTAAAATATCGCCAGCACGAATGACATTATCAAGCACAATAATCGTGCCTGATTTTGAAAATTTCAGACTCAATTCTAAATATTCAGGATAACCCTGTTTGTCAGCATCGATAAATATAAAATCGAACGGTTCAATTGATTGCGGTTCAATTGCAGACAGAATATCAGCAGCACGGCCTACTTTAAGCTCAACTTTTACAGGCAGATTTGCATGATCGATATTCTTTTGGGCCATTTCTGCATGAGTGTCACGGCCTTCAATGGTAAGTAAATATCCATCTTCAGGGAGTGCACGTCCTAACCAGATGGTACTGTAGGCAGCAAAAGTCCCAATTTCTAAAACACGTTTGCACTTATTCATCTGAATCAGCATTTGCAAGAGCATTCCTTGATTTGGAGCAACTGCAAGATGATTTGAAAAGCCGTGTTCGTCAGTATTTTTTAATGCAAAGTCGAGTCGAGGGTCTTCGGGAATTAAATGTGAATCGATATATTCGTCAATGTCTGTCCACATCTGCTGCATAATCAAATTTACCTGTATGTTAATAGGCGTATTTTAAACGTTTATGACTAGAGTGCAAAAATCTTCGATTGAAGAATTTTTGGTTGATTATGGAATGAGCAAATAGAGGAGTTGTTTTGATTTTAAAAACCGAAAAAATTCCCCTCACACTTTGAAGTATAAGGGGAAGTATTCTTAGAAATGACACATAGAAGAGCTTCGGGTTAAATCAGGACCCCAAGTACGATACCCTTGAGTATCGATATGGATTTGTCCTGAACTATATAAACCAATACCCAAGTTTAAACTTTGGCCATGTTGAGCCCAGAATTGACACAATTTAAACTTTGTATTTTCAATAAAAGCATAGTCTTGTGGCTGCGGAACTTCTGGTCCAATACGGAAATCGATAGCCGAGTTAAATAAATGTTTAGATGAGCTTGCACCACCAGCACATTGGTTTAAAGGCAGGTCACGATAAACTGAAGTCACTTCAAAGTCAGTTAAAATTTTTGCGGCAACTAAATATTTAAAGACTCGTAAAGTCGATAAAGAGTTATTCCACAGCTCCCGATTTGGTACAGCATATTCTGAACTACCACATTTTTGCCAATCACGAGCTGATCTTAATAGTTCAAAACTTGGTACGATGCCTGCCACATCATTGCGCGCTAGAAATTTTTCATATTCGCGTACGCGTTCATAATGATCGCTTGTATTTAACCAAGCACGATAAGAAGAAGGCTCAACTTTAGGGGGAACTGGGCGTTCGATAATAACGCGCTCTTGAGGAATAAAGATGCGTTTACCACTTGGAGAGGTTTTGCCTGTTGTTGTATGTTGGGGAGAGCTGACACAACCCACCATAACCGCTGGGATTATGCATAGGGGCACCAAGCTCTGCAAAAACTTCTGCATAAGAAAAATCAAAAGCTTATAAATATTGCGCTTATTTTAATGCAAAACAGTGCACAAATTACGAGGAATTTGCAATGAAATGTTTGAATAGGGTATAAAAAAGATCAGCCGTTGCTGATCTTTTTTTAATTATTTTTCTAGATACTGTAACTTATCTGGTTTGCCGTTCCATTCTTCACGGTCAGCAGGTTGATCGCCAATTTGAGTAATGTTCGGCCATTTTTGAGAAAGATCCGCATTTAATTCAATAAATACTTCTTGACCTTCTGGTAACTCATCTTCAGAGAAAATTGCATTTGCAGGGCATTCTGGTTCACACAATGCACAGTCAATACATTCATCCGGATTAATCACTAGGAAATTCGGACCTTCGTAAAAACAGTCTACAGGACAAACTTCTACGCAATCTTGGTATTTACATTTAATACAATTTTCAGTGACAACAAAGGTCATGGCGACAGCTACCTAAAAAATATGATTTCATTTTGAATAGCTTATTTTAGGCAAAAAAGGGGTAAACAAACAATTGCTTTTATTGATATTGTTTATTTATACATATGAAGATAAGCTAATACTTTGATATTAAAAAGAATGTTCTAGCTTGAGGATCGGCTAAATTGTAAAATTAAGATAAAAATATATTTTATAAAACAATAGCTTAAATAAAAGTTTTCTTACGAGTTTAAATGTCATTTAAGTCAAGGTAGCTATTTGATTAAATATCTTAACTACAAATTTTGCTTTTGAATTAAGCTTTTGTGCTGTATCGATATTAAAAAATCTTTGAATTATGGGGCTTAAAGCGTACAAAGTAGGTGAATGTCTTCGGGTTCAAGCTCCCATAATTGCCGATCTGGATGCTTTAAGGGCTTTGCACCATGCTTGATATAAAAGTCTACGGTACGTTTACTCGGCGTCGCTGAAATATAAAGTTGAAGTGAGCCTAGTTGCTTGGCTGACTCTTTGGCTGCCTGCATCAGTTTTGCGCCAATACCTTGACCTTGTTGATCGGCATCGACATAAAAATATTGCAGTAATTTTGCATCTGGATAATTAGCGATGAGTTGATCTGATACGACGCTAATGCCCACTAGCTGGTCAGAGGTGTTAAAAGCACCTATAAATGAAGCATCTTGTTTATAGCGTTCTTTTAATTTGGGTGGATCATTTTCTAAATGATAAGCATCCCACTGCTGAACATCGTAAAAACATTCTGTTAATTCTAACTGTTCTTGTTTTTGTAAATAGAGTTGGGTAATCAGTTCTCGTCGATTAATCTGTTGCCAAATTAAATCAATCTCTGCATAGAGCAGGGGCCTTAAGAAAATAGAAATTTTATTCTCCTTAAAGTAAGAGCAAACATGTTTATGCGCATGTTTGCTCAATAAATAATTATGAATTGAGCGCTGCTTTTAGCTCATAAAGTTGTTCAAGCGCCTGACGAGGCGTCAAGTTGTCTACTTCAATTTGTTTGAGCAAATCTAAAGCAGGTGAAGGTACTTCAATCTCAATCACTTTCTCGATAACCTGCGCGCTCGATATCGCACTTGAATCTATAGTTGCAAACAAATCATCTTGAACGCTGGCTTGTAAGTGCTGCTGTTGTTGCTTCTCTAAAATGCGCAAACGCTTTTGAGCTTCTTTAATGACATTGGCAGGAATACCGGCCAATTTCGCAACTTGTAAACCATGACTCTGACTTGCAGGCCCTTGTTGAACTTTATGTAATAAAATCAGGTTGCCATTTAACTCTTGAGCAGTCACATGGTAGTTGTCGATACCTGCTTCACTACCTAACTCGGTCAATTCAAAATAGTGGGTCGCAAACAGACATAAACATTTAACGCGTTTGGTTAAATCAATTACACAAGCCCATGCTAATGAAAGACCATCATAGGTACTAGTTCCACGACCAACTTCATCCATTAACACCAACGACTGATTCGTTGCATGGTGCAAAATTTGGGAAGTTTCAGTCATCTCGACCATAAAGGTTGATTTACCTGTTGATAAATCGTCGGCTGAACCAATACGGGTAAAGATACGGTCAATCGGGCCAAGTTTGGCAGCTCTTGCTGGAACATAACTACCGCAGTAAGCAAGCAAACTAATTAACGCCGTTTGACGCATGAAGGTTGATTTACCCCCCATGTTTGGGCCGGTAATAATGGCCATGCGGTGCTGTACATCAAGGAAAGTATCATTTGGGGTAAATGGTGCTTTACTTAAGGCTTCAACCACAGGGTGACGGCCTGCCTGAATTTTAATACCAGTTTCTGGTGTAAATTCTGGACGTGCCCAATTGTTCAAACGCGCTTGATGTGCAAAGTTTGCAATTACGTCAATTTGTGCAATTGCTGAACTCATCATTTGTAGATGAGCAATATTTTCGCGGAGGTTCTCAAGCAAAGCTTCAAATAGCGCTTTTTCACGAGCTAGAGCACGAGACTCGCTTGATAAAACTTTATCTTCAAAGCTTTTTAGCTCAGGCGTGATGTAACGCTCGGCATTCTTTAATGTTTGACGGCGAATATAGTCGACAGGGGCTTGCTCGGCTTGAGCACGTGTCAGTTCAATGTAGTAACCACTTACACGGTTATAACCGATTTTTAAGGTATTAATGCCTGTACGTTCACGTTCTTTGATTTCTAAATCAATGAGGAATTGGCCTGCATGATCACGAATTTGACGTAATTCATCGAGTTCAGCATCGTAACCTTCTGCAATTACATTGCCATCACGAAGTAATACAGGAGGGTTTTCAACAATGGCTGCCATTAAGTGTTGATGAAGCGCTTTAAAGTCGCCAAGTTCTTGATCAAGCTGAATTAATAGTTTTGATTTTTTCGATTGAATCACTGGCGTTAGAGCCGTTCGTAACGCTGGAATTTGTGCGCAGGCATGACGAAGCTGAACTAAATCGCGTGGACGAGCACTGCCAAGCGCTACACGGCTTAAGACACGTTCAATATCGCCAATTTCTTTAAGCACTAAACGAACAGGGCTTTCATGATATCCCTGAATGAGTTGCTCAATCGCATCTAAACGAGCATCGAGCAAGGCTGTATCACGAACAGGTTGCATGAGTGTACGACTGAGTAAACGACCACCCATTGCAGTTTGGCAGTCATTCACAAGTTGGAATAAAGAGGTTCCATGATCAAATAGCGGTTCAATAATTTCTAAGTTACGGCGTGTGATGGGGTCGAGTGCAATAAAGTCAGTACTTTGTTCTAACAAAATTGAACGAATATGAGGTAACGCCGTTTTCTGGGTTTCTTTAGCATAGTGAATTAGTGCGGCTGCCGCAGCTTTAGCTAAAGGTAATGCGTCTAGTCCAAAACCAGAAAGCGTTGATACCGTAAACTGATCACATAAGGTTTTTTGTGCGTTATTTAAATTGAAGTCTACATTTGGGCGCTTGGTTACTGGGCAATCTAAGTGCTTTTTAATTTGCTCAATAATATGAGTATCAACTAAGTCTTCATCAATCAGAATTTCACTTGGCATGAGGCGTGCCAGTTCAATCGGGAGTTGTTCTGGTTTGTAGTCTTGTTGCTGAACTTTAAAAATACCTGCGCTTAAGTCGAGTAATGCAAAACCGATTTGATTTTGATGAATACATAGCGCAACAAGGTTGGATGACTGATAGCTTGTGAGTAGTGCGTCGTCAGTTAATGTACCAGGCGTAAGAATACGAACAACTTTACGCTCAACAGGGCCTTTACCCGTGACTTCACCCACTTGTTCGCAAATGGCTACTGTGCGGCCTGCTTTGACAAGGCGAGCAAGATAGCCTTCGGCTGAGTGATAAGGAACCCCCGCCATTGGAATCGGGTTGCCGTTTGCTTTACCGCGATGGGTTAGGGTAATTCCTAAAAGTTTGGCTGCTAAGTGTGCGTCTTCAAAGAAAAGTTCATAAAAGTCGCCCATACGATAAAACAGCAACGCATGTTGATAATCTTTTTTGACCTTGAGATATTGCTGCATCATTGGAGTGTGGTTAGAGAGATCGGCCATGATTTCAGCGCTATTCATGCGTAATAAACCCTTAAAAAAAGCAATAATATTTTACGGTTGGTCATCTAACCAATTCTAATAACTTCTGTGTGAATTGGACTTAATCTAAGAAAAAAGTATACCTTTTCATGTACCTTTTTTATGTCAAAATTGAGTCAACAGTGTGTAAGAGCTTAACTTAATTTCTCACGGTTGCCATCTTAACAAATTGAGACTGATTCGCAAAAAGGATTCCTAAAATGAGCGAGGAAATAAGCAACAAAAAGAAAGTAACCTGAGCAGTTTGAGCAGAAGACAGGGTGACGATTGGCAGTCCTGATAAAACTGATATAGGTAAATATGCTGATTTCAGAATGCATGTGAAATTATGGGTTTTATAAGGATACATGCCCCAATTTCTGCTGTATGAAATCTATAAGCGCTCTTGTTTTAGTAGGCAAATAACGCCGATCTGAATAAAGTGCAAACAATTGCAGTGGCGCTACCGCTTGTTCAAACTCAATCTCGATGAGGCGACCGTCACTAAGATAAGGTTGGCAAGCTTGTTTCGATAAAATTGCAAACCCGATACCTGCTACAGCAGCTTGTCCTGCCATTTCTCCGCTGTTTACCCGATAATGTCCTTTAACCTTGATGGTCTCGAACTCACCCTTTTTATTAACAAATTGCCAAGGAGCGCCTTTGAGAGCACTGACTGTTGTAATACAGGGCAATTCTTCAAATTGTTGAATATGAGTAGGGGTGCCATAACGTTGAATGAGAGAAGGGGCTGCAACAATGCTGCAAGGAATAGTCACCAGATGACGAGCGATGTAGTCACTGTTATCCATCTGACCACGGCTAATAATAATCGCTAAATCCAGATCATCTCGCAGAGATTCAAAACCTGACAAATTTGTGACACAACTTATTTCTAGGTCGGGATACTGACAGGCAAATTCTGCAATAACAGAACCTAGCAGTGCAGGGCCTATTTCATTGGGAATACAGATTCGTAAAGGACCCGTGAGCTGCATTTGCCGCAACGTTAACTCTGTCTCCGTTTGCTCAAGTGCTTCGAGTAACGGTTTTGCTCTGGTATAGAGTAGCTGTCCCGCCTGAGTAAGTTTCATATGTCGGGTGCTGCGCTCAATGAGCTGAAGATCGAGTTTTTCTTCTAACTGAGAAATACAGCGACTCACGTTTGATGTCGGCATTTCAAGGAGTTTCGATGCACCTACAAAACTTTCTCTTTCAACCACAGCAATAAACACTTTCAGGGTATTAAAATCAAAAGCCGAACGCATTAATTGTCCCATATTTGATAATAATAAGTGCCATTTTTACCATATAATAAACACTGTTGATAGTAGTTAAACTTGGATATCTTTCATCCATAGGTTGCTTGCTATGCCTCTAGGCACACAAACATTTAATCATAAAGCCCTCATGCGGATAGCCATTGTAATTGCTTTTGTCCAGTTCACAAATGCGCTGGAATATATGGTGTTTAACCCCGTTTTTGTTTTTATGGCAACCGATTTTGCAGTACCAGTATCATTCTCAGGTTATGTTTCGGGGATGTATACACTGGGTGCCGTCCTTTCGGGAATTATTGCCTTTTACTGCATTGATCATTTCAATAAAAAGCGGTTTTTAATTATCAATATGGCGCTGTTGGGTCTACTGACACTTTTGACTACCTGCACATCCAGTTTTAGTTTTCTACTTGCACTTCGATTTTGTGCAGGGCTGGTGGGTGGTACGACCATGGGTGTGGGTATCAGTATATTAATAAACAACGCACCGACTCACTTGCGCGGAAAAATGTTGGCGACGGTAATTGCTTCATTTTCGATAGTAAGCATTGTAGGAATGCCCACGATATTATTTCTGTGCACACATTATGGTTGGCATGTTGCTTTGTGGCTCATAAGTGCATTGTGTGTATTGGCATTGCCATTGATTGTATCCATCATACCCAAAGACCCAGTCTCTTTAGATACGCTTCGTGCGCCGCCTTTAGATGCAGATACTATACTGTTCGCCTCTGGTAATGCGCTCGTACAGTTTAGTCCAATGCTGGTCATTCCTATTCTTGCACCATTAATGATGCAGCAGTTGGGCGCTTCGCAAGACCTGTTGCCTTGGCTCTTCTTTAGTGGGGGTGTTATAGGTTATTTGTCTACAAAAATCACAGGGGTGCTAACCTCCCGTTTTTCTACTTTGATGCTGGCTACAGGTTCAACCATAGTTTTTATACTGAGTTTACTCATACCAATGCTAGGTTATCAGCATGCAGGGTTATTTATTACTTTATTTCTCGGTGCATCTTATAGTCGTTTGGTTTCATCTTCGGTGGTTACGATTCAGTTTCCTGATGATAGGCAACGAGCAGGTTTCTCTTCATTACAGACATCAATCATGTATCTGATTACAACCATCGCATTTTTCCTGTCCGCTTTTCTATTAGCTGATCATGGCATGGCAGCAGAAAATATAAACAAGTTGCTGGTGGTATGTGCAATTTCCGCATCTTTATTCCCAATCCTGGTTCTTATTATGCAAAAGAAACTGGCTCAACGTTTTCATTAGAGATAGTTCCAAAGTTGCTATTTTCGGTACATTAAAAGGGTAACGACTAAAAAGATTTTGGCCTTTGGCTCATACCAATTTGAAGACTACATTTTGTTGAAAATTGTCTCAATATGTTCTGGTACATGGGTTTTGAAGGTCAAATACTGAATAATGAAAACTGTCTCATTTCTATCTCCTGTTTTAGTTGTACTCATAAAATACATGATATTTTCCATACCGCTCAAATGCCGTTTTCATTTAGCGTAAGCCAATAAAAGTTAATTAAAAGCCAGTAGTGATAAATACAATCTATTTGAGCTGGGATAATCCATAAAAGGTTCTTCCAGATACTTTTGTTGGCACAACGAATTTTTTATAAAATTAAGGACAAGTCATTGAAAGAAAGTCTTATTTATCGTATTGCATCAATCGTTATTCTTTTAGGAGGAGTGACGCAGACATCCATGGCAGCAGAATCTGCTGAAACACTTTACCGGAAATGTCAGGCACGAACATCGACAGTAGAGCAAAGGAAATGCTACCCAGCAGTGGAAAAACAATCTGAGGTAGAACTTGTTGCTGCAGAGAAAAAAGTACGGGCCACTATGGTGGAGTTGGAGAAGATGAGTGAAGGTAGCCGGTCAATGCATCCCGTCAAGGCCTTTGACCAAGCAGCGCGAGCATACCGCGATTTCCGTACTGCAGAAAGTGGTCGTGTGTTGGCATCTTATGGTTCGGGTAACGGAGGTGGTCTTGCGGCATCTCAGACGAACATTGAGATGAATCTAGCACGAATTAAACTTTTAAAAACCCAGTAGCACAGTGTTAAAGCTGACGCTTAAACAGTACTGTTACTAGCTTAAACAGTACTGTTACTAACAGTTTTAACAGATAAAACTGCGGGACAAATTAAATCTGAAAATGCTGGAGTACTGCAAAACAACATTGATAAAGATTTAAAAGAGATTAATCCTCAAGGTTCAGTGACTCAAAAAATCGAGAAAATGCACCTAAAATTATTGTATATTGTTTTTAAAAACAATTATTTATATTGGGATTGCAAGGCGGTGACGCAGGAGCAAAGAAAGTGGGAATATACCGCGTGGGGATACATACAGTCTTGGAAGCATCTGGTACAGGCACACTTGAAGGTAAGATTGTTTCGACAGCGTCTAAAGAGAATAATGACACTGACTACGAACTAGCATGTATTTTATCATTTTTAAATTTAATAACTATTTTTTGAATTAGCACATAGATTGCATTGTTTTAGAAGGTTTAAAAAATATTATGTAAATGGGAGAATATGAATGACAGTATATTATAAAGCGATTACATTGTTGTCTTTATCAATTTCGGCTTTTATGTTAATCGGCTGTAATTCAAAAAATAAAGATAATTATACAGGCCCTGTGCAGGGGGAGGCTGTTCCTATTGTATCAAAAGGGGATGAAAAAACTGAAAAGAAAGAAGATGTAAGTATAAATGAAACTGTAACTACGTCAGGGATTTTTGGGGCAGATAAACGTTTTTCAGAACTAAGTACTGGAGTCACAGAATCAGCAAAATATATAGCGTCTCCTGCAACTGAATATCAGTTTGGTAGTCTAGTGGTTAATGGGAAATCTGATTTTTATAATGCAGGTCAACCCACAAATAATAATGTGCAAGATGTGCGAGTTGTACCGTTACATGGCTGGATTCGTTACCCACAGATGAATATTAAAGAGCCAACAAAGAAGTTTCCAATCATCGTTTTTTTACATGGGCAGCATAATGCAATAGATCCAAGCTATAAAGGCTACGATTACCTTGCTAAAAACCTTGCAGAGCAGGGCTATGTTGTTCTATCAATTGATGCAAATGATATTAATGGTACTGGTGGAGACCCATCCTCACAGAGCAGAGGGCAATTGGTTTTAGGTACTTTAGATAAACTGATGCAGTTAGATAGTTATGGTGGTCCAGGTGTTCTTAACGAACTTAGAGGAAAGTTGGATTTTGATCGACTTGGTATCATGGGACATTCACGTGGCGGCCAAGGGATTAATTCGGCAATAAAATTTAATACTCAGCGTTTTGGTAACGATATTGAATTGTTTACTAAAGCCCTAATAGAAAACCCAAACCAGTTCAGTAGATACCCAGAGCTAGTGGCGGCTGCTAAAGAAGATAAGCAGAAATTGCAGGATCTTATGATTGCTCGGAATATCAGCTTTTCAAAAACATCGGATTCGGTTAAGCCTTATAACTTTAGAGCGGCATTTGCACTTGCACCTACAGACTTTGTAAATTATAAAGGTCTCATTAATGTGCCTTTCGCTACACTACTTCCATCTTGTGACGGTGATGTAAGTGATCTGCAGGGTACATTTGCTTTTGATAATAATAGATTCTCTATGAAGTATGATATGGCGCCAAAGTATCAAATACTGGTTCGAGGTGCGAATCATAATTTTTTTAATACGATATGGGTAGACGATGATTTCATAGATCTCAACGATGACTTCACAGTAAATTATGATAATGATGATTACTGTAATAGTGGTAGGTCAGAGAGTGCACGTTTGAATGCAATTGATCAGCGTAGTACGGGGCAATTCTTGATCAATAGTTTTATGCGTTATTATGTTGGTGATGAGAATCAGTTTAAATCCTACTGGAATGCGACAGCACAGTTACCAAAGTCAGCCTGCCCAAAAGGCGATGATACTTGTGATGAACGAGTTATATTGACTGTACAAAAAAATGGTAGTCAGGTCATTCAACGTTACGAAAATTATAATGCTTTGACAGTTAATTTACTGGGAGGTCTAAATGAATACAATGGTTTCCTGAATGATTCCGTAATTGCTTGTCGATCTTATTTAGGATTCAAAGATACAATTCAGGGTAAATGTTCGAATAATATCGCTCCTTTATTTACGCCGGGGGATACTTATAAAGGGGGACTGGTGTCATTTCCAGACCAATTGCATTTGTCTTGGGGGAAAGTAAATGCAACATACGTTCTAAATCTGAATAAATTGCCTACACAAGGGTTTGATAGTCTCACATTCCGAGTAGCACTGCCAAAAGAAATTGGGCAAGAAATATATGTCAAACTGACAGATATTAATGGGAAAGTGGCGCAGGTTGCTGCGAGCGATTTTAGTGATGCATTATACAGTATCCCACGGAAGAAAAAGGACGGCATTCCTTTTACAATACTTGCTGAAGATCAAAAATATGATTCAAAAGTAGTTGCAGCTCTAAATATGATTAATATTCCTTTGAAAGCATTTAAAGGTATTGATGTTCAATATTTGAACAAACTTGAATTTATATTTCCGAAAGAAAAAGGAACTGTTGTGTTGAATGATATCCAACTGCAATCACTAAGGAATTAATAGACCTGACATTTATTTTTTATCAGTGATCTGTATTCTTAATTGAAATGAGTTTTTATTATGAATTTTCCAGTGGACAAAGTACTTTGATGTAATTTTGAGTATCTGTATAAAAGCAGCACCTATAAAATTCAATAGGTGCACGTTATTAGTATCACAGATTAAAACTACTATCGTACAATTAGATAGGTGAAGTTCTTTGAACGAGTTGAAGTGCTTGATAAACCGCTCCACTAGCTGATCCTCCGATAAAATTTCTAGTTTTTTGGCTAATTGATGATAATTTTGTCCAATTTTATAGCAACAAATTTAAGTTATTGAAAAAAAGAGGAGTGAAGCATTCAAATAAAAGTCCAATAAAAAAAGCGAATCACTCTGTAATTTGTAAATTATATTAGAAAAGTAGCGTTGTTTTTGGCAGGAAAAATGCCTTTTTATAAACCCCAATTTAACAATAACTCACTCATTATTTATTCTTACTTTTTAATGATCTATTTTAAAACAAATGTCATTTTGTATGCTTGACTGCACGTGACTTGGACACTATCCTTTGCCTGCTGGCCTACATTGCCAGTCGGTTGTCGCAGACCGTTCCGAAAAAGCATTAAAGGTTTTATATCTTTAGTGTGTACACCCTCGCGCCCCCTCTATGGTGGAACGGAGGGGGACACCTTCGGGTGTGCTGGGTTTTTTCGGCCAGTCTGCGAACCCCCTTCGTTCTGCCACCATAATTTTAATGTCGGCAGAACTCCCAATAAAAAAGGAGTTGGCTTTGCACATCCATTATTTCTTGGCAGCCCTTGCCAAAAGCTATAACGACACCGCTTAAAAAATTTAATGCCGCTTGAACGCCGTAGGGTTTTCAGGCTTGAAGTCATTACGGCTCAAAAAAACTGGCATCAACAACAAAACTTGAGATGTGCCATGCACAGTCTCTACGGCTTTGCTGTGCCTTTTTTTCTCCCAGAAAGGGCACAGTTTTTTTATCTCACTTAGAAACAACAAGAATTTATAACGGT
>JAITLL010000057.1 GCA_031277915.1 Acinetobacter sp.
CCATTAAAGGTTAAGCCAGTATTTTCAACTTTACTTAAGCTGTCTTTGCTTTTTTGACTTAAGTCCACCGCATAGTCAGTCACGCCATCCGCACTTGGGGTACCCGGTGTCACCGTCACCGCAGTTGAAGCTGCACTTGCCGTGGTGCCTTTGGCATTCACGGTATAAATGCTATGACCATCGCTCGCATCTGCGCTTTTATCTACGCTGGTAATGTTTTTACCTGCTTTTACTTCGGTCGTTGCTGCAGCTGCCTTTTGGTTTAACTGGCTCACATTCACGCCATCCGTTGGGTTTGTTCCAGCAGCAACATTAATAATCTTTTTACTGCCCGCATCAATCCCGCTGCTTAACACGCTTGGACCATTAGTAATGGTCAAGCCATTGTTATTGAGCAGACTATTACCCGCAGTCAAGCTGGTCACCGTTACATCCGGGTTCAGTTTAACCTGTACTCCTGATGCACTTGCGACAGTCGTAATATTGCTATCCCCAGTCACGCCAACTGTGTCACCCAGCTTTTTAATGCCTGTGGTACCACTGTCACCATTAAAGGTTAAGCCAGTATTTTCAACTTTACTTAAGCTGTCTTTGCTTTTTTGACTTAAGTCAACTGCATAGTCAGTCACGCCATCCGCACTTGGGGTACCCGGTGTCACCGTCACCGCAGTTGAAGCTGCACTTGCCGTGGTGCCTTTGGCATTCACGGTATAAATGCTATGACCATCAGTCGCATCTGCGCTTTTATCTACGCTGGTGATGTTTTTACCTGCTTTTACTTCAGTCGTTGCTGCAGCCGCCTTTTGGTTTAACTGGCTCACATTAACGCCATCGGTCGGATTGGTGCCTGCGGCAACATCTTCGATTTTAAGATTGGCAGCACTAATTGAACTACTTTGAAAATGTGGCCCACCTGGTATATTTAATCCACTAGGAAGCAATTGAGAAAGCTGGCCGCCTGTACTATTTTGCGCAACTACAGAACCAAATACTGGAACATCCGAGAATTGTATTTGTAATTTACCACTTGTAGGGTCTGCAACAGTTTGTACGTTTTTAGAATAATATTTTGCCCCTTTAACATCTCCACTATTATCAAATGCAAAATTACCATTTGTAGTTGAACCGATAATAGGCAGCGTGCCACCCAAATCTTTATGAATAACATTAGTACCACTAGCATCGGTAAAATTGAGGCCATTACCATTTAATTTCTTTAACTGCGCAACCGTAGCAGCATCTGTATCGGCTGCACCATCTGCTACGTTTTGAATCCGACGCTGGAAAGCAGCAATAGCAGGTCTAGCAAGAGAAGTCGATGTAGCAGCCGCGGCAGGGGTATCAACAGCTCCTACAGAGATTGTGCCATTACTTACATTTGCTGCTTGACTAGTTAAATATGCGTTCCCAGTAGGTGTCGAAGTCACAGAATTATGACCTAATGCGACACTATTTTGGGTACCTGAGTAACTGCCATGACCAATGGCAACGGATTCATCTGCACCTGCCCCAACACCTGCTTGAGTACCCAATGCAATGCTGTTTACTGCATTCGTCGTCGCCTGTAACCCAATGGCGTTAGAAGCAGGTTCCCATGAAGCTGCTTGATAACCTAATGCAAGCCCAAAACCATTTCCCCCATTACCAACATTTGCACGTGCACCCGAACCTATGGCAATACCCCCCGCCTGATTTGCTTGGGCTGGTCGTGCTGCAGGTAATGCTGTCCCGCCAGTTGCTGAAGTGTAGCCAGTCAACGCTTCATTGCCTGGAGAAGCATCACTCCCCATAACGACAGACGCTGTACCACTCCCCCAACTATTCGACCCTATACCTATTGCACGGTCACCTGTAGCTTTAGCATGTTCACCTATAGCGATCGCATTTTTGTATGTAAGATTGACTTGATCGGGGGTTGATTGTCCCGCGGGTGACCCAACAACGGGTAAAGCATTTGTTGAAGCGCCATACCCCATCGCTATGGAGCCAACAGTGGCTGCACAGGCATCACCAGCATTACCAGCTGTACTCACACCACCGTTAGGGTTAGAGGCACCAATAGCAATTGCATTTGTTGCCCCTGGCGAAGTTCCAGCCTGATTTACACCTGGCCCCAAATTTGGAAGATTCCAGCAGCCTGTCCAATTCCCCCCAGATGCAGACTGAGTAGAGGTACTTCCTCCCCCCAACTGTACACCAGCTATAGCTGATGGTGATATAGCTACACCAACACAACCTAACAGGCCTACAATAGGCCCTGCTAATAGCGTACTTTTCGACTTTGTTTTCGT
Organism: Acinetobacter sp.; assembly: GCA_031277915.1. Classification (GTDB taxonomy): domain Bacteria; phylum Pseudomonadota; class Gammaproteobacteria; order Pseudomonadales; family Moraxellaceae; genus Acinetobacter. Next base: position 2,292 of record JAITLL010000057.1, read on the forward strand.
TTTGGACTTGGTATTTTCAGATACAGCAACCCATGCACCCAACGATGCATTCCAAATTATTCTGTATATATGGTTCATTTTAAAGCCTCACATCAAAGTGTAATTTTTTCATTTTGATGATGCTTATTTTTTGATTTATTTAGTAGATAAAATAATCTCTTATTATTATTTATTCTGTCTCACAATTTTATATTTTATAAAATTTTAATAAATTAAATTAATCAGTTGTGCTTTTAATTTTGATTGATTATAAAATAAAAATAATTCAGTCCACCTGATTTAAATTTATGCTAAAAAAATAGCGCAATATTAATTAAATTTAAAAATCATATACACAAATTACGTTTATATAATATAAAATTATATGATAATTAAAAATCATTAATATCAAATAAATTTACTTAATTAAAATAATAGAATATTTAGAAAAACACTATAGTTATCATCTAGGCAGTTTTATAAAAACAAACATACAGAGTATAAAATCATTCATTAATTTTTATAAAAAATTACTTTATTTAAATTCAATTAATTAGTTAAAAATCAATTAATTATTTTTAAATAAAACTTACCAACAATCTTGTTTTTCTATAAAAAATATTAGATTTTTATTTTTTATAAAAAACCAAATAAGCCTAAAATAAAACTAAAAAATTCACTTAAAAACTATATTACAAATAATACAAAAATATAATTTGCAACAAAACAAATAAAGCTATAACAAGACTTAAGTAGTTATCACTATTCATCATCTCATGAGACATATACAAAAAAAACATAACACCACCACACCCATTAAAAATAAAATAGCTACCCAAAAACCATCTATAAATATAAAAGACAACCATTACACAAAAATTTAAAAACCACCTCCATCAAACAATTATGCTTTTCAAAGAAACCAACACCACTTCCCAAAAATATTTTCATAACCCCACTCCAAACCAAGTAGAACCTTTTTTAATATTTAAAAATCAATTTAAATGATTATTTTTAAATTTCAAGAAATAATTATGTAGCTGGTGAATATTACTATCATTTACCACTAATACTTTCTTTTGTCCTTTTACTTCGCTCGGTGTTATAGAGAATTTTTTGCGGAAGGCTTTTAAAAACTGATCACCACTTGAAAAACCACAATCATAAGCAAGTTGGGTAATCTGTTTAGAACTTTGTATACTTATCAGTTCTTGATAAGCCAGGTCTAATCTTTTATCTCGAATGACTTTCGCAATTCCTCCATGATAGGCAAATGCACGATACAGATGTGCTCTTGAAATCCGAAGTGCACTTTGCACAAGCTCTGGGCTTAACTCTGGAGATAAAATATGAGCATCAATAAACTCAAGTGCTCGATCATAAATAGTTGAGTTCAAAAGTAAGATTGTTTCTGGAGACTCTTTTAAACTGTTATCTATAATAGAGGCAAGCAATGAAATAGTGGCTTCATTAATTGCATTTACATCATGAATTTCTAAGGGTTTATTAATATTAGAAAAAGCTACGATAAAATTGCTCAACATCCCAGTGATGGGGTGACCAGCTTTTAAAACCAAACCATGTAAATCTTGATTTTTAAATATTTTTGCTAATGCTTTTCTTGGAATAGTTAAATATATTCTTGAACCATCTGAGGCTTGATGCTCAAATGTTTTAGCCATATCAACAATACATATGTCGCCTACTTGAGCATTTACGTTTCTTGAACCAAAATGACCCTGCATCGTACCTTGTGTAATCAGTTGTAGGGTAAAAAAATCAAATTCACATTGTTTAATTAAGTTTTCTGATCTTTTATAGTGTTGTGAGTTAAATTTGGTTTTTACAACCATTAATTGGCCATCAAACCAACTCGTAGATTGCAAGGAACCGATCACTGCATGCCGACTCATGTCAGATGGTGATAAGATCTCTGCATATGGCAAAGAAACTTCTCGCCAATAGTCATTCCGTATATGCGAATCAACCAAATCAGTCGAAATTAAAATCTCACTTCCTAACATATCAGTTCCTAAACAGTACTGTATACGCAAAATTGTTTAAATCTCACTTATCAAGCTATAGAGAGATTAATGCCAACTTTATCTCAATATTTATAATTTAATAGAATGGAGAGACATTTTCACTAGTTTCAAAAGCAATAAATCTCCTTTCAAGGTATTTTTTATCTCTTTTTTTTAATTGTTATGAAGTACAAAATTTAAATTTAAAACATAAACAAATGTTTACTATATTTATAGATATATCTCATTCTGAATTTAATAAATGTAACAACATATCTTTTTTTATAGACTGCAAAAACATACTGCTACTAGGTTTTGCCATAAAAAAAGCTTGGAATAAAAATTTTTCAGTCCGTCTCTAAGCCCTTACTCCACTTTAAATGGAAACACATAAATGACATTGCCTCCCATAGGGTAAATGCCAACACTCTCAGTTCTTTCTTTTGCTTTTTCTATAGGAAGCCCTGGAATAGGTTCACGTCCGCCCCAAACCAGCAAGCCTTTTTGAGCATAGTCTTCAAGTACCTCTAAGGTTTTACCGTTCTTAAGCTCAATAACAACATTTTTTTCTTGGATTGAGTGTAAATCAGCATTTTCATCGGAAATGAATATTGTCACCTCAATAGGTGTTGCTATTTCTTTTCGGCATGGTGCAATAATAATTCCATTACTCGCGACTGGCGTGATATTGAGTTGTAAATGTTGCAAATCGGCTACACGACCACCCCATACCATCAGCCCTTCTGGGATGGATGCAGGAAAAGGTTCTGGACTTTCATTTAACTCCAGTATTTTTCCATCATTAAATTTAATAACCAGACTTTGTCCTGCATATGGTGTTAAATCACCATTCTGATCAACAGCAAAAATTTTCATCTGTTTTCACATCCCAAAAATCAATCATCAAGATCATACCGTTTAGCTGTAGTTTTAATTTTGTATTTTTGTGAAGCGTCATTAGAGAAAATAAAATACGTAATAAACGCCATATGTCTATAAGTTGAGTTGAATAAAAATCCAAAACCTGAGGTTATGTTTGGTATACATGTCGTTTCAGGTATTCCAAATGGCAGTATTTTCTATAAAGATACAGCTATGCTAAATAGTGCCGATAAATTTCGTATGAAACTGATTGGACAGCAATGCCAGTGCAAGTGATGACTTTGCTCATTATGGCAAGCTTATGCCCTCTCTTTATATCTCACTCGGTGCGACCCCTAAAGATCAAGACATGAGTAAAGCAGCTCCAAACCATAGTCCAGAATTTATTGTAGATGATACGACCTTAAAAACAGGGGTTGAGGCTCATATACGTTTTGTTATGGACTATCCCGCTATTGCCAATCAGGTATAGTCCGCTTGGAAAAATGGTGATAGATAATGATTAAAATCTTATATTGAGATTTATATTTTTTAACTGCCTATACCTCTAGAGTAATAGTTCCAACTTTGGCCGTGGCTCCATTTGCTACAGCAGTATTATAAATTGTAGGTATTTATGAAAATGCATTAACATAAAAAAAAGCCCATCTTCCGATGAGCTTTATTTAACTAACTTTAATAATATGGATTAGCCTTTAAATTCTGCTAATACAAATTTTTTTACGATTTCATCAAAATTTGAATTTCGAAGAGTTAGCTTGCTATTTTTTATAGTTTTATACCAATAACTTGCTGCAACTCCCATGCTAATCAAAGCTAACAATTTCATTGCTCACCTCACTTACTTAGGAAGAGTTAATTTTAAATTATCACTCAGATTTGTAGCTTTCCAACTTGTTTAAGAGAGGTTTCTGTATGTATTTTAAGTAATGTGTAATAAAAAAGCCCATATCTTTAGGGAGTTTTTTAATGACAATAATAATTAATACTCAATAAATTCATGTAAAGCGTTAATAAAATGTACAACATTATTTTTTTCAAATATTATTTATTTTTGTTTATTTAAAAACATCACAAAATACACATAAAACTTGAAATGAGTCTCATTTTGCCATTGCTGCCTCTTATATCATTTATCAAAATAAAGGTTTTCAAATATTAATAATTTTTAGACATGACAAATCAAGTTACTGTATATACAGAATTGTTAAATCAAATCAACTTACCCCCTGAAATAACAAGTTTATTAATTAATCTTTTTGTAATCCTCACTCTTTTAACAATGACTACTACGGCCTTAGAAAAACTTGGAATATTGAAATTATTCTCTAAATTCTTTATTAAACCAGATACTACTGAACATGAACTTAAAGCCTTAGATGAGATCACAAAGTTTGAAAGATTTAATTCTAGTACGTTTATAAACCAACCTTATGCAGAGGCTGCTTACCACAATAAAGAGATGGCACTTTTAAATAATTATTATAAGAGCAAAGTGAAAGACAGATTTGCATTAAGATATATGTTTACACGTGCAGATAATAAAAGAGCTTTCAGACTATATTCTGATACTAAAACTTCAATATTTTTAAAACAATTTGGTGAAGTTTACGTCTTACGATGGTGGGTAAGTAAATGGTGGGTTTATCCACTTGCAGTAGTTTGGTTGATTTTTTATCTATATGTTGCAATTTCACTTTTATATAGTTTTTTAGAATCACCAGCTTTTCAGAACTCTCAATTGATCGGAGTGTTCTATTACTTCTTGATAGTCGCACTATCTTTGGGTGTTGGTTGGCTTACAAGTCCTTTAATTTGGCCACTACAAGCAAAAATTTTTGCTGGGCTAAAGAAATATAATCCTCCGCAAAACCCATGAAAATGAATAATTATTTTTTAAATAGCCTTATACGGAAGCAATAAATGAAGCCAGCAATTGTTATTGGTAATGTTACCGACCACGGTGGAATAGTCAGCGCTGGAGATAATACATATTTAATTGATGGTAAAGCCGCACATGTTGAGGGCATGACTCATTTTTGCCCTAAATGTAAAGTTACTGTCACCGCCCTCTCAAGTAGTCCGCTTGTAGTTATTAATGGTCGGGCAATAATTGTCGCTGGTGATAAAACTAGCTGTGGTGCAACCTTCTTACCAAGTCAGAATTTATTAGTTCGCGATCAAGGCAGTTCAAGCAGATCTGAAAATTCCTCAGCAAACGATAGCTTTGTTCAAAATACAGAAAAAGAAAATAGTGTCATTTTCAAATTTAAAGATCCGAATACAGGTAAACCATTAACCGATTTTCCATATATTCTTACTCTTCCAAATGGTGAACAGGTAGAAGGTAAAACTAATAAAGCAGGAAAAACTGAACTTGCTATTACTGGTGTCAAACCTGAGCAAGTCAAAATCGAAACCTTAGATCTTTCAGAACCAATGCCACCTCTGGAGTGAGAATTATGGGTAATCAACCAATTACTAAAAACATTCCACCTAATAGCAAAGCTTGGGATGGCTATCCCTCTAAAGTTGAAAGCTGTAATGTTCCTAAACCGTTCTGCTATTTACAATTTGATCGGCCAATTGCAATGCCTTATACCTTTATGATGTCAGCACAGCAATGGGAATATGTACTCAGAAGAAATAAATTAGAGTTTTTACTTGCAGTAAGATTTGGTATGGAATACGACATCGCCAAATTAAATGAAGACGTTTTAATTTCCACAGGTTTCCACACTGGAATGTATGTGAAGTTCCAACACTATTTAAGAAAACATTATCAAAAAGATGCTGCTGTATTAATGGCAGTTTTCCAAAGTAATGCTTTCACCACCCGATTTGGAACATCTTTTGCGATTGAAGATTTAGTCGGCCTAAAAGGTGCTATCGATGATTTAAGAATCGACGATATTATGACTGGGGCACATATGATTTCACGAAAAAATGGTTATGCTACACAAATTAATAGAAAGATGTATCGACAAAACTTTAACCAAGACTACAATCCTACTATGTTAAAAACCTTAGCTGCACAAGGATTGTATCCTGATGAAATCGAAGGAATATTCTAGAATGAAGAAATATTTATTAATTTGCCTTTTACCTATTTTTACTACTGCTTGTAGTGCTAAACCAACTCCACAAGAAGAACTAGATATTCAAGCTAGATTTTTACCTACAGTTTATAATATTGATGCGGGTACTTATGCACTGGTTTCAAAAGAAGCACCTAGAGCCTTAACCAAGCAGATGTATGATGATGCGATATTCAAACTTGGCTTATTAAAGAGATATGATGACCAAGCAAGTGCAAATTTCAAGCTTGAAAAAACTGTAGAGCCAATAAAATTAAATACTTTATGTTTAATGAGTAAGTTTGTTAATAACCCAACTTATATAAAAGCTGTAAAGCATAGTATTGAGCATGAGCCTGATTTAAATAAATGGCTCAAAGAAAAACAATCAAAATGGCAAGAAGCTTTGAAAAAAGAAAATCCTGAAATTTTTGATTATCCATGTACATAAATTTAAAAAACACGAAAATTTTTTAAAATTTATGTTCAAGATGTAAAAATACATGATCTCGTGTTTCAGGAAATTCTCCGAATTTAAAAGCTACTTCTCCAAAATCAACCCTTGATGCTTCAGCTCTCACTACTGATGCTGAGTCAACCCAAAAAGTTTCAAATAATTGTCCTTTACGCAATATATCCTCATCCTCACAAATAGCTAAAACAGTCTGTTCAGGATCAAGTTTTTGTAATTCAACTATTAACTCTTTAACTTTCATTGCTATACCTACAGTTAGTGAAAAAATTTAATAAAACAAAAATACTCTAGAGATTTAATAAAAATTTATATGATTATCTATACCTAAAATACAAACATCTTAGTTAATTAAGTCCAAACTACTTCCGAGTCTCAGGCAGGATATCTAATTTCATTTTTAATGCCACTTTTCCTTCAAGTACATCTAATGTTGCATTACGCATTTTTTCATTTGTAATTTCAATATTTGAATGGCCAATTGGAAAATATGAACTCCGCTTTATTTGAACCTTATCAAATGAATAATTTAAGTCATTAGACATTGCTACCATAAGGTCAATAAAGCAATCTTCTAATTTACTATTCCAAATATTAAATTCTTCAGGTGCATATACCTCTCCTAGATGATCTAAATAAATTTTCCAAGCTTCGAGAACTTTCGATTCCGTTTTAGTTCTCTTATTTGGCCCCTCACCATAGAAATAAATATCTATCATATTTAATGCTCTTACATGCTCTGGTGAAAGCCTCGTAGCCCTAGTTGCCATTAATTGTTCAAAAAGTACAACTTTTCTTGTTCGAACAAAATTTCTTTTTTCAATAAGTTTTTGGATTTGGACTGCTAGAATTGGCCCCAATAAAGTTGCAAAAATAATTGCTAGATCGCTAACACTGAAATTCATAGTAAATGTGATCAATTTTCAAATACTCTTTTTTTGATAATTAAAATATAAGTTAATTAATTGAAAAATTAAATATTTTTCAGACATTTTTAAAATAATTTCAACTTATTAATAAATTGAAAAAGATAATTTTCTTGAATATATACAAGAACTATAAAATCAAGAATTTTTCAGATATCGTTCTTTAAGATTTTCCCCAAAAAACCTCTCCACCACCACATCCCTTTCCTCCAAACGATTTGAACTTAAAATCTGGAACATCAGGCCATCAATTAAGTTTAAAACCATGTCGGCATTTGGTCTTAACTTATAGGGTTCTAAACTAAAAATCAGGTCAAAAATCTCATGATGCAGCCATTTTCTATACTCTATTGCCATACGATAAGCTGCCGGATAAACCACTTTAATTTCAAAAATAGCTTTGAGTAATAAATAGTACAAACTATTAAAACAGACATGTAATCGCACAATTTCTTTGAGTTTATCACTTGAGGTGTGATAACGATTTGCATAGATAATTGCCAGCACTTCTTCCTTAAGTTTGCTTTTTTGGAAAGCAATGCACATTTCAATCAGGTGTTCTTTCGAGCGAAAGTAGTTGTAAAGTGTTGCTTTCGGTATTTTGGCTTCTTTGGCAATGAGGTCTACCCCCGCAGTGTGAAAGCCATAAGTGGTAAATAGGCGTATAGCAGTTTGAATAACTTGTAGTTTTTTGGAAGAGATTTCTAAATTTGACATCGTTTTACCTTTATAAATTCTTGTTGTATATAAATGAGATAAAAAACTGTGCCCTTTCTGGGAGAAAAAAAGGCACAGAAAAACCCTAAAGACAGTGCTTGGCCCATCTCAAGTTTTATTGTTGCTAAGTTTTAGTCTTAATGATTTAAAGCCTGAAAACCTTACGGCGTTCAAGCTGCTTTAAAGTGATTTAAGTGGTGTCGATATAGATTTTGACAGTGACTGCCAATAATTTATGAATGTGCATAGCCAACTCCTTCTTTTGGGAGTTCTGCCAAAGCATTATAAATTATGGTGGCAGAACGGAAGCAGGTTGACGGACTGGGTAAGACTCCAGCACACCCGGAGGTGTCCCACTCCCGTCCTACCGCTACGGGAGGGAACGGGGTGTGCACATATAAGTATTCCTCAGAAGGAATAACTCTGATGTGGTCTTACAAACTCGGTCCGTCAAAACCGACTGGCAATGTAGGCCAGCCCGCAAATGGTAATCTTCAATTTTTGAGGTGTCAATGTTAATTGGCTAGAAATTATTTAATTAATTATTGTTTTTCATTGGATTAGATATTTTAACTAAACATTTTATAAAGTAATACTGAACACTCTTTTATAAAAAATCCGTCTATTAAAATAATAAACGGATTTTGTAGAAAATATATAAAAATCTATGCTTCCAATCTTGTTGAAATCACCATTGGAAAGTCGTTTTCAAATTACTACAGGTAGAACGACACTATTTCTTCAAAATATAGCTTATTAGATATTTAAACTAAATTTTGAACCACTTCTAGTAATACGTTTGCACCATTTATAAGCTGCTTTGGCTCTGTAAACTCACGAGGATTATGGCTAACTCCCCCTTTACTTGGCACAAAGATCATGGCTGTAGGTGCAATGCGTGCAATCATTTGGGCATCATGACCAGCACCAGAAGTCATACGGCGGTGGCTAAAACCTAATTTTTTAGCAGAGCTTTCAATGAGCTGAACAATCTTTTCATCAAAGTGAACTGGCTCAAATCGAGCTAATTGCTTTTGTTCGACCTGAACACCCTCTTGCTCTTCCAATAACTTTAAAAAACTATTTAATTGATTCTCAGCATTTTTTAGCTTGCTTTCATCTGGATCACGCAAATCAACCGAAAACTCAACCATTCTTGGTATAACATTAATTAAATTAGGATAAAACTTTACACTTCCAACGGTTGCCAAAGTTGTCTTGGCTTCTACAGCTAATTCTCTTAAAAATGTATTGACTAAAGCTGCCGCAAAGCCAGCATCATGTCTCATATCGGTTGGGGTTGTACCTGCATGATTTGCCTTTCCTTTAATAATAATTTGCTGCCAAGAAATACCTTGTAAGTTTTCTACAGCACCTATTTCTATATTTTCTTTTTCTAAAATTGGCCCTTGTTCAATATGAAGCTCAACATACTCTTGGGGAATAATTGTGCCAACCTTTAAATGACCAGCATAGCCAATTCTTGCTAACTCGTCACCAAGACGTGTTCCATCCGTACCAATCACATTGAGCGCTTCTTGGACTGGCATTCCACTGGCATATACTAATGATCCCATCATATCTGGTTGGTATCGAACACCCTCTTCATTCGTAAAAGCAGCAACAGTGATTGGACGTAATGGAAGAATTCCAGCTTTACGGTAAGCCTTTATGACTGCTAAACCAGCCAATACACCATAACAACCATCGAGTGCCCCAGCATTTTGTACAGTATCTATGTGTGACCCCATCATCAGTACATTCTCATGACAGTTTCCATTAATAGATGGCAACGTCCCGAAAATATTACCAATCTCATCGATTTCTATATTTAGACTAAGTTCATTCATCCACTTAACAATTAAGTCACGGCCTTTCTTCTCATCATCAGTTAAGGCAATACGTGTACGCCCTCCAACGTCCGAATCAGCACCTATTTCACCTAATTCAGTAATTTGTTTAATAAGAAGCTCACCATCAATTGAAAGTTTCTTTTGCAATGACTTAACATCATCCATTTCAATATATCCATAATATTTACCAACACTTGATATAATATTTCTTTAACTTGATTTTTTTTTGATAAAATGAGCACTCATACGAAATTTTATTGCGTATTCATTCTAATTAGTTGAGTAAATTATGTCACAAGTTCAACTTGATCAATTTGATCTAAAAATCCTTAAGATTATTCAGGAGGATGCCCGAATTGCTCAAAAAGATTTAGGTGAGCGTGTAAATTTATCTACAGCGGCAGTAAATCGACGATTAAAAAAATTAAGTGATGATGGTGTAATTAAATCCTATACAGCCAATATTGAGCCAGTTTTTATAGGCCTTCCCATTACCATTATTACTATGGTTGAAATTTTAAGTGAACAACTTGAGCATTTGGATATTACAAGAAAGCTATTTTCAAACTGTGAATACATTCAACAGTCTTATTATGTCGCCGGCGAATGGGATTTTGTTTTAATCTTTCAAGTCAAAGATATGGATCAATATACTGATATTTCTGAAAAACTATTTATAAAAAATAATAATGTAAAGCGTTTTAAAACACTTGTAGCTATGAAAAAAGATAAAGCTTCTCTTTCAATTCCTATTTAAATAACAAAAAAGGCAAAGCACTAATTCGCTTTGCCTTTATACTCATTAGACTAAACTATAAAAAATTGCAGAAACTGTAATTATTCCAATCAATGTAACAAAAACATTGCTAACTTTATTACGATATGGTGCGAGTGAAGGAATTTTATGTATAGCATACATAGGGAGTAATAAAACTAAGATTGCTCCCGTAGGCCCACTAATACTCACAATAATATCGAGAATACTTGGATTTTTATAAGCAATAAACCAACAAGTAAGAATCATAAATATAAAGATAATTTTATCGACAGTACCTTTTCTTAGATTAATTTCTTTTCTTTGACATTGATCAGAAATAATATCTGTTAATGTCTCATGTGCACCAATATAATGTCCTAAAAAAGATTTCATAATTGCAATGAAAGCGATTAGAGGAGCAGCCCATGCGATCACAGGAGTGTCAAAATGGTTAGCAAGATACGAAAGAATCGAAATGTTTTGTTCTTTTGCAGATGCTAGGTCTTGAGGAGATAAACTTAATATACAACTATAGACAAAAAACATGACAACACACACCATCAAAATATAACCATATCTTTGAATCTGTGCACATTTTTTATCAGCATCTATCTCACCATATGCTTTGCGTTGCTTGACTACAAAAGGCGAAATAATCGGATAATGATTAAATGAAAGAACTAAAACTGGAAAGGTCATCCATAACGTCATCCAGATATTATTATGATTATTTGAAGTTAAAGTAAAATTTTCAAATATGGCAGTATTCCAATGAGGAATTAGCCAAATAGCCATAAAAATTAATGAGATAATAAATGGATAGACTAAAATACTCATTACCTTTACTGTAATATCTTGGCCAAAACGGACAATAAATAACAAAATACAAATTAATATAAATGACAATAAAGCACGTGGTGGTGCAACAAAATGCAATTGGTGAGTTATAAAAGACTCAACTGTATTTGTCACTGCTACTGCATATAGTAATAAGATCGTATAAATTGCCCAAAAATAAATTAAATTAAAAATACGACTAGCAGTAGTTCCCCAATACTCTAAGATTACTCCAGTAATACCGCTCTCTGGTTTACTTGAGGATAAAATAAATCGAGAAAATGCACGATGGGCAAAAAAAGTAATTGGAAATGCTAACAGTGTAGTAATTAACAATGGAATTAGACCACCAATTCCTGCATTAATGGGTAAGAATAAAACACCTGCTCCAATTGCTGTTCCAAACAATCCTAGCATCCATGTAGTATCTTGCGAATTCCATTTATTACTATCCAAATATCCTTTCGTCTGATTTAAAATGTTTGACATAATTCTTGCCTCTGAAACTTATTTAGGTTTTCGAGGAATGGAAATGCCTTAGAATGCAGAATAGATAAATATCTCATTGTAAAAATTGAATAGAGTTACCCATGAAGTAAATTTATGACATTTACTCCTTATTTTAAATTCAATTTATTTAACGTTATTCTGCATTAAATGGACATAACAGTTCCTTCTGTTAAATCATTAGAAATACGTTTTTTGTATTTCTTCCTTTTATAAAGGCAAACGGGTTCTGATAATCTCAGCAAAATATTGGGCACCAACGCTTAATATATCGTCGTTAATATCATAGTTAGAGTTATGAAGAGGAATAAATCCCTTTCCATCTTCTTCAACACCATTTCCAATAAAAGCAAAACAGCCCGGTACTTTTTCTATAAATGCTCCAAAGTCTTCTGAAGCCATCATAGCTTGAACATTTGCATCTACTTTTGATTCACCCACAATATTCATTGCTGCGTTAACGGCGGTATTAACGCAAGTCGCATGATTGACGGTTGGGGAAAATTCATGTGTATATTCAAATTCACATTCGGCGTCATGCATTTTGCAAATGCTTTCACAAATGGTACGCATTCTATTTTCTAACATTGCCTGTACATCTGGAGAGTAACTACGCGTATCTCCTGTAATAACAACATTGCTAGGAATTGCATTACGAATACCATCAGTATGAATTTCTGTACAAGAAATCACGGCAGGAACACTTGGATCAAGGTTGCGTGAAATAATAGTTTGGAGAGCTAAGATAATCTCAGCTGCAATCACTAAAGGGTCTTTGCCCGTATGAGGTCGAGCTGCATGTGTTCCTTTGCCTTTAATTTTAATTGTGAAATTATCTTCACTTGCCATAATTCCACCCACTCGCGTGCAAATGCTACCCGCTGGTAAGCCTGGCCAATTATGCACACCATAAAACTCATCGATTGGAAAGCGTTCTAACACCCCCTCACTCATCATGGCTTTTGCACCGCGACCATGTTCTTCTGCGGGCTGAAAAACAAATCTAACCGTTCCATTAAAATCACGATTTTCAGTTAGTAATTTAGCGGCACCTAACAGCATGCTCATATGACCATCATGGCCACAAGCATGCATTTTTCCATGATTTTTAGAGCAATAAGATTTACCGGTTGTTTCCGTGATATTCAATGCATCCATATCAGCACGTAAACCGATAACAGTAGGATTATTCCCAACGGTTAAGTTCGCGACTATACCTGTTCCACCTATTCCAGTATGGACATCTAAACCCATATTGTTTAGTTGTTGAGCAATATATTCAGCCGTAGTAATTTCTTCAAAACCCGTTTCAGGATTAGAGTGAAGTTCGTGTCTCCAACGGTGTAGCTGTTCTTCAAAACCTATTAAACTCATACCAATTCCTTGTCTATCTAAACGATCTATATTTGATTACATAACGCTGTGGCTAGTAAGGACAACTTCCTTCCCACACCACTTTTCTATATAGATCTGTGTTTGTGTCACCTTCCGTACTAAAAATTAGTACAACTGATTCTTCATTTAAACCTAAGCTTTCTTTTAGACATGCCTGTTCTGGGCTGTTACTAAGTGCATAAAGTAAACCTAGATTAATTGCCCCAGAAGGACCACTCGTTATAGGTTCATCACCCTTTAATGGATTACCTAAAATTCTCATTCCAGTCGCAGCTATAGAATCTTCAACTTTGGCAAAAGCAAACGTACAATCTTTTAAAATTGGCCATGTAATTGGATTGACCTCGCCACAAGCTAAACCAGCCATAATTGAATTTAAGTCGCCATCGACTGCAACAAGCTGTCCAGATTTATTCTGTGCAGATTGATAAACACAATCGGCAGTAACAGGTTCCGAAACAATGGCTTTAAAATTTTGGACACCAAGCACATCAACCAAATACCCTAGAACTCCACCAGCCATCGCCCCTACACCTGCTTGAAGCATAATATGGGTAGGTACTAAATCTTTAAATTCATTGAGTTGTTCTACAGCCTCATCAGCCATAGTCATATAACCTTGAGAAATCCATGTCGGAATCGTCTCATAACCATCCCATGCCGTGTCCTGCACAAGAAGCCATCCATTTTCATGGGCTGTCTGGCTAGCTAAACGAACGGTGTCATCATAATTTACATCTGTGACGATACAATCTGCACCTAGCGCTTTGATTCTTTCTACACTTGTACTTGCAGCACCTTTAGGCATAAATACAACTGCTTTTTGCCCCATTTCTCTCGCGGCCCAAGCAACACCTGTTCCATGATTTCCGGCTGTAGCGGTCGTAAATACAACAGGTTCATTCAGCAAAGTTTTAATACTTTTTAAATCAAACTGATTCATATCAATATTTAACTTTTCAGCAAGTAGTTTAGCTAGCGCATATGAACCACCAAGAACTTTAAATGCGTTTAAACCAAAACGTTGCGATTCATCTTTAACTAAAATATTTTTTAAGCCTAACTTCTTAGCTAAATATTCTAATGAAACTAAAGGAGTGGGCTGATAACCTTCGATTTTACGATGCAGATTGCGAACTTTACTGGCAATCTCCTTATTAAAAAGTGGACTACTCTTTCCTGAATACAATTCGTTCTTACTAATACTAAACATGCTCTATCTTGCTCTTTAAATCATATGAAAAAATGGCCCATAACCCTATTCAGGTTTAAAAGCGATAACTTCAATTTCAACAAGTGCATCTTTAGGTAATCGAGCAGCTTCAACACATGAGCGTGCAGGTGAATTATTTGTTCCAAAAAACTCTAGATATACTTCATTGAATTCTGAAAAATCCGCCATATTTGCTAAAAAGCATGTTGTTTTGATCACGTATTCAAGCGAAGAACCTTGAGCCTCTAAAATACTTTTAACATTGAGTAATGATTGATATGTTTGCTCACGAATACCGCCTTCAGGAAATTGCATTGTTTCCGGAATTAGAGGTAATTGACCTGAGGTAAAGATTAAATTTTGAAATCCAATACCTTGTGAATATGGACCAATTGCTTCTGGTGCATTTTTAGTACAGATAATTTCTTTCATTTCCATCCTCTTTAAACCCTCTTCATCATTTGAAATAGATCCAAATTTATAAGAGGGATATTCCATAGTATTTCCGAGATAAAACTGGTAATCATGCTTCTTGTTCGTTCAGTAATTTCTACAAAAAGATATTTTTTGAAGATCTTCTAGCCCTGAACGACAAGCATTTGATCGCTTAGTAAGCGTAGAATGTGCTGCGAAATATGCAAAGTCAAAGACAATAAGGTGCTCAGATTTAAAAACATTTTTTTTATATATTTGAGTACTTTTAGGTCAATAAAATTTACTTTTTAAGGGGTGTAATGAAAAAAAATTGCATACTATTTTTTGGTGATTTGGATTTAATTACCTTATCCTCAAAAAAATTCTTGTGCTTTTCCTATCCTTGTGTATAATTGAGTAATCACTCAATTAATGTGTTTATATATGGCTCGTCCACGCAGTGAAGATAAACGTAATGCAATTTTAAGCGCTGCTATTGAAACATTAGCAGAGCTTGGCGAACGTGCGTCTACCTCAAAAATTGCAAAAGTCGCTGGCGTGGCAGAAGGCACTTTATTTACCTATTTTAGTAATAAAGAAGAACTGCTGAACCAATTATATCTTTCGTTAAAGGCTGAGTTACGACAAGTGATGATGCTTGGTTACCCGACTAACGCCGATCTTCAAACACAAATGTCGCATATCTGGCAAAGCTATTTAAACTGGAGTCTAGAAGCTCCGCTTAAACGTAAAGTGATGGCACAGCTTTCAACCTCTGAACAAATTACTGAGCAAAGCAAACAAATTGGCATGCAAACCTTTTGTGATCTCACCCAAAACATTCAAGAACGTATTAACGATGGAAAATTAAGAGATTATCCACCGTTATTTATTGCTTCAATTTTAGGTGCGCTTGCAGAAGTTACACTTAATTTTATTGCCCAAGACCCTTCTCAAGCCGAGCGTTATCGTAAATCGGGTTTTGAAGCGTTTTGGCATGCAGTTTCAATCTAGATAAAACTCAAGGATGCGCGGCGTCCTTATTTTTGAACCAATTAATGAGTGAGCAAATACTCATTTAAATAAATCAAAATAAGTACTTAGCTCAAGTTCTTATTTGCACATATAGGTTTTTTCCAATAAGGAAAACAAAATGACTATTTCAAACACAACAGACTTGCCTACTCCCTTAATGCCATCTCAGCAACACAATGGTAAGTTTAGAAATACACGTCCGAATCAGCACACACATTCTTTCGGAAAAACTCTTGGCTTAATGTGGCAATTTTTATTTAATAAACCGAAAAACACGGTCCCAAACCGAGAAATTCCTGTTTTAAGCTTGTCAAAAGAACAACTGTTGAGTGCACCCGACCGTTCTCTATTTCGTTTAGGACATTCGACCATCTTGTTAAAATTACAAAATGAGTTTTGGTTAACTGACCCTGTTTTTTCGGAGCGCGCCTCGCCTTTTCAGTGGATTGGCCCAAAACGTTTCCATCAACCACCAATTAATATTGCCGACTTACCACCGATTAAAGGCGTGATTTTGTCACATAATCACTACGACCACCTCGACTACCATGCGGTCATGCAACTTAAAGACAAAGTTGAGCATTTCTTAACACCGCTTGGTGTCGGTGATACGCTCATTAAATGGGGAATTCCAGCAGAAAAAGTTCAACAACTTGATTGGTGGGATACTACTCATGTGGATGGACTAAAATTGGTGGCTACCCCTGCTCATCATTTTTCAGGCCGTGGTATGGGTGATAGCAATGCGACACTTTGGGCTTCGTGGGTGATTATTGATAATGACTTACGTGTATTTTTTAGCGGTGACACAGGTTATTTCGATGGATTTAAAGAGATTGGACATCGTTATGGCCCTTTCGATCTCACCATGTTAGAAACAGGTGCTTACGACCCCGAATGGCCTGATGTTCACATGCAACCAGAGCAAACTTTACAAGCACATATCGATTTAAAAGGTCGTCATTTATTGCCTGTACATAACGGTACTTTTGATTTGGCACTTCATGCTTGGGATGACCCGTTTGAACGTATTATCGGTTTGGCTAAAGAAAATGCATTAGCGATTAGCACGCCACAAATGGGTGAAGTACTGAACCTAAACGAGCCAAATGTCGAAAATTATTGGTGGCGTTCTTAAGTTTTCGATAATTTTTTTAAATTATTTATATCCTTCAATTTTACTTTAAAGGTATTTAAATTCAGTTATATATCCTCCAATTCTGCCATCTATACTATTCCAAAATAAAACTAAGACTAACTTTGTCTTAGTTTTATTATTGACTTAAAACACAGACTACATTAGTCTGTGTTTGTAGTTGATCAATTATGAAATTAAATGGCTTATATCACTAGTAGCGTTGAGTATGCGATTCACTGTCTTCTTTTTCTTGTGAACAATGAAGACAAACCTTTGAGTAGTAAGGATCTTGCTGAACTACAAGGAGTCTCTCCAAGTTTTATGGCCAAGATTTTTCCTAAACTTGAAAAGGCAGGTCTTGTTGTTGCTCAAGAAGGTATCCGTGGTGGGTATTTACTCGCTCGATCTGCTCATGAAATTAGTTTTTTAGATATCGTGAATGCAATCGAAGGTGAAAAACCGCTTTTTGAGTGTCAAGAAGTTCGTGGTAAATGCGCGGTCTTTAATCATGCTCCGCCAGATTGGGCAACCAGTGGTGTGTGTGCAGTACATGCGGTCATGTTACAGGCCGAAAAAGCCATGCGAGATGCTTTAGGTGCTCATACACTTGGTGATATTGCTAACCGTTTTGGCCGTTATGCACCCGACGTATTTTTTAGTGATGTAAATGGCTGGATTAATGAACGCATCGAAGGAAGAACAGCAAAAATGCGGAAAAGTAAAATCTCACGGGATACGCCCGACTAATGAATTTATAGGGCTTCAAGCTCTAATTTAAAAATCCCCTAATCGTTTTAAACGCCTTCTCAGATTTTTTCGGACAATCAGAGAAAGGATTCGCTCACCCTAAATTTTGTGATGAGCAGGAATTTTTGTCCGAAAAATCGATCAAAAGGATAATCAAATGAGTAAGCGTATTATTATTATTGCTGGTTCTGGCTTTGCTGGTTTATGGGCTGCACTTGCTGCACAAAGAGCAATTCACTTAGCGTCGCAAGAACAAAACATTGAAGTGGTGATGGTTTCCCCTAGCCCAAATGTTGATATTCGTCCTCGTCTTTATGAAGCTGTACTAGAAAACATGAACCCTGATATTTCAGAGTTATTAAGTGTAGTTGGGGTTAAATTTCTGGCAGGCTGGGTAAATAAAATTGATGCCGACCAACAGACAATTGACGTTTCAACCATCGATGGCAGCCAACAGACTTTAAGTTATGACCGTTTTATTCTGGCAACCGGAAGTACTACGTTTATGCCACCTATACCAGGTCTTACAGAATATGGTTTTAGCGTAAGCACACTAGAAGATGCTGAGAAACTGGACCAACATCTTAAAAATTTAGCCAATAAATCTTTAAGTGCAGCACGTAATACTGTGGTCGTTGCTGGTGGTGGTCTTACTGGGTTAGAAGCCGTTACCGAAATGCCTGAACGTCTGCGTAGCATTTTAGGTGAAACTGATGTCCGTGTAGTTTTAGTTGACTCTTCAACAGAAATTGGTGCAGCAATGGGTAACCAAGCCGCTACAGTTATTCGAGAAGCTCTTGGCGAGTTGGGTGTTGAAGGTAAAGCTGGGCTACGAGTTACGGCGCTAGATGCCACTGGCGTAACGCTTTCTAATGGCGAAAGAATTGAAACAGAAACCGTGATTTGGACTGCAGGCATGCGTGCCAGTCAACTCACCTCTCAAATTGCTGGTGAAAAAGATAATTTAGGCCGTATTTTAGGTGATGCTTACTTACATGCACCTGAAGCAAAAAATATTTTTGTGACTGGCGACACTGTAAAAGTTCCAACCGATGATTTAGGTAATTTTAACGTGATGTCATGCCAACATGCCATGAGCCTAGGCCGAGTAGCAGGTTACAATGCCGCGGCAGAACTAGTTGATTTACCACTTCATCCATACAGCCAACCGAAGTATGTGACGTGTGTTGATTTAGGTCCGTGGGGCGCAATGTATAGCGAAGGTTGGGATCGTCAGGTTCAATTTGTGCGTGATGAAGCTAAAAAAATTAAACAAGAAATTAATACCGTCTGGATTTATCCACCAGTTGCAGACCGCGAAGCAGTTTTTGCAATAGCAAACCCTGATTTTGTGATTGTTCCTTAAAGTTAGCCTTGCTCGATCAAACCATTTTATTTAAACACCTTAAAAGTAAAGCCGTCACTGGTTTTGCTTTAGGGTTATGTTTGAACCATTAACAATTACGACTTTTCTAGCTCTTCTACAATCGCCAAAGCCGTCTTTCTAGCTGAAAAAGGGTTTTGACCTGTAATTAAGTTGCCATCTTGAACCACATATGGTGCAAAGGGAATAAAAGCTTTTTCATAGTGAGCACCGTATTCTTTTGCTAATTCTTCTGCATTGTATGGCACTTTTTTTGCCACCCCTGCCAAAACCTCTTCACTCCAAGCAAAGCCCGTTAACTTTTTATTTTTTATCAGTCGCTCACCATTTGAAAGTCTTACATTGAGCAAACCACAGTAGCCATGACAAACACTCGAAACAATGCCGCCCTTTTCATAAATATTTTTAGTGATTTCTTGAAGTTCAGGGTTATCTAAAAAATCCCACATGACTCCATGACCACCTGTGTAGTAAATCACATCATAATCTTGCCACTTGATATCTGAAGGCTTAAAGGTATTTGCCAAAAGCGTAATAAAAGCTTGATCATTTTCTCTATTTTTAACTGATTTATCTGCTACTAAAGGCACAAGTGATTTAGGTTCAATCGGAGTTTTTCCGCCATTTGGACTGACAATATCCTGTACGTAATTTTGTTTCTCAAACTCATCGTAGGCATGGGTCAGTTCACCTAACCATAGACCTGTCGGTTCATCTATATCTTTATAGCGTGAAATATTTGTCACGACATGTAATATGCGTTTAGACATTTTCTCACCTCATTTTTCATATTTATAATTCTATTCTTTCATCTATCAAAGCATAGAAAGTTGTTACTGAACGTGTGTGGTTAGTAAAATTATGAACCTTGCTTTTACAACACTATAAGTCTAAAGTTAACTTGAATGTCAATAGAGTCTGTAGCTATGAATATTAGCGAGTTATCTAAATTAAGCGGCTTAAGCACCCCTACAATTCGTTACTACGAGCAAATCAAACTATTGCCTAAAGCAAAAAGAAAATCGAACGGCTATCGTGAATATACCGATAACGATTTAAAGCAACTTTCTCTAATTCAACAAGCCCAGCAAGTCGGATTTTCTTTAGCAGAAATTAAAGCATTTTTGCCTTCAAAAGTTGCCACTTGGAACCATGACGCACTCATCCAAACACTTGAATTAAAAATTCAAGAAATTGAACTTTTAGAACAAAAACTTAAAGTGAGTAAACAAAACTTACGAACTATGGTTGAAGCAATCAATAACAAACCTGATGAAATTACCTGCGAACAAAATGCTGAACGACTCATGAATCTCTATTACGACAAAGCAAAATCACCGTAATTTCTTCAAGACCTATTGACCTTAAAGTGCACTTTAAACATACGATTGATTACAGGTGATAAACGAGGACCTGTCATGTTTAAAGTTTGGGATTTTCAGCGTTGGTTAACCATTATTTTTGCCATTTTTTTGTCTTCACATGCGCTACATGCCGCAGAGTTAGATAAGACTCAAAGTTTAGCCAAAGCAAACGGGAAAATTTTAGTCGTGATGACCAATCACTCAGCTTATCCTTCCCGTTCTGATAAAACAGGACTTTGGCTGACCGAACTCACTCATTTTTACGATGTCGCTTTGGCTGCTGGCTATGACATGGATTTTGTAAGTCCTTTAGGTGGTGAAGTTCCACTAGATGAACGTAGCCTAAAATCGATTTACCTAGACAAATCTGCCCGTCACCATTTAGCCGACCCAGCCTTTATGCAGCGGTTAAAAACAACGCTGGCTCCAAGTGCCATTAATCCTACCCAGTACAAAACCATTTACTATACGGGTGGGCACGGCACCATGTGGGATTTTCCAAACAATAAACCTTTGCAGAATATTAGTGAACAAATCTATCGCCAAGGTGGAGTCGTTGCAGCGGTCTGTCACGGCGTAGGCGGTTTATTGCCTTTGCAGGATGAAAATGGCAAACCCTTAATTGCAGATAGAACTGTTACGGGTTTTGCAAATATAGAAGAAACACTTTCAGGTATTAAGTCTCAAGTTCCATTTTCTTTACAAAATGGACTCATTGAACGTGGTGCAAAATATAAAGAAGCATTTATTCCATTTACCTCGTATGTGATTTCGGACGACAGAATTATTACTGGACAAAACCCACAGTCGAGTAAAGAAATTGCCGAAGCAGTTGTTAAGCGTTTAAGTAGCATGCAATAAAGCTAAAAAGACGAATTATAGACCAGCACTGTAATTCGTCTTTTTCATACAAATATTATAGAAAAAACTAACTAATCTTTTGGTAGTGAAGACCGATGGCACCAGAAGCAAAAGTTTTATTTTCAATGAGTTTAAGATTGGTCTTTTGCTGAATACCTTGGAATAGTAGCAAACCACTACCAATCAGCACAGGTGAAACTGTAATTTTGTATTCATCAATTAAATCAAGTTGCATCAGGTAGTGTGCGAAGCGAGGGCTTCCCAGAATCACCATATCTTTACCCGCTTGCTGTTTGAGCTTATTAATTTCTTCTTCGACATGGTCTTTTACAAGTCTGGAATTATTCCATTCAACTGTATCTAAGGTGGTTGAAAAAACGATTTTTTCTGTCTTTTCAATCCACTCAGCATGATTGCGTTCATGCTCTGAAGCTTCTGGATTTGAAAGCATTGTTGGCCAGTAATTATACATCATCTGGTATGTCGCACGTCCCCAAATCAACGTATCGGCAGTGCTTAAAATTTCTTTGGCATGATTTGCTAAATCAGCATCGTAAGCAATCCACCCTATGTCCATTGCCCCATTTGGACCTTCGACAAAACTATCAAGCGATGCATGTAGAAACAGTATTAGTTTTCTCATTATTTACATTCCTTTGTTAGGAAAAATATTTATCGCTTTTTAGTATATTCAATTTGAATTATTTCTTATGCAGTGTTTTGTTTTCTATCTTTCTTTACACCTTTTACTACCATATCATTTTGAAATATTTATCAATTTTATAAATTACCCGAACAAGATTGACTCCTTATTCGGGACTATCTATAAACATGCTCTTTTAATAAGGGCTTTATTAATTAATGACCAGCGGGCCAGAACCCGGCAACTCGGTCACTAGCTTATAACCCATCAATTTTGCTGGCGTATATGTACCGCCTTTCACAGTGTTTTTGAGTAAATAATTCACCACAGTCAGTGAGCCATTTACGGTAAGGCTATACGCATTTTCTGTTTGGATGCGGGCAGTTTTGATTTCCCCACGCGTATTTCTTACTTCACCCCAAACATAGGTAGGTACTTTCTTGCGGAGTTTCTCATTTGGCCCAACAATCGTTTTTTCAATACGAGACTTAATAAACTTCTGTACGGCATTAATTTTTAATATTGGACGTACATAGTTCATCATTTTCGCGCCAATAATCATTTTTGGGAATGCAGGCACAAATACCTCAATGTTTGGAATACCCGTTGTATAGAACGCTGTAGATACGTCACCCCACGGAACACTCATGGCACTTTTTTTACCATCACCAAAATCAATGGTGCGAACATAATGTGCTAATGGAACGGTGGTAATTTTTCCGTTTTTACGAATTTTACCGCCTTCGGCCATACCTTCTGTACTTGTTTTAGCAGTACCCGGTGAAAACCCTGTTCTAGAGTCAAAACCAAGTGCTAAATGCGTTGCATCTGGCAATGCTTCTTTCAAGGCAGCAGCAACACAGTCTGTCGGGATTACATCGAAACCAACACCCGGACAAAGCACAATATCGGCTTTTTCGGCTTGGCTGTTAAGTGACTGCGCTAATTCAAATACCGCAATTTCACCAGTAATATCGAGATAGTGAGCACCTGCTTTTATACAAGCTTCCATCATGGGCTTCGAGGTCGCTGAAAATGGTCCTGCGCAGTGCATGACCAATTTAAAGCCTTGGAGTTGCTTACTTACTGTATCTACGCTATCAAGTCCAAAAGCTTTATAGTCGAGTCCTAACTCTTGAGCGAGTGTCTCAACCTTGGCTTCGTTACGACCAGCCAAAGTTGGTTTTAGACCTTGGCGTACCGCTTCACGAGCGATTAATTCACCCGTGTAGCCATTTGCTCCATAAATTATCCAGTTTGAATTATTTGAATTTGTCATAACACAACTCACTTATTAAGAAGCAAATGTATAGTCACGCATGCCTTTTTTGTATTGGCGGGTACGACATGACATAGCTGATTGTTGCAAAATTAAAGCCCAAGCTGGTGAAACATTTGGTTTTGTTTTTTTACCAGCGCTTAATTTAAGTAACTGGAATTTGACCACAGCCATATTGGCAAGAGAAGCGAATGTTTTATTTTCCCAGGTAATTGGCTTGAGTTCAGGTGCAATATTTTGGCCTTGTTTCCAAGCATTTGGCAAATTAGGCTCAATCGCTAAAGCCGTAGCAATACCGACCATATCTACACCACTTTCAACCACCTGCTCTGCTACCTGCTTACGGCGTATGCCACCTGTGACCATAACAGGCATTTTGGCAACTTTACGAATTTCTTGTGCAAATTCTAAAAAGTAAGCTTCACGGGCAAGTGTACGGCCATCACGTGCTTGACCTTGCATTGCAGGCGCTTCATAGCTACCGCCTGAAAGTTCAACCAAATCGACTGCATGCTCATTTAACATTTTAACCACCTGTTGAGCATCTTCAGCGCTAAACCCACCACGTTGGAAATCGGCTGAGTTCAGTTTTACTGCAACAGTAAACTGAGGTGAAACCACTTTACGAACAGCCTCTACAATTTCAATTAAAATGCGAGCGCGGTTTTCTAAAGAACCGCCCCATTGATCTTGGCGTTTATTGCTCAGTGGAGAAAGAAACTGACTTAATAAATAACCATGCGCTGCATGAATTTCTACACCAGTAAACCCTGCTTTTTCGCCTAAACGCGCCGTGTTTGCAAAACGCTGAATCACCTCTGCAATCATAGATTCAGTCATTTCGATTGGCGTATTAAAGCGATTTGACATTTTGCCAAGATCAAGTGAAATTGCCGATGGCGCCCAAGTCTGTTGACCAAGGTTCGCTTGCATTTGACGCCCTGGATGATTAATTTGAAGCCAAACCTGAGCACCTTTTGAACGACCAATTTGTGCCCATTTTTTAAAAGTATCCAAATGCTTTTCATCTTCAAGCACGATGCCGCCCGGTCCAGTCATTGCTCGGCGATCTACCATTACATTTCCGGTAATGATTAAACCTATACCACCATTTGCCCAAGCCTGATATAAACGCATTAACTCTTCTGATGGTGCATGGTTTAAATCAGCCATGTTTTCTTCCATTGCAGCTTTCGCAATACGGTTAGGAACATATGAACCATTTGGGAATACTAGCTTTTCGAACACTTTCATTGGAATGACCTCATTCAATATGGCTTTACTTTAAGATTAAAGCTAACTTTAATGTCAATACCTTTTCGCACTTCTGTATTTAATCAATTGAATTTATTATTTTTATATAAAAAAAGAGGCACTCAATATGCCTCTTTTTAAAGTTTTAAAACTTTTAATTATTCACGAATAAATGCCAATAAGTCAGCATTAATCACTTCATGATTTACAGTTAACATGCCATGTGAAAAACCTGGGTAGATTTTAAGTTGGCTATTTGGGAGTAACTCAGCAGATTTCACACCAGAAGTTTTATAAGGCACGATCTGGTCATCGTCACCATGCAACACTAAAACAGGAACCGTGATTTTCTTTAAATCTTCAGTGAAGTCAGTTTGCGAGAATGCCACAATACCATCGTAATGCGCTTTTGCACTGCCCGTCATGCCCTGACGCCACCAATTCGAAATGATACCTTCAGATGGTTTCGCATCTGGTCGGTTAAAACCATAGAACGGACCAGATGGAAGGTCTCGGAAAAATTGTGCACGGTTTGTGAGAACTTGATTTTGCAGGTCATCAAAAACTTCTTTTGGTAAACCTTCAGGATTATTTTCAGTTTTAACCATCAGTGGTGGAACTGCACTAACAAGTACAGCTTTTGCAACGTTTTCTTGGCCGTGACGTGCAATATAATGAGCAACTTCACCGCCACCCGTTGAATGGCCAATATGAATTGCATTTTTAATGTTTAGATGTTTAACCACTTCTGCAACGTCATCTGCGTAGTGGTCCATATCATGACCATCCCACACCTGACTCGAACGCCCATGTCCCCGTCTGTCATGTGCTACAACACGATAACCTTGCCCTAAAAAGAAAAGTAACTGTGTGTCCCAATCATCTGAACTTAAAGGCCAACCGTGATGAAAAAATAAAACTTGGGCATCGCGTGGACCCCAGTCTTTATAAAAAATTTCTACGCCATCTTTTGTGGTTACATATCCCATCTTTGTTCTCCTGCTGAAAGTCTATTTTATAGATCGTTATAAAGCTTTGAATATTTATACTAGGGTTAAAGTTAACTTTAAAGTTAACACTATCAATCTTATTTTTAAAATAAAATTTATATGAGGCCTCTATTCAACTTTGTATCAACCTCATTTTTATGCACATGTTTTGGCTTTACCTGTTGATACAGAAATTGCCAGTGTTCGCGGTGTATATGGTTACCAACTACCAAAATGGTTAACTCAAATTGACGTCAACATTAACTCAAAAGAAGTTCAAGCCAATATTGCCGATTTTAATAGTAAATTAGATTTAAGCTTAAAAAACCCTGTACCGAATTTAAAACATATCGACTCTGAAACGTATATTAATAAAGCAACCATGCTACATGTAGTCGATGGGCATCAGACAGAAGTTCAATCTAATATTCTTTCTTTTGCACAAAAGCTTTTTCCAAAGAAAGTACAACTAGTGAAAAACGAAGGCCCTTTAACAAAGTTACTAAATAAACTTGGCGCTTCAAAAACTCTACGCTTAGATGTTATTGGGGATGCTCAGGTGGTACTTAATTTGCCAACCTTAATTCAATAAAAAATAATTTTAACTACGTTTGGAAGTTTAAATTTACACGCGCCTTTCAAGCGTAGTTAATGAGGCCATTATTAATAAATTTAACTTAGAACACCTTTTTTACAGACACTGTAAAAGTCGAGTTAATCGGATTTGAAACAGGTGCACCCGACTCACCATTGGTATACTTTTTATAGTAGCTATTTTTATCCCATGCTTTTGTATAAGCCAATCCTGTACTCCAACCATCGCCTAAATCTTTAATAAGTTCGGCCTTAACATCCTGAAAATTAGACTCTGAAAAATTTTTGATTCGCTCATAGCCATAATGAGCACCAAAAGTCCAAGTTTCATTAATAGGCTGCGTAAAGTTTAAGTCTAAATAACTTGATCCTCTAGAACGTTTACCTGCAGCCCCCCCCATCGTATTTGAGTTATAACCCGCATAATCTGGTGTATAGGTAAAAAAGTATTTGAGGCTTAAAGGACCATAGCCAATTTGAGGTACAATTTCCCCATAGTTATAACTGGTACTCCCTGTTTCAGGAGTACTTTTCGAACTTGGGTAGTAGTAATAAAAAACCGACATACCAATCGAGAATTTATCAATTGTTTTTAAATAGCCTGTATAAAAATCCCATTCAACCGAGGCATTCCGAAGATAGTTAGAGCTCACACTTGATGCCCAAATCCCAACAAAAAAACCATTCGGGTTGGCATAATCTAGTCCACCTTGTAAGGCTGGTTTACCCCAAGTTTGTTGGAAGCCACGTGAAATATATTGGCTAGCAAAAGTAACATTCGCACTAAACGGAGAAGTTTTTTCTTGTTCGTTTAATTGTTCAGCATGTACAACACCAGTAGACATAATGAGAGAAGCTACACCTAAAATTTTTCTCATCTATTAATTCCTTTTAAATATTACCTATAGGTTTAAAGTTTTTAAAATAACATGATATGCCAACTTAAGGCATCTTAAAAAGTTATAAATTCAAATTTCTAGATACATCTTCTTGGGTGTAGATCTCTTCAATACAATCTAAAATTTTAGGAATATATGAACTTTGGTCCATATTCCGCATGGATAGAGAAATTGGACTATAAGCTTCTAAGTCTAAGATATTTAGGTAAGTTAAATTTTTCATACCAATATCACAGGCACTTTCTGGAATAATGCATATACCCTCACCCGATGCCACTAAGCCAAGTGCCATATGAATTTCTCGTACTTCTGTCAGTTTGGCTGGAACCAGCCCTAACTTGGTAAATAAAGCTTGAATAGTGGTCGAAAAATTAGGTTTAGGTGTGGTTGGGTAGGAAAAAATTGTCTCATTAATAATTTGAGATAAATAAATTCCTGACTCTTGAAATTCACTTAATGGGTGCTTTTTATGGATTGCGAGTTTTAATTTTTCTTTTCTAAGTAACAGTCTTTTAATAGCAGGATCGCTAATTGGTAATCGGCCAAAACCTAAATCAATTTTACCGAGTTTTAATGCTTCGACCTGATCTCGTGTGCCACATTCAATAAGCTCGACATGAATGTCAGGATTTTTTTGTCTAAATAGATAAATGACCTGTGGTAACCGTCCATAAAGAAGTGAACTCACATAGCCGACTTTGACAACGTTCTCGACTAGCTTCATTTTCTTTGCCATAGAGGCAGCTTGAGCGGTATGTGTCAAAATTTGCACCGCATGTTGGTAAAAAAATAAACCTGCTTCTGTCACTTTTAATGGACGAGAGCCTTTTTCGAATAAATCGATCCCTAATTCTTCTTCTAGTTTTTTGATTTGACGCGTGAGTGGTGGCTGGGCAATAAAAAGCTTCTCAGCCGCTTTCGTCAGACTTTGTTCTTCAACAACGGTAACAAAATAACGTAGATGTCTTAATTCCATTAATATACCTTTTTAGTATCTTAAAATACCGTTCTATATCTATTTTAGGCTATTACATTCTTCTATGGTATGTAAACAAGTTTGAAATAGTTGAAACTTCATGTATAGAACCATAGAAACCATACTTGTGGATATTCCAACTATCCGTCCCCACCAGCTGTCTGTGACTACTATGCGTACTCAGACTTTGGTGCTCGTTAAAATTACGACCATGGATGGTATTGTCGGTTGGGGTGAAGCAACCACCATTGGTGGACTGAACTATGGTGAAGAAAGCCCTGAAAGTGTTAAAACCAATATTGACACCTACTTTGCACCATTACTCACATCAGTTAAAGATTTAAATGTCGCTCAAACACTTAAACTGATTCGTAAGAATATTAATGGTAACCGCTTTGCCAAGTGTGCCATTCAGACCGCTCTACTTGATATTCAGGCAAAACGTTTAGGCGTGCCGTTAAGTGAAGTTTTAGGTGGCCGTCTGCGTAATAGTTTACCTGTACTTTGGACGCTCGCGTCTGGTGACACAGAAAAAGATATTGCTGAAGCTCGAAAAATGATTGAGTTGAAACGTCATAACACCTTCAAACTCAAAATCGGTGCACGCCCTTTGCAACACGATGTTGATCATGTGATTGCAATTAAAAAAGCACTAGGTACAGATATTAGTGTACGTGTCGACGTAAATCGTGCATGGTCAGAGCTTGAATGTATTCAAGGTATTCAGCAACTCCAAGATGGTGGAATTGATTTAATTGAACAGCCTTGTGCTATTCAAAACACTGAAGCACTTGCTCGTTTAACCCGTCGTTTTGATGTCGCAATCATGGCAGATGAAGCCTTAACAGGCCCTGACAGTGCGTACCGTATTGCAAAAAGTCATGGTGCAGATGTATTTGCCGTGAAAATTGAACAATCAGGCGGTCTGATCGAAGCGTGTGAGGTTGCCAAGATTGCAGGTTTAGCGGGTATCGATCTTTATGGCGGTACCATGCTTGAAGGCCCTGTAGGTAGCATTGCTTCTGCTCATGCGTTTGCAACCTTTGAAACATTAGCGTTTGGTACTGAATTATTTGGTCCGTTATTGCTTACCGAAGAAATTTTGAAAGAACCGCTACGTTACGAAAACTTTGAATTGCACTTGCCAACAGCTCCAGGCTTAGGCATTGAAATTGATGAAGATAAAGTTGAGAAGTTACGTCGTTAAGGCAACAGGATAAGGAGTTTCCCATGTTATTTCATGTACGTATGGATGTGCATATTCCACTTGATATGCCAGCCGACAAAGCAAATGAAATTAAGGCCGTTGAAAAGGCTTATTCGCAAGACTTACAGCGTCAAGGTAAATGGCGTCATATCTGGCGAATTACAGGTCAATACTCAAACATCAGTATTTTTGATGTCGAGAGCAATGAAGAGTTGCACAACATTTTACAGGGTTTACCACTTTATCCTTATATGAACATCGAGATTATGGCAATGAACCGCCACCCTTCCTCTGTTCGTGATAACGATTCGTAAGCCCAAAAGAATTTTTTAAATGTGATTTCTGAAGTCCATTTAAAAACTAAGCATATTTATTCAGAAGGTAACAAGGAACGTGGCAGTCATTATTCGCTAGCAAAACAAAATGCCAGCACCGCTGCCACCCAAAACCGTATTGCATACTTAAGGAGTTTTAGTATGAACCGTCAACAAATTGATGCGCTTGTAAAACAAATGAATGTCGACACAGCTAAAGGCGAAGTGGATGCACGTGTTCAGCAAATTGTAGTGCGCCTTCTCGGGGATTTATTTCAAGCCATCGAAGATTTAGACATCCAACCTTCAGAAGTATGGAAAGGTCTGGAATATTTTACCGATGCAGGTCAAGCAAACGAACTTGGACTTTTAGCAGCTGGCTTAGGTTTAGAGCACTATCTTGATTTACGTGCAGATGAAGCTGATGCAAAAGCTGGCGTTACTGGTGGTACACCTCGTACCATTGAAGGCCCACTTTACGTAGCTGGTGCTCCTGAAACCGTTGGTTTTGCACGTATGGATGATGGTACTGAGTCTGGCAAAATTGATACCTTAATTATTGAAGGTACCGTAACTGATACTGATGGCAATATCCTTGAAAATGCTAAAGTTGAAGTATGGCATGCCAACAGCTTGGGTAATTACTCATTCTTTGATAAGTCTCAATCTGACTTTAACTTACGCCGTAGTATTTTGACTGATGCTGATGGTAAATATGTTGCATTAACTACGATGCCAGTGGGTTATGGTTGCCCTCCAGAAGGTACAACTCAAGCCCTTCTTAACAAGTTAGGCCGTCATGGTAACCGCCCATCTCATGTTCACTACTTCGTTTCTGCGCCAGGTTTCCGCAAGCTTACAACTCAATTCAATATTGAGGGTGATGAATACTTATGGGATGACTTTGCTTTCGCAACACGTGATGGCTTAGTTGCAACAGCAGTTGATGTAACTGACCCAGCTGAAATTCAACGCCGTGGTTTAGATCATGCTTTCAAACACATTACATTCAATGTCGAACTTGTGAAAGATGCTGAAGCTGCACCTTCAACAGAAGTTGAACGTCGCCGCGCTAGCGCTTAATTATTGAACTCAGGTGGATTAAAAGCTCATATTTAATCCACCCTTTGGAAGCTTTATTTATGACCACCCCTAAGAATTTCAAATAAATTTTTAGCGGTAGTCATAAGTAATCCGTACCCTTATCCCAGTTTTAAGGTTTATCACATGATTGACAAAAGTAAGTCCTCTCTTAGCGAGGTACTATCGCAGATTAAAGATGGTGCAACCATTCTGATTGGTGGTTTTGGTACCGCAGGACAACCCGCTGAACTCATTGACGGACTGATTGAACTGGGTATTAAAGACCTGACTATTGTGAGTAATAACGCCGGTAATGGCGATTATGGTCTGGCTAAGCTGCTTAAAGCCGGTTCGGTTAAAAAAGTGATCTGTTCTTTCCCACGTCAGGCAGACTCTTATGTGTTTGATGAACTGTACCGTGCTGGAAAGGTCGAGCTTGAAGTCGTCCCGCAAGGTAATCTGGCTTGCCGTATTCAGGCAGCTGGTATGGGATTAGGCGCTGTGTTTACCCCAACAGGCTTTGGAACACTTTTAGCTGAAGGCAAAGAAACCCGCCAGATCGATGGTAAAGATTACGTACTCGAATATCCAATTAAGGCTGACTTTGCCTTGATTAAAGCTTACAAAGGCGACCGCTGGGGCAATCTGGTTTACCGTAAATCTGCACGTAACTTTGGCCCAATTATGGCCATGGCAGCAGATGTGACCATTGTTCAGGTTTCTGAAGTAGTTGAGCTAGGTGGATTAGATCCAGAGCACATCATCACCCCAGGTATCTTTGTACAGCATGTTGTACAAGTACAGCCCGCACAATAAGCAATAAGGAGAAATAACATGAGCTACCAGAAACTCAGCCGTGACCAGATTGCAAAACGTGTGGCACAAGATATTCCAGATGGTGCCTATGTGAATTTGGGTATTGGCTTACCAACCAAGATCGCAAGCTACCTACCTAACGACAAAGATATTTTCCTTCATTCTGAAAATGGCCTGTTGGCATTTGGCCCACCACCAGCGGCAGGTGAAGAAGACCCTGAACTGATTAATGCAGGTAAAGAGTTTGTGACCATGCTTGAAGGTGGCAGCTTTTTCCACCATGGCGATTCATTTGCGATGATGCGTGGTGGTCACCTTGATATTGCAGTGCTGGGCGCATTTCAGGTTGCAGCGAATGGTGACTTGGCGAACTGGCATACGGGTGCACCGGATGCAATTCCTGCGGTGGGTGGTGCGATGGATTTGGCTGTAGGTGCTAAAAAAGTATTTATCACCACAGATCATGTAACCAAGCAAGGCGAGCCGAAGATTGTAGCTGAGTTGAGTTATCCAGTAACTGGAAAACACTGTGTAGATCGTATTTACACAGACCTGTGTGTAATTGATGTGACTAAAGATGGTTTAAAGGTGCTTGAGAAAGTGGAAGGTCTTAGCTTTGATGAGTTACAGGCTTTGACTGGTGCAACTTTGATTGATGCGACTCAAGGGTAAGGTTTACACAGCAGTAACTATCGTGACAGGCGACATGGATGTCGCCCGTTGGACAGGGAGGCAAGGAAGCCTCCTCTGTTCAACAAAGGTTTTTGTTACTTTTGACCTTTCAAAAGTAAGGTATCGCTTACGCAACAGACCTATGGATATCACAGTAAATTACAGCTGTGATGTTATTCGTTGATATGAAAATTTATAAATCATCACAACGGAGTCTTATTTGTTTAAGCCAGATGCCACCAGATAATTCATGTCACTTTTTTAAAAAAGTAACCAAAAACCTTTGTTACTCAGACACAACCTCCCTGTTGTGCTGAGCAACACGGCGACATCCATGTCGCCACCGTGAAATAACTACGGAGAATGGCTAAAAAAGCCTGAAGTAAAGGACAAAAGTTAGAATGAAAAACGCTTATATCATCGATGCCATCCGTACCCCATTCGGCCGTTATGCCGGTGGCCTTGCACCTGTCCGTGCTGATGACCTTGGCGCTGTGCCGATTAAAGCACTCATGCAGCGTAACCCAAGTGTAGATTGGGAACAGGTCGATGATGTGATCTATGGCTGTGCTAACCAAGCCGGTGAAGATAACCGTAACGTCGGCCGTATGTCAGCATTACTTGCTGGTTTACCGTATCAGGTTCCAGCAACGACCATTAACCGTTTGTGTGGCTCTTCACTCGATGCGATTGCTATTGCTGCCCGTGCTATTAAAGCAGATGAAGCAAATTTAGTGATTGCCGGAGGTGTAGAAAGCATGAGCCGTGCACCGTATGTGATGGGTAAGTCTGACAGTGCTTTTAGCCGTAGCCAGAAGATTGAAGACACCACCATGGGTTGGCGCTTCATTAACCCTAAACTTAAAGAATTATATGGTGTAGACACCATGCCCCAAACTGCCGAAAACGTGGCTGAACAATTCAACGTGAATCGTGCAGATCAGGACCAGTTTGCCTTGGTAAGCCAACAACGCACCGCAAGCGCGCAAGCCAAAGGCTTTTTTTCTAAAGAAATCGTGGCAGTTGAAATCCCTCAGCGTAAGGGTGATGCTGTGGTGATTGATACCGATGAGCACCCACGTGCATCAACTACGCTTGAAGCTTTAAGCAAACTTAAACCTGTGGTTAAAGCAGATGGTTCTGTCACTGCGGGTAATGCCTCAGGTATTAATGATGGTGCAGCCGCATTACTTATTGCTTCTGATGAGGCACTTCAAGCGTACAACCTAAAACCACGTGCCAAGATCATTGCTTCAACAGCAGTGGGTGTAGAACCACGCATTATGGGTTTTGCTCCAGCACCAGCCATTAAAAAATTACTTAAACAAGCCAACCTGACTTTAGATCAGATGGATGTGATTGAGTTAAATGAAGCCTTTGCTGCACAGGCTTTGGCAGTGACTCGTGATTTAGGCTTGCCAGATGATTCTGACAAGGTAAATCCAAACGGTGGTGCAATTGCATTGGGCCATCCACTGGGTGCATCAGGTGCACGCTTAGTCACTACAGCTTTAAACCAACTTGAACAAACAGGCGGCCGTTATGCTTTATGTTCAATGTGTATTGGTGTAGGTCAAGGCATCGCATTGATTATTGAGAGAGTCTAATCATGAGCCAGTTATATGCCAGCTTGTTTTATCAAAAAGACGTCACTGACATTTTTAGTGATTCATCTTTAATCGCATACATGATTCAGGTTGAAGTTGCGTTAGCTCAAGCACAGGCAAAAGTTGGCGTGATTCCTCAAGATGCGGCTAATACCATTGCCCAAGTAGCTGAGCAGGCAATAGAAAAGTTTGACTTTTCAGCGTTGGCTGTAGCAACTGGCTTAGCTGGAAATATCGCAATTCCATTTGTAAAACAACTTACGGCAATTGTGAAAGATGTGGATGAAGATGCTTCACGTTATGTGCATTGGGGAGCAACGAGTCAGGATATTTTAGACACAGCTTGTATTTTGCAATGCCGTGATGCGTTAAACATTGTGGAAGCACAACTTCAACAGTGCTACACCGCTGCATTACAACAAGCTAAGCAATATCGCTATCAAGTCATGATTGGGCGTACATGGTTGCAGCAAGCTTTACCAATTACTTTAGGGCATAAGCTTGCTCGCTGGGCTTCTGCATTTAAACGTGATTTAGATCGTATCCAAGCAATGAAATCACGTGTACTCACTGCTCAGTTAGGCGGTGCTGTGGGTTCATTAGCTTCTTTGCAAGATCAAGGTTCACTTGTGGTCAGTGTATTTGCTCAGCAGTTGAATCTGACTGTACCGACAAGTACATGGCATGGTGAGCGTGATCGCATTGTAGAAATTGCAAGTGTGCTCGGCATCATTGTCGGGAATACGGGCAAGATGGCACGTGATTGGTCACTCATGATGCAAACCGAAATTGCAGAATTGTTTGAACCAACAGCAAAGGGTCGTGGTGGTTCATCGACCATGCCGCATAAGCGTAATCCAGTCGCAGCAGCTTCAGTACTTGCAGCAGCGAATCGTGTACCAGCACTTATGTCTAGCATCTATCAAAGTATGGTGCAGGAACATGAGCGTAGCTTAGGCGCATGGCATGCAGAATGGTTAGCAATCCCTGAAATTTTTCAGCTTTGTGCTGGAGTATTAAGTCGTACTGACGAAGTTTTACAAGGTTTCGAAGTTAATGCTGAGCATATGCAGCAGAACCTTGACTGTACCAACGGGTTGATTATGGCGGAAGCTGTGATGATGGCGCTTGCTCCAAAAATTGGACGTTTAAATGCACATCATGTTGTTGAAGCAGCTTGTAAAACAGCCGTGGCTCAAAAGCAGCATTTATCTGAGGTTGTTAGTCAGTTAGATGAAGTAAAAGAACATTTTAGCCCAACAGAAATTTTGGAAATATTTAAAGCAGAAAACTATTTGGGCAACATTCAAGCTCAAATTGATGCTGTTCTGCAAGAAGCACAAGGAGGAGACATAAAGTGAAACAGCTTATAACCAATCGACAAGGTAAGCAGCTCGCTGTATATACCGACGGATTAAAAGATGCTCCAGCACTTGTGCTATCTAACTCGTTAGGAACAGATCATGGAATGTGGCAGCCGCAAGTAGATGAGCTTAAAAGTCATTTTAATGTCATTACATACGATACACGTGGTCATGGCGAAAGTGATGTGATCGCTGAATCATCTTTACAAAATTTAGGTGAAGATGTTGCTGATATTTTAGATGCCTTAAATATTGAAAAAGCTCATTTTTGTGGCATTTCAATGGGCGGAATTACAGGGCTTTGGTTAGGTATCCATTATCCAGAGTGCTTTCTAAGCATTACTGTCGCGAACTCGGCAGCTAAAATTGGTCAAGCTGAAGCTTGGTTGAGTCGCGCAGAGTCAGTAGAACAAAATGGACTGGCTGAATTGGTTAAAACCACGCACACACGTTGGTTTAGCGAAAAATTCGACTATCAACATAATGTGGTTGCACAAACGACGATTCAAAGTCTGGCAAACACACCAGCACAAGGTTATGCCAATGCATGTCGTGCTTTAGCTCATGCTGATTTAAGAGATGAAATTACGCAAATCCAAGTTCCAGTATTGCTAATTGCAGGAACAGCAGATCCAGTGACGACAGTAGCAGATGCTGAGTTTATGCAGAATGCTATCAAGAATAGTCAAATTGCTAAATTGGAAGCATCTCATCTTTCTAATATTGAGCAACCGCAAAGATTTACTCAGGAATTGACTAGGTTTATTCAACAAATCTAAGAGCTTAGTCGTTTAAAAGGAATTGGCCTTAAGGAGGCAAATATGGCGTCTCAGGATTACGCTGCACCAAATAAAAGTATCGATGCTCAAGCATTAATTAATGATGCTCCACTCAGTAAGTATCAATGGATGATTGCAATCATCTGTTTCTTAATTATTTTTACTGATGGTATCGATACTGCTGCAATGGGTTTTATCGCTCCAGCTTTGGCTCAAGACTGGGGTGTTGATCGCTCTCAGTTAGGCCCAGTGATGAGTGCTGCACTTGGTGGAATGATTATTGGAGCTTTGGTTTCTGGCCCAACAGCTGACCGTTTTGGTCGAAAAATCGTTTTAGCTTTTTCGATGCTTGTGTTTGGTGGTTTTACTTTAGCATCTGCGTATGCAACCAACTTAGATAGCCTTGTCGTTTTACGCTTTTTGACAGGTATTGGCTTGGGTGCAGCGATGCCAAATGCCACCACATTATTTTCTGAATACTGTCCAACACGCATTCGTTCATTACTCGTGACATGCATGTTCTGTGGCTACAACTTAGGTATGGCAACAGGTGGCTTTATTAGTAGCTGGCTTATCCCGACCTATGGTTGGCACAGTCTATTTTTACTTGGCGGTTGGTCACCTTTGATCTTAATGGTTTTAGTGATTTTTGTCTTACCTGAGTCTTACCGCTTTTTAATTGTTAAAGGTAAGAACCCTGAAAAAGTACGCAAAATCTTAAAT
This sequence comes from Acinetobacter sp., assembly GCA_031277915.1. GTDB lineage: Bacteria > Pseudomonadota > Gammaproteobacteria > Pseudomonadales > Moraxellaceae > Acinetobacter. Next base: position 39,073 of record JAITLL010000057.1, read on the forward strand.
CATATCGCGCCAACTCAAGTTCAAAATGCGACTGCATTTCATGTACCTGAAGAGAAAACTGAAACAGCTCAAAAGAAAAATGTCTTTGGAATTATGTTCTCTAAACCATATGCAAAAGGAACACTTTTACTTTGGTTGACCTATTTCATGGGCTTAGTTGTTGTTTACTTGCTTACAAGCTGGTTACCGACACTTATGCGTGAAACTGGTGCTTCAATGGAGCGTGCTGCATTTATTGGTGGTTTGTTCCAGTTTGGTGGTGTGGTGAGTGCATTGTTCATTGGTTGGGCGATGGACAAATTTAACCCGAACCGAGTCATTGCCATTTTCTACTTTGCTGCGGGTCTATTTGCGATTGCTGTGGGTCAAAGCTTAGGAAACTCAACATTACTTGCTGTATTGGTTCTTTGTGCAGGTATCGCGATTAATGGTGCGCAATCTTCAATGCCAGCTTTAAGTGCTCGTTTCTATCCAACGCAGTGCCGTGCAACGGGTGTGTCTTGGATGACAGGTATTGGACGTTTCGGTGCGGTATTTGGAGCTTGGATTGGTGCCGTACTACTTGGTAATGATTGGTCGTTTACTGCCATTCTCAGTTTATTACTAATTCCAGCGACTGCTGCAGCTGTTGCTGTATTTGTTAAATCACTTGTTGCGCATACCGATGCAACTTAATAGAGGTCTATCACAATGAATGATGAACAACGCTATAAACAAGGCATTGAAGTTCGGACTGAAGTTTTAGGTGAAAAGCATGTTGGTCGGTCTTTGCAAAACTTAAATGACTTTAACCAAGATTTTCAAAACTTTATTAGCCGTTATGCATGGGGTGAGGTGTGGTCTCGTCCAGGCTTACCACGTCATACACGTAGTTTAGTGACGATTGCAATTTTATTGGCACTTGGCCGTGAAGATGAACTGCGCATGCATTTACGTGCTTGTTTCAACAATGGTGTGACCAAGGATGAACTTAAAGAATTGATTTTGCATAGTTCATTATATGCAGGTTTGCCAGCAGCAAATGCAGCAATGCATATGGCTGAAGACGTTTTTAAAGAGCTGGGTATCGAAGTGCAGCCTATTGCGACACCACTACAAGATTAAGGAGACCAGCATGTTAAGTCATACATTGGGTGCATATCCACAACGTAACACCGATGATCATCCGCCAGCATATACACCGGACTATAAAACCAGTGTATTACGCTCGCCAAAAAATGCATTGATTTCGATTAATGAAACCTTGACAGAAGTGACCTCACCGCATTTTTCCCCCAATCTTTTTGGTGCGAAAGACAATGATTTGATTTTGAACTATGCCAAAGACGGTTTACCAGTCGGTGAACGTATTATTGTCCATGGTTATGTTCGTGATCAGTTTGGTCGTCCAGTCAAAAATGCCTTGTTAGAAGTTTGGCAAGCCAATGCTTCAGGGCGTTATCGTCATCCAAATGATAAGTTTATCGGCGCGATGGATCCAAACTTTGGTGGCTGTGGTCGTACTTTAACTGATGAAAATGGATTCTTCATTTTCCGTACCATTAAACCGGGTCCTTATCCGTGGCGTAACCGTATCAATGAATGGCGTCCAGCGCACATCCATTTTTCATTGATTGCAGATGGTTGGGCACAGCGCTTAATTTCGCAGTTCTATTTTGAAGGTGATACGCTGATTGATAGCTGCCCAATTTTAAAAACGATTCCTTCTGAAGATCAGCGTCGTGCCCTGATCGCACTCGAAGATAAAAACAACTTTATTGAAGCGGATAGCCGTTGTTACCGCTTTGATATTCATCTTCGTGGTCGTCGTGCGACTTATTTTGAAAATGATTTGACTTAAGGGTGTATACGATGAACGCATGGAATTTTCAAGAACTGAAAGAGACCCCATCTCAAACAGGTGGTCCTTATGTTCATATTGGCTTATTGCCTCAACAAGCCAATATTGAAGTGTTTGAACACAACTTTAATCACCAATTGACCAATGACAAAACTCAAGGGCAGCGTATTCGCCTGGAAGGTCAAGTTTTTGACGGACTGGGTTTGCCATTAAGAGATGTGTTACTGGAAATCTGGCAAGCAGATAGCAATGGTGTTTATCCAAGTCAGGCAGATACCCAAGGCAAAACTGTAGATCCACATTTTCAAGGCTGGGGGCGTACAGGGGCGAATTTTGAAACAGGTTTTTGGCATTTTGAAACTGTAAAACCCGGTGCTGTAGCTGGACGTAAAGGTTCGATTCAAGCACCTCATATTGCCGTGGTGCTGTTTGCACGTGGCATCAACATTGGACTACATACCCGTATTTATTTTGAGGATGAAGTAGATGCCAATGCCAATGATCCAGTTTTAAACAGCATTGAATGGGCGACTCGTCGTCAGACTCTCATTGCCAAACGTACGGAAGTTGATGGCGAAATCGTCTATCGCTTTGATATTCGTATTCAAGGTGAAGATGAAACGGTATTTTTTGATATCTAAGTATTTTGTCAAATCTTACTTTGATCATCATGGAGTTTGATCAATTTATGATTTTCCTCCCCGTAAAAAGGGAGGATAAATGCGATTTAAGTACATTGGTTTAAAGCATAGGACATTAAAACAGTATCTATATTCGAATTATTTATTACAGATCATCTATTAAGGAAGATGGAAAATGAAATTAAAAAAAATTGCAGCAGTGATGCTGGCATTGACCCCAATTTTTACATTGCAAATGACACAAGCACAAACACTTCCAGTACAGCGTGTTGAATTATCAGAACTGGCAAAACTTCCAGTGAAAACGATTGTACCGATTACTGCCAAAACTCAAGAACAAGCCTTGGCGCAAGCCAAAGTGATTGCAAGTAATCCCGATGCAGATTTAGCGGAATTCCGTATCGACTTGCTCGACTTTGCCAGTAACACACAACAAGTGATTGCTTTGGGGCATCAACTTAAACAGATTTTAGGCAGCAAGCCGATGATTGCTACCATTCGCACACACAATGAAGGTGGGCAGTTGACCATCACTGATGCGGATTATGCAAAAACTTATCAAGCTTATTTAAAACAGCCATTTATGGATATGTTAGATGTGGAGATGTTCCGAGATCCACAAGCTGTAAACAATATCGTAAAACTGGCACATGCCAAAAAAGTATTGATTGTGATGTCGAATCACGATTTTAAAAAGACACCCAATGAAGATGAGATCATTCAACGTTTGCTTAAACAGGATGAGCTCGGTGCAGATATTTTAAAAATCGCAGTGATGCCACAAAGCAAACAAGATGTATTCACCTTAATGAATGCCACTTTAAAAGTGAGTCAACAATCCAAAAAGCCATTATTGACCATGTCGATGGGCAA
>JAITLL010000075.1 GCA_031277915.1 Acinetobacter sp.
TGTGAAAAATGTGGCGTTGAAGTAACAACTGCGAAAGTTCGTCGTGAGCGTATGGGTCACATCGAATTGGCTTCTCCTGTTGCTCATATTTGGTTCTTGAAATCATTACCAAGCCGTATCGGTTTACTTCTTGATATGACTCTGCGTGATATTGAACGTGTATTGTATTTCGAATCTTATGTAGTGACTGATCCAGGCATGACGCCTATGGAGAAGTACCAACTTCTTAATGATGAAGAATACTTTACTGCGTTAGAAGAACACGGTGATGAGTTTAGCGCTAAAATGGGTGCTGAAGCTGTTCAAGACTTGTTGAAAGATATCGATCTTGAAGCTGAAATTTCTCGTTTACGTGAAGAAATTCCAAATACAACTTCAGAAACTAAGCTTAAAAAAGCGTCTAAACGTTTGAAGTTGATGGAAGCGTTCAAAGAGTCAAACAACAAGCCAGAATGGATGGTGATGAATGTACTTCCTGTACTTCCACCTGATCTTCGTCCGTTAGTACCGCTTGAAGGTGGTCGTTTTGCGACTTCTGACTTGAACGATCTTTACCGTCGTGTGATTAACCGTAACAACCGTTTAAAACGTCTTCTTGACCTTGCTGCGCCAGACATTATCGTACGTAACGAAAAACGTATGTTACAAGAGTCTGTCGATGCATTGTTAGACAACGGTCGTCGTGGTCGTGCGATTACAGGTTCGAACAAACGTCCGCTTAAATCTTTGGCTGATATGATCAAAGGTAAACAAGGTCGTTTCCGTCAAAACTTACTTGGTAAGCGTGTTGACTATTCAGGTCGTTCGGTGATTACCGTAGGTCCATCATTACGTTTGCACCAATGTGGTCTTCCAAAGAAAATGGCACTAGAATTATTCAAGCCATTCATTTTTGCGAAATTACAAGCTTCAGGTCAAGCAACAACCATTAAAGCTGCGAAGAAAATGGTTGAGCGTGAAACACCAGAAGTATGGGACGTTCTTGCATCTGTAATTCGTCAGCATCCTGTTATGTTGAACCGTGCGCCAACACTTCACCGTTTAGGTCTTCAAGCATTTGAACCTATTCTTATTGAAGGTAAGGCAATCCGTCTTCACCCACTCGTTTGTGCTGCGTTTAACGCCGACTTCGACGGTGACCAAATGGCGGTACACGTTCCATTGACACTTGAAGCACAGTTAGAAGCTCGTGCATTGATGATGTCAACGAACAACATTTTATCACCAGCAAACGGTGAGCCGATCATCGTTCCTTCTCAAGACGTTGTCTTGGGTCTTTACTACATCACACGTGATGCAGTAAATGCTAAAGGTGAAGGTATGGTGTTTGCTGATACTCACGAAGTAAACCGTGCACTTGCAACTGGTCAAGTTGCGATTCATGCGCGTGTTAAAGTACGTGTGCATCAAACTGTTATCAATGAAAATGGTGAACGTGAACACCAAACAATTATCGTTGATACAACACCAGGTCGTTGCTTACTTTGGGAAGTTGTTCCACAAGGTTTAAGTTTTGACATGATCAACCTTGAGATGACTAAAAAGAACATCTCTAAGTTAATCAACTCTTGCTACCGTAAACTTGGTTTGAAAGATACTGTTATCTTTGCTGACCAGTTAATGTACTTGGGTTTCCGTCAAGCGACTCGTTCAGGTGTATCGGTAGGTATGGAAGACATGCTCATTCCACCTACGAAACACACAATTATTGATAAAGCGGAAACAGAAGTTCGTGAAATCGAACAACAGTTCGAACAAGGTTTCGTAACTGCTGGTGAACGTTATAACAAAGTTGTCGATATCTGGGCGCGTACAAACGACCAAGTTGCTAAAGCAATGATGGATAACTTGTCTTACACCGTTGTGAAAAACAAACAAGGTGAAGATGAGAAGCAAAAATCATTCAACAGCATCTATATGATGTCTGACTCTGGTGCCCGTGGTAGTGCGGCACAGATTCGTCAGCTTGCTGGTATGCGTGGTTTGATGGCAAAACCGGATGGCTCGATTATTGAGACACCGATTAAAGCGAACTTCCGTGAAGGTTTGACAGTACTTCAGTACTTTATTTCAACACACGGTGCGCGTAAAGGTTTGGCCGATACAGCATTGAAAACTGCGAACTCTGGTTACTTGACTCGTCGTCTAGTAGACGTAGCGCAAGATTTGGTAATTACCGAGCCTGACTGTGGTACAGCGGGTGGTTTGGTGATGACTCCATTCATTCAAGGTGGTGATGTCATCGAGCCATTACGTGACCGCGTATTAGGTCGTGTAACTGCTGAAGATGTACGTCGTGCATCTGATGATGAAGTTGTATTACCTCGCGGTACGTTAATTGACGAAAAAATCGCAGCTCATCTTGAAGAAGCTGGTGTCGATGAAGTTAAAGTACGTTCTGTAATTGCATGTGAATCTACATTCGGTGTATGTGCTCGTTGTTATGGTCGTGACCTTGCACGTGGTCACTTGGTGAACCCAGGTGAATCGGTAGGTGTAATGGCTGCACAGTCAATCGGTGAGCCAGGTACACAGTTAACGATGCGTACGTTCCACGTTGGTGGTGCTGCGAGCCGAACTTCTGCTGCGAACAGTGTTCAAGTACGTAACAAAGGTACAGTACGCTTCCATAACGTAAAAACTGTACAACATGCGAAAGGCCACTTGGTTTCAGTTTCACGTTCAGGTGAAATTGGTATTGCCGATGAGTTAGGTCGTGAGCGTGAGCGTTATAAACTTCCTTACGGTGCGAGCATCTTGTTGAAAGATGGTGAAATCGTTGAGGCAGGTGGTATCGTCGCGACTTGGGATCCACATACACATCCATTAGTAACAGAAGTTGCTGGTAAAGCACGTTTCAGCCAAATTGCTGATGGTGTAACTGCAACATCGAAAACTGATGATGCAACTGGTATGACAACTGTTGAAATCTTGCCTGTAACAGCACGTCCTGCTTCTGGTAAAGATTTACGTCCAGCAATCGTATTAGATATGGCTGATGGCGGTGAACAGTTCTACTTCTTGCCACAAAACACAATCGTAACTGTCCGTGATGGCGAAACGATTGGTGTGGGTGACGTTATTGGTCGTGTACCACAAGAAACATCGCGTACTCGTGATATTACCGGTGGTCTTCCACGTGTTGCTGACTTGTTCGAAGCGCGTAAACCGAAAGAACATGCGATCTTGGCAGAAGTGTCTGGTATCGTAAGCTTCGGTAAAGAGACCAAAGGTAAGAACCGTTTAGTGATTACACCAGATGACGGTTCTGAAATTTACGAAGAATTGATTCCAAAATGGCGTCAAATCAACGTGTTTGAAGGTGAGCATGTGAACCGTGGTGAAACCATTTCTGATGGTCCACAAAACCCACATGACATCTTGCGCTTGAAAGGTGAAGTTGCTTTAACTAACTACATCGTGAACGAAGTTCAAGACGTTTACCGTCTCCAAGGTGTAAAAATCAACGATAAGCACATTGAAGTTATCGTACGTCAAATGTTGCGTAAAGTTGATATCACTGATGGTGGTGATACAAGCTTCATCAAAGGCGAGCAAGTGGATTACATCCGCGTTGTTCAAGAGAACCAAGCTGTCTTGGCTCAGAACAAGTTCCCTGCGAAGTTTGAACGTCAATTGATGGGTATTACGAAAGCATCGCTTTCTACTGACTCATTCATCTCTGCTGCATCGTTCCAGGAAACAACTCGTGTGTTAACTGAAGCTGCTGTAACAGGTAAAGAAGATGATTTACGTGGCTTGAAAGAAAACGTTGTTGTTGGTCGCTTGATTCCAGCTGGTACTGGTCTTGCTTACCACTTAGAGCGTCGTCGTCAAGAAGCAGAAGCTGCAGAACATGAGCTTCATAATGACTTCAGCGAAGTAGACCAAGCATTTAGCCAAGCTTTAAACTCAGAACAATTCTAAGTTTAAACTTGTATTAAAAAAGGCGCCTTAGGGCGTCTTTTTTTGTGGGAAAAATAAGCTAATTTTATAAAAGTCTAGTAAAGCTCTCTTAATCTATCATTTATTTAGAGCAAGCCTTCCATAGAGTAAATCATACGATTTTAGGCATGATTGAGTATAAGACTCGTTTTAATGAAAAAATGATGATAGCAACTGTGGTTTGATGCCAACCATGGTATGTGTGAGTTGCCAAAATGCAAATCCAGAAAGTAAGTGCATTGATTCAGCTGTGATTGCTCCTGCTGCCGTAGGTAAAAGTATGGGTGGTACACTGGCTCAGGTTTAGGTGCTGCATTAGATGTAGGTGTGGCAGTGAACAAAAGGTTCTATAAAACAACTCGTAATAGTGCAATTGGTGTTGGTGGACAGTTATTGATTGGCGAAGCAGTTGCTGCTTATGAAGAGAAGAGTGGGGAGTACTAAAGATCCCCTTATTTTTTTCCAAGGAGAAGGTCTTAAAGTATTAAGAGCTTCTTTTTGGATTCAATTTAATAGTTTTAAGATTAATTAATCATCGTTTTTATAAGGCTTTTACAAAATATTAATCGACTACAACAGTGTGTTAACACAAACAGAATAAATCCCACATAAAAGAAGCTTATGCTTGGATTAGAGCACAATGGAGTGAGTACAGTCATGAAAAAAACAATTGGTTTAGTGTCTACTTTAATGCTATCTGCATTTATGTTCACAGGCTGCCAAAATATGAGTCCATCTGATCAGCGTATTGGTGCTGCTGCATTAGGTGGTGCTGTGGGTGGTGGCGTGGGTAACCATGTAGGTGGTGGCTTAGGCGCGGGTGTCGGTGCTGCAGCGGGTGCTGGTGTAGGCGCGAATGCTAAGGGTAGTGATAGAAGTTCGACAACAGGCAGCGCCATTGGTGCTGGTATTGGTTCTGTTGTAGGTAAAGCAATTTTTGGTGGTGATACAGGCGCTGCAATTGGTGGTGCACTCGGTGGTGGTGCTGGCGCAGCCTATGAAGAGAAAAGATAGGATTTATTGAAATAAAATAAGCGCTCTGGAGCGCTTATTTTATTGGTGAAAAGCTTTTGCTTTTTTACGGCGGATATAAAGCGTCTTTTGCACTTCAGCAATTCTTACCCCTGATTCATCAAAAATGTTGAGATGGTATATTCTTAGAACAGGAGCATAGTTTTCGGCAAGTTCACGAATCTGCTCGATTTCTGCCAAATCAACTCGAATATCGGCATAAACGGTACTTCGGCCAGGTGATAAAAAATTAATTTCAGCAGCTTTATCCCACACAATATATTTAGGTCCGAGGTGATGCATAAGAATCATCATATAAAAAGGATCTACCATTGAATAAAGACTGCCACCAAAATGTGTCCCTACCAGATTTTGATTTTTCCAGCTGAGGGGCATTTTTACCCGAACGTGACATAGTTCTAAATTCATAATTTCAATATAAACCCCTGCGCCTCGGTAAGGCGGATAATGGTTAAATAAGAATTTAGAAATTGAAGGAATGTTCTGAAGTTTTTTTAAAATAGCCATAATAGTCAATTTTTTTTATTGCAACACTGGTCATACTAGATAAGTATCATCTTTTTTATATTGATAGCAATGTTTTATCCGATTAACGACATGATCAATTGAAAAACAAAATAGGAAATGATTATGCAGCCAAAAATTTATACAGTAACAACAAGTGATCAACAAACACTTTGCGCCAAAGCATGGGGCGATGAGAAAAATACCCCATTGGTTTTAGTGCACGGTTATCCAGATAATCAAGAAGTATGGGAATCGGTCATTGAATATTTAATCAATGATTTTTATATTGTGACTTATGATGTGCGTGGGGCGGGATTGTCATCTATTCCTAAACGTATACGAGATTACCGCTTAGAACGTTTATCTCTGGACTTGCAGGAAGTGGTGGATGAAGTAATTCCAAATCGTCAGTTCCATATGGCTGCACATGATTGGGGTTCAATTCAGTCTTGGGAATCTGCAACCGAGCCTAAATTTAAAGGGCGTTTATTATCATATACGACTATTTCTGGTCCATGTTTAGACCATGCCGCTCTTTTCTTAAGAGATAAATTTAAAACGGCTCCTGCACAAATCTTAAAAATATTAACAAAATCATGGTATATCGGTGCATTCCATTTACCATTAATTGCCCCAACAGTGTGGTCGCTTTTTAGTCCAGAAAAGTGGGGGAAAATATTAAAGGACTTAGAGCGAAAAGAGAATTTACCGTTAAATAGTAATATTTCTGCTGATGGTAAATATGGGATTAATTTGTACCGTGCGAATTTTATTCCGCGCTTAACAGGTCCGCGCCAGCGTTATGCGCAGTGCCCAGTCAAAGCTATTATTTTAAAATATGACACGTTTGTAAGCCCTGAATATATTACAGAAGCAATGCCTAAGTGGGTTGAAAACTTTGAGTATGTTGAACTTGAGGCAAACCACTGGGCTATTTTAAGTCAGGCTGAAAAAGTGGCAGATCACATTCGCCAGTTCATTGAGTCACAAAGCGAGTAAGAGCCTGTTTAATATACAAAACTTCTAATTCGGCGATATTTTCGGCTTCATAGATATGAATCTGATAGAATGTCGCCTTTTGTTTTGTTCTGAATTTGTTCATGAATGCTGTTGTTGTGGCGATTGCTGTGATGTTTTTACTATCACTAGCACGTGTTTCTGTCGTATTGACATTAGTGGTTTCTGCCGTTGTTGGTGGTCTTGTAGCGGGTTTAAGTCTTTCCCAAACTGTTGAAGCTTTTAATGCGGGTCTTGGTGATGGTGCAGAAGTTGCGCTTGCCTATGCCGTTTTAGGTGCATTTGCACTTGCTCTTTCTAAATCGGGTTTACCAGATTTACTTGCCCATAAGTTGATTGGTTTATTGGGCATGGAAGCAGGTAAAAGCCGTCAAACCAAAGTAAAGTATTTACTCTTAGGTATTTTACTCATTGCTGCTATTTTCTCTCAAAACCTCATTCCAGTTCATATTGCATTTATTCCTGTGCTTGTACCGCCACTATTGCGTGTCATGAACCATTTAAAACTAGACCGCCGCGCGGCAGCTTGCATTTTAACTTTAGGTCTAGTCGGAACATATATTTTTCTACCTGTTGGCTTTGGTGCGATATTCCTTGAACAGATTTTGATGGGGAATATCAACAAAATTGGCGCTGCTTATGGCCTGCATGTAGAGCGTGGCATGATGCCAATCGGCATGGCAATTCCTGTGTTGGGAATGGTGTTAGGTACTCTGGTTGCTGTATTCATTAGTTACCGTAAGCCAAGAATTTACGCTGACCGTACTATTACACCAGTCACGACTATTGATTTAGATAAACCACTACGTGCAACAGCACAAGATGAAACAGCAGATCTAAAAGCAGATGCAGAAGAACTTAAGCATGAAGGAGAGCAAGGCCCTATTATTGCTAAAAAAACGATGTTTATGGCTTTGCTAGCAATTGGTCTCACTCTAGTTGCACAGCTTTATTCTGGCTCAATGATTTTGGGTGGATTAGTCGGTTTTGCAGTGTTATCTACAGCTGGCATTTTTAAATGGCAAGATGCCGATAATGTCTTTGTACAAGGCATGCGTATGATGGCTCTCGTCGGATTTATTATGATTTCGGCTGCTGGTTTTGCTTCGGTAATGACCCATACTGGTGATATCAATTATCTGGTCAAAGGTGTAGTAGAAATTATTGGAGATAATCGTGCGCTTGCGGCATTCTTAATGCTTTGTATTGGGCTATTCGTCACGATTGGTATTGGTTCTTCTTTCTCAAGTGTTCCTGTCTTAGCTGTCATTTATGTGCCTTTATGCGTACAGTTTGGTTTTTCCCCATTAGCGACTATTGCACTCATTGGGACAGCAGCAGCTTTAGGGGATGCAGGTTCTCCAGCTTCTGATTCAACACTAGGACCTACAGCAGGTTTAGGTGTAGATGGGCAACATGACCATATTTGGGATACTGTTATTCCAACATTTATCCACTTTAATATTCCTTTACTCGTTTTTGGTTGGATTGCAGCCATGATTTTATAAATTTTTATAATATATTAAATAATAACCTCCTTAATTATTATCTGAAGATAAGCATTAAGGAGGTTTTTTTGTGTTATAAATAGAATATGTATTTAAAATAAATTATATTAAAATACTCGGGATTTAAAGTGTATTAAAATAGTTGGTTATATTAATTAATTCTGATTAATTTGGTTGGAATGAAAAACCAATTAAAATGGTTGGTTAATATATAATTTTATTTAAAACAGATATTTAAAAATAAATATAAAATTAATTTTATAATAAGTGTTGCATCAATTTAAAATAAATGTTTATTATAAATATAAATAAGGTTGGAGCTATTAAAGTGTTCAAAAAAGCATTGGTTATTGCATTAATGGGGATGTCTTCATTTACTTTTGCTGGTAATTGGCAAGTAAAATTTGGTGGTAGTGTTATTGCACCATCTGACGATACAACAACTGCTTTAGGTGTAGTAAAAGCTGATCATGAATATGCATTTACACCATCAGTTGAATACTTTTTTGGCCAGTCACCTTTTTCTGCTGAGTTATTATTAGCAGCACCGGTTAATCATGATGTTCTTTTAAATGGTGAAAAAGTAGCACGTATTAAACAGCTACCTCCAACAATTACCGCAAAATATCATTTTAAAAACTCAACTCGTTTCACACCATATATTGGTATCGGGGCTACAGCATTTATTCCTTGGAATGAGCAAGGCGTCGCTGACAAAGTAAAAGAAGATTTTGGTGTAGCTGGGCAAGTTGGTTTTAATTTTCAACCTGCTGATGCGAAAAACTGGGGAGTATTTGTAGATGTTCGTTATGCGGATATTAGCCCAGAAGTTACTTTAACAAATGGTGCTAAATTCGATTTAAATATCAACCCATTTGTTTACACTTTAGGTTATAGCTATAAATTTTAAGCATAATAATAAATAGAAAAAATATAATAACAAACCTAGACTCAGGCACCTCACATATATTTTATGTGAGGTTTTTTTATGGACTTTATTTGCACTAAAAAAAGCATAAAACAGACAGTTTTATACATATCTTATGCAATTTTTTTTCTAAACTAATTTCTATTCATTACAAAACATGGGAATAAAATCATGAACAAAAAATTAGCGCTTTGTTTGGCTATCTTTAGTGGTATGGCTTTTACACATAGTGTACAAGCTGCCAGTTTTTCTTGTGATGCAGCAAAAACCAAGACTGAGCTGAGTATTTGTAAAAACCGTTCTTTAAATGATGCCGATGTCAAAATGGTAACGACCTATGATATTGTTTTACATGCATTACCAATGGGTAGTAGTGGTAATCAGCAAGATACGCAGCAGCAGTGGTTGAAAAAAAGAAATGCCTGTGCAGCTAACGTAAGTTGTATTGCTAAAGCTTATCAGCAGCGACAACAGCAGTTAGATTCTATTTTGCAAGATCGGGTATTAAGTCATGGCCCATTTTAATTAAAGTAAAATTTTTTAATATTCAGGATTGAAAAATCCTAGAAGTACTCCATTCATAAAGCATTCCAGAACAAACAAACTTCAAAATTTAAGGAGTGATTTATGAGTGAACAAGCATCACAAAATTATAGTTTCCAAGCAGAAGTAGCACAGCTTTTACATTTAGTGACGCATTCTCTCTATTCAAACCCTGAGATTTTCTTACGCGAGCTTATCTCTAATGCATCGGATGCGTGTGATAAGCTGCGTTTTGAAGGAATTAATCATCCTGAATATTATGAAAATGATCCGGACTTACATGTACGAGTTATTTTAAATAAAGCAGATAAAACCTTAACAATTTCTGATAACGGTATCGGTTTAAGTCAACAAGAAGCTATTGATAACTTAGGTACCATTGCAAAATCAGGCACTAAAGACTTTATGTCAAAATTGACAGGTGATCAAAAAGCCGATGCTCAGTTGATTGGCCAGTTTGGTGTTGGTTTCTACTCAGGTTTTATTGTTGCAGATAAAATTACTGTGGAATCACGCCGCTCAGGTTTAGATGCATCTGAAGGGGTGCGTTGGATTAGTGGCGGTACTGGCGCGTTTGAAGTTCAGCAAATTGATAAGGCTTCACGTGGAACCGATATTATTCTTCACTTACGTGATGACGCGCTTGATTATTTAGAATCTCAAAAAGTTAAGCAGATTGTTAATAAATACTCAGACCATATTAGCTTGCCAATTGAAATGCAAAAAGAGGTTTGGCAGGAAGAAGAGGTCGCTGAAGGTGAAGAACCTAAAGGCGGTCAAATGGTCAAAACTGGTGAGTGGGAAGCAATTAACTCTGCAAGTGCTTTATGGACACGTAACAAGAGTGAAGTAACGGAAGAGCAATATGTTGAGTTTTATAAAAACTTAACGCATGACTTTGAAGCGCCGCTGGCATGGGCACATAACCGTGTCGAAGGTAGTACTGAATATACCCAATTACTTTATATTCCAAGTAAAGCCCCGCATGATATTTTTACCCGTGAAGCAAAAGCAGGGATTAAGCTCTATGTAAAACGCGTGTTCATTATGGACGATGCGGATAATCTCATTCCAAACTATTTACGCTTTGTTCAAGGTGTGGTGGATAGTGCCGATTTACCGCTTAATGTGAGCCGTGAGTTATTGCAAGAAAGCCGTGATGTCAAAACAATCCGTGAAGGTAATGCACGCCGCGTATTAACTGTACTTGATAGTTTAGCTAAATCTGAAGATGAACAAGACCAAGAAAAATTTAAGACGTTCTACAGTGAGTTTGGCTCAGTCATAAAAGAAGGTTTGGGTGAAGACTTCGGTAACCGTGAACGTATTTTAAAATTATTGCGTTATGCAACTTCAACAAATGATGAAGTGACGACTTCTTTTGCTGACTATAAGGCACGTATGAAAGAGGGCCAAAAAGCCATCTATTATGTGACTGCTGACAGTTTAGCGGCAGCAAAAAACTCGCCACAGCTTGAGTTGTTCAAGAAAAAAGGCATTGAAGTATTATTAATGGCAGAACGGGTTGATGAATGGGCAATGAACTTTGTTCAAGAGTTTGAAGGTATGCCATTACAGAATGTCTCTAAAGGTGCAGTTGATTTAGGTGACTTGCAAGATGCTGAAGAGAAAAAAGCACTTGAGCAAGCAGCTGAACAGTTTAAGCCTGTTGTTGATAAGTTAAGCGACTCTTTGAAAGCGAAAACTAAGGAAGTCCGTGTAACGACTCGTCTGGTAGATTCACCTGCGTGTTTAGTCACAAGTGAGGGTGAATTATCACCTCAATTGATTCGTATGCTTAAACAAGCAGGGCAAGCAGTACCTGAGATCAAGCCAATTTTAGAAATTAACCCTGAACATCCATTGGTGAAAAAACTTGAAGGTTCAGAACAGTTTGATGACTTGGCAAACGTGATTTTTGATCAGGCTGTGATTGCAGAAGGTGGTTTACCGGAAGATCCGGCAGCTTATGTAAAACGTATTAATAGCTTATTGCTGAAATAATTTAGCGTAAAAAAAGCCCCTGAACTGTCAGGGGCTTTTTTGTGGATAAAGAAAGAGTTATCCACAACCTAATGATTTTGGCTAAAAATTAGCTTCTAGATTCATTTGAACACTCAGTTGATGCTTAGCGGCATCATCAATATGGTTAAAAAAATTAAGATCATTTTGCATAAAAATCCAATCTCGCCATATAGGTTGACGCCATGAAATATAGGGCCCCCAACTATTTAGCCGAATGTCATTATTGGAATATACGCCACCGCTATAAACGCCATACGTCAAACTATTATCTTTTACAAACTCAAATTGTTGAAAAGTCCAATTGCCCCAGTTGTAATCTTCTTTTTCACTCTTGTTCACATTAAATTTATTGGCGAAAAGAGTATTGTCTTGCATTTTCTGCGTTAAGTTTAGCGTTGTTTCAGTATAGTTTCGGCTGGTTGCGCCGTAGCGAAAGACCTGTTCAGTATCTAGGCTAAAGTTATGTCGTAAATTCCATTTTTTCTTTGCTAGAAATTGCACATAGACATCACTCTCGGAGTTTGAACCCAAATCAAGGTTATTCTCAAAAGGCATCCATGTCGAAATAGTATCCCAACCTGCACTCAGTGGATTACTCACTGTAATGTGAGAGGATGCAGCTTTCTTTTTTTTCTTACCAAAGGTTTTATAAGGATGCTTGGACTGGGTAGCCCGGCTCCACAATGTATTATTTCCAAATACGGCCATCAGGTCCTGAATAAGTGTAGCATCTGAATTATTATTTGTTTCTACCTCACATGATGAACGTGAAAAAGGTAGAGATGGCCTTTTTGTTTTGATGAATAGGGTAGAAGCATGGAGAGCCCGTCTTGTGGATCGGTGATGCTTTAAAGAGCTAGAGAAAAGCTGCGTATGAGGGATTAAAACCAGCATACCTAAACTATAAATACAAAGTAAGGCAGTAGATTTATATTCGTATGAAGAAGAAAATTGATTCATTTTACTGAAAATCAGGAATCAAAAGTTAGCTCGATATTCTAAAAGAAAAAGCTTAAATTTTTATTTAAATGTTTTTGATAATTTATCACCTTGAAGGAAGCCTCCAAGGTGACATTTAGGCGTTAGAAAAGTGCTTCTAAGCGCAAGAAAGTACTTACATAATGGTTGCGGTCTTCACGGTGGTCATTAAAGTAATTGACATCGCCTTGGACAAAGAACCATTCACGTAATAGAGGTTGACGCCATGATACAAATGGCCCCCAACTGTTTAAACGTAAGTCATTATTGTTGTAATAACCGCCTGTATAAATACCGTAGTTAAAACGGTTATTTGCAAAGAAACTATGTTCGCGAAAAAGACGGTTCTCCCAAGTTAAATCATCGTCTTGGTCATCGGCATAGGTTAAGCTGAATTGATTTGATAAAATCGGTTGATTCGGACGCGCATGAGTAAGTTCAAGATTGGTACGTAAATAATTTTCGCTATGGATTCCATATCGGTAAATTTCTTCTGCATAAAATTTAAAATCATTGCGCAGTTGCCAATTTCTAGATGCTTTTAAACGAACATAAACGTCATCTCCTGAGCGTATACCTAAGTCGGCATCTGTTTCAAAAGGTAATTTTTTTGAGAAATTTGACCAACGTAACGCGATTGAACTATTGTCCTCGCGTGTGCGTTTAGCATCGATTGTTTTGTTTGAATCTTGATTCGGGTTTTGGTTGATATTGGCGATATTATTATTAAATTCGTTATCTAAAGAGTCATCACCAAAGACTAAGCTTAAGCGTTTCTCTAGTGTAGGAAGTTTAATTTTACCGCGAATTCTGGGCTTAATTTCAAAATTATCGTATTCATTCCAATAGTTATCGATCATGACCCGAATGGTTGCCGAAGCAGGTTTTTTTGGGTCAACTTCACCGAACCAGTTATCAATTTTTTCCGATGTATGATCAGCCCAATTACGAATTTTCTTTTGCTTGCGATCGAACCAAGTCTGATCTTCGGTTTGCTCGGTGGGCGGAACAATAGGCTGATTGGATTGCTCTGGGAAAATGGTTGGGGTGGCATCAATCCATCTCGGAATTTGATCTAAAAGATTTTCATCTTTTTCTTCTTGGGTTTGCACTCCAGATGGCAAACCTGTGACTTGTTGAGTTGAAGAAGAATTTACTTCTGCATGAGTTATGCATACTGAGCCAAATCCCAGAGTTAAAAGTGCAAAAAGCTGTTGATATGGTGTTACCAGTAAATTTTTCATCTCTATCTTTATGTTTTGTTGTTATTGTCACTTTTGTTGATTTTTCTAATAAAATCAAGAGCACGACACAAAAGTTAAGTAAATTTAACTTTTCTTACATATTTGAAATAGTTTAAAAAGTTTAATCTATTAGCGAATATTTTTAAGCAAAAAAAATCCCCCTAAACAGGAGGATTTTAGATCAAGGAAACTTCAAATTCCGATCATTAAACACATAAAAAACAGAACATTACAGCGTGAATATTCTAAGTGGCAATCATAAACGTATTTTTAACAATTAGATAGTTCTTTTTTTAGAACGCTCTATTGCTAAAATGGTGATAAAACATACGATTTGTTCACACTTTACAGTTAAGACTGTTTGTTTTGTGGAATATCACATGTTTCGTCATTACAAACAGCTGCGTCATCTTGCTGAATGTCTTCAGCATTTGCTTTGAGCTTCGCTTGTTCTAAAACCTGTAAAAACACTTCACGAGGTTGTGCACCAGCAAGCGCAATTCTTTGATCAAATACAAAAAATGGTACGCCAGTGACATTAAGTTGCTCGTGCGCAATTTTTTCGTCATGACGAACAAAGTCAGCTAATTCATTTGTATCTAATACATATTCAACTTCGGCATTATCAAGGCCAATACGAGAAGCAATTTCTTCTACAACTTCGCGTTCACCAATTGCTAAACCTTCAGTCATATACGCATGGAAAAAGGCTTCTTTTGCTTGGTTGCCTAAACCTTTACTTTGTGCAAGGTGAATAATGCGGTGCGCATTAAAACTATTGCCTGAATTGGCTTTTTTCCATTGGAAGTCAATACCTTCAGAGGCAGCCATGGCCGCAATATTGCGTTCCATTTCTTCCATCTCTTCATAGGTACGGCCATATTTTTTAGCCAAACGCTCAGTATTTGAAGTGTCATGTTTTGCTGGCGCATCGGCATCTAATTCGAAACTATGCCAATGAATATCAAGTTCAATACCAGCTTCAGCAGCTACATGTTCAAGGCGTTTCTTGCCGATATAACAAAAAGGGCAAACTACATCAGACCAGACATCAACACGCATGGGAGAATCTCATAAATATAAATTACTCATCATAATAGGGATGATGGGTGAGGATTTAAAGCGTTGAATAGAGAATAGAGTGTTGCGTATTGTGAAATAAATGACATATAAAGAAGAATCGGCTCTATTTTATAACTATAAAGAGCAAAACTATAAAAACGGAAATAGGAGGTGTGTATGCGTCGAGTTTTGATTGCAATTGCAAGCCTAGTGATGATTACGGCTATTGGCTTTTTTTCTTATCAACATATCAAACAGCAACAAGCCAAAGATAGCAGTCAAATGTTTGATGTCGTGATGACTGAGAAAATGAATCAGCTTTATGAACAGGCTCAGGACTGGACTAAACCTGTACAACTTGATATTCACGATAAACGGCTGGCGGGACACTATAAGCAAATTTCAGAGTTTCTTTTAAGCTACTGGGTCCAAAACGTAAATGCACGCAATGAATACTTAAGAGAACTAAAAGCAGCAAAATGGGATACCTTTTTAAATGTTGACCGTTTAGACCTTGATAAAAAACAAAAATATGCCGAAACAGAAAAGATGTTAGCTGATGTACGTACAGCTTCAGATAAGTATCAAGCTGAATATGAAAAAATCCATAAAACCTTTTTAGTCAAAATTCAGGAACTATCTGTTGATGCAGATATGAGACAGCTTCTTGAAATGAAACTGGGAACTCAGAAAAATGTTGATCAAGACCATACGATTTTTATGATTGAGCTGCAAATTTTAGATGACGCAGAAGAAATGTTTAAACTTCTAAAAAATTATTCATGGCAGAAGAAAGACCATATGATTCTTTTTCATGAAAATGCTCAAGTGAAAAAGTTTAATGAGCTTTACCAAGATGTCTTAAAACTGAATGCCAAGATAGATAAAATCAAGAAAAATAATACTAAGGTTCTAGATGAGGAACTTTAGTTCAGTCAAGCAATGATTCAACTGATGAATCATTGCTTTTATTTGACAGAGACAGTCAGTCAAAAATCTTGTTTGCAGCTTGAAAAGGTAAGCTCACCACATCTATGGCCACGGCAAATGGTAATAACACCAACTTTTCCAAAGGATTCATCCCATATTTTGATTTGTACTTTTCTTCTTTATTGGTATAAATCGTAACTTGGTAAGGTTTACTTAATGCTTGTAATGAGCTGAGATTGTTTGCTACTGGGTAAACCACACCTGCCAGTTTAATGTCGAAACAGAAGCGTTGTGCCTGCATATGTTGATCACTTGAGGTTGAACACTCTTTTGCGCCATTTTCAATAAAAAACTCTAGGTCTTTTTTGCTTAAATCTTCTCTTAGTTTGACATAGGAAAGCGGCAATGTGCCGGAGAAATGTCCATCATTCTTTTCAGAATAGAAATTAAGATCTCGGGTGATTTGAATATTTTTAGGATTAAGCTTGCTAATCAAGCTCACAAACTGAGTGCCACCTTGAGTCAGGATATAACTGTTCTTTTGCCCTGCAATCACAATGCTATCTTTCGGTAAATTAGCAATTGCTTGTGCGGGACGGCCAAAGGCAACCACATTGTCTTCAACCAAGGTAACTTTGGTGGTACGTGTATAGGTCTTATTATCTTTGTTGATCAGGGTTTTAGTTGCGCAGCCTGTTAGAGTTAAAGCCGTTAGCGCAACTGAAAAAGACGTTGTTAATATTCGATTCATACTATTATTCCTAAGTTGTTGTTTTGACTGTACCATGATCTAAAAATGTTTTTAATAAATGATGTGAGTGCTGTAGTTTGTTTAACTGCTCAGATACATGCATAAGTTCTGTTTGTAGCTTTTCTTGAACAATAGGGCAGAGCGTAAATACTTTTTCATCTAAATCAAAACATGGCAATAAAACCTGAATATCTTTTAGGGTCATGCCAGCTTCGTTTAGTATTTTAATTTTATTAATATTTTCAATGTCTTTTTGCGTATAGCTTCGATAGTTATTACTTGCGCGATGCGGTTTTATAAGCTCTAAACTTTCATAATAACGCAGCATACGCGGACTGACTTTTGTAAGTTCGGCGACTTTAGCTAGGTTCATAAAATAGGCTTGACCTTAACGGTAGTGTCATAGTTTAGCATGTTTTTATCTTTCAAAATGGTACTTGTTCAATGATCAGAAAACTCATTTTATTGGTGTTATTCGGATTGATGTCATTGGTTGCCAATACTAAAACATTTGAACTTCGGGAGAAGAACATGCGTCAAATATTTGTGCTTCATGGTTACTCTGCTTCTATAAATGATCACTGGTTTTTAGACTTAAAACATCAAATAGAAGATGAACATACGACTGTGACCTTAATACCATTTCCAGACTCTGAGCATCCTGATGTAAATGCATGGCAGAAAATTTTAGATCAGCAGATTCCTCGCGTTAATGAAAATACTTACTTCGTTGCACATAGTTTAGGTGTGATTACGTTACTGCACTTTTTGCAAAGACATGATGATCAACATATTGGCGGAATGATTTTAGTATCTGGGTTCTCTGGGCCACTTGCAGACATTTCTCCACTCGATGCTTATATAACAAAAAGCAAAGTCGACACCAATTACTTTAAAGGCATAAAGAAAAAGCTGGTGTATTTGTCTGATAATGATGATTTGGTTCCACCACAACTAACAATTCAATTGGCTAAGGATATTGATGCGCCGTACATTACCGTTCCTAATGGAGGGCACTTTTTAGGCAGAGACGGTTATACAACATTTCCGCAATTAGTCGATTCTTTAAAAGAGATGTTAGAGAGTGACTAAAATTTATAAGATAAATTGCACTCTAATAAACTAAACGCTTTCGCCTAATTTATAGAGTGCTTTAATCGATAAAAGAGACTCGATATTCGTCTCAAAAAATCGAACCTGATTTACCGTTTATCCGAGCTTTACTGAATCAAGATGCTGTTTGTTGTAGCCTGTTTATAGAAACCTTTATTTGAATCTTCATCTTTTAACTGAAATTGGATGAGTGATTTTTGGAGCAAGTTATGAACTTTTTAAAACAATCAGCCTTGATTGCTGTATTTGCTTTTATAGGTTTACCAACTGTTCAGGCAGAAGAAGTGGCTACTTTACCCACTATTCGCGTTATGGCTGAATCTGAGTTACGTGATGAGGTGGGTTTTGTGCCGTTTCAAGAAGATAAGAAGGTACGTCAAGCACTACAACACCATGAATATAAAATACATAACGATATACAGAATGCTTTAATCCCTGAAGGAATGACGGCTGTAAGTTATCAGCCAGTTATGGCGCAGCCAGATATGACCCAACTTTCACCATTCTTACAACAATATATTTTGGCAGTAGCGGGTGGAATTCAATCTTCTGATCCGACCAACGGTCTTTTTGAAATGTTAAAGCCGCTGAACATTAACCGAAGTAATGTCGATGCTTATCGGAATGGAACAATGAAAGTGAATTTAGATGATCTGTTAAATTTACAAAAGCAGATTAAAAATGGTCTACCGTAATTATTAAAATAAAAATCCCCGCATAGCGCGGGGATTTTTTTATCTTGGTGTTAATTAAACACGTTCGATAATCGTTGCAATACCTTGACCAAGGCCGATACACATGGTCGCAAGACCGATTTGAGTATCTTGTTGTTCCATTACGTTTAACAACGTAGTGGTGATACGTGCACCAGAACAGCCTAGTGGGTGACCCAAAGCAATCGCACCACCATTTAAGTTAATGATGTCTTGCTTGTCATAAACGCCTAAGCCTTTCATTACTGA
>JAITLL010000006.1 GCA_031277915.1 Acinetobacter sp.
CGATTTTCTATTCGAGAATTTTATGAAAATATGGCAGAATAGGCGGTTTTAGAGTTTTTAGAGGATTGGCAAATGCGCTTTGTTGATGAAGCAGTCATTACCGTAGAGGCTGGCGACGGTGGCAATGGCGTAGCCAGTTTTCGCCGTGAAAAATTTGTACCATTTGGTGGCCCAGATGGTGGTGATGGCGGACGTGGTGGAAGTATCTATATTCAAGCCGATGATGATACAAGTACCTTAGTCGATTACCGTTACACCCGTAAATTCCGCGCTGAGCGTGGTAAAAACGGTGCAGGTGCTAACTGTACCGGACGCGGTGGTGAAGATGTGGTTTTAAAAGTACCTGTTGGTACAACAATCGTTGATACAGATTCAGGCGATATTATTGGCGACTTGGTTGAAGACGGCCAAAGAATTCTGGTTGCAGGTGGTGGTGAAGGTGGTTTGGGGAATACCCACTTTAAATCATCAACTAACCGTGCCCCACGTAAATGCACGACTGGTATAAAAGGTGAGTTTCGTGAAATTCGTCTTGAATTGAAAGTATTGGCAGATGTTGGTTTATTAGGTATGCCAAATGCCGGTAAATCTACTTTCATTCGTGCTGTAAGTGCTGCAAAACCAAAAGTGGCAGATTATCCATTTACAACTATGGTTCCAAACTTGGGTGTAGTGGATGCTGACCGCCATCGTTCATTTGTAATGGCTGATATTCCGGGTCTTATTGAAGGTGCAGCCGAAGGTGCAGGTCTAGGAATTCGTTTCCTTAAACACTTGGCACGTACTCGTATTCTTTTGCATATCATTGATGTACAGCCTATTGATGGTTCAGATCCTGCACATAATGCAAAAGCAATCATGAACGAGCTAGCTAAGTTTTCACCTACTTTGGCGAAACTACCAGTTGTTTTAGTGCTAAATAAACTGGATCAGATCGCTGAAGAAAGTCGCGAAGAGTGGTGTCAGCACATTCTAGACGAATTAAAGTGGACTGGGCCTGTCTTTAAGACATCAGGCTTATTAAGCGAAGGTACAAAAGAAGTTGTGTATTACTTGATGGATCAGATTGAACAACAACGTGAACGCGAAGTTGAAGATCCAGAGTACGCAGCAGAAGTAAGAGCTTTCCGTGAACAATTAGAAATTGAAACACGTGAACAAACCATTGCTGCAAAAGAAGCATACCGTGCTATGCGTCGAGCACAACGTCTCGAAAGCATGATGGACGATGATGATGATTTTGACGATGATGAAGACGACAATGATGTAGAAAGCATCTACGTTCGTGACTAAAAAACCGAGGAAAACATGATAGAAGTGGTCGATGGGCAACGTAAGCTCAGTGAGTGTAAACGAATCGTTGTTAAAATCGGATCATCTTTACTCACAGCAAATGGGCAAGGTCTAGATCTGGACGCTATTTCGCATTGGGCGAAACAGATTGCAGATTTACACAATGCCGGACATGAAATTATTTTAGTGTCTTCAGGAGCTGTTGCAGAAGGTATGGTTCGTATGAAGCTTGCGAGTCGACCCACCGATCTACCCAGTCTACAAGCCTGTGCTGCGATTGGGCAGATGGGTTTAATTCATACTTGGTCTAGCGTACTTGAAAATCATAGTATTCGAACAGCTCAAGTTCTATTAACACATGATGATTTAGCAGATCGTCGTCGTTATTTGAACTCATGCGATGCATTGCAAAACTTGATTGACTGGCGTGTTATTCCGGTGATCAATGAAAATGATACAGTCTCTACTGATGAAATTCGTTTTGGTGATAACGACACTTTAGCGGCTATGGTTGCGGGTCAAGTACATGCGGACTTACTGATCATTTTAACAGATCAGCAAGGCATGTTTGACTCAGACCCACGCCATAATCCAGATGCAAAGCTGTTATCAACTGTGCGTGCCATGGATGATATTTTATTTGAAATGGCTGGCGGTGGTGGTGTACTTGGGCGAGGTGGCATGGTCACTAAAGTTCGTGCTGCACGTTTAGCTGCTAAGTCAGGTTGTCCAACACTGATTGCGAGTGGTGAAAGTGACAATGTATTGTCACGAGTAATGACTGGTGAAATGCTCGGTACGTTATTTACGACTGATAAAGACCGTATGACAGCACATCAGCAGTGGCTTGCTGCACATTTACAAACAGCAGGTCGTCTGGTGATTGATGATGGTGCAGTTGAAGCGATTAAATTGAAACACCGCAGTTTATTGCCTGTTGGCGTAAAAACTGTTGAAGGACATTTTGATCGCGGTGATGTGGTTGAATGTGTTGATAAGCAAGGCAAACGTATTGCAGTTGGACGAGTAAACTTTAGCTCTCGTTCTGCTGAAATTATTAAAGGCCTAGCCTCAGACAAGGTTTACCAAGTGCTTGGTGAAGCTCGTTCGCTTGAAATGATTCATCGCGATCATATGGCAATTTATTAAGTTGTTTCCAAATGAAAAAAAGCTCGCATTATGCGAGCTTTTTTTCTGGCGTTAGGCGAGGAAGAACTCGGTCTTCGCCCACCATATATGGGTGTGTAGCAAGACTGAGCATATCTAGGTCTTCTGAACTATTCCCATAAGCATAAATTTGGTGGTAATGCTGTAGAGAATATTGTTGATGTACTCTTAACTTCTTTTGTTCACTACTACAATCAGGCGTGGAATAGTAGCCTGTCATCATGCCATTTGTAATTTGAGTTTCAGTACAAATTAAGTCGATACCTAGTAACTTGCAAAGCGGGGCAAGATAAATATCAATTGAAGCAGAAACTAATACCACCTGATCACCACGCAGCTGATGCTGTTGTAACTGGGCGAAAATTTCAGGTGCAAGGGTCGATACCAACTCTTGTGCGTATTCTTCGCCTAGTCTTTGCAATTCAATTGCAGGAGTATGGCTGAACATACTACGAAATAGTTTTGCACGCATAGCATGAGCTGGATAAAAGTTAAGGTAGTAGGCTTGTATCCATGGCAGAATTTTCAAGCCTTGCTTAACAATGTGACGCTTAGATAGCGCATAAAAGATGAACCCTGTAAAGCTGTCTTTACTGCATAAGGTCCCATCAAAATCGAACAGGGCGAGATTTCTTATAGTCTTATTCGTTTCGCTCGTTGCATACATGATTCATATCGTCCGTTTACGCGGGTTGCATACCAGTTAGTATTATAGTCACGACTTAATTTTGGCCCAGAAATCACTACTTGAGGCATCATTGCATAGATGGGATCTTTGCCAGTTTTTGCTTTATAAAGTTTATTCAGGGCAATATAGGTTTGTGTACTCTCAAACTTTTTCTCTTTTTCTAATTTCAGATCATCACGAAGTTGTCTTGGAGTAATTAAAACATTATTTGCAGTAAATACATTCATTAACTCTTTTTCTGATTCGCTCTGAACTGCGCGTGGATCACCAGCTTTATCGTAAATTAGTAAATCACCATCTAAAGTAAGTTTAGCATCAGTAAGATCATCCAGCATACTTTGAAAAGCAGCATTGCGGCTAGAATACATGCCAGAGTTATAATCGGCAAAACGGTAAATGGCTTTATCATAGTCTGCTGGATAGACCATCAAGCGATGAATACCATAATATAGACCACCATATTGTGTATAGAGATCATTTCTAAGGTCATTAATATTCATACTAGTGCGCTTATGTGCTTTAGCATAATTAATATGAACCTGCATTGAACCCAGTGTAGTGATTGGATTCATTTTCTCACCAATATCCTGTCCAACGAGTTTAGCTGCTCCAGTTAAAGCACTGACATGATAATGTTGAGTCATAAAATCGAAAATTTGACGATAAAGTAAATCAAGATCTTTTTCAGTTTTGACTTTACCCATCTGAGTCATATAGTTGTTGTCAGGAGAAGGCTGGTTTTTTAATACTTCTTCGAAATAACCCGCAACAGTTCCACCAACTTTCTGGCCAAGTTTGTCTTCAAACTTTTCATTTAAACGGGTACCGACTTCTTCAACTGCTTTTTTACCGAGGCCAGGTACTACCGGATTAGCAACAAAGTTAGACTCCTGATCAACAATAGCGACAACACTACAGACATTTTGTTTTGTTTTAGGAATTTTTAAGTCCTGCATAATATCGTTAATATCTTTTGCCCATGATTCACGATCATGCACACGTGATGGAATTAACTTTTTAATGTGTTGGCTGTCTAAATCAGGCTCATCATTTTTTGACCACCAAGCTTTATCCCCACAAGCGGCTAAACTCATGCATACGGCGATCATACCGAATGATTTTAATAAAAAACGGGAAGATAACGGTTTGTTCATAGCGAGGAGAGCACCTGCATAAAAAGATGAGCTGATGAAGCGGATGAAGTATACTATGTTGATCATGAATTGTATGAATATATATGTATATTGGTCCCTATCAACTGTCAAATAATTTAATCGTTGCTCCAATGGCTGGTGTAACAGACCGTCCGTTTCGAACACTATGCAAGTATTTTGGTGCAGGGCATGCAGTCAGTGAAATGATGACTGCTGACAAGACTTTACGGATGACTAAAAAAAGTCTTTATCGTGCTAATTTTGATGGGGAACTGGCTCCAATTTCTGCACAAATTGCTGGTTCTGATCCGGAGCAATTAGCTGAAGCTGCCCGTTATCAAGTTGCAAATGGGGCGCAAATTGTTGATATCAATATGGGATGTCCTGCAAAAAAAGTATGTAATAAATTAGCAGGTTCAGCGTTATTACAAGATGAAGACTTGGTTGCTCGAATATTAGATGCAGTTGTGGCAGCGGTTGATGTGCCGGTAACTTTAAAAACCCGTTTGGGATTTTTAAATGGTCAAGAAAATATTTTACGTGTGGCTAAACGTGCTGAGGAAGCAGGAATTGCTGCGTTAGCATTGCATGGTCGCACGCGTGAAGATATGTATTTAAATACAGCGCGTTATGAATTGATCAAGAATGTTAAAGAATTAATTAATATTCCAGTGATTGCCAATGGAGACATTGATAGCCCTGAAAAAGCAAAATATGTGCTCGATTATACAGGCACCGATGCAATTATGATTGGGCGAGCTGCACAAGGCCGTCCATGGATTTTTCGTGAAATTGCTCATTATTTAAAAACGGGTGAGCATTT
Organism: Acinetobacter sp.; assembly: GCA_031277915.1. GTDB lineage: Bacteria > Pseudomonadota > Gammaproteobacteria > Pseudomonadales > Moraxellaceae > Acinetobacter. The sequence continues at coordinate 5,126 of JAITLL010000006.1, forward strand.
GGCTGCACCGAATATTGACGAAGTCAAAGATGTACTTTTAGGGCATTTGTCTGAGTTGTACCAGTTTTATGGAGAATATTCTGGTTGTCGTATTGCCCGTAAGCATATTGCTTGGTACACCAAAGGCCTGCGTTCAAGTAACGAGTTCCGACAAAATATGTATAAAGTGGAAACGACGGCTCAACAAGCATTAGTGGTTGAAGCTTACTTTAATCAGTTGCTTGCTGAAGGCAATTTGATGAGCGATGTTCAGGTTGAACAAGTTAATTTATTAGATACTCATTAAAAGAAAGCAACCAGTACTTTAGCTGGTTGCTCTGAACTTTTATCTATTCATTATCTAGCATTTCAACAACCAGTTGATTAACAAGATCAGATGCGCCTAATTCGCGTATTTGAGCAACATTACTTCCTGCCCAAAAAGCGCCAAAACCGTAATCATGATGTTTACTTGCAAGAGCATTTAGTTGTTTCGCTAAATCGTAAGTATAAGGATATTCTGGTTGTACTGGGCGATTAGGGGAATCGATTTGCGTATGCCAATGGTTGAGTAACCCGCGAGCAGGGCGTCCAGAAAGGCTTGCACTGATTTGTGTTACAGGTTTGCTAAAAAGTGCTTTGCGATATTCAGCAGAGGCATTAGACGTTTGGCATTGAACAAATGCTGTTCCTAACTGAACCGCGGCTGCCCCTAAACTCAACATATGTTTGGCTTGTAAGCCAGTCATGATCCCACCAGCAGCCACAACTGGAAGGGTACAATGCTTCACAATAAGTTGAACCAAATCGGTGGTTTTAATGGCACCATCAAAAGTTTGATTGAAAATCCCTCGATGTCCACCTGCCTCAATACCTTGAGCAATAATAATGTCGATACCCGCTGCCTCAATAGCTTGAGCTTCAATAAGGTTTGTGGCTGAAACCATGGTCAAAATACCGGCTTCTTTTAAAGCTTGGATTTGATGCGGATGGGGAATGCCAAAATGGAAACTCACCGCCTGAGGCTTGGTTTCTAAAACAACATTTAAAAAGTCATCATTATCTAGAAAGCTTGGATAGATACAGTGTAATTCTTGAGGTGGTTGAGCACCGAATTTTGCGAAATGAGGTCGTAAATAATCAATCCATTGTTTTGCTTTTTCTGGATCAAGTTTTGAAGATTGATGACAGAAAAAATTAACTTGAAATGAGTTTTCTGTGAGTGCTTGGGTTCTCAAAATTTGTTCACGTGCACTTTGCGCAGTATTTGCTCCTAAACCCAATGACCCTAGAGCCCCTTGATTTGAAACCTCGGCAGCCAGTTCAGGAGTAGAAACACCTGCCATTGGAGCCAGAAAAATTGGATGCTTAATTGCAAGTTGTTGTAATAGGCTCATTTTTCTCACCTCATTTCTTTCTTCTCACCATAACGTGAAAATAGAACCAAGAGCAAATAATATTGGCTATTTAATTTTTAAATATTCAAGTACTTCGGTTTGTCAAAAACCTATTTTTATAAAGGGGTCACATTAAACAATGAACCAATCCAGCTTGAAAAAGCCATTGCTAAAATTCCCCATAGCGTAATACGTAAACTACCTTTGAGTTTAGATGTACCAGCAAAATAACTCGCAAGAGCACCTAAGATTGCCAATGCTGCAATACCAGTAATAAGTACACTTGGTATAATGAGGTGTTCAGGGCTTAATAAGATTGCAAGCATTGGAAAGAATGCCCCGAATGAAAATGAGGCTGCCGAAGAAAGCGCTGCTTGGATTGGGTTTGCCGCCGTATTTTCATGAATGCCGATTTCATCTCGTGCATGTGCACCTAGAGCATCATGAGTTGTTAGCTGCAAAGCAACTTCTTGAGCCAATTCTTTAGACAAGCCTCTAGAAATATAAATATGAGTTAATTCATCTAATTCTTTCTGAGGATATTTTTTTAGTTCTTTTGCTTCAATGGCTAGATCTGCTTTTTCAATATCTTCTTGAGATTTAACTGAAATATACTCTCCGGCAGCCATTGATGTTGCGCCCGAAATAAGTCCTGCAATACAAGTAATAAAAAGAGTGTGTGAACTGGCACCACTTGCTGCCATACCCATAATTAAGCTAGTAACAGAAATAATTCCATCATTAGCCCCTAATACGGAAGCTCTTAACCAACCTGAACGGTGAATTGCATGATGCTCTGTATGATGTGGAAAAGCCATGTGTTTTGCCTTATCAATGTTTTATAGATGCTATGAAATTTTACAATTTATTGATCAAAAAATATGTCATTATTATAGAGAATTTAGGGATAAGACAGAATAGATCAATAATAAAAACGGAGACTAAATAATTTATATAAAACATCATTAACCTAAATTAACGATGTAACTTATTATTTTTAATTATGATATTTATTGATCATTTCAAAGGCTTGTTCTCCCTAATAAGTCTAATTTACTGTAGAGGTGAAAATGAAAAATAGCAAAACAATAAACTCTATAACACATTCAATATTACTTATGGGAGCAGTGATCTCTTCTTTAGCCGTGGTAGGCATGAGTTCAGTTCATGCACAAGACCAGGTAAATCCTGAATATAAACCTGGCAATCTCATTTATGATAAGTGGGACAGATTTTATAAAATCGAACAGTCTCAGCCACAAGAAGCTGAAAAGATACTGGTTGAACTGAGTAAATTGACACCCACAGATATTAAAGTCTGGAAAAGTCTTACCTATTTACAGATTCGGCTTGAAAAAAGAGATGATGCTTTACAAAGCTTAAGACAAGCAAGAAATTTGGCTCCTCAAGATGATACCTTAAAATTGCAAGAAGCTTATTTGCTTAATCAACAAAAAAGAAATCCAGAAGCATTAGTCTTATTTAAAGAATTAACGTCATCTTCAGACGCTGCAATTGCCGATAAGGCAACTCAAGCGGTTAAAAATTTAAGTGGGGGTGAGGTTAAACCTTATTTTGGTGATATTTATTTTGCACCGTCTTATGAGTCGCGTTATGACGACGTTATTTTTCCTTTAAAAGTTAGGTACGGTAAAAACATCGATAATGGCCGTGCTCAAGTCTATGGCTTTCTTAATTTAAACCGCGACACTAAATCTCAAGGTGGCGTACGACCTGAAATTATTGATGAAAATGCAGCTACTCTTGGTATTGGCGCAAATTATCAACCATGGACTTCAATTCCTGTTCGAGCTTATGTCGAAGTAGGTGGAAGTTATGATTTGATTGATCGAAATAGAAAGAAATTTCGTGAAAGTGTTGTGGGTGGTTTAACGGGTTATCAAGAGTGGTATTCGCAATCAAGCTGCAATGCACTTTGTTTAGATAATTACTTTACTGATCTATATGGTAATGTCGCGACGTATTCGAGAGAAGACTATAACGTTATTGGGGATTTACGCTTACGCACAGGTTTAAATCTATATAAAGGCGAAAGTGGAACTGTGCAAGCTTATGTAAAATTACATGGCTTAGCAGATAGTAAAAATGAATATTACAATAATTTATTTGAATATGGCCCTGGTGTTTCATGGCAGCCTTTTAATTATCAACCCATAAAACTACGTGTTGAACGTTTATATGGTGATTATTTTAAAGACGTACCCGTTAATACAAAAGATCATTACAACAATACCCGTGTAGAACTTGTTTTTTATAAGGATTTCTAATAATGAAAAAAAAAATTATTTCGATAGTATTTGGTACTCGTCCAGAGCTCATAAAATTGGCTCCGGTAATTTTATTAGCAAAACAAGACTCACGATTTCAGGTTGAAGTTATTTTTACGGGTCAACATGATGAGTTGGTAAGAGATGCTATTGATTTTTTTGGGGTTGAAATTGATCATCGCCTTAAAATCATGAATGCTGGGCAAAGCCTCAATCAATTATTAATTCATGGCTTAACACAACTTGAAAAAGTCTATACAGATGGTCAAAAAAGAGATGCGATAGTCATCCAAGGTGATACCACAACTGTATTAGCTGCAGGTTTAGTTGCGTTTTCAATGAGAATTCCTGTTGCTCACGTCGAAGCTGGTTTACGTTCTTACGATTTGGATCATCCATTTCCTGAAGAAGGCAACCGCCAGTTAGTTTCCCGTATTACGACATGGCATTTTGCTCCTACTGAACAATCAAAGCGTAACTTATTAAATGAGCAAATCCAGCCATCGTTGATTACTGTGACAGGTAATACTGTCGTAGATGCTGTGTATTTAGGACGAAAATTAATTGCTGAAAATTCTGGTTTGAAAAATCAGCTTGAATCTTATGGTATTCAATTAAAGCAAAACGATAAAGTTGTACTCATTACAGCTCATCGCCGTGAAAACTTTGGTAGTGGTATTCAAAATATATGTAATGCGGTTGAACATTTAGCCAATCAGCATCCTGACTTACATTTTATTTGGCCTGTGCATTTAAACCCTGCGGTCCATGATGTAGTACATGACAAGTTTAAAAATCATGCTCAAATTCATCTGGTGAAACCACTCGATTATCCAAGTTTATTGGCCGTTATAGACCGTTCTATCTTCATTTTAACGGACTCTGGTGGTTTACAAGAGGAAAGCCCATCGTTTAATAAACCTGTATTAATTTTACGAGAGACGACTGAACGACCTGAAGTCGTGGAAGTCGGTGCAGGAGTACTTGTTGGAACACATCAGCAAAAAATTATTGATGAGGCTGAAAAACTTTTAACAGATTCGCAGCATTACCAAAAAATGGCACATGTTGAAAATCCGTTTGGCGATGGGCATGCTGCTCAGCGTATATTGGATGAAATTGCTAAAACCTATGAATAAGAATAATTTATTTTAAAGCTTCTGGTTCGCTTATGGTGGTAGGAATGCCGCCATAGGTTAAACGGTACCATAAGCCAACTATGTAAACTGACCAGCGGCCCATATAGTGGGGGCCATCAAAAATATAAATTGTTTTTCCCTCATACGCTTTAATTTGAGAAATAATTTCCCAAGGATAAGCCGCTCGGAATTGTCCATTTTTTTTGGTGCGAAATGCTTCTAGCACAATAACAGTTTTATCTTTTCCAAGTGTTTGTTCAAGTTGGTCTAAAATATGTCTGGCTTGTTGAGGGGTTCTTACGCCGACACCTACACCGTCTTGGAAAAAGACACCAGCTTGGCTGGGTAGCCAACTTTTAACCCATAAATTATAATTTTCAGGTTCGCTTTCACCACTATAAATACTCACCCAAATAGGTGCTGGCAGTTTTTCTAAAACATGACCTAGTGTGCTCACCCTTAACCAAGTTGGATCAGCTTCAACTGGAAAATAATAACCTTTTAAAGATGCGCCGTTTTGCTCTTGAATAATTTGAGCAGATTTTTCTCCTAAAGCAACAACATTTGCACGTGCTTCTGGTTCATTATATTCACCAGCTAAACCTAATATGAGATTTTTAGCCCAAGGTTGTTGTTTAATTTTCTGTATATCAATGGCTTTTTCCCACTGAGGGAGATTAGAGTTTGTCCACCACGATTTAGATTCGACGACTGACCACTGGGGAACAAAAGTGTTCACCCCTAAATAATGCCAGTTTCCTTTTGGAGGAGTGGTATTGTTATCTGGTTGCCAAAAAATTCCTTCGATAACTGGAGGTTGCCCATGATTTTTGAACAACCCTGCATAAGCCACTACACTACATATAATTAAAATAATAAAAGCAGTTATTTTAATTGGTATCTGTTTTCTCATTATTACGTCGTAACCAATACCACAAGAAGATCACTATTATCATAATTGCAGAGATAATCACAACCAGTAAAAAGAATGAAGACTGCTGAACTAATGGAGCTTTTTGATTACCTACAATTAGTTTTTGGAGAACATAAATATTGCCGTTTTCTGAAACCAACATTTTGGTCACATTATTTGGAATTTTATGTTGAATTGTTCTCCATAAATGCATGAAGGTTTGTGCACCATTTTCAGAGTCAGTAATGACATCAAAGCGGTTATTGTGATAACTCACAATAAAACCGTTTGCTGCTGCTGGTGCATAAATAATGTTTTGATGCATTGAGACTTGTTGTTGATAAATCTGCTTATTCACAATCACATTAACTGCTTGTGGAGCATTTGGAGAAAAACGTACTAGATTAAGCGGCATTGGAGCATCTGTAAGCAACATATTTTTAGCGACTTGCCCCAGAATGATTGCAATATTTAATGCACCAGATTGATCATCAATTGCAATCGTTGGTTTGGTTGCTAATGTCATTGAAAGAGCTGCAACGCCATTTTTTAGTTTATGGGGAAGGTTTACAGTTGACTTGGCAGTATCAACCCAAAGTGAGCCATGCGCAGTGGGCAGACATTGAGAGTTGGCAATGACCGAGTTTTCAAGCTTCAAGCTAAAGTTAGTTGTATTAGAAATAGATTTTGCGAAAATGTTGAATTGTCGATTAACTGGGTCAGAGGCAAGATCTGCCGTTTTCATACTACCTGCAAGACCACCATCGAGCCATGCCGTAATGTTTGAACCCTGTAATAGGCCGCTTTGAATACGAAGGGCAATTTGTCCTTGTAGGATGTCAGTAGGTTGCCATACTGCTGGAAAATCGAGAAACAAGTTTTTTTCAGCGTGATTTAACCGGAAATCTTCAATACCTAAATCTGCAAGCGTATCAATTTTCTTGAATTGAGCCCAAGCTGGTGCTGAAATTGTGGTTGGGAAAATTGCACTGCCCGTATCAAGCTGTTGTACATATGTAGGATTAATTAATCCATTAATAGCAGCAGTGAGTTCTTGTGGTGTGTGATATGTGATAGAGAGAGTAGGAGCACCATCTGTCGATTTTGAAATTTGTACAAAGGCTCCATTTTTAAGTGGAGGTGTCGATTTTATTATTTCAATAACAAACTTGGTTTCGGGGTTTAAATTGGTTTGCCCAGAATCGACCCATTCAATAGGAGTGACTGAACTCCAAGAACTCGCTAAACGAGCAAGCATAGAGGCTTCGGTAATCTCTTTGCGGTTGTATTTCAAGATACCGACAAAAGGAGTAGGTTTCTTCGCTTGGGGGTTAAACAAAGCATCAGGTAAATCTTTTAAGCGATAAACATTTCGAATAGGTGTAAAATCGAGTTGAGAATTACTTAAATAGGTTAAATGATCGATATCTTCTGTACAGAAAGAATCCCTCGTTTGGCTCAGTACTGTAGGTTTATCATATTGTTGAATAATAAAATCTAAACGATGAAAACCACTCGGGCTGGCTGGAATATCAAATTTAAATTGCCCACTTCCATTTAAAGTCGTGTTATAGATGAGCTTATCATCATATTTTACTAAAATATTGGTATCATTTTCAGTGGAATAGTCACTGGAAAACTGAATGTTTTGCCACTCTGCACCTTTTCCAATATAGAAAAAGTGAGGCTCAACGGTATATTTAGTTGATGTGCTAATATCATCTAAAGTCCATGTGGTGGTATGGGCTGGCACGGCTAACATAAGGCAACTGCTAGCAAGGAGTGCTTGTATGAGTGGATAAAGTTTGAAAGTCTTTTTCATTTATTTTTTCTCCTTGCTACGTTCTGTTTTGTACCACTGAAGTGAATTACCTTGTATTTTATTTTTTAGCATGTCGAATGCGGCTTTAAATACAATAAATAAGAATATTTGTGAGTAACTTACATAAGATAAAACTGAGTAAAAATAGAGTTCTGGTTTAACTTTTTCTAAAGAAAGCGTAAACCACATTTGTGCTACATAGAGGCAAAATGATAGACCCCATAGCAGTGTAAAGGGGCCGGGAACTGAAATACCTGCAATATCAAGTAAGCCCAGTGTTAAGGTAATATGACTCCAGAACAAAGCTGGTACGAAAAGGATATAGCACATAATATTATTTAGAATTTCAATTCCGATCGGGAATGGGGTCCTAAGTGCTACTGGTAAATATTTACGGGTCACGTAAAAATTACCTTGTGTCCAACGTGAGCGCTGTTTAATAAATACACTTAATGAAGGAGGGTCTTGTTGCCAGCCAATGGCATAAGGAACCCATTTAATTCTTTTTTGACCAATGAAAATTCGGAAACTCATTTCTGTATCATCAACCAACGATTTTTCGTCAAAACCACCCAATGTCTCTAAAGCATCTCGCCAAATGACATAATTAGTACCCATTAAGGTTGATAGCTCAAAACGTTGCCAACGCCCACCTTGGAAAATCCATTGGAAAAAGATGAATTCAATCGCAATAAAACGGGTCAGAATGCTATCTCTCCAGTTACGGGTTCTGACTTTGCCATTTACAGCCACTAACTTTTTATCTGCCAGTAAGGTTTGCGCAAGTAATCGAACACAATCTGGTTCAGGAGTACTGTCGGCATCATAGACAACAATGAGCTCACCTTTGGCATGGGGAAGGCCATTATTGAGTGTTCTCGATTTTCCTTTGCCTCCCATACCTTTGGGTACGTTGACAATTTTTATGCATGGATAAATTTTTGCGAGATTTTCCGCGATTTCAAGAGTGTTATCTTTTGAACCATCATTGATGAGTAATACTTCGTAAGACTCAGCTGGATAGTCCTGTTGAGCAATAGCATGCAAAGTATCTTCAATCACCACACCTTCGTTATAGGCGGGTATTAAAACACTTAAGATTGGCCATTTTTCTGGAGTGGGCAGGTTTTGTAGTTCTTTTTCCGCAGTTTTTGAATATTTCCATGCCTGATAGCTTAGCCATGCCCAAAATGCCTGCGGAATCCAGATTCCTAAAAAACCAAATAAAAATAGAATATCAATTGGAGCCATTTTTACGAACCCTCCGAATAATAGAGGAGATGAGCAGTAACAATAAAATCGCTCCAACAACCAAGGAGATCCACGAAATATAGCTACCAAATGTACCGAGAAGATCTGGATAAGTACTTCTTAAAATAAGATCAAGCGGGACAACAACTGTGCTTAAGGCAATAAAAATATAGCCTATAAAATTAGTACGTACATGCTCAGGTGTACTTACATAATTAATTTTATTAAATTTCCAAGAAATACCGAGTTGCGGATATCGAATGTTGGACACAGGCAAGTCGGCAGGTGGATTAACAATAATTTCATAACCTGATACATGACCATTAAAGCTCTTAGCAGAATAAAATAAATGTTGTCCGTGTTTGATTTCTCTAGAAGGTAAGGGAAGTGTTGATGAGTTCAACTGAACAATATAAGTACCCGCCGGTTGTGAAATTAAATTTTCATCCCAACCGGTACTCACAAAAGCGGCCATGGGACGTAAACCAAGAGCAGTTGAAAAAGTAGCTTTTGCCGCGAAATATTGAGGTAGTTCCGATTTGAACTGGACTATGGGAATAGCACCTTGGTTTACGGCCTCTTTTAATAAGAAGTAATGGGGGAAACCAAATATTTCATCTGGCAAGATAATGCCTGGTTTAACTCCTTGATGAATAAACTTCTGGAAACTTTCGGAGTTAAGCTGATCAATAGTAAAAACAGGCCACCATGTGTCTTGGTAAGGAAAAAACATAGAAAGGTCATTAGAACTTTGTACTTCTTTTTTTGTTTGTTCAGCTTTAATTTCACAATGATAATATTGCCGATAGAACTGCTGCAAAGTGGCGTCTGGATATTGGCTAGACGCAATAATAATTCCACAAATATTAAGAAGATTAGACATTAGCTGATCTCCTCAGGTGGGATAAGAATAATTTTATAGTCCACCTCAAGACGCAACGTCGTAATTTTTTTTAATTTTTTAATAAAATCAGGTTCTTCTTCGCTTTTTTCCTGACGAATCATAATACTATATATATGCTCGAGGTCATCGTCTGCGAACTGAAAAACAATTTCGTTGGGCTGATGCTGGCTCAAAATTTTAATCATTTCATTTTGAGTTGTTTTCCAGACATCATCGCCGAGCATTTCTTTAATGAGACTACGATTAAGTATCCGAATTTCAAACACTTCATAATCTTGTACATTGTGATGATCAAGTAATTTGAAAAAACTATGTTGAAAGTAATTTAAAGCACTAATTGGGAAAATATCACGGCGATAATTCCGGTCGTAGCTTTGAATATCACGGTATTTTTGTACATTAATTTCAATATTGTGCCGTACAGCGCTTAAAAAGAGCGGAATAAGAGGAATGATGAAAAGTAAAAGAAGCTGACGTTCAACATGGGTTTGTGCAGCCAAATCGAGTAAAAAGTATACGGCTACTCCAATGAAAGCAAGCAATCCCACAATTAAAGACACACCAACTTCTAAAAAAGCACCAGAAATTAAAAGAAGAAGAATAAAAATCCAGCTTCCTCTAAAACTTACAGGTAACCACTCGTATGCAATCATCCCTATAAATAGATGAGCTGCGATAATCCATAAGACGAGTGTTCTACCGGGATTTTTTTGTTGCATGCGCGCTATGCTACCTTTTTGTAATGTTAGTTTTTTTATACTTTTATAAAGAAAGGTGTAGGTTTGCGAAGTTGTTGTTGTTTCTGTCCTTTTTAGGTATCTACTCTGTTTATTTGTAGATTAAAGCGGCTTTATAGTCAAACATTGTTATCACTTTTTAATCAAAAATAAACAGATAAGACGCAACTCTTATCTAAATATGCTTGAATGTTTCAATTGCTTTTAGTCGAGTTTCTTTAAAGTCTACAATAGGTTTCGGATAATTTAACTGAACATGGGGCATTTGAGAGTAGGGTTCATGAATATCTTTATTATTGAGATGAGCTAATTTTTTGACCCAACCGCCATTATTCGCAGCCAAGTCTCCAGCAATTAGTTGTTTTAAAGCATATTGCTCACCAACAGGTCATGAATCTTGTTGCCCAGCTGTAATAGATGAGCAAAATAGCTTTTCGATTTCTACTAAGTCCGCATTTTTTGCATCTAAAAACTCCGGAAAGATTTCATTTTGCTTATACGGCAGAGGATAGCAATGCATAAAAAAAGCAAAGCCGAAGCTTTGCCCTTTATCATCTTGTTAAAGATGAATTAGTGGTGGTGACCACCAGCGCCGTGTACGTGACCGTGATCAAGCTCTTCTGGAGATGCTTCACGGATTTCTACGATTTCAACTTCAAAAGTTAAATCTTGACCAGCAAGTGGGAAGTTAGCATCAACAACAATGTTGTCACCTTCAACTGCTTTAACAGTAACGATTTGAACACCGTCATCAGTTTGAGCTTGGAATTGCATACCAGGTTGAATGTTATCAACACCTTGGAACATTTGAGCTGGAACTTCTTGTACTAGGTCTGGGTTGTATTCGCCATAACCTTCAGCAGCTGGTACGTTAACAGTGAATTTATCACCAACAGTTTTACCAGTTAATGCATTTTCTAAACCAGGAATGATATTGCCTGCACCGTGCAAATAGGCAAGTGGTTCACCTTGAGATTGATCAAGTGTTTCACCCTCAGCGTTTGTTAATTTATAGTGGAATGAAACCACGTGGTTATTTGCAATTGCAGTCATGTTTTTGATCCATTCAATCAATTAAAGCGTACATCATAAAGTGAAAAATAAATTTTGTAGACCACAAAATCTCAATCTTTAACACTTTTTCTAATGCGTTTTTATGTAAATAGGGATGAACTTAAAAAATTCAACTCAATACAGCTTAATTTTTGGACGTACACGTCTTGTAAGTAAATCCTTCACTGCGAGTAGTCCAGCTTGAGTGTATCCGTGAATTGTTGCTTGATGTAAACGGTATAAAGATACATACATGGTTTTGGCAATATATCCTTGTACGCTTACATCTCCAAGCAATTCTCCAACGGCTTTATTACGACTTAAAGACACGAGTGATCCTTTGTCATTAAAAGTAAACATCGGCTGTGGTCTATCATTTAAACGAGCAGCCATAGCCTCAACTAAAAAGCTCGCTTGTTGACTGGCAACTTGAGCACGTGGGCCGAGTGGAGGATTTCTTGCATCCAGTTGGCAATGTGCGCAATCACCAAATGCGAATACATTAGGATCAGAATAGGTCTGTAAAGTGGCATAAACCATTAAACGGTTAATACTGTCGCGTTTAAAGTCGGTAAAACTTTCAAGGACTTTTGGCGCTTTTACCCCAGCGGCCCACACGGTAATATCACTCTTAAGCTGATTGCCGTTACTAAAATAGATACAGTGTTGATCAATTTTTTCAACGCGGTGTTTAGTTAAAATTTCAACGCCCATTTTTTTGAGTTGCCCAGCACTGTGTTCAGCAGTTTTTTCGCTAAGTGCAGGCAAAATACGCTCAGATGCCTCAATGAGTGTGATTTTAACTTGATCTGGATGGATCTTTTTTAAACCATAACGATAAAAGTTTTTAGTAGTTTCAATCAGCTCAGCCGCAAGTTCTACACCAGTTGCACCAGCGCCAACAATGCCGATATTTAAAGTGCGTTGATTTGGTTGATTCTGCGCTTCAATGTATAAATGCAAAAGATCTTGCTGAAATACGTCAGCTTGTTTTCGGCTATCGAGAAAATGACAGTTTTCACGAACGCCTTGTGTATTAAAGTCATTTGATACAGAACCAAGCGCTAAAATAAGAGTGTCATAACTGAGTTGTTGAGCATGGGTGTCTTGCTCTTTAGACACTTGAGGAGGTACTAAATCTATTACTTTTTTATCTTTATTTACTGAAACGAGTGTTCCTAGCACAAATTCGTAGTGATGTTTTTCTGCATGTGCAAAATAATTAGTTTGTTCTTCGTGAGGATTTAAAGAGCCCGCAGCAATTTCGTGAAGTAGGGGTTTCCAAATGTGAGTCAAATTTTGGTCGACTAATGTAATTTTTGCTTTATCACTTTTCCCAAAAGTTTCACCGAGTTGTGTGGCTAGCTCTAAACCACCAGCGCCACCACCAACAATCACAATATGATGTAAATTTTGGGCCATTTTTATCACCTAATTATTTTTCTATAAAAAAAGATGGCTAAATTATGCCATCTTTTATTTATAAAATTTATTGTGCATCTGTGCACAATTTGATGTTTTTAGTGCGAATCTAGCGGGTAGAGTTTCGCAGTACTATGGTTATTTGATGAAAAAATAGAGAAAAGATTAGAGAACCACATCATCATTTTTTGGAAAAAATTAGCTTCTTCAATATGCACATCATTTTCAATTTGAAGGCTGCGAATGAGCTGGTTATTTTGATAAATCGAAACAGTGGCCAAGTTCATCGCTTTCATTAAAGGCGCTGTTAACTTTTGCTCATTTAACGCGATGTTTACACGTGTTTGAGTTGATTCAAGCGGCACAATAACTTTAGGTTGTTTATTACTATCAAGAACTTGAATACGCTGTGTAGCATAATCAAATGTATTTAAATCAATAGGTGTTGGCTCAGCATATAAAGATGTTGTGACAATGGTAGGTTGCTTCGTCTCGACCTTAAACATTTTTAAAGTTGATTTAATGACAGGAAGCTCAGCAATAAGTTTTTGCTCAGGAATAACCACTTCATCACGTGTGTATGCATACGCAAGATTCATTAACTTATCTGCAATTTCAGCACGTTTCACGGCACTTGGTGTACCCAAAACGATCACCAGTAAACGTCTTTGCGGTAAGTTTGGTGAAAACGAAGGGCGCGAAGCAGTTAAAGCCAAGTTATAACCCGCAGCTTTAGTGTAACCAGTTTTTAAGCCATCTACAGATGGATCATATTTCAAAGCAAAGTTGGTTGCATGGTGAAAACGTTGGTTATAGCTAAAGCTTGGCATTTTCGAATAGTGTAAATATTCAGGAGTTTGCTGAATTACCGCTTCACTTAATAAGCTTAGATCATGGGCCGTTGTGTAATGATCTGGCATTGTAATTCCGGCAGGATTACTAAAATGTGTTTCCTTCATGCCTAAAGCTTGTGCTTCCTGATTCATACGCTGTACGAAATGAGGCACATCACCAGAAATCTTTTCGGCTAAAGTGACTGCTGCATCATTTGCAGACATCACAATTAAACCTGCCAGTAACTGATCAACTGAAATTTGTTCACCAGCTTTAAGGTACATTTGTGATTCATCCCATTGCACTACGCTTACGACAGGGGTGGCAGTAATCACTTGATCTAGCTTTAACTTTCCAGCCTTAATCTCTTTTAATGCAATATAGGCAACCATCATTTTGGTTAAAGATGCTGGTGCACGTTGTGCATGACTATTATGCTCAGCAATGATTTGACCAGATTGAGTATCTACAATTGTCCATGCGGCGGCTTCGACACTTTCAGGTGCAATATTAATAAGAGCAGCATTGGTAACAGTAGTACAGAAAATACTAAACAGCGTAAAAAAAGAGAGGAAGAATTTCACTAGGTGACCTTGACGTTTACTGGCAAATACGGAACACAGATGCACAGCATGCTATGCCTTTTTTTTGTAGAAGGCTAGTGTGAATTGTTGCCAAAAAATACATCTACGCAAGCGGATACAAAAAAGTGATAATCTAATGTGAAACCGTTCTTATTTTTAAATTGAAGAATTTATGTTGCATTATCAAATTGAATTCGATGATTACAAACAGCACCTTGTTCACGTCACAATTCGCTTTTTAGCGAATCCAAATCAGGAACTATGGTTACCAACGTGGATTCCTGGCAGTTATTTAATTCGTGAGTTTGCCAAGCACATCGAGGCAGTAAAAGCCTATGATGAAGCTGGACGTATGCTTAATATTAAAAAAACTGAGAAAAATCGCTGGCGTTTATTTAACACCGATCATGAGTTGATTACTGTTGAATACGATGTTTATGCATATGATTTGTCTGTGCGTGGTGCTTATGTAGACCAAACACGTCTATATATTAACCCAGCCTGTGTATGTTTAGGCTTAGAAGGCCAAGAACAGTCAGCTTGTGAATTAGAAATCTTTTTGCCTGAAGAGTTAAAACATTTTCAATTAGCAACAGGTTTAGCTTCAAAAAGTTTAGTCAAAGGTCGTTTTACGTTAAAAGCTGATCATTATGATCAACTCATTGATAGTCCATTTGAACTGGCTGATCAAACACGTTTTAGCTTTGAAACGCATGGAATTGCACATGAATTTGCAATTTCGGGAATGCACACGACCAATGTTGATCGTTTAAAAACAGACATTGAAAAAATTTGTGCAGCCGAAATTGAAATGTTTGGTTCAGCGCCATTTAAAAACTATACCTTTATGACCATAGCAACAGGGAATAGTTATGGTGGGCTAGAGCATTGCAATAGTACAAGTCTGATTACACCACGAGATGATTTACCAAAATCAAATGAACCTACTGAGCCTTCAAAAGACTATCAACGCTTCTTAGGGTTATGTAGCCATGAGTATTTTCATTCGTGGTTGGTGAAGTTTATCCGTCCGGAAAATTTTGCAAACTATAATTTGCATACAGAGGGTTACACCTCGCTACTTTGGATTTTTGAAGGTTTTACTTCGTATTATGATGATCTCATTTTATTACGTAGCAGTGTAATTTCTCAGAAGTCTTATCTAGATTTGTTGAAGTCACAGATTGATCGTTATTTACAAAATCCAGGTCGTTTTGTCCAAACTGTCGCAGAGTCAAGTTTTGATGCTTGGATTAAGTTTTATCGTCCAGATGAAAACACCAATAATGCCGGTACGAGCTATTACAACAAAGGTGCATTAGTTGCCTTATGTTTAGATTTAGGCTTACGTTTACGTGGTTCGAGTCTTGATGCCTTAATGCGTCGATTGTATGAAAACACGCAAAAAGGTATTCAAGTTAATGAAAGTACCGTTTTCGATTTATGTGAAGAGTTAACGGGTGATAGTTGGGTTGAGCAAATTAATCATTTGATTAACACAACGGATGAGTTACCACTTGATCAGTTACTCCCTGAGTTTGGTTTAAGTTATACGTTTAAAAATGACAAGACTTTGGCTTATGGTTTAAAGCTAACCGATAAACCTGAAGGTGTATTGGTACAACATGCTCACCGTGAAGGCGCTGGGGCGAAAGCAGGTATTTCTGCAAATGATGTTATTATTGCAATTGATGGATTAAAAGCATCCACAAAATTGATTGAAAAATATGCCAAACAGAAGGGCACTTACTCAGTCTTGGCTTTCCGCCGTGATGAGTTGTTGTCGTTTGAAGTTACAAGTGACAGCATAAACTTAACTGAAGTTGAACTTGTTATTGAAGATCAAAATAAAGCTGACAAATGGTTAAAAGCCTGAATAACAGCTTATTAATTCATAAAAAACCGATGTTTCATACATCGGTTTTTTACTTTTTAGTGAATTTAAAAAATTGAAATAGGCTTTATCTTTGAGTTTATTTTGAATGAAAAGTATAATATTTGTCAGAACTCTGAAAGATATCTCATGTAATTTAAAAATGTTCTATACCTAAAAAGTTGGTAAATGAAGATGTATTACCATAAGTCAGGTATAAGATTATGATCAATAGATTTAAATTATGTATTATTTCGCTGCGAAATGTCGTTATCACTGGATATTTCGTTGACTGAAAGCCAATGAGAGCCGATACTCTCAGGGTTTTATTTAAGCATATCGGTTCATAGGCACTGGGCCAAAAGCTCGGGCCTCAAACTCAATTCAACGGAAGGGGCTATATATGGCTGGTGAAAAGTCAACCATCATTTACACACTGACTGACGAGGCGCCATTATTGGCGACTTATTCGCTACTGCCGATCATTGAGACCTTTACTAAGCCAGCTGGCATTGAGATTGTTAAAAGTGACATCTCTGTAGCTGCACGTGTGCTCGCAGAATTCGCTGACTACCTAAGTGAAGAGCAAAAGGTATCCGACAACCTTGCTGAGCTAGGTCGTCTTACACAAGATCCAGATACTAACATTATCAAACTCCCGAATATTAGTGCCTCTGTTGCGCAATTGACAGCATGTATTAAAGAACTTCAATCTAAAGGTTTTGCAGTTCCTGACTATCCAGAAAACCCGGCGACTGAAGAAGAAAAAGCAATTAAAGCTCGTTATGGCAAATGCTTAGGTTCAGCAGTAAACCCAGTTCTTCGTGAGGGTAACTCTGACCGCCGTGCTCCTGCTGCCGTTAAAAATTACGCTAAAAAACACCCTCACTCTATGAGCGAGTGGAAACAGTGGTCACAAACTCACGTTTCACACATGGAAGAAGGTGACTTCTACCACGGTGAAAAATCAATGACACTTGACCGCGCACGCAATGTAAAAATGGAACTTATCACAAACAGTGGTAAGAGCATTGTTCTTAAGCCAAAAGTTGCGCTTCAAGATGGCGAAATCATTGATTCAATGTTCATGAGCAAGAAAGCACTTTGTGACTTCTATGAAAAAGAACTTGATGATTGTAAAGAAGCAGGAATTTTATTCTCTTTACACGTAAAAGCGACAATGATGAAAGTTTCACACCCGATCGTTTTCGGTCACTGTGTGAAAATCTACTATAAAGAAGCTTTCGAAAAACACGGTAAGTTATTCGACGAACTTGGCATTAACGTAAATAACGGTATGGCTGGGTTATACGAGAAAATCGAAACTCTTCCTACTTCATTACGTGAAGAAATCATCGAAGACTTACACGCTTGCCAAGAACACCGTCCTGCACTTGCAATGGTTGACTCAGCAAAAGGTATTACTAACTTCCATTCACCTAACGACATCATCGTTGATGCTTCTATGCCTGCAATGATCCGTGCTGGTGGTAAAATGTGGGGTGCTGATGGTAAGCAATACGATGCTAAAGCAGTAATGCCTGAATCAACATTTGCCCGTATTTACCAGGAAATGATCAATTTCTGTAAATGGCATGGTAACTTCGATCCGAAGACTATGGGTACAGTACCAAACGTTGGTTTGATGGCTCAAAAAGCTGAAGAATACGGTTCTCACGACAAAACTTTTGAAATTGCTGAAGCGGGTATTGCAAACATTACCGATCTTGACACTGGTGAAGTGTTATTGACTCAAAATGTTGAAGAAGGCGATATCTGGCGTATGTGTCAGGTGAAAGACGCTCCGATTCGTGACTGGGTAAAACTTACAGTAACTCGTGCACGTAACTCAGGCATGCCTGCGATCTTCTGGCTTGACCCATACCGTCCACACGAAAATGAATTGATCAAGAAAGTACAAAAGTACTTGAAAGATTACGACACGACTGGTCTTGATATCCAGATCATGTCTCAAGTACGTGCAATGCGTTACACACTTGAGCGTGTAGTACGTGGCCTAGATACAATTTCTGTAACTGGTAACATCTTACGCGACTACTTAACTGACTTGTTCCCAATTATGGAACTTGGTACTTCTGCGAAAATGTTGTCTATTGTTCCGCTTATGGCGGGTGGTGGTATGTACGAAACTGGTGCGGGCGGTTCAGCACCTAAACACGTACAACAACTTGTTGAAGAAAACCACTTACGTTGGGATTCGCTCGGTGAGTTCCTAGCACTTGCAGCTTCTTTAGAAGAGATGGGTATTAAAGAGAATAATGCTCGTGCTAAGTTGCTTGCGAAGACGCTTGATGAAGCGACTGATAAGTTACTTGATAACGGTAAGTCACCATCACGCCGTACAGGTGAGATTGACAACCGTGGTAGCCATTTCTACTTGTCTCTTTACTGGGCTGAAGCACTTGCTGCTCAAGACGAAGATGCTGAGTTGAAAGCTAAATTTGCTCCACTTGCAAAATCATTAGCTGAAAACGAACAAAAAATCGTTGCTGAGCTTGCTCAAGTACAAGGTAAAGCAGCTGATATCGGTGGTTATTACGCAATTGATTCAGCGAAAGTAAATGCAGTGATGCGCCCAAGTGCGACATTTAATGCAGCACTTTCAACTGTTCAGGCTTAATTATTCATACGTGAGTAAATAGCTTAAAGCCGGTGCATATGCATCGGCTTTTTTATTTTATAAAGTCCAATAAAAAAGCCCACCGAAGTGAGCTTTAAAACTTAGATTTTTTAGCGGCCACGACCACGTGGAGCTTTCGTATTTGGACGAGTTGTACCGTTAGTCTTACGACGTGGCTTCTCACTTTCATCCATTTGCCAGATACGTTTTGTACCCGACTTTTTCACAGAACCATCTTTATTTTTACGAACCATTGGTTTACCACCTGTACCACCTGGCTTTTTCACATATGAACGTGAACGATAAGGTTCTTCAGCCGGAACATCTTTAAAGTCAGGGTAGAGTAGAGGTTCGATTTCTTTAGTTTCACCCGGTTGTAATCCTAAGTGAACTAAATCAATTGAGCCGATTTTAGTACGAATAAGACGTAGAGTCGGGAAACCTACCGCAGAAGTCATACGACGAACTTGGCGGTTACGACCTTCACAAATAGAGATCTCAATCCAAGACGTTGGAATGTTGGCACGGTAACGTACAGGAGGATCACGGTCCCAGACCCATTCAGGTTCACTTACCTTAATTGCTTTAGCTGGTAAAGTTATACCATCGTTGAGTTCGATGCCTTTACGTAATTTTTCTAAAGCTTCTTCAGTAACATCACCATCAACTTGAACTAAATACGTTTTGTATTTTTTATTCGCTGGGTTGGTAATGAATTGATTCAAACCACCATGATCAGTTAAGAAAACTAAACCCTCAGAGTCCATATCAAGACGACCTGCTATACGCAAAGTCGGGTCATCTATAAAGTCAGAGACCGTCATGTGCGCTTCGTCTTTACGAAACTGGGAGAGAACGTCATATGGTTTGTTGAGAATGACGATTTTCATAAAAAATGACTTCTTCTTTCAAATAAGCAGTAAAACATTGAGCTATATTTAAGTGTGAAATTTGCTTATTTCCCACATAAATCTCAAAAAGGATTAAATTCGATTAAGCTATTATGCGTTAATAAAAGTTGAAAGTATTGTTTATCGATA
>JAITLL010000041.1 GCA_031277915.1 Acinetobacter sp.
TATCTCAGGCTACGTTATGAAACTTAAAAATAGTCTCGCTATTCTCTTCATTTCATGCCTTGCCTGCTCAATTTTAACCTACAACGCAAGCCATTTATGAAATGTCCACAGACCCTAAAGATTTGACTTGTCTTCGGTTTGGTATTTGTATTTTAATTGTTGGTAAATTTCTGTTTTTTGAAATTTCGCTAAAAACTCTGCTGTGCCTAGAGGAAATTCAGCTTGATAAATTTCACCCCGATAGTACGCTTCACGTAAAGGCGTGGCAGAAATAGAACCCACTAAGCTGTCTAGCTCAACCATTTCCCATTCTGGAAAAAGTTTTAAATAATAAGAAGAATCATCTTTAAAATGTCCAATTAAACCAATTTTATCGTGGTCTAAAACAACACCATTGACCAATGATTTTACCAACTCCACCCACTTGGAATCATTATAAACATCAATAACATGAACAAATTTAATTCGCTTTTGATCAGCAGCCGAGAAATTTGACAAAATCATCTGTTCCCTTTCTGAAGCCAGAAAAGGATTTTTGGTATTCCGCTCATTTTGTGCCGACCCCAACGCCAAAATCACGAAGTGACTTTGTTGTAATGCAATCTTAATGGTTTGCATGTGCGCTAAATGAAAAGGCTGGAAACGTCCAATATAAACCAGATAATCAAATTTATAAGTCATAAAGCTAATTTTTTATGAACTCATCAGTTGCAACACAAATTCAAATATGCGACATAATGAGGGCATAAAATCCAATTAAATTTTAAAGCAAGGATAGTACGATGACACTCAGTTGTATTCAACAACCACATCAACATTTAAACGTAAATTTAGAAAATGGTGTACTGACTTTAGCAATTAACCGACCAGAAGCTAAAAATGCTTTGTACGGGGAACTTTATCTTTGGATTGCCAAAGCTTTAGACGAAGCGGATCAAGACAATGATGTACGTGTGGTCATTTTACGTGGTGCAGAAGCAGATTTTAGCGCAGGTAACGATATGAAAGACTTTATGGCTTTCATTCAGCAACCACTTGAAGGCAAGGAAGGAGACGGCCCTCCTTTTGTCTTACTTAAAGCAGCTGCACGTTTATCTAAACCTTTAATTTGTGCAGTACGTGGTGTTGCAATCGGGATCGGTGTAACGATTCTTTTACATGCGGATTTGGTTTACGCAGACAATACTGCGCTATTCCAAATTCCATTTGTAAGCTTAGGATTATCACCTGAAGGCGCTTCAAGCAAACTTCTAATTCAACAAGCAGGCTATCACAAAGCAGCTGAACTGTTGTTAACAGCACAAAAATTTAATAGTGAAAAAGCGTTAAATGCTGGGTTGATCAATAGTATTGAAGACGACGTTTATGGTCATGCACTTCATCAAGCTCAAACACTTGCCGCACTTCCATTGGCATCAATCAAACAAACCAAAGCATTAATGAAGCACAATCTTGAAGAAATTATTCAATGTGTAGACGATGAAGCAGTCATCTTTATGCAACGGGTAAAATCACCAGAAATGGCTGAAGCCGTTGCCGCATTTATGCAAAAGCGCAAACCAAACTTTTCACAGTTTAATTAATTCATTACATCCCAAAAACCACTGTATTACAAATATTCAGTGGTTTTTTTTATTTCTGATTCTCTAAAATTGAACAAGTCAACATCAAGTAAAAATATTATGTCTCAAGATTCATCGACCACCAAAAAACGTTATTACGAACCTGCTCCGCAAGATATCGATATTGAAAATTTTCGAAAAGTCATCGAAAGCCGTCGTTCGGTTCGTAAATTCACTGAGAAACAAATTCCTGCGGAAGTATTAGATGCATGTTTAGACTTGGCATTGCTTGCGCCTAACTCGTCTAATCTACAACCATGGACTTTTTATGTGGTTCAATCAGAATCAAAAAAGAAACAATTGATTAAAGCGTGTCTCAGTCAATTATCAGCCAAAACTGCGGCAGAATTAATCGTCTGTGTGGCTCGAATTGACCGTATTGATGAAATGGCAAAAATGAACTTAAGCGATTTTCCATTTCCAGAAGCACCAAGAGCGGTAAAGCAATATTATAAATTTATCGCCTATAACTATAAAACAGGGTATCTCAATGCCCTCGGTAATTTTAAAAAAGTGGCATTTAAAGTTGCACGAACTTTAGATAAACAACTTCCTGTTACCGCATTTAATCCTGCTGATGCGCAACTCTGGGCAAGTAAAACCACAGCTTTGGCTTGTGAAAATCTGGTTCTTGCTTTACGTGCTTATGGTTTTGATAGCTGTATGATGGAAGGTTTTGATGAGCCTTTAGTCCGTAAAATCCTCAACTTAGGTCACAAAGAATTTCCAATCATGGTCATCAGTGCTGGTGAGCGTGCTGAGGATGGTGTGTTTTTCCCACAATATCGCTTTGATCGTGAATTATTTATTCAAAAAGTATAATTTTAAAGCACAAGCCAACCCGCTCTCTAAAGAGCGGGTATATTTCAGCTATATATTGATATCAATCATTTGAATAAATTCAAAAGCAGGTTCCTCATAGGGATGGCTTGCTTTTAAAGCTATTGCAACAGCTTTAGCTGTATGTTCTGGAACAATGGTTTCTACACGCCATTCAGGCAGTTGTTCTAAATGACCTAACTCACCAATAAATGGCTTCGCATCTTTTACAGGCTTAAATTGTCCCATACCTAAAACTTGCCATGCACAATGTTCATAGTCCCCTATTCCTCCAGCACCCGCCTCAAAAATGGCTTGCTTGGTGATTTCTACATGAGACTCTGGAACATAATAAATAAGTTTAAGCATAGATATACTCCATATCAAAACTGATTTGCTGGTCTTTAAAAGATGACGATATTAATGGTTAAGTGTAAGGTCATATCCAGTTCTACTCTTGGTTTCAAACGCTTCATCTCGATCAATTTTGTATAAAATTAAGTCTGATAAATGAATATTTCTTGGAAGTTTGATCAATGCTGT
>JAITLL010000030.1 GCA_031277915.1 Acinetobacter sp.
GATAAGTAAGGTTCGATAATTAATTTGAGCTGTTGCTTGGCTTGGCTGACCTCTTCGCCTGGCATAGACCACCCTTTTTCTGTTGCTTAAAAAACTAAATCTATCTACTTCTTAATGAAAAGCATATTGCGGAACTTGTCAATTTTTTCGTTTGAAAAAGTGTATTTTTTTTTCAATGAAAATAATTGTTTTTCTCAATATGTTTTAAATATGAATGAATCCAAATAAAAAACCATCGCAAAAGAACGATGGTTTTTTATAGAAACAGGAATAATTAGAAAGAAAAACCTTCTAAATTTAAGCTGTTTGTAGAAAGGGCAAGATCAAGACTAGAAGTTTGGTAATCTTGCTCACGTTGCTTAAGAATTTCTTTCGTTACGTGACCTACAGCGATTTCACGTAAAGCAACAACTGTTGGTTTGTCGTTATCCCATTCTACAGTTGGCTCCATGCCTTGACGTGCCAATTGACGAGCACGTTTACTTGCAACGAGCACAAGCTCAAAACGGTTGTCTACATGATCTAAACAATCTTCAACGGTGACGCGTGCCATAAAAGTTCTCGTTTTGGAATGGTGAATTTGAACAGACTAAATAGTATAAAAGGCTTTCGTTCTAGACTCAAGTTATTCCTGTTTTGGTTGAGGAGTAATCAAGTCTTGAATTAAAGTTTGGTGTCTTTTCGCCTGCTGTGATAAGACTAAACGATTTGCTGTAATCACAGCTTCAATCTCATGTAGGGCTTTATTGAAGTCATCATTGATAATGATGTAGTCGAAATTTACATAGTGCTGCATATCTTCAACGGCGCAGCTTAGACGATGTTCAATAACTTCAACAGAATCTGTACCGCGGTTAGATAGGCGCTGACGTAAATCAAATTGGGTAGGAGGTAAGATAAAAATCTGTTTAGATTCAGGAAACAGCTTCCGTACTTGTTCTGCGCCTTGCCAGTCAATTTCAAGCAAGACATCATGTCCTTGAGCTAACTGTTGTTTTACGGTTGCTTGTGAAGTGCCATAATAGTTACCAAATACTTCAGCATATTCAATAAAACCATCTTGGTTGACCTGGTCTAGAAAGTCATCTTTTGTTGTGAAGTGATAGTGAACACCATCTAACTCACCTGGTCGTTGACCTCGGGTAGTATGCGAAACTGAAACATGTAAATTGCTCACACGGTCAAGTAGGGCTTTCACCAAAGATGTTTTGCCCGTTCCTGATGCAGCAGAAACGACAAACAATAGACCCGACATGATATTTTTCCTGATATGATAAAATATCTTCGCTATTGTAGTGTACCGTGCGTTTAAACTGAATAGTTTTAACTGCAAATATTTAATAGAAGTTCCCCTGTTTTATAAATTTTGAGGCTGTTATGGAAATTGTGTTAGCTAATCCGCGTGGTTTTTGTGCCGGTGTTGATCGAGCCATAGCAATCGTCAATCGGGCTTTGGAATGTTTTAATCCTCCTATTTATGTACGTCACGAAGTTGTACACAATAAATTTGTAGTAGATGATTTGCGTCAAAGAGGGGCGGTTTTTGTTGATGAGCTGGATCAGGTTCCGGACGATTCTATTGTCATTTTCAGTGCGCACGGTGTATCAAAAGCAGTTCAGCAAGAAGCAGAACGTCGAGGTCTAAAAGTTTTCGATGCGACTTGTCCTTTAGTGACTAAAGTACATATTGAAGTCACTAAATATGCCCGCGAAGGAACAGAAGCAATTTTAATTGGTCATGAAGGTCACCCGGAAGTTGAAGGTACGATGGGGCAATATGACAAATTAAAAGGTGGTGATATTTACTTGGTGGAAGATGAGGCTGATGTAGCTGCACTTCAGGTGAGACATCCGAACAAACTTGCATTTGTTACACAAACGACTTTATCTATTGATGATACAGCGAAAGTGATTGATGCTTTGCGTGCAAAATTCCCAAAGATTCAAGGGCCGCGTAAAGATGATATTTGCTACGCAACTCAAAATAGACAAGATGCAGTACGTGACTTGGCTGAAAAATGCGATGTCGTACTTGTTGTCGGTTCACCGAATTCATCAAATTCAAATCGTTTACGCGAGCTTGCTGAACGTATGGGTAAAGCTGCTTATCTTGTTGATAACGCCGATCAGCTTGAGCAGTCATGGTTCAATGATACCTGCAAGATTGGTGTTACAGCGGGTGCTTCAGCTCCAGAAATTTTAATTAAGCAAGTCATTCAACGTTTACAAGATTGGGGTGCTCAAGCACCTAAAGAGTTAGAAGGGCGTGAAGAAAATATTACTTTTAGTCTTCCTAAAGAATTACGCATTCACGTGACTCAAGCATAAAATGTGACTTATTTAACATACTGATTTTAAAATAGTAAAACAGATAATTGTTGATGTGACGATTATCTGTTTTTTTATACCCTTTATCTGGTTTGTATTTGTTTTGTAAGTCTAAACCGTAAAATTTAAATAATAAATAAAAAATTCTTAAGTTTATTTGGGGTTCTGGGGATGAGGGGAATTATTCCGCAAGAAGGGTTCACCTTGGTTGAGCTCATGGTGACAATCGCGGTAATGGCTATTATTGCGATGATGGCTGCACCAACATTTGGGGATATGTTAGTTAACCAAAATTTGAATAGAAGTGCAGAAGATCTGGTATCAAGTATAAATCAGGCACGTATGAAAGCTGTAGTAGAGCGTAGACAAATAACAGTGCAATTAAATTCTACTTATATTGCAGATACTGATAATCAAATCAATTGGATGCCAAGTGGAAAAGCTCAATTAAAAACAGGATCTGATAGCTCTATAATAT
The DNA here is from genome assembly GCA_031277915.1 of Acinetobacter sp. Taxonomy (GTDB): domain Bacteria; phylum Pseudomonadota; class Gammaproteobacteria; order Pseudomonadales; family Moraxellaceae; genus Acinetobacter. Next base: position 2,807 of record JAITLL010000030.1, read on the forward strand.
TTTTAATGTCCGGTTTAGTAAAAGATGCAACCGGAGATACTACATTTGAAATTTGTAATAAAGCCACGGGTAATAAATCAAAAATTATTAGTGTTTCTAGGATGGGAACAATTCAGTCAAATGCGGTGGGGACATGTTCATGAAGGGGATGGAGCACCAACGTGGTATGGGGATGATGGAAATCTTGGTTGCTTTGCTGATCTTGGCAATTGGTATATTAGGATTTGTTGCTTTGCAATATAGAGCATTAGAAGCAAGCTCAGAAAGCACCTCACGTGTACAAGCGATTACGTTAGCACGTGATATAGCCGAACGTATTAGAGTCAATCGTAATTCTTTAGCTGTGTACAGCCAACAACTTCAAGATCCTAGTAAACAAAAAGACTTCGTCAAAAATTGTTTTCAAGACAATTGTAGTGATACAGATTTAGCTGATTTCGATGTTGCACAAGTTGTTAAAAGTGCATCTTCCTTAGGCCTGACTATGAATATGGTTGCTTGCCCAAAAACTAACAATCGGCAATGTATTTATATTGCATGGGGTGATACTAGTGCAACCAATGGTACTGGTGCAGGAGATTGTACTCAAGATACTTCATATAACGATAATTCAACGTGTGTGATTATGGAGACCTATTAAAATGAATAAATATCAGGGTTTTACATTAATCGAACTGATGCTTTCATTAGCTTTAGGTCTTATAATTACTGCAGCTGCAATATTATTGTTTTTGACTAGTCAAAAAAGTTTATCTATGCAAATGGGTGTTTCTGATGTGCAAGATAATGCTAATTTTGGGCTTAACTATTTAACCCAAGATATTCGCCTTGCAAACTTAAATAATCCCAAAGCAATTATTAATGATCAAACTGCTTATGGTGGTATTGTTTTAACCTCTGCGACTAACTCTGCTAAAGATGCAGCTAATGAACCTCTTAGTAATCTTTACAAAACGATTGCTGGTGTAACTGCTAATACCAGTTTACTTTCGCGCAGTCAGGGAGATGTGGTTGGTAGTGCTAATGCATGGACTGGAGTGTCAAATGTTCAAAGTAATGGAAGTGATATTGCTAGTGACCAACTCGTTATTCAATATGTCCCACAATATACGATTGATACAAAAGGTACCTCGACTCAAGATGATGATGAATATATAGGCGGTACAGATTGTGAAGGGAATAACCTAAATTTTCCTCTTGCCAGTGGACGTCAGGTCATAGTTCAACGATATTTTTTACGAAAAGATACCAATAATAATAGTGATGAACCTAATCAACCTTTAGCACTTGCTTGCGATGCAGGTTATTACCCATTAACAGGTAATCCAACTGCTATAACTCGTTATGGGGATGCAGGTGAAATTATAATGAAACGCGTAGATTATTTTCGGGTTTTACTGAATGTTCAGGGAGATTCTGGAAGACGATATATTTCGGTACATGATTATTTAAGTTTAACAGCTCCTCGCCCACGTATTGTTTCAGTACAAATCGGATTATTAACCCGTTCATTGCAACCTGTAGGTGCAGAAGTAGCAATTAAAGATGATCAACAATTTACAGTGTTAGATCAGACTATTACAGTCAAAAAGTCTACAAATTCTACAAAAAAATATGTGCGGCAAGTGATAACACAAACAATAGCCTTACGTAATGTATTTGGGGAGCGGGGGGAATGAAACTGAAGCAAAGTGGCTCAGCGTTAATTGTTGTATTAATTTTCTTAGTTGCAATTATGATCATTGGTACAATAGCAATTCGTAAAGGTTTGATTAGTTTAAATATAGCAACTAATAGCCAAGTACAACAATTGGTGTTGCAGAATTCAGATTCTTCTTTTTTTCAAATAGAGAATCCAACTAATCTGATTCAAAGTTTAAGTGCAACTGGTTTATTTGGTTATATCAGCAATGCAAATGATAAAAATAAGGAATTAGTTTTTTGTTATCGCGGAGATCAAAGCGACTTTTTTAATATTAGTCGTGCCAGCTTAATGCAGTGGATAGACGGGAATAGTACACCTACTAATAATGCATTAGGTACAGATGGATATTGTGATGCGGTTGATACAGATAATAACTGGTTTACAAGTGGACGTAAGGTAGTCATGACTCAGGTCGCAGTTAAATTCTCGACTGTAGGAGAGGATGATCCATTTTATACACGAACTCGTGGTCTCGATGAAAAAGAAGGACAAGTCCAGGAAGCTAAACGAGTCAAGGTATTTGCTGTGTCATTAATGCCGAGTTTAAGTAGTGTTAATCGTGCTGATATTAATAAGTGTCTACAACAACATATGAGTGAAGTTACCCTTCCTGATGGAACAACAGCACCAGATATTACCAATAAATCTGATTTAGATAATCCATTAAAATCAGTAACTGAATGTCTAGCTAGCTTAAATGTCCCATTTACGACCAATATCACTGAATACACTATTGCACAAGATTTTAATTAATTGGGGAAAATTATAATGGATAAGAAAGAATTAAAGTTTTCATATCATCCAAAGCTTCTAACAAGTGCAATAGCCGCATTATGTACAGGGGTGGTCGCTAGTAGTGTAAGTCAAGCCAGTGATATTGATATTTATCAAAAAGCAAAGGCTGGTGATATTACCTTAATGTTTGTATTAGATATTTCAGGCTCTATGGGATATCCCCAACTTCAAAATGATGCTAGTGCATGTGATATCCCAAGTAATGTAGTACAAACTGGTTATAATAGTGTGTTGTCTAGTAATGGTGTTGCAGAGTATAAGCGCTATTATTGCACAGCAACTGCTCCAACATATTATTATATGAAATCAGGGACATCCTGGTATAGCTGTGGTAATTCGAACTTAAAAACTGATTGTATAACTAAGTTGAAGAGTCAACCTTCTACAAGTGGATTGACCTCAATGTCTTCAAACTATAATACTTATTACTATAAAGCTGGCCCAGATACACAATATCCTGATCGTATTACACGTGTAAAAGATGGCATGATTGATTTACTTAATGGTAATACTAGCAAAGGAATTTCACCTGTTTCGGATGATAAATTAATTGGTCTCACAACCTTCTCTCGTCCAACACAATTTAATAGTGCTGGTGAGCCGACTGCTGCAGACAATTTAACCGGTCAAGTCCGTATTCCAGCTCGACGTTTGGATGCCGTCGTAAATAGTAAAACCCAAAGAAGAATACTAATAGAAGAAATTGCAAAACTTGGTGCCAGAGGGGGTACTCCGACAGCTAATGCTTATGCAGAGGCTGCAGCTTCCTTAATGGGTACCACCACTCAAGGGCCAAGTAATAGTGGTTTTAACTATGCTGGTATTGGTGCAACCAGTGGAGGGAGCTATGTACGTCCCGATAGTATTACTAAACAAATGACAGGGACTACTACACAGTGTAGTGGTCAAGGTATTTATGTTTTAACAGATGGTGATCCAAATGGTAACTCTTCTGCATCGGGATTAATGACGAAAGCTTTAAGCGGTAAAACATTTGCTTGTACAGATAGTGATACAGGCTGGAATTGTATTCAACAGTTTTCACAGTTTTTACTTAACAATGGTAGTAACCCTGTTGGGTTAAAGATTAAAACTGCTGTTGTTGGTTTTGGGAGTGATTTTAATATTATTCCATCTTTTAATAGGTCGCTTTCTTTAGCAGAAAACTTGGCAAATATTAATAACTCTACTGCATCGACAAATCAAAAAGAAGCTGCAAAATGGGGAGTTAATGCTAGTGGCGGTTGGTATTCTGGTTCAAGCTCTCAAGACGTTGTAAATAGTGTAAATGCATTTCTTGGTGATTTAGGAACTGAGATTCCAGCTGTGACTACAGGATCACCTACGATTCCTAAAGATAGTCTTAACCCTGCTGTATTACAAAAGCAAGCTTATTTTCCCCAGTTTCAACCAACTCCAGATAAAAACTATCAACTTTGGGCGGGTAATCTCAAAAAATATGTAGTGGTTAATGGGATTTTAAAAGACCGTGATAGTAATACTTTAATTAGTACAGCAACTGCAACAAAGGGGCAAATCCTTCCAAACCGCGACTTTTGGGCATATACCGATAGTGACAGTACGAATGATAATGCTGATTCCAATACGCCTGGAAGTAATAGCTATACCCTAAAAGGAGGAGCATGGTCACAGTTACTCCTCACCATGAATCAAACTACACAAGAAAATCGTAATCTTTTGACGAATCGAGGTGCAGACGGTTCAACGACAACAACTCTAAGACAAATTAAAAAGTCAGATCTAACAGATACGACGTATCAAACTGATGGAAAACGTGGTTATTTAATGGCATTGCTTGGGTATCCAATGACAGTGACTCAAGCAAAAGACCCTGATCATTTAGTTTTAAATGCCACACCGGTCACTGCTTTAAGACAGGTTGGTGCGTTAATGCATTCCTCACCACTATTAATTACGAATAGTGGCCAAATTACATATGCAAATGGCGTGATTGATACAAAAAATCGTGAAGACTATGTGTTATTTGGCACAACACAGGGGCTTTTACATATAGTCAAGGCAGGCAAAAATGATAGTAGTTCTGTTGATAGCGAGGGTGGAAAAGAAGTATTTACTTTTGTACCAAATGAAATGATCGAAAAACAACCCGAAGCATTTTTGAAAAATGATTCAATGAATGGAGGAATCGACCAATTATACTATGGTATTGATGGACCATGGGCTAGCTATACTCAGTATGTGTTAGATAGTAGCCGCAAAGGACTTACTGTTGGTAAGGGGTATGGTTCTGAAGAAGGTAAGCAGATCGTATATGGCGGCTTACGGATGGGAGGGCGTAGTTATTATGCACTCAATTTACAAGATATAAATAATCCAAAGTTGCTGTTCCAAATCACTCCAGATGAACAAAAAGTCTATTATAACGGTTTAAGTAGTACTTACGCTGCACTAAGTAATATGGGTCAAAGTTGGTCTAAACCAAGTATTGGTTGGGTAAATTGGAAGAAAAGTGATGGTAAAACTACGGAACGTAAACGAGTAATATTTGTCGGTGGTGGCTATGATGAAGGTTATGAGAGTGATACTTATAACCCAACGATTAGTCAGGGTGCAGGTGTATACATGTTTGACGCCGATAATGGTAAGCTGCTTTGGTGGGCTAGTGCTAAAGCGACTACAGCTCAAGGTGCAGAAGCTTATACTCAATCTGATAATTTAAAATATAGCGTAGTAAGCGAGATTCGTACTGAAGACCGAAATGGTGATGGATTGATTGACCATCTTTATTTTGGTGATTTAGGTGGACAATTATTCCGTATCGATCTAGATAATATGGCAACAACAAATGCGAATTTTGCTAAGCCTCCACAATTATTATTGAATTTAAATAATGGTGCGGCTAGTCCACGTTTTTATGAAATGCCTGCATTCTCAGTATATGACTATAATGGTACAACATTTGCTGTTGTTTCCATTGGTAGTGGTAATCGTAGTAAACCCTTAGCTCAGTATGCATCGGGCCAAGGTTATAATTATGATGCGGTATATAATATTTACGACAAAGATGTAGCAGATAGAAATTTATATAAAGCCGATTTCGTATATCAAACTCCAATCACAAATACGAATCAATTGGGGGAAATTACCAATTCGAACTGGAATACTTATGATGATGGTGCAGTCGCCTTACTTTCTGCTACCCGTGGATGGTTCTATCGATTCAAGTCGGCCAATATTCAAGATGCTAAAGTATTTGCAACACCAATCGTATTAAATCATCGTATGTTTGTTTCTACTTTTGATGGTGGAAAAGCAGGTATGTCTGGAGATTGTGGAGCAGGAGTAAAAGGTGAAAGCTTTTTAAATCAGTTCTGTATGCCTTTTGGACAATGTAGCAAATCTACTCTAACAGCTGAAAATAGTGGTGATTTCCAGTGTCCACCAGGAGTAGATTGTTCACAGGGGCCAGGTATTCAAGATAGTACAGTTGTAGATGATAAGGGCAATAGCGGCAATGGTAATGGTGGTGGTGGAGGCAGTAATAGTGACGGAAGTACCAATAATAAGAACTATTGTGTAAATATGGGTAATCGTGGTGTCACCACTATCGGCGGTATTATTGCTTCGAATAGTAGTAAAATGTGTTTAATACCACAGCGCTGGTATGTTCGTTAAGAAGGAATAGGTGATGAAACGTAAATTCACGTATTCTTTAGGCTTTACTCTGATTGAGCTAATGGTTGTGATTGCGATTGTTGCTATTTTTGCGGCAATTGCAATACCTTCATACCAAACCTATGTTCTGCAAGTGGATGCTTCACGTGCGCAGCAGCAAATGCAACGGATCGCAGTGCAACTCGCACGTCAGAAATCTAGAAATTTTAATTACAAAGGTTTTTCTACAGGGGCTACAGCTCCAGTAATTTTGCCTGTTGGAGCAACGGGTAGTGCTATTAAATATCAAATAACTGTACGAGATGGTGATGATACAACGAAACCCTTAACTGATCCTACGGCTTTAGGGCAGAACTGGATTATCAGGGCTGAGGCTTCTAATCCTAAAAATTTTACATTTTTATATAGTAGTAGCGGGTTACGTTGTAAGAGTAAAACAGCTCAAAATGTGAGTTATAGCACTTGTGGCACAGGGGGAGATTCGTGGTAATTAAAATAAAAGGCTTTACCTTAATTGAGTTAATGGTCGTTGTGGCAATTATTGCGATTTTGGCAGCGATCGCTTACCCCTCTTATCAAGAATATATTCGCCGTACTAATCGTGTGGATATGCAAACTACGTTGCAACAGATTGCTATGCAGATCCAACACTACAAAATTGCAAATTTTAAAGTAACGGGTGCAACGAGTTCTGATTTAAATATCGCCACATCTTATCCTATACAAGGCGCCCCTCTTTATGCAGTCAATTTGGCCCCTGTTGCATCAGGTTCTTTGGCTGCTGAAACATGGGTATTGACTGCGACACCGATTGCAAATACTCCGCAGGCTGGTGATGGGCATATTGTTTTAAATTATCGTGGTGAGCGTTGCTGGACAAAGGGAACCGATATTAATAGTGGTACGGCTTGCGTTCCTTCTGCAACTTCGAATTGGGATAGCAAATAAATTTAAATTCAAAACTGCGGGTAACTCAAAATTTAATCTTTCTTTCATGGCGAAAATCACGTAGAATGTCGCCCTCTATGAAAGGGGTTTGAAGTGTTGCCGATGGTCGGCGCAGGGATAATCCGTAAGAATTATAAGGCTTTTATCATGGTTGTTATTCGTTTAGCACGTGGCGGCGCAAAAAAACGTCCATTCTATCAAATCGTTGTGACTGACAGCCGCAATGCACGTGATGGTCGTTTCATCGAGCGTATCGGTTTCTTTAACCCAACTGCACAAGGTCAAGCAGAAAAACTTCGTTTAGACGCAGACCGTTTTGCTCACTGGGTTTCTCAAGGTGCTCAACCTTCTGAACGTGTTGCTTCTTTGGCTGCTCAAGCTAAAAAAGCTACTGCATAATTATTGTAGTAGGTAGCCCATGACACCAACACAGAATGTTCCCGAAGATCGTATTCAGATTGGACAGTTACGTTCAGCTTATGGATTAAATGGGTGGCTCTGGGTGTATTCCAATACGGAACCCATGAGCAATATGTTTGACTACTTGCCTTGGTACATTGAGACCAAGGCCGGTTGGCAAACAATAGATGTAAAACGCTGGAAACCACATGGCAAAGGCTTGGTTGTCGCTTTAAAAGGTGTGAGCGATCGCACTGGGGCGGAAAGCTTGGTTGGTGCCAATATTTGGATTGCTAAATCTCAACTGCCAAAAGCAGATGTAGATGAGTACTACTGGTCAGATTTAAAAGGCTTAACGGTGTTAGGACTTGATGATGAAGAGCAGGAAGTTAACTTAGGGCAAATTCATGAGTTGTTTGAAACTGGAGCTAATGATGTGATGGTTGTACGCGCTACACCAGACAGTATTGATTCAGAAGAACGCATGATCCCTTGGCATAAAGATGTGGTGCAACGTGTTGATCTTGAAGCTGGTCGCATTTACGTCAATTGGGGCGTAGATTATTAATCCTTTTTTAAGGATTAACGCAGCAGGAAAATAGAGGAGTCTGCGGTGTTTTTTGCAGTCATTACGCTTTTTCCTGAAATGTTTGAAGCGATTACAGCCTACGGGATTAGCGGGCGTGCAGCAAAACGTGACATTGTACAAGTTACTTGTATTAATCCACGTGATTTTGCTGAAGGGAGTTACCGAAGAGTGGATGAACGTCCATTTGGTGGTGGTCCTGGTATGGTGATGATGGCTGAGCCTTTAGCAAAAGCAATTAACCATGCCAAACAACTTGCTTCAGAAGCAGGGTGTGTTCATGTACCTGTGGTGTATATGTCTCCACAAGGTAAAACTTTAAATGAACAGGCAGTACAACAGTTTGTCGATTATGACGGCTTAATCGTATTGTGTGGACGTTATGAAGGCGTCGATGAGCGTTTGATCCAGCATTATGTTGATCAGGAATGGTCAATTGGTGATTATGTTTTATCGGGTGGTGAACTGCCTGCCATGGTGTTGCTTGATAGTATTATTCGCCGTTTGCCGAATGTAATGTCAGATGAGCAATCAGCGATACAGGATTCTTTTGTAGATGGTCTTTTAGATTGTCCACAATATACTAAGCCAGACCATTTTGAGGGTTTGGATGTTCCTGAAATTTTAAAGTCAGGACACCATGCTAATATTGAAAAATGGCGATTTTTGCAGCGATATCAACGAACTCTAGAACGCCGACCAGAATTGGCTGAAAAAGTTGAGTTGACTAAGCAGCAAAAAAAATGGCTAAAAGATATATAAAAGAATGGTGATAATTCTTAATCGCTGTTCTTAGGAACGAAAGTTCTAAAAAAGGACGAGAAGCATTGCTTCGAGTTAAAGCATAATTCTATTTCATGAATAGTTTTATGTATATTTAAGGCTCTTTATAGACATATTGTCATAAAGGGAAAGATAAACGGGTTGATATGCGCTTTAGCCTCTATCCCCAGCGGAATCTCAGACCTCTTCTGACTCCGCACATATTGGAGATTCCCACAATGAGTGGTAAACATCCTTTAGTTCAAGCTGTTGAAAATGCACAGTTAAAATCTGATATCCCTGCTTTTGCTCCTGGTGACACTGTAATTGTCCAAGTAAAAGTAAAAGAGGGTGATCGTGAACGTCTTCAAGCATTTGAAGGTGTTGTAATTGCTAAGAAAAACCGTGGTTTGAACTCTGCGTTCACAGTACGTAAAATTTCTAGCGGTGTTGGTGTTGAGCGTGTATTCCAAACTCACTCACCAGTTGTTGCTAAAATCGAAGTGAAACGTCGTGGTGACGTTCGTCGTGCTAAACTTTACTACCTCCGTGAATTGTCTGGTAAAGCTGCACGTATTCGTGAAAAATTACCAGCTCGTAAAGCGTAAGCTTATACCGAGTAAAAAAATGCGCCTAGAGGCGCATTTTTTTGTTTAAAAATTATAGACCTTGTAGTTTTAAACGGTTGGCATGTTGACGGTAAACCGAGACAGGATCGGCCGCAAAAATAGAGCGTATACCAAGCACTTGGTTTACTTCATCTAAATGGTTCCAATTGTAGTCATCACGAATAGTTTTACCAAATTTGGCACTACATCTAGAAACTAAACCGTCATTATCTCCCAATGGATTGACAACTAAACTACTTCCAGTTAATGCAATATCAAAAGGATCTAGTGGATTGGTCAGAGCTTTATTGCCTGAGAATGAATACATATAAATACCTTTCTCTTGATAAGCACCCTCACCACAAGAAGTTGTAGGCATACCCATAGAAAACTGTGCATTAAACTGTGCAGAACCTTGAGTAGATAAGCTGTGAGCACCTGCTAATGAATCGTGCGGATAACTAGTTGGATCGAGACCCTCTGCCCAAGTAATCGCTGCTGAAAACCAGTTTACTAGTGTTGCCAGTTTTGACAGAGGAGTACCCTCAACATTCAGAATGACATCTGCCATTGGAGATCCTTTATTCGGTGCTCCAATTGTCGTAAGTGAGGCAACTTTTTCTGGCATGATACCAGCGACATAGCGAATTGTTGGTCCCCCATGGCTATGTCCAATCAAGTTGACTTTAGGTTTTCCAGTAATGGCAATAATTTCTTCTACCTGTTGGGCAAGTTGTTCTCCGCGAACTTCGGTTGAGTTAAACGGTGAAACCCTTGTTGCCCAGACATTTCCTCCATTACGAGCAAGGTCAGGAAGAATCTGATACCAATAGTCCAGACCAAGTGTATCTGTCCCAACTCTGCTAAAACCGGCCATACCATGGTTAAAAACCAATGGATATTTGGTTTGGGCATAATTTGAGTAGACAAATGAGCCTTTTACTTGCTCTGCATTTGTAGCATGGGCTGCTGAAATGCTTAGTCCTGAGAGCATTGCTGCACAGAAAAATATTAAGTTCTTTTTCATTTTTTACTCACTATTTTTATTTTGTATGAGCAGCAGCTTTATTTTTGCTGCTGGATTAAGGTTTGGCTAACTTTGAAATAGAAAAGCCTAGTAGCTAAATGGTAATTCACCTCCTTTGTCATGGACTGTTTCAAAAGTTTGAAGACGAAGTTGTTCTTGTGACGAGCTAAATTGTTGTTGGCGTAGTTGCTGAATCGCTTGATTTTTAGCACTATCGCTCATACTACTATTCAGCACTTCATCACGTTGATTTAGGTAGCCTGTAACTCGCTGTTGCCAAGCATTACGTTGTGTATCTAAAGTTTCTAATCTTTGTGTTGCCTCGGCTCCAACAAGTGCTGTACGCATTTGCCGAAGTTCCTCTGCTGAGCCATTACGGGCCTTAATTTGTTTGGTCAGCGTATGTAAATCATCAAGTTTTGATAGTTCTTGCAGGTTTTGTTGCCAATCTACTGGTAGTTGTTCAAAGCGTTCTTTGAGCTTTTGAGCTTTTTCAATTTCACTTAAAGATGAGTCCTCAAGTATCTGCATTCGATCTAATGTGTAGTTCTGATAGATATCTTCGTTCGAGAAAAGCCCTTCAATTTCTGAACTAGAAAAGAACAGTTTTCTGATATCTTGCATTGAGTTAAAGATCTTTCGAAAGTAATTCTGATTTTGCTGTTTAGATTGGGGCGATTGAATTTGTGCAAGCTCTTCACGGTATTTTAAATAACGATTCCATAAATCAATAATTTGTGAGCGAGTGGGTTCCAAATACTGATCTTGTATAAATTTCTCAAAATGGCTTTTAACTTGTTGTAAATTCCCTTCGCCATACTGTGTAATAAAATATTCAAAGCAATCGCGTGTCTGACTATTCACGACTAAATGTTGGTTGCTATCAACTTTTAGCTGGCAATTAACTTGGGTATCTTGCTGACTTTTGCTTGAATAAGCATTTTGATTTAACGATGAATTTAAAGTGGTTTGAGAAGTGGCTGCTAAGCTTTTTGTCTCATCTTGATTAAGCTGGGCTGAAGCATTTTTTGAGTCTGGACTCAGCCAATATACACATGCAATGAGGCTCAAAATAAAAAATCCAAGCACACACCACAATATCTTCTTCTGCATCCTTTGCATAAAGATATCTTCCTTAAGTTTTTAATTTGTTGTTTTTTTGCTCGATCATTAATGTGCCATAAAATAAGTGAAAAGGCATCTAAATATTATGAAAATATCCTGCCGAATTTGCTAACATGTCGGCACTTTTTTCAAGCTTTGTGTTCCAGTAAAAATGACGACAAAAAATCAAAAAATTTCTCGTCGCCATATCAGTGGTGTATTTCTATTAAATAAACCATTAGGGCTAAGTTCAAACGCCGCTTTGCAAAAAGTGCGTTGGCTATACCGTGCCCAAAAGGCAGGTCATACAGGTGCATTAGATCCGTTAGCGACCGGCTTACTTCCTATTTGTTTAGGAGAAGCGACTAAGTTTTCACATTACTTGCTGGACTCAACAAAGCGCTATCGCACAACAGTGCGATTAGGCCAAACGACGACGACAGGTGATGTAGAAGGTGAAGTTTTACAAGAACGTTCTATTCCTGTTCTTAACCAAGAGCTTATTGAACAAACCTTAGAAAAATTTAGAGGTGATATTCAACAAGTTCCGCCTATGTACTCGGCTTTGAAAAAAGAAGGTAAGCCGCTATATGAGCTTGCTAGAAAAGGGATAGAGATTGAGCGTGAAGCACGTCCAATCACAATTTATGCTTTAGAGTTAATTGAATTTACTGAAAGCAGTATCACGCTAGATGTAACTTGTTCTAAAGGAACATATATTCGTGTATTGGGTGAAGATATTGGAGCAATGCTGGGTTGTGGTGGGCACCTTACCATGCTTCACCGTATTCAAACTGGCCATTTTGAACTGATTCCAAGTTATACCATTGAACATCTGGAAAGCTTAACGGAAGAGCAAAGAGAGGCTTTATTACTTCCTGTATATGCTCCAATTGACCATTTCTTAAAAATTCAGGTTCCTGAGGGACGAGAAAAATATTTTTCCAATGGTCTAGAAAGCAATATTGATCATGTTGCAGAAGCAGAAGTGTTAGTTTTTTCGGGTGAGCGCTGTTTAGGCTTAGCCGAGATTACCGATAAAAAACGGTTGGTACCTAAACGTATCTTAAATTTGTAGTAGATGTAGAGTATAGAGCATGGGCATGGGCATGGAATGGGATGTTATCCTTAGTTTGATCTTTTTTGCGTTTACTGCGGGAGCGATTGATGCTGCTGTGGGTGGCGGTGGACTCATCCAGATTCCAGGTATCATGAGTACTTTCCCAACCATGCAGACTGCAACGGTTATTGGCACCAATAAGTTATCTTCAATTTTTGGTACTGCATCAGCTGCTTATACTTTTGCAAAAAGAGTGAAATTGCAATGGAAGCTTTTAGCCGTTATTGCTATTTGTGCTCTGATTAGCTCGTTTGCTGGCGCGGCATGTTTATCGCTTATTCCTCAATCAGTTTTGCGTCCATTTGTGTTTGTAATGCTGATCGTAATTGCGATTTATACCTTAATTAAAAAGAACTTTGGTCAAGTCCATACAGAGCAAAAAATTACCACAAAAATGCTTGTTCTAGCTGGTATTGGTAGTTTGGCGATTGGTTTTTACGACGGTATTTTTGGGCCGGGTACAGGTAGCTTCTTTATCTTTTTCTTTATCCGGTTTCTCCAAGTTGACTTTTTACATGCATCAGCGTTGTCAAAAATTGGTAACTTTATGACGAACTTAGCTGCATTGAGTTTCTTCATTCCAACTGGTCACGCTATTTTACATATTGGTTTGATGATGGCAGTTGCGAATGTATTAGGCTCAATTGTAGGTGTAAGAACTGCGCTAAAATACGGTAGTGGTTTTGTCCGTATTATCTTTTTAATTTTGGTCAGTATTTTGATTTGCCGTTTGGGTTATCAGATGTTTGTTACTGGCTAAAACAGTATTAAAAGTATGAACTGATGTTAAATAGTAGTTCATACTTTTATGTATCATTTAAAATTAGAAATATAAAACTCATTACAGAAATTTACTAGAAAGAAAACTATGTAAAAAATAGTCTCATTTTAAGTTGCCTAAACAACATAAATTTTAATATATGATAAGCATTAAAATAAAAAAGATTTTCTAGCTGAAAATGAGGAAGAGAATGAATATTTTCGAAGCATTAAGAGAAAGCCATGAAAATCAACGCAACTTATCAGAACAATTAATCCAGACATATGGTTTAACCGCAGAATGAAAAGAATTATTTGATACATTAAAAATGAACGTTATGCTCATTCGGTTGCCGAAGACTGCTATTTATATATTCCTCTAATGTTTTGATGATATAGGTTTAGATATTAGCTGACATGCTTTAATTTTTTCAGCAGGCTGGCAAAATTCTTAAAGACATTGAAAAAAAATGCTCGGCAATAAATATTTAAAGGAATATAAGCAGTATAAAAAAACAGCAGTGTGGCAAATTTACGACGCTTTTTTAGTACTTCTTAACGTCACCCCAATGGATGCTACCATTACGCAAGCTAAAGCTACCCATTGCATCATACTGATTTCTTCGTGAAGTAATAAGAAACCTGTTAATGCTGCTAATGCAGGCGCTAAACTTGATAGGGTACCGTAAGTTAATTTACTAAGCTGTTTGAGTGCCATTAAGTCGAGCGCATATGGAATGGCAGTTGCTAAGACAGCAATTAACAAAGCTTTTCCCCAGTACTGTGTTTCAAGTAATGCTGGGCCATTATGCCAGATACCAATTGGCAATAAGGTCAGTGCCGATAAAGCAATTCCGATAGTTAAGGCATGCATACCTATATTTTGAGTTACAACTTTTTGACCAAAATAAATATAGAAGGCCCAGCAAAGCCCGGCACCCAGCGCACAAGCTGCTCCTACATAAGAAAAGTGGTGTTGTATAGGATTTTGCCAAGGCACCATCAGTGCGATACCTAACATGGCAAGAGCTACCCAAATGTAGTCGCTTTTTTGTTTAATCGAAAGTAAAGCAAGGCCTAATGGGCCAATAAATTCTAAGCCTACAGCAATCCCTTGGGGAAGTTTTCCAAGCGATGTGTAAAATAAAATATTCATTAATCCCAAAGCAGCGCAGTACATCAATAAATCGCGCCAATTTAAATAAGGTAAGCGAGACCAGATTTTCCATGAGCGAAACATGACAGCAACAATAATGGTCGCAAAACTTAGTCTTAAAACGGTAACAGTAAGGGGATCTAAAGCTGCAATAAGTTGTTTAGCAAATGAAGCACTAATTTGGTATGAGACCATCGACAAAATCATGTATAGCACAGCAATAATGGGAAGATTTTGCATGGAAAAAATACCTTAGCGCCTTATTTAATATTTAAAACTAATACTTACCGATTATAACGAATACTGGGTTTTCGCTAGTAGATTTAATAGCATTAACCTACTTTTTTTCATGTTGTTGGCGGGCTTTTTGGGTGGTTATGGTGCAACCAACCGAAGCCGTAATAATGGTTGCGAGTGCCAACCATTGGTTCCATAACAGATATTCACCTAAGAAGATAAAACCAGAAAGTGCAGCAACTGCGGGTTCTAGGCTCATCAATGTTCCAAAGCTTAAAGGCGTCAAATTGCGTAGTGCTAACATCTCTAAAGAGAATGGAAGCGCACTGGCCAAAATAGCTAAGCCAATAAAATACAAAAAATAGGGAAGTTCTATAACTTGAGCAATCGAACCCGAAAAAAAGGTAATGGGTAAAAGTAAACATGCACCGACAGTCATGCCTAAACAAACAGTATGGTTACCTGAAATACCAGACGGTTTTTGTCCAGCAATAATATAAAGCGCCCAACATGCACCTGCACTCATTGCAAATAGAACGCCGATCCAGTCCAGACTATAAGCTTGATTGAAGGGGAAGAGTAAAATAAGGCCAATAATTGCAAAGCTGACCCAGATAAAATCATATTTCTGGCGTGCGTGATATAAGGCTACACTTAAAGGACCAATAAACTCAAAAGCAACTGCAATACCAATTGGTAGTCGTTCAATGGACAGATAAAAAAGTGCGTTCATTCCTGCAAGAGCAAATCCATAAGCCAAGATTGCTTTCCAGCGAACCTGACTAAAATTAATTCGCCAAATTTGAAAAATAACAGCCAGAATACATGCACCAATACATAGGCGCATGGCCGACACTGTCAGCACTGGGAAGCTCTGAAACAGGGCTTTAGCTAAAGATGCACTACTTTGGACGCTTAACATAGCAAGAATAAGAAAGCCCAAAGCATGTAGCTGAGATTTCTGGCTTGGACTAGACATTTTATTATTAGATCGATTGGTATACTTTTCACATGATAATGTAAATACCCATAAAAAAGCCACAGACAATGCTGTGGCTTTTAAATTTACAGTTCGTATTAGAACAATACGCGCACGCGAATTGTACCTTCCACTTCATGTAACATATCTAAAGCTTCGTGAGAAGCAGAAGCGTCAACATCCATTACAAGGTAACCGATGTCACCTTTAGTCATAAGTGATTGACCAGAAATGTTGATGCCTTGCTCAGCAAACAAGTTGTTGATTTTAGACAATACGCCCGGTACGTTTTTGTGGATGTGCAATAAACGGTGTTGACCAGCAGTCAATGGTAACGCGATTTCTGGGAAGTTTACCGCAGAAAGCGTCATACCTTTGTCAGAGTAAGCAACAAATTTCTCTGCAACTTCTAAACCGATGTTTGCTTGCGCTTCCATGGTTGAACCACCAACATGAGGAGTCAAAATCACATTGTCTAAGCCACGAAGTGGAGAAACAAACTCTTCGCCATTTGCTTTTGGTTCTTTAGGGAATACGTCAACCGCTGCACCAGCAATATGACCAGATTTGATTGCATCTGCTAAATCTTCAATCACTACACATGTACCACGTGCAGCATTTAGGAAGATTGCGCCTTCTTTCATTTTTGCAAATTGTGCTTTAGTGAAGAAGTTGCGTGTAGATGGAACATCAGGCACATGTAATGTAACCACATCAGCAGTCGCTAAGAGTTCGTCTAATGAACCAACTTGGCGAGCATTACCCATTGGTAATTTAGTCACTGCATCGTAATAAATCACATGCATACCTAAGCTTTCAGCAAGAACAGAAAGCTGAGAACCGATGGAACCGTAACCTACAATACCTAAAGTTTTGCCACGAGTTTCGAAAGAACCGACAGCAGACTTGTCCCAACCACCACGATGACAAGCCGCTGACTTTTCAGGAACACGGCGAAGAAGAAGAATCGTTTCAGCAAGAACAAGCTCTGCAACCGAACGCGTATTTGAATACGGTGCGTTGAATACAGGAATACCACGTGCCATTGCTGCTTTAAGATCAACTTGGTTTGTTCCGATACAGAAACAACCTACTGCGATCAATTTATTTGCAGCTTCGAAAACTTCTTCAGTCAATTGGGTACGCGAACGAATACCAATAAAGTGAGCATCTTTAACAGCTTCTTTTAGCGCTTCGCCTTCAAGAGCAGTTTTACGATAATCAATATTGGTGTAACCCGCAGCGTTTAAAGTATCGACTGCGTTTTGGTGAACGCCTTCTAACAAAAGGAAACGGATTTTATCTTTAGGTAGTGAAAGATGTTGGCTCATTACGGCTCCGCTACAAAGGCCAAATTTGGTGGCAGTATAATAACATATTGGGCGGTGCTATAGATATTTCGTTTATACCATTGCCTTATGGCAATTTTATCTATGTCTAATCACTTCTGTTTATGGCTTGTTGAACATTTTAAAATATGCTCGGTAGATCATTTAAACTCGATTTTTATCTGAAAAGCATTATAAAAATGCATTTATTGACGTTAAACATGTTTTGTAGTGACAGTATCTCTATTCTGAACTTTATCGCTTGTGCGGTTACATGTAGAATATGGAAGTTCCTTGAACATTATGGCTTTGCTCAGGTGAAAACCTTGAGAAATATGAGTTCATAGTCCCACCACAGTTTACTTCTTGCTAGGTCTGCAAACGATGAATGCTCCAGTCGCTTTAACACCTGAGTTACTTACCCAATTAACAGCAATCGTCGGTGAAAATCGTATTAAAACCGATGCTGATAGTCTCGAAAACTGGGGTAAAGATCATACCAAGCATTTTAATCCGAATCCATCGGTCATCGTTTTTCCGTCAACGACTGAACAAGTTCAAGCAGTTGTGAAACTTGCGAACCAGTTTAATGTCGCGATTACACCGTCAGGTGGTCGTACTGGTCTCTCTGCTGGCGCTGTTGCAACCAATGGTGAAATTGTCATTAGTATGGACAAAATGAACCAGATTCTTGAGTTCTTCCCAGCAGATCGTATGGTTCGAGTGCAAGCGGGTGTTGTGACTGAGCAATTGCAGAATTATGCAGAAGAGCAAGGTATGTATTATCCAGTGGATTTTGCATCAGCAGGTTCTAGCCAGATTGGCGGCAATATCGGAACAAATGCTGGCGGTATTAAAGTTATTAAATATGGCATGACACGTAACTGGATACTTGGCTTAACCGTAGTGACTGGTAAAGGTGATATTCTGCGTTTAAACAAAGGTATGGTTAAAAATGCAACTGGTTATGCATTACAGCACTTGTTTATTGGCGGTGAAGGTACACTAGGTTTAGTGACTGAAGCAGAAATTAAACTTGAGCGCCAACCACAAAACTTACAAGTTTTAGTTTTAGGTGTTTCTGATTTTGATGCAGTAATGCCTGTATTACATGCATTCCAAAAAGATATCGATTTAACAGCATTTGAGTTCTTTGGTGAACTTGCAATGCAAAAAGTTTTAAATAATGGTCATGTACAACGCCCATTTGAAACACAATGTCCATTCTATGTATTGCTTGAGTTTGAAGCGCCATACGAGCCGATTATCGACAAAGCGATGGAAATTTTCGAGCATTGTATGGAGCAGGGTTGGGTACTTGATGGCGTTATGAGCCAGAGTCTTGACCAAGTCGAAAGCTTATGGCGTTTACGCGAAGATATCTCTGAATCAATTGCGCCGTTTATTCCATACAAAAACGATATTTCAGTCTTAATTACTCATGTGCCTGCATTTATTCGTGAGATTGATGCGATTGTTCAAGAAAACTATCCTGACTTTGAAATTTGCTGGTTCGGTCATATTGGTGACGGTAATTTGCACTTAAATATTTTAAAACCTGAAAACTTAACTAAAGATGAGTTCTTTGCGAAGTGTCAGGTTGTGAATAAATATGTGTTTGATACCGTTAAAAAATACGATGGTTCAATCTCTGCTGAACATGGCGTAGGTATGACGAAAAAACCATATTTGGAATATTCGCGTTCAGCTGAAGAAATTGAATATATGAAAGCTTTGAAGAAAGTATTTGACCCGAATGGTTTGATGAACCCAGGTAAATTATTTGATCTTTAAATAAATCTATTTTGTAGAACTACATAGTTTCTATAGAGTAACCAGCAAAGGCATAGCATCATAAAGCTATGCCTTTTGTTTTGGTGATAAAGATGCAACGTTTATTTTTGATTTCAGCTCTTTGTGCTGGGCTTATGACTGGTTGTGCAACAACAAGTAAATTAATTCCCTTTACGGGTTCAGAAACCCCGATGCAACAAGTACTTAAAACACAGCCTGAGATTGTAAAAGAGCATAATAATACTTCAGTTCAGCAAGTGTTTAACCGTGTAGAATCTCCAACCGTTTCTCGTATTACTGTTATTCAAACGGGCTTAATGGATGATTCTGTTTCTGCAATTCGAACAGAATATTTATTTAAATTAGTTGATGAAAAGTGGCAGTTACAAAATAAGCAAAAGAGTTATCAGTGTGCGAGAGGGAAAAATTCTCGAACTTTCCAAACTCAGCTTTGTTCTTAATAATAAAAAAGACGATAAATATATCGTCTTTTTTATGGGCTAAATTATACGCCACTTTCTAGAATTTTAATTTTGACATCAATGACATCATCTTTAACTGCTTCATGATGAGCTTGCATATGAGATGTCGCTAAATGCACTTCAAGATGAGCAACACTTTCCCATTTTTCTAACATCACAATCGTGTCTGGCTCTTGGGATTGGAAGCTTACATTTGATTTGTGATCAATTAAAGGTTCGTAACCATGGCAACCATCTTCTGCTAAAACAGTTGGAATGATTTTTTGAAATGCATTCAATACGTTTTGGCGGTGCTGTCCACCCGATTGAGTACGAATTTCCGCAATAATGGTAAGCATGGTTCTCTCTTTATTAAGCTGCTGCAAATACAGTATTTAAGTGTGCTTTATATGCTTCAACATAACTATCAACATCAGGCATTTTAATCACGTCATTTACAATAAATGTAGGAAGTGTGTTCATACCCAAAAACTGATTCGCTTTGTGAAATGGTAAATAAACACCATCAACACCTACACCGTGAAAGAACTGATCTGCATCATCAAATGCTTCCATTGGGGCATTCCAAGTGAGTGACAGCATATATTTTTTGTCGTGAATTAAGCCACCTGAACCATATTTTTTTGAGGCATCATAACGGCTACGACCATCGCTTGCATAAAGTGAACCGTGGCCTGTCGTGAAGACATCATCAATATATTTTTTTACCGTCCACGGAGCACCCATCCACCAGCCTGGCATTTGGTAAATGACCACATCTGCCCATAAGAATTTTTCAACTTCCGCTTCGGCATCATAATTGCTGTCGGCACGAGTAACTTGAACTTCATGGCCTAATTCAGTGAGGTGATTCGTGGCCAACACCGTGAGTGTGTCGTTCAATTCACCATTTGAATGGGCAAATTGTTTGGCACCATTAATCACTAAAATATTGCTCATGAGAGTTGCTCTAATTAAATTCCTAAACTTGATGCATACTTTAGAGAACTTACTCTTATAGAAAAATGCACTAATTTGAAAAATATTATTGATTAAAAATCACTAATATTAAATGAAGGACTTATTCTTCATGGCTTTAAAAATGGCTATATATAACCGTTTTACAAAGTTGAACGGAAAAAATTGTGTGAAGCCTTTAGCATGAAGACGAAGTTGTGGTGGAGTTGTGTATGAAAAGAATTAGTTTGCTCATGGCATTAAATTTATTGATCCTGAGTGCATGTACGCCTACGTCAAACCCACCTATACCCCAAGCCAATAGCCCGATACAAGCTGTTTTGGTCGATCAACCTAATCTTTTAAATAATGCGAGTAATTTAAGTATTTCGCAGCAAATGAATGCGTTGGATGACGCTTCTAATGCTCAAGTAACCATTTTACAAACTGTGCCTAGCGAAGATGCTATATCAAAAACACGTACTGAATATTTATTAAAACGGGATCAGACCATTTGGAAAATCGTCAATAAAAAACAAAGTTATCAATGTACAAAAGGGCAGGAAACAACGGACTTCCAGGTTAATCCTTGCCCTTAAGACCGAATTTCTATTGGATATGTGGATAACTTTAAGGTTATTCACATATAAAAATGGGCTAGTACTAATCAAAATATAGAATTTTAAATAGATAAAATTGTCCGATTGCTGATCAATTTAAAAAGTGATATTGTGTCATCCGGCAATTAGGCCAAATGGTAAAAATTACCGAATCTCACGTCATACATTTTTTCTTGTCTTAGACACCTTGTGAATACGGTGTTTCACATTCTAAACATGCACTCTCACGGCATATAACAACTTAACTAAAGATTGACTGACCATACTGTCATCGTCATGACTACATTATTTATTTCAATATGTAGTTGCTGAGACATTTTGGCCGTTATTTTGAAGTGTACAAACTCATGAAAAATATTCAAACGACAACGTTGAACCGTACAACGTTGATGTTTCCTTTAGCTTTAGTGCTATTTGAATTTGCGGTTTATATTGGTAATGACCTGATTCAACCTGCTATGTTGGCAATTACTGAAGATTTTGGTGTAAGTGCAACTTGGGCACCGTCTTCAATGTCATTTTATTTATTAGGTGGTGCATCTGTTGCATGGTTACTTGGGCCTTTATCAGATCGATTAGGCCGTAAAAAAGTACTTTTGGCTGGTGTCTTATTTTTTGCCTTATGCTGTTTTTTAATTTTATTAACGCGAAATATTGAACACTTTCTAACATTACGATTTTTACAAGGTATTGGTTTAAGCGTAATTTCAGCAGTGGGATATGCAGCAATTCAAGAAAGTTTTGCTGAGCGTGATGCTATTAAGGTCATGGCGCTTATGGCAAATATTTCATTGCTTGCGCCGTTGCTAGGGCCTGTACTTGGCGCTTTCTTAATTGATTATGTGTCTTGGCATTGGGGCTTTGTGGCAATTGCTTTACTTGCACTGCTGAGTTGGGGTGGTTTAAAGAAACAAATGCCTAATCAGAAGGTAAGTGTAACCAAACAGCCTTTTAGCTATCTTTTTGATGACTTTAAAAAGGTGTTTAGCAATCGGCAATTCCTTGGTTTAACGTTGGCTCTACCTCTTGTTGGTATGCCACTTATGCTCTGGATTGCATTATCGCCAATTATTCTGGTCGATGAACTCAAGCTAACGAGTGTGCAATATGGTTTAGCACAGTTTCCGGTATTTCTAGGTTTGATTGTAGGTAACATTGTTTTAATTAAAATTATTGACCGTTTGGCTTTAGGTAAAACAGTCTTAATTGGTTTACCAATTATGCTCACGGGGACACTTATTTTAATATTAGGCGTTGTCTGGCAAACCTACTTAATTCCTTGTTTACTCACGGGTATGACACTCATTTGCTTTGGTGAAGGAATTAGTTTCTCAGTCTTGTATCGCTTTGCACTCATGTCATCTGAAGTGTCAAAAGGAACTGTGGCTGCGGCTGTTTCAATGTTATTGATGACCAGCTTTTTTGTAATGATTGAGTTGGTGCGTTATCTCTATACTCAATTTCATTTATGGGCTTTCGTTTTATCTGCTTTTGCTTTTATTGCGCTGTGGTTTATTCAACCACGTTTATCTTTAAAACGGGAAATGCAGGAAAGAGTTGCTCAAGACTTACATTAAAAAATACCGGAATTTATATTCCGGTATTTTTTTATTCTACTTAATCTCTTGTTCTAAAAGTTTGCCTTTAAGGGTGAGTAATTCAGGCAAGGTTTCTAATAATAAACTCATTTGTTTTAAGACGAGGGAATAATTTTCCACGAGCTGCTCATGAGTTGTTAAGCTTTGAATTTGTTTTAAAGTTTGCTCAAGAAAATTAAAGTCAACGGGAGCTTGTTCAAACAAATTTTGATTAAGAATGTGCTGACAATCTAGTAGGAGCTGTAATACCTGTTGATCATCAATTTTTTGTCTTTGGCTGCCTAATGCTGCGACATAACTCAACTGGCTATGACTATAAACTAGATAACGAAAGGCGTAATGAATCAGCTCTGGTTTTGGGTTGGGTTCAGCACTTAAGCTCGAAATCATATTCGACAGTTCAATTTGTGCGTTATGTGCAGCGCGGCGAATTCTACGATATTCAATGTCCTGATTTTTACCATGCTGGTATTGTTCAACAATCACATTGAAGTAATCTAAGGTAGCTTGGCTACTCTTTTTAATATTGTTTGGAATATTTCGAAAGTTCCAGTCTGGCCATATAAAGTTAACGGCAAGCCATGCAATGAAGCAGCCTAATAAAGTGTCGATGAGGCGGGGTAGAATGATGCTGTAGCCAGCACCTTTTAAATTGAAAATAAGCAATACCATTAAGGTTGCCATGACTGTTGCCAGCGCATATTTCTTCTGGCGTAAGTAGAAAAAACTAACACCACAAATAATGGTAAGAATGAGTTGGCCGTCAATGCTTGGAACAAAATATAGAATGGGAATACCCAATAAAACGCCAAGTAAAGTCCCAATAGTTCTGAGTTTTAAACGACTTTTAGTTGCAAAGTAAGTAATTTGGCAAACAAATAAACTGGTGAGCAAAATCCAGTAACCGTGTTGGGCAAAAGGTAGCAGTGAAATGACGTAACCTGCTGCAAACACAACGGCAATTCGTATTGCATGTCTAAACAGGGCAGATTGTGGGGTCAGTTGCTGGCGAATTTTTAAAACAAGGTCTGAAACTCCTTGAATATCGTCATCAAGTAAATTGAGATGTTCTTGTTTAGTCCGGTTTAACATTTCATTAAATGGTTGAGCATATTGAAGTTGTTCAAACTGTTCATGCATACTTTTTAAATTATTAAAAATCAGCTTTAAGTTTTTAACTTCAAAATTTTGTGGATGCAGCTGTATCCAGTCTTTTAAAGAACTTTCCAAATGGTTTAAGACAAGCTGTCCTTGCTCGGAAGACTGATACTGCTGGTTATGCAAAATACATTGGGCTAAATCATGGCAAGCTTGGGCCTGTAAACGCAGATTTTTTTGAAAACGAAAAATGAGATCACTACGGCTAAAATTTTGTTGAATATGTTCATAGTGTAAATAATTAGAGGTGGCCTGTTCATGTATATCGCGGGCAAAAAAGTACAGGTTTAACCAGTAAATACTTTTATTACTGACGCGTGAGGCTTTAAGTCGGGTCAGTAGGGAACTACGGATCTGATTAAGGCTTTGTGCAACTTGTGTATTTTGTAGCGATAACTCAAATAAAAGCTGTTCTACATTTTCTTTATTATCGGGATCGAACAAACGCGCTTTAGCTTGAAGTAAAGCCGAGATTTCTTCAAAAATTTGTGAAAGTTTATCTTGTAAAGGAAGTGTGGGTTTTAAAAGAAAAAATAAAATAGAAGTTAAGCCATACCATAGTGCACCATATACAAAATAGATCGGTTGTTGGTACCAATGAGCATATTCTCCTAAACCAAACATGCTGTAGATCGAAAGTAAAATCGTACCAAAAGAAATAGTAGCGTAGCGTTGACCTAAGGCACCTAGTAAAATAAAACCAGCACTTGAAATTGATAGATATAAAATAAATAAAATTTTATAAGGCGCTAAAAAACCAAGAATAGTGCTGACAGTAAAAAAGAGTAGACAGACATACAGCAAGTTGCGTAAACGAAGACTTAAGCGATCATCAAAATCGGTGAGTGCGGCGGCAATCGCGCCTAAAGTCACAGGGACAATAAGCTCATTATGACCTAAGCAACGTAAGCCTAAGGTTGTGCCTGTGAGTACAATTAAAATTTGCAGACAGTAAATTAAAATTGAATTCGATTTAAAACGATTAAATGTTTGGATTAGATAATTCACGGCTTTGTTCTAAAAGAGGGTACGTGACAAATGGATATTTAAATTTTTATTACGTGAAAAATATTATGCGTTTTATCTAAGAAAGTCAGTTAATTTTTTTAAGATTTTATAATGATTAAATGAATTAAAACGTTCAATAAAATAGCTAAATTGTGGATATCTTTTTAGATACCCACAATTTAAAAATAACAAGTTATTGAATTACGCCGCAGGCAATTCGTGCTCCGCCACCACCTAGTGGCTGAGGAGAATCTGAATAATTATCACCACCAGCATGGATCATGATGGCATGACCTGTTATATCAGCAAGTTTTAGACGTGGTGCGATGACAGCAGTTGTAGCTACACCATTATTATCAACAACCAATGCCGGTAAGTCACCCAAGTGTCCTGTAGTTGGCGTACCATGGTGTGGCGCTTGGTTAGGGTTATAGTGACTACCAGCAGCTAAAGCAGCACCTGGTTTTCCATCTTTAACAGCAGGAGCACACGATGCATTTTCATGAATATGGAAACCACGCGTACCGCTTGGTAAATCCGCTAAAGCAGGGGTAATGATTAAGCCTTGATCACTGTCTTGAAAGCTAATCGTACCAACTTTTTTACCAATACCATTGGCTGTTACTTCATTTACATCGACTACTTTTTTGGTATGTATTGTAGTTAATGCATGAGTGGTATCAGAAACTGTTTTGCTTACCGTGCTACAACCGACTGTTAACAAAGCTGTCAGTGCACATACTGCACTCATTTTATTTAATAATGGCATTATTGGATGTCCTTATAAATATAAATCTGATTTTCTCATTCAAACAAAGGTACGTTAGCCCTACAAGTTAATTTAAATAGTCACTTTGTATCCTGAAACATTTTTAAATCATTGGCTTAGTTTTGAGGTGAAGATAAATCATCATCCGAATCATAAATCATGGTTGTTTTTGGCATTGGTTCCGGATCAATTGTTTCATGGAGCCATTCACGCCAAATCGCTAATAAAACGGCTAAAATAACTGGCCCGATAAATAAACCCACTAAACCAAAACTCGCAATACCACCGAGTACGCCGAACATAATGAGTAAAAACGGAATTTGAGTGGCACCAGAGATTACAAGAGGGCGAATCACATTGTCTGAACTACTTACAATCAGAACACCCCATGTAATGACTCCAATAGCTTCCATAGTTTGTCCCTGAGAGAACAACCATAGACCAACGCCTAAGTAGGAAACAGGTGTACCAAAAGGAATGAGTGCTAATAAGAATGTCGCAATCGTGAGTACCATTGGATTGGGTACACCCGCTACGAAATAACTTAATCCAGCAAGTACTGCTTGAGCAATTGCCGTTAAACCAACGCCATAGACAACCGCACGTGTAGTTTCTGAAATCGTATCAAGATAATGATGAATACGTAGGCCGATTACCATCTCTAAAGCTTTACTCACTTGAGTCAAGATGGTGTGGCCGTCACGATAAAAGAAGAAAAGAGTTAAAATTGCAAACCCAAGTTTGACTATATTTTTACTAATTTCATTGAGTAACACACGTCCATAACTTAAATTGCTTTGAAACCAAGCGGCAATACTCTGAATTGTACTATTGGGATCAGTGTTTATATCATTGAGTGTTCGAGTTATTTCTTTGCCAATAAAAGGAAGATTTGTAATAAAATCAGGAACGCTTAAATGACCAGAAAAGACCTGACGCTGTAAATCAAGATAGAGGTTGCGGCCTTCATGTTGCAAAATAAAAATAGCACATATAAGTGGAACACCAACCACTAAGATGACTAGGCTAATCATGACTGTGGCATTTAAATTATTACGGTGTTCGCCAAAAAAACGCTGGATTCTTAAATAAATAGGCCAAGTCATGTAGGCAATAATGGCAGCCCAAACTACAGGTACAATAAAGTACTTTAGAATGTTAAACCCTAAAAATATCAGGATAAAAAACAGTCCAAATAATAAAACGCGCTGTAAAGTAGGAGCGTATTGATGCACTAACAAAAATTCTCTAATTTTTTAAATAGAATGAGGCCATATTAACTGAAAAATGACTTGAGGCAAATTTTAGGCAGAAATGTGAATGTACACATTCCTGCTCAACAAAAATAAAAAAGTTATTTTTAGAACCACTCAGATTTATCTTCAATCAGTTTATTTAAAAGTGGCTGCCACTGAGTTTGAATTGCAACAAAGTTCTTTTGTGGTTTATCAAATACACTTAAGCCCTGCATTGCTAAACTGCCATAAGCACTACGCTCTGCAATCCATGCAATGGGTTCATGTTCGATTTTTTCAAAGAATTGCTGAATATCTTTTGAGCTAGCGCTGTTCGGTTTAACGCGATTTGCAAGCAGTAAAATTTGTACTTTACCTTTACGAATACGCTTAATGTCTTGCAAATGCTTGAGAAAACGACGTGTACTATCGATATCAAAAAATGAAGGCTGAAGTGGTGTAATAATGGCATGAGCTTCGCTGACTAATTGTTCAGCATGATCGCCTGAAAGAGCACCTGGTGCATCAATAATTAAATAATCTAAATTTTTAGGTGCGTCGCCAATCGATTTTTCATGACGCCAGTCGAGGCTTTGAATCGCAGCTACACTTTCTGGACGTTGCTTTAACCATTGTAGAGAAGATTTTTGGTTATCAGAGTCGGCCAATGCTACTTTATATCCTTTTTGTGCCAAAGCTGTTGCCAACGTAATGGCTGTCATGGTTTTTCCGCATCCGCCTTTTTGATTTGCAATAAGTATCGTTTTCATAAATTCAGTTATATTCAGCAGCACACTTGTTCTACTTATACCTTAGCATCTTTTTAGGTGAAGTAGATGACCACCTTTGACAAAAGTTTAAGCTGCTTCGTAATTTTAGATATGATTACTCATCTATCGCTGTGATTTGTATTTGTTAAGGAAAATTTATGTCCGTATGGCTGGCCATGCTTATAGGTGCTGGTATTGGTATTATTATCACTACACTCATTTTATCAAATACCCGTAATGGCCGAATCAAGGCTGAATATGAACAATATATTGCTGAGTTGGAGCTTGAGCATCAACAAGCCCTTGCACAAGCACAGAAGCGAAGTGTCAATACAAGCCGTGCCGTATTAAAAGGTAAAATGGCAGAACAATTCGCTCCGATTTTACCTGAGTTTCAATATTTACCGAGTGATGCTAAGTTTCTGGGCGATCCAGTTGATTACGTTATTTTTGATGGCTATACCGATTTTAGAGATGGTGATGGAGCTGCCGAGGATATTCAGATTATTTTGCTTGATGTAAAAAGCGGTGGTGCTCGTCTAACAAAAGGGCAGCAGGCAATTGCTCAAGCAATAAAAGAAGGGAAGGTTCGCTTTGAAACGTTAAGAATAGATTTTGAAGATTTGTAATCTATGTAATTAAGTACAAAAATAGACGAAATTGATCTGTATTGTTACTAAATTCCGATATTTTTTTCATCGCTTAGAGCTACCATAAACTAGAGATCTAGTGCATTTGATCTAGCCATATTTGAGGTATAAAGCGATGAAAAAACAACATGTAATGATAGGCTTATTGGCCTCTTTATGTATCAGCTCAGCTTTTGCTTCAACGGCATCTACTTCTGGTGAGTATAATATTGCAAATGGTTTGTTACCGATTGAAAAAGATCAGTCGATTTCTGTATTACAGCCATTTCAAGGCAATTTTAGAATTTTAGGTTCAAAAATTTATAAGAATGATGAACAAGCTAAATTTTCACCGATTGATTATGCAGTAAGTTGGGGGCTATTTGCCCAACCAGATATTGCTCGTACCATTGCAGTTAAACAATATGACCGTTATTTGAATTGGAAAATGAGCAAAGTGCCAGTACCCGCAGATCAGGCAATGCAGATGGTATCGAATATGCACATCATTCCTGCGAGCCCTCAGATTGCTCAGCAAATCAAACAAGTTAAACGCGGTGATCTGGTTTATCTCAAAGGTGAACTCGTCGAGATTAAAGATAAAAATTTAGTTTGGCGATCATCTTTAACTCCAGGTGATACTGGTGATGGTGCTTGTGAATTATTTCGTGTTCAATCGATTCATTGGGTAGAAAAACAGAATATTTAAATTAAAAAGCCTTCTTGATCAGAAGGCTTTTTATTACACGTTATAAAATTAATGCTGCTGTGAGGCCTTCCAGTATTTCAACTGGTTCTGTGCTTGTAAGTAGTCAGCAAGTTG
Source organism: Acinetobacter sp. (assembly GCA_031277915.1). Classification (GTDB taxonomy): domain Bacteria; phylum Pseudomonadota; class Gammaproteobacteria; order Pseudomonadales; family Moraxellaceae; genus Acinetobacter. Next base: position 31,799 of record JAITLL010000030.1, read on the forward strand.
ATTGATCTGTTCATCTTTATTGGCCTGTTTATCACTAAAATGTTTTTCTTGGTTTTCCCAATATTGATAGAGTAAACCCTGAATATAGCGACCTTGTTCAGTTTTTAAGTCTAGGTCTTTTAACATGGTCAATGCTGAACGAACATTATCAAGTGTACGTTTTTGTTCAAAATCTGTGGTGAGCGTACCAGCCTCATGCATTTTTGCTAACTCGGTTTCCATCTCATCGCTCATCTCGGTAAAGCGACGGTCATAGTCCTCTAGCAGAGTAATATCATGTGCATCGTCAGCAGTAGTTGTAAACTTTTTGACAGGCCTTTCATTGAGTTTTTCCATGACCTGATCGGTAGATGAATTTGTATGATGTTGTTCGGTCTTTACAGGCTCATCTGCTTTTTTACAAGCAGTCAATAATAGGCTAGAGCTGAGCAAAGACATTAAGATGATATGAGGTGTTTTTTTTAACATAGCTTTCAACCGAACCTATTCTCTATGATTTGAAGATGTACTTTTCTGAAAGTGGTATGCATATGTGACATAAGGAAAATCAATCTGATCTTGTGGACCTAACCCTGTAAAATCATAAACAATTTTTTCAAACTGAGCTTTAAGCTGTAATTGATCTTTTTCAGTCATTGCTGCAATAAAACTTGTTGAAAGTAATCTCTTACTCACGACTTGTTCGACAGTACCATGCTGGGATTGCGAAAAAGTTTCTAAGCTGTCAAAAATAAATAAATTTTGCTCTTCAAAAACATTTTTCCACTTTTCACTATGGTAACGAGGCGTATCACCTTCGAGCGGTAATAAAAAATCTGCTAAAGCCTTCACCCAGTTTGTATGTTTGTCACGCTGGTTCCAGACGAGTCCCAAATGCCCTTGAGGTTTTAATACGCGGTGGATTTCGTTCAATGTTTCTAGGTTGTCAAACCAATGAAAAGATTGAGCACAAATCACGGCATCAATCAGTTGATTAGCTACTGGAATAGAGTGACTAAATGCTTGTAAAGTTTTGATATCGGGGTAGGCTTGCTGAAGCTGTTGTAACATCTCGCCAATTGGCTCTACTGCAATAATATTGGCATGTGTCTGTTTTAGGTAGGATAAGAATTTGCCAGTGCCTGAACCAAGATCGATAACAGTAGAATTTTCATGTATTTGGAGTCGATCTTGTAGCCAACTCACTATTTCTACAGGATAATTGGGTCTAACTTGCTGGTAAAGCTCAGCGGCAGAGCTGAAGCCTTTTTGAGCGGCAGGATGTAAGGATTGTGTCATATTTTGCGCTTTTTAATCTGACTGGCATCTATAAAATAAGATACTCCGCAATCATAAATTGGCAAAACACCTATTTTGTTTCATTTTTGAGGATGTATGTGGGAGTAAATTTTCTTTCGGTGTGAGCATGGATAAGCAAATTATTTTTGAAGACGAACACATTAGAGCCATTTTTTTACAAGGCGATTCTAATACATTAGTTCTCTCTTTTGGCGATTTGATTACCCGAGCGAGTGGCTTATCTATCAATGCTGAAAAGTCTCTAATAAAGTACCAATACAATGTTATTGGGATTATGCCAAAACAAAAATCGTGGTTCCCAAAAGCCAGTATGGTTGAAATGGCTAAAGCTATTTTGCCTGTTATTCAGCGTTTTAAAAATATTGTAGGTTATGGCGGCTCAATGGGCGGCTATGCAGCAATCAAATATTCGAACCTACTAAATATGAATCGAATCATTGCTTTTGTACCTCAATATTCAATTGACCCTGAACAAGTTGAAGATCGCCGCTACGCTGAATTTTTTGATGCCGTTGCTAATCAAGACATGCAGATTCAGTCGCAAGATGTAGATGCAAAGCGTGAATATATTATTGTTTATGATCCTTACTTTTCGGTCGATCGCGAACATTACTTAAAAATAAAAGAAATATTGCCAAGTTTACATACAGTTCATTTACCATTTACGGGACATGAGGCTTTATCTGTATTGGCAAGCTCAAGTCTTTTACATGATTTTATTGAACATGAATTTGATGAAACGTATTTCTATCAACATGTTCGTAAAATTAAAAAACAAAGTAAATTCTATTACCGTAATGTTCTTGCGAATGTCCTGACTTACCATGACAGCATGTTATTGAAAATTTTACGTCAAAATGATTTTCAATTAGATGAACGTTATTTAGATAACCCACTCAAGCAAGCCATTACACGTAGTCTTATAAAAACAAAGCAGGCGATTGAGCAAGACTTCCAAAAGCTTGGAATTAAAATTCAGTACATCCAGCAGGTTGCAACTTATGGAAAAGGTTTGCAGACTCATGCTAGATCAGTCTTGGTATTCAATTTAATTAATTTAAAGCTTGAAAGCTATGCTGTAGATGTTTTGCTGGCAAATACATCTTATCTGATTCCGATCGTGGCAGAGCAGACCGGAGTTGTACACATTGAATTAAATAATGAAATTTATTTGTTAGGTATGAATGACCGAAAAATTATTAAATTATTTAAACAGGGTGACGCGTTAAGTTCAGATATGAGTCCATTCATCATTAAACAATATTCTGATTTTTTTGCATTGAGCTACAAACAGTTAAACCTAGATTGTGATGAACAAGGCGTTTGTAATTATGTCGAAGGTTCAGTTCAGCCATCTCAACAATTTACATTGATTAGCTACTAAGTCGCTTAGCTGTTTAAATAAAGCTCAAATCTTTAGATTTGGGCTTTATTTTTTGCTTAAAAAATATTTTTTCATTAATTTATTTGTATATAAAATTAAAAGTCATTATTGAAATAAATGGTGTGATTACTTTTTAAATAAAGATAGGGTTAAAATTAGGCATGAGAAATTTAGTGAAAAAATATTATATTTCAAAAATAATGGTTTTTTATTTTATATAAATTAAAAAAATGATAAGAGGTTAATTAAAATACAAAGGTAACTTTAATGTTTTTCAACCTGCTGTTTTTTATTGTTATTTAATTTGTTGTGCGGCAGAGTGCTTAAAATAGCTTCGCTATTCAAAGATAATTGCATATTTATTTTTTTCTCCTAAAATGATTTTTTACTAAATTGTCGTTACAGTTTTTTATATGCAATCATTAAATTATCGGAATAATGATGCATCGCAACATGGAAGTTCTGCACCTTTGAAACGAGCAATGAGTACTCGGCATTTGGTGATGATCTCCCTTGGCGGTGCCATAGGTACAGGTCTTTTTTTAGGGTCTGGTGATGTAATTTCTCAAGCAGGCCCAATTGGCGCAATTATCTCTTATTTTTTGGGCGGCTTGATTGCCTATACTGTTATGTTGTGCTTGGGTGAGCTCGCTGTTCACGTACCTGAGTCAGGTTCTTTTGGTGAATACGCACGACGTTATATTGGTCCTGGCACAGGTTATATGATTACCTGGTTATATTGGCTAACTTGGACTGCTACTTTAGGGACTGAATTTACTGCTGCAGCTTTACTAGTTAAAGAATGGTTTCCAACGACTTCTGTGTGGGCGTGGACATTATTTTTTGGTGGTCTTATTTTTTTCCTTAATATTAGTTCAACACGTCTATTTGCTGAATCTGAGTTCTGGCTTGCTCTTATTAAAGTTATAACAATTATTGTTTTTATTGCTTTGGGTTTATTGGCAATTTTTGGCTTTATCCCTTATCACGGTCATGAAACAGCACCATTATTTACTAATTTAACAGCACAAGGCTGGTTTCCTCACGGATTATTTCCAATTTTTACAACCATGCTGATTGTAAACTTTGCTTTCTCAGGCACTGAGCTGATTGGTGTGGCGGCAGGTGAGGCTGAGGAGCCAGCGAAGACCGTTCCTAAAGCAATTAATGCTGCAATTTGGCGTTTACTTATATTCTTTGTCGGTACAATTGTTGTTATTTGCTCATTGCTTCCTTTTCACCTTGCAGGTCTCAATGCAAATGATGTAAGCAGTAGTCCATTTGTGACGGTATTTAATTATATTGGTATTCCGTATGCAGAAGACATCATCCGTTTTGTCATTATTACGGCTCTACTTTCGGCTGCTAACTCTGGTTTGTTTGCTGCATCGCGTATGATGTGGTCGCTTTCAGCAAAAAATCAATTACCTAAAATTTTTGCTAAACTTACACCTTCAGGGACACCTATCGTTGCCATTATTGTGACGATGTTTGGTGCTATTCCTGGGTTACTTTCAGAACAGTTTGCACCAGAAACAATTTTCAAAAATTTGCTAGGTGTCGCTGCCTTTACAATGGTTGTGGTTTGGATCGCAATTTGTGTTTCACAATTTAACTTCCGTAGACAATGGTATAAAGCGGGTAAAACAGCAAAGGATTTACGTTTCGCTGCGCCACTTTTTCCGCTTACTCCAATTGTGGGTGGGCTATTCTGTATTGTTACCTGTGTCAGTATGGTGTTTGATCCATCTATGCAAATCGGTTTTATCTGTTGCATAATTTTTATCTTACTGTGTTATGCCAGCTATTTTATTTTTTATCGTAAGAAAGAATTGGCTCAAAATTAAACAGTATATTTTATTGATAGAAGGCCCCTAACGGGGTCTTTTTTGTGGCTAAAAATTAAGCTAAAAAGAGGCTTGTTATATATTTTTTTTAAAAATGTTTTTTTTGTTTTAATAATAAAATCAAATATTGACTCACAAATTAACCTTCTGTCGGATTGTTATTAATAGCTAATTATTATAAGTTTTTAAATAAGTCTATGTTTATCATGATTATTTAATTAAAAGAATATTTTTATATTTCTATTTTTTTATTTTTAATTAGATTGAATAAATAAATATTATGAAATTTTTTGCAATTTTTGAGTGTTTTTTGAAATTTTTTGTTAATTAAGTTGTTGTTATTGAATGGTAATTTTTTGATCATTTTTATTTTTAATATTTTTTTAATTTCCATAAAATAAAATTATTATGGCTCAAGGTTTTTTTAGGTTTAGTTACTTTTTTATTATAAAAAAGAGGAGGAATTGATTATTTTTTCTCTGCTTGTTTATTTTAAAATGTTCTAAATTACCTTGCTCTGTGCTATATTTACTTAAAGATTTTATGTCTATATTAGAGTGTGATGAACCTGCTCGAGTGGCGATGTAAAACTTGCAGTATTACTGAACAATTTTTATTTAAAAAGACTAATGGAGGGATCTATCGATTAGTCAAAAATAATTTTATGGACTCATGGTTTTCGTTTTATGAACCCTAGTTCTTTTTAACTCCCAAACGGTTATATCACCTCTTTTGTGCTTATTTCCAATCGGCTTGTTTGAGTTGGTTGCGGTGGAGCTTTTGCTTTTATAAAGACGTTTTTTATAAACAGTAGATGAGACAAAAGAAAGATTGTAAAAGATATCGATATATAAAAGTAAATCGTACTTTTGATATCACAAGATGGAATTTAAAGGGTCTGAAGCTTTAGAAGAGCTGAGGATTTTATAAATAAATCAAGACATTGTTATGACAAGGTTTTGGTTGCTGAATAATAAAGACTGCGGATTTATCACATCTGAGTCTGTATAGGTAGATAGGAAAAAAGATGTCAGATCTTTCATACGTAAACGAACACAGCGATGCATGGCAAACTTACTTGGCACAAATTGACCGTGTTGCTCCGTACTTAGACCACTTAGCTGAGTTTATCGACACTTTAAAACGTCCAAAGCGTGCGCTTATTGTTGACGTGCCAATTGTAATGGATGACGGTTCTATTCAGCACTTTGAAGGCTACCGCGTACAACATAACTTGTCTCGTGGTCCTGGTAAAGGTGGTGTACGTTACCATCCAAACGTTGATTTAAATGAAGTTATGGCGTTGTCTGCATGGATGACAATTAAAACTGCTGTTTTGAACTTGCCATTTGGCGGTGCAAAAGGTGGTATCCGTGTTGACCCACGTAAACTTTCAAATCGTGAATTAGAACGTTTAACTCGCCGTTATACGACTGAAATCGGTCACATTATCGGGCCTCAAAAAGATATCCCAGCTCCAGACGTTGGTACAAATGCCAATATCATGGGTTGGATGATGGATACTTATTCTACAAGCCAAGGTTATACAGTAACTGGTGTTGTAACTGGTAAGCCAGTTCACTTAGGTGGTTCTTTAGGTCGTGTTAAAGCGACTGGTCGCGGTGTATTCGTTACAGGTCGCGAAGTAGCTGCAAAAATCAGTTTACCAATTGAAGGCGCGAAAATCGCTGTTCAAGGTTTTGGTAACGTAGGTAGTGAAGCTGCTTTCTTGTTTGTTGAATCAAAAGCGAAAGTTACACACGTTCAAGACCATACAGGTACTATTTTTAATGCTGATGGTATTGATCTTGAAGCGTTACGTGATCACGTAAATGCAAATCAAGGTGGTGTTGGTGGCTTTGCTGGCGCGCAAGCAATTGCTGATGAAGATTTCTGGACAGCAGAAGTTGACATTATTGTTCCTGCTGCATTGGAAGGTCAAATCACAGTTGAACGTGCTGAAAAAATTAAAGCTAAGTTGATTTTAGAAGGTGCGAACGGCCCGACTTATCCTAAAGCTGAAGATATTTTAGTTGAGCGTGGCATTGTTGTGGTTCCTGACGTGGTATGTAACGCCGGCGGTGTAACTGTAAGTTACTTCGAATGGGTTCAAGACATGGCGAGCTACTTCTGGACCGAAGAAGAAATCAACGAGCGTTTAGACAAGTTGATGGTTCAAGCTATGGATGACGTTTGGAATACAGCAAACAGCAATGCTTGTACTTTACGTACAGCAGCTTACATCTTGGCATGTGAGCGTATCTTAAAAGCTCGTAAAGAACGCGGTATTTTCCCAGGCTAATCTGAGGAAATGACCTTTTAGTAAAAGTGGGCTGAGTAAATATAAAGGATGTTATAGCGTTATTTTCTCAGTCCCTTTTCTAAATAAATTAAATAAAAGACAGTAAGACAGATTAAATAAATTAAATAGATACTGAGGTAAGCATGGAACAGCCAATTTCTGTAACTCGAAGCAATTTTAATGACTGGATGGTTCCAGTTTTTGCACCGGCAAATTTCATTCCTGTACGTGGTGAAGGTTCACGTATCTGGGATCAAGAAAATAAAGAATATATCGATTTTGCAGGCGGGATTGCAGTAAACGCATTAGGTCATGCGCATCCAGTGGCAGTCAATGCTTTAACAGAACAAGCAACAAAACTTTGGCACGTAGGCAATGGTTATACCAATGAACCTGTACTACGTCTTGCTAAACAACTCACCGAACATACATTTGCAGACAAAGTATTCTTCTGTAACTCAGGTGCGGAAGCCAATGAAGCCGCATTAAAGCTGGCTCGTAAAGTTGGCTTAGATAGCGGTGTTGCTGGTAAAAGTGGCATTGTGGCATTTAATAATGCTTTTCACGGCCGTACATTATTTACTGTTTCGGCAGGTGGTCAGCCAAAATACTCACAAGACTTTGCACCACTTCCAAATGGAATTAATCATGTTGCTTTTAACGATTTAGAAGCTGCAAAAGCAGTGATTAATGAGCAAACATGCGCCGTGATTGTAGAGCCAATACAAGGTGAAGGCGGCGTTATTCCTGCTGACATCGAATTTTTAAAAGGTTTGCGCGCACTATGTGATGAGTTTGGTGCCTTACTTATTTTTGATGAAGTACAAACAGGTGT